>CBEVQO010000001.1:0-495105 GCA_965552055.1 uncultured bacterium
CCTCAAATCCTCTGGGAAGATACCCTAATTCCAGGAACAACCTACGGAACATTCAAACCTAAACTCTACATAGAAAATGACACCGTTTTTGCTGGTGGTGGTGGCGGTGGTATAGTAGCTAGAGAACCAGTAATAGCTGTAAAAATATACTTAGCTGATGGATCTAAAGTCCAAAGGAAGCTTATTCATTGGGGATCAAGTGCTGGAATGGGTTTCTGCAGAACTCCAAGCAAAAATCACTTCCTGCTTGGAGACTCTTATGATGATACTCCTCTAATCCTAACTAAGCTATCTCCCAATCTTGACTCGCTATGGACTAAAACTTATGCTGACTCAGCTAGGGGTAAAGCTATAGCAGCTGATAATCTAGGCAGGATAATTGTTGCTGGCAATGCTCTAATAGACGGCTTTAAAATGTGGGTAGTTTATTGTTTAGATGAAGATGGTAACATCATTTGGGGTGACACAGTAACTTATGGAGAATGTGGTACAGATTCCCTATGGCCTAATGATTTTGTCTGGAGTGTAGCATGTGATAAGAGTAATAACATCTACGTTACAGGAACTGTTGATGACTTTGAAGGGAATCCTTATCCAAGAATAATTAAGTGGAATCCTGAAGGCCAAGTAGAATGGTATTGGGTCTGGTCATATATTGGAACAGCTGATGGTAATCTCAATATATGGAATGGAAAGGGTTATATAGGAAGAGCACCACCACTTCCGAGCTTCTTCGAAGTAAATCTCCAGACAGGAGAAGTTAAAGGATTATTTGTTCAGACAGCAAGCGGCAAGTGGCCTGGACTTCAAGCAGTACGCAGAGTAGGCCCACCTCAAAGCAGGTCAGCTAATTTTCTCTATGTATGCGGTGTCTGCGGTGATTCAGGTTACATAGCAAAGACAGACACTCTCGGCAATCTAATCTGGGAATGCTTTATTTATCCTGACTGGATAAGCAACCTAGCTTATGTTGACTTCTACACCTTTAATATTTCTCCTGACCAAGCAAGAATAGTTGCTGCCGGCTACATTCATCAAACAACAGCTCCCGCTGTTCGGTACGTAGTCTGCATAAACAACCCTTCAGACACCTTACCACCGAACCTAACCATTTTTAAACCTCAACCCAATCAAAGCTATGACACACTTAGCTACTTGGTTTACTTGCTAAGCGATTCCACCGGCTATGAAAATCAGGGCTGGCAGGGAAAGCCCAGAAAACTCGAAATAAAATTGATAAAGAAAGAAGCAGATACATTGATTGATACCATAATAAGTGAGCCATTGAACTTTGCTAAAGATTCACTACCACTCGGTCTAACCGCACCAAAAGATACAGGCAACTACAATTTGATAATCAAAGCAACAGACTGGTTCTACAATACAACAAGAAAGGAATTATCATTCTCAATAAAAGTATCCACAATTTATGAAACGAGAAAAGAAATCACAAAACTACATTTCAAATCACCTGCAAGGAAATTGATAATCAATCTGGAAAAACCGGAAAAAATAACAATCTGGGATGTATCAGGAAGAGTGGTAAAGCAATGCTACACCAGAAATCTTATCTTCAAGCCACAAAAATCGGGCATTTTCTTCTTCAAAATCGAAAACCAGCCCCAAATTCACAAAATAATCCTCATAAAATAAAACAATATAAATAAAGCAGGTTATAATCATAAATGCTTGACAAAATTTCATATTGTGTAAAATAATCTGTGAAGTTGTTTTATTTTGCACCGAATACTGTTCAGTTGCCCCGTGCAGACAGTATCTGCATCGTGCAAGCATGTGAAGGCTTCTCACGAATTAAAGTAAACACCACTATCATAAGTTTATATTGCAGAATAAATAAAAAAGATAAACCTTCTGCTAACTTAAACAAATTATATAATGTTAAAAATGTAAATTTCATCATCTTACCTTCTTTCACTTTGAAATGGCCATTACAGGGCTTTATCCAGATTTTATCCTCAATTGAGCGCCTGATAAGATATTCTCTATTCTCCTTACATCTATTCAGAAAATTCAAAAAAGAAACTGCGATATTTTATGTGAAAAACTTTTCTTTACTTTTTTCGTTTTATCTTTTGCGCAAAATTTTATCCGCACATTCTATAAAATTAATCTTTGAGATACACAATATAATTATGTGGAAGCCAAAACTTTTCTTTTTGCGTTTTGCCGATAAAATTATCGCAAATAATGAATTTATCGGGAAAATTATAAGAGAAAAATTTCCACAAGCCAGGGTAATCGTCGTGCATCAGGGAATAAAAAGCGAATTGCTTACAGATGTGAAGCCACACTCTTATTATCGGGAAAAATTAGGCATACCCCTGAATAAAAGAATCGTGGTTTATACCGGTAAAATCGCACCAAAGAAAAAGGAAATTCATAATTATATAGAGGTGGCAAAAGAATTTGAAGATTCAAATGTCTTATTTTATCTGGTAGGAGGACGGTCGCAAAATGTAGAGTATTTTAAAAAATATATAAAAAAGAAGGGCATCAGAAATATTGTATTTACTGGTTTCGTTTACGCTCCTCTTGTTTATTATTACCAGAGGGCAGCGGATATTTTACTTTTATGTTATGATAAAACAGAATGCAATTCGCTATCTCCCCGTTCACCCACAAAACTTTTTGAATATATGAGCGCATGTCGCCCTATAATAACTACTCCTTGCCCGGGTGTTGACGAAATTTTAAAGGACGGCGAAAATGCTTTATTTGTCCCCTTTGGTGATATAAACGCTTTAAAAAAGGCAATCGAGAAGTTATTAAATGATGATAAGTTATCGAGAAAATTAGCTCAAAATGCAAGAAAATTAGTAGAAAATTATACCTGGGAAAAGAGAGCGCAGAAAATCATTGAATTTGTCTTCGATTAAAAATCCACTAATAGGTTACCATTCCGCCGTCAACATTTATCACCTGACCTGTTATATACGATGCCTCGTCGGATGCAAGGAATGCTACAAGGTTCGCAACATCGTCAGGTGTGCCTGCTCTTCCAGCCGGTATTATCTCCATATATTTTTTCTTGACATCATCCGGTAATTTTGCGGTCATCTCTGTTTCTATGTAACCAGGTGCTATGGCATTGCATGTTATTCCTCTTTTCGCTACTTCTTTTGCAACGGATTTAGTAAAACCAAGAATCCCTGCTTTTGATGCTGCATAATTCGCCTGTCCTGCATTACCCATAATTCCTATAACAGAAGATATGTTTATTATCCTTCCCCAGCGTTTCTTTATCATACCGGATAGATATACTTTTGTGCAATTGAAAACACCCTTTAAATTAACGGCAATAACTTTATCCCAATCTGCTTCTGTCATTCTCAGTAAAAGTTTGTCTATTGTTATTCCTGCATTGTTTACAAGTATATCGATATCTCCTGTTTCTTTTGCCATGTTTTCAACTTCAGAATAATTCGATATATCCGCTTTTACGAACTTCACTTCGCCAATTTGTGATAACTCTTTTTCGGTTTTCTTTCCTGCTTCTTCGTTTATATCCACGATGTAAACTTTTGCACCTTCTTTGAGAAAGCGCTCGGTGATAGCTCTTCCTATGCCCCTGGCTCCACCTGTAACAAGGCAAACTTTACCTTTAAAACGCATAACCCCTCCTTACTTCCTCGCAAAGATATCAGCAAGTTTACATTTAATAAGGTCTTCGGGAATGTTATGCCTTATACCCCAGTAAATACCTTCAACATCCTTAATCATGCCGATTACTCTGCCTTTTTCATCTATTTCTTTCAATTTTTCTTTTAGATTCCACAGCAATAGATGTAAAAATTCTTCCAAATCCTCTATCTCACCCAATATTTGCAACTTCTTTCTTACATCTGCTTCAATGAATTTCCTCACCATTTGATTTAGTGCAAGTAATTCACCCGATGCTATCTTCAAAGCGATATCAAGTCGCCCCTGTGAAATGCTGGCTATATCTTCTGCATAAGCACTTACCATATTCAGATTATCTTCAAGGTATTTCTTTATCTCTTCTTTTTTCAATTTCCTGAATCTTATTTTCTGGCATCTTGATATTATTGTTGGATAAAGTCCAAAAATGTTTCTTGTTATCAGAATAAAAGTTGTATCCGAAGGTGGTTCTTCCAGTGTCTTAAGGAATGCATTTTGTGCTTCTCTATTCATCTTTTCTGCTTCCCTTATTATTACAAAACGCCTCTTTAAATGCACTTTTTTAAATCCTACTTCTTTTTTTATATCCCTTATAGTATCAATTTTTATCTGGTCGGTATCTTCAGGTTCAACAATTTTAAAATCGGGAGTCCTTTTTTCATCTATCAATCTGCAATTTCTGCATTTATCGCAAAAATCCCATTCTTTTTCGAGACAATTCACTGCTTTTGCGAAAGCAACAGCCACTAAAAATTTACCAACACCATCTTCGCCGTAAAATAAATAAGCGTTGGGTATTTTATTGTTTCTCATTGCATTCAAAAGTATTTTTTTAGCGAGCTCCTGACCTATTATTTTATTGAAACTCATCGCAGATACAAAAGCGGGTCAACGGCTTTACCTCTGTCACGCAATTCAAAATGCAGACAGGGGCGGTCAGCTGCTCCTGTATCCCCCACCTCACCTATAACATCGCCCTTCTTAACCCTATCTCCGTATTTCACATAAATATCCGCAAGATGAGCATAAAGCGAGAAGAAACCATTTTGATGGTCTATCAAAATTATTTTACCATAACCAAGAAAAATACCTGTGTGCACTATCACTCCATCTGCACATGCACGAACAGGCGCACCATAATCAGCTGCTATATCTATACCTTTATTAACAAGTACTGTACCATATCTCTTATCATAAATCTTTCCAAATTTCCTTATAATTTCACCTTTAACCGGCCATATTATCGCAAAATGGCGAACCCTTCTATATTTCCTTTGCATCTTCTCTTTTATCAACTTCTCTAATTTGCTACGCTCCGAAAGTAATTCTTTCAACAATTTTTCCTTTTGAGACCTCTGACTTCTTATTTTCTTCAACAAATATGATTTCCTTTTCCTTTGCTTTTTTATCAATGCATATTCGCGTTCCAGTTTTCTACGGGTTTCTTTCAATTTTCTTAGTTTTTCGGAACTAACTTTAATGACAGTTCTTAAAGAATCCCTTCTCATTTTAAGCCGTGTAATTTTCCTGTAGTCATACTCCATCATTATCTCTAATAATTTTATCCTCATTTCTTCTTCTCCATTTAGTTTACTTTTGTAAAGTAGCAGTAATTTATCTGAAAGCAAATTTTTATATTGCTGTAGTTTATCCTGCAAAGAGAAATCTCTTTTATCGAGTGTTTCTAATTCTTTTTTCAATTTTTGCTCTTCTCTTTTTAATTTTTTTACTCTTTTTTGTGCCCGTTCAATGGTTTTGTCGATTCTTCTTAATTCGGCTAACAATTTTGTCTCTTTTTCTCTTAATTTTTTTTGTTCCTTCTTCGTTTCTATGATTTTCTTCTTTATTTGCTCAAGTTCTTTTTCTGGCTCTTTTGCCAGCAGTATTAAAGGCACTATCAAAAGAATTCCGGAGCTTCTCATCCTTTAAATTTTATCTTAAACAGGTTTTCTTTTAAATTCTCATTATAGCGGACATCTTTAAATTTATAAATAATTTCTTCCTCTGTGATAATTTCTTTTATCTCGGGTATTCCCTTACTTTTTTTTACATCAAATTGCATAACGAATTGATATTCGTCTGGCATTGTTATTCTGTATTTTCTTTTACCGATTTTCATAACCTTTGCGAATTCCCATGAGCTGAGAAAATACTCCACAGGATTTTCTTCAAGGGGACTTTCTGAAATTATAGTATCTTCTCCGATAATTTGACAAAAATCATTTCTGTTAAAGATTAAAATTTGTCTCTGTGGATAATGGATATCTATTCGCAGCTTATCGGGGCGCTTTGAGTAAATTACACCATAAATTGTATCTTCATCTTCAATTTGATAAAAATGAGCATAAAATGTTTTTATCTGGGATAGGAAATCGAGAACCATTATTAAAGCAATCACCATATCTGCGTGCTCACACCCTCTCTTATAATACTTTCTGATTCTGCTTCAAAACCAGAGTTCGCGAGTCCAGAAGTATTAACGCTTTTCTCCTTTACTTTTATCTCTATCTCCAATCTTAACGCCATAGCGCCTCTGTAAATAACTTTTCTCTATCATATAACCTATGAATCTTCTCATTCTGTATCGAGTTCTTCCTGCAACTTATCTATTATTTCATCGAGTTCGCCTTCCAGAATTTCTTCAAGTTTATAGAGTGTCAATCCTATTCTGTGGTCTGTAACTCTATTTTGCATAAAGTTATATGTTCTTATTTTTTCTGCTCTCTCACCTTCTCCAACCTGTTCACGCCTCATCTTTTGTTCTTTCTCATGTTCTTCCTTCAATTTTTTCTCATACAATCTTGCGTATAAAATCCGCAATGCTTTTTGCTTATTTTGATACTGTGAGCGCTCATCCTGGCAGCTAACCGTAATACCCGTTGGTATATGCACAACTCTCACAGCAGTCACTGCTTTGTTAACATATTGACCACCATGACCCGATGCCTTAAAAGTATCTATCCTTATATCATTTGGATTTATCTGTATTTCGACCTTCGTTGGCTCAGGTAGCACCGCCACACTCGCAGTAGATGTGTGTATCCTGCCACTGCTCTCTGTAACAGGTACTCTTTGCACTCTATGGACTCCGCTTTCGAATCTCAATCTTTCATAAGCATCTTTACCTTTTACCGCGAAAATGACTTCTTTGTAACCGCCTATACCTGTTTTGTGTTCGCTTAAAATTTCAACATCCCAGCCTTTTTTCTCAGCATACTTCAAATACATTCTGAAGAGGTCAAGAGCAAATAGAGATGCTTCATCACCACCTGCACAAGCCCTTATCTCCATAACAACATTACCGGTGCCTATTTTTTTCTTCCTCAATAAATTCTTAATCTCCCTTTCTATTTTTTGAAGATTCTCCTTTAAATCTTCAATTTCTTCCTTCGCCACTTTTATTAGTTCTTCGTCATCTCCTGTTTCAATTATCTCCTCATCTTCTTTTATCTGCTTTTTTATTTTCTTGTATTCTTCATATAAATTTTGCAACTGAAATAATTTTTTTTGCTCTTTTGATAGTTCTGCGAATTCCTCCTGTGTTAAATTTTTTGGATTTTGCAATTTTTCTGTTATTTCTTTAAGTTTTTCGAGAGCCGAATTTATTTTTTCTTCGATATTCATTGTAATAATTTTTGAAATAAAGGCAACAAATCCTGAAATTTTTCCACCTTATAATCTGCGTATTTTGATTCTCCTTTGCCTATCATCACGGTTGTGAAGCCCATTTCCTTTGCAGGTTTCATATCGTATTCTTCCATATCACCGACATAAAGCGCTTCTTCGGGTTTAACTTCTGCTCTCCTCAGTGCTTCTTCAAATATCCTTTTATCGGGTTTTGAAATACCAAAACCTTCCGATGTAACGATAGTATCAAAAAATTCTAAAATGCCATGCCGGTCAAGTTCCAAAAACAAAAATTCATCATCAATATTTGAGATTATACCAAGATGAAAACCTTTTGATTTCACAAATTTTAATACATCAGGTACTCCTTCGTAAATCCTGCAATATAATCTGTGCATTCTATAATACCAGAAGTTTATCAAATATACTTCTTCATCCGTTAATTTTCTGTTTATCACTTTTTCAACCGCATTTCTGAATCTTTTTCTCGCGGATATCCATTTTTCCGTAACGGGTTCATATTCGAAAAAGTTTTTCAACAATTCTTCCGGAGTTATCTTCAACTTAAATTTATCTATTATAAGGCGTGCAATCTCATCATGTGCCTTCTTATCCGATTGCAAATCCATTATAGTCCCACCATAATCAAAGAATACCGCTTTTATCACCTCACCCCCTTATACCTTTCCACCTTTAAAAATTTCAACATCCAATTCGGGTGGCTTAAATTTAAATTTTTTATAACTCCTTTTACCTATTTTTACTTTTATCTTTTTCTTTTTCCCTTTTCTTAAAATCAACATATCAACTTCTTCATCGGGATGCTCTTTTATCAACTTTGTTAGTTCTTCAACCGAATTTATTTTTTCGCCATTAAATTCAAGGATTATATCCCCTTCTTTTAATCCTGCTTTTTCTGCGGGAGAATTTTCTTCTACTTTTTCAATTATCACACCGTAATCTATATCGAGTGCAGATTTTAAAGCATCATCTAAATCTTTGAGCCATACACCTAAATATCCTTTTTCCTCTTTCTCGGGCTCTATTTTTATCTCATATCTGTATTTATACTGCTTCCTTTTGCCGATTTTCACTTTTATTTCTTTCTTTTTGCCTCTTCTTATTATTAAAATTTTTACCTTTTTCCCTGCTTTATCTTCTATTGCTTCTTCGAGGTCATTTTCGGAATTTATTTCTTTATCATTTATTTTTTGTATTATATCACCGATTTTTATACCTGCTTCATCTGCTGGTGAGCCAACCACCACATCTTCAACGAGCACACCTTTATCAACACCAAGACATGTTTTCAAAGCATCATCAAGCTCCCTTACCTTTACTCCAAGATAAGCAACTTCTTCCTCTACCTTTTCAAATCCACCAAAACGCTTATGCTTAAAAATATCGAAAAATTCTTTAAAAAAGTCAAAGGGAAATTCGGGGAATTCGGGAAATTCGGGATACTCCTCTTCTTCTAAAATTGCCTTTACATTTATATCTTTGCCTTTCCTTTTTATAAAGATAGTAACCGTATCGCCTTCTTCTTTTTCCCCAACATAATCACGCAAATCATCCACATCTTCTATCTCTTCGTCATCTATTTTATAAATTATATCGCCCTTCTTTATGCCTGCTTTTTCAGCAGGAGAATCCTCAATCACTTCTTTAACAACAACTCCGTGCTCTATTCCGAGTGCATCATAAAGAGCATCAGGAATATCCTGAACCCTGACTCCAAGGAAAGCAAATATGAGGAACATGGCAAGCATAACCCCTCCTACTTTATTATTTTAATCATAAAGCACTTTTGTCAAGCATACATTTATTGACAAAGATAAATTTTGGTTATTTTCAATTGTGATAAAATTTTCGATAATCATCCCGCATCATAAAAATCCGGAGAATTTAAAAGAATTGCTTAACTCATTAAAAACACAAAATAATTTTGAAATTATAATCGTAAACAATGCTTCAAATACAAACTTTTCTTTTCTCAGAAATTATCCTTTAAAAATCAAGCTTTTAAATTTAAGCAAGAACAAAGGTTTTGCCGGTGGCGTAAATGCAGGCTTGAATGTGTGCACAGGCGAATGGATTGTAATAACAAATGACGATGTGGTATTTTCAAAAAATTTCTTTAAAATTCTTAATAAACTTGTTGAAACCAAAAAAGAGATTAAAGTAATTGCCCCATTAGTTTTGAATTATTATAACAAAAATGTTATAGATTCGTGCGGGATTCATTATCCTTTGAATTGTCGTCCTTATAACATTGGACATGGTGAAAAGCTATCTGCTGAATTTTTAAAAGAAAGATGGGTGATGGGCTTTACGGGTGCATGTGCTGTTATAAAAAGAGAAATTTTAATGAAAGAAAAATTTGATGAAAGTTTTTTCTGCTATTTTGAAGATGTAGATTTATCTCTCAGGTTATACAAAAAAGGCATAAAAACCTATTTTTCACCTGATTTAAAAGTTTATCACAAAGAAGGTTCCACAATTTCATCAAATCCCGGCTTAAAAGTATTTTTGATTTCGCGGAATAAAATCTGGACGATTTACAAGAATTTTAGCTTTTTTGAAATTTTAAAGAGGAGTCCTTTTATTTTCTGGGGATTGGTTCAAAGTGCTGGCTATCATTTTTTGATTTCGGATAAATTTCTGGAGTTTCTTACCGGCACTTTATCTGGCTTTCTTTATCCTTTAAAAGTGCTGTGAAACTGCATTACCATAAGCATCTGTCTTTATGAGATAAACATCACATTCACCTGCACCGAAAGATTCAGTTTTGCCTGCAATTATGAAGCCACCATCCTGTGTCTGCTGAACTGAATAGCCACAATCATCATCGCTTCCTCCATAAGTTTTTGTCCACTCGACATTACCATTGGCATCTGTCTTTATGAGATAAACATCACACCTACCTGCACCGAAAGAGTAAGTCCAGCCTGCAATTATATATCCACCATCCTGTGCTTGCTGAACTGATTTGCCCCAATCATCATAGCTTCCACCATAAGTTTTTGTCCATTCAACATCGCCGTTTGCATCTGTCTTTATGAGATAAACATCATAACTGCCTGCACCGAAAGAAGAAGTTACGCCTGCAATTATGAAGCCACCATCCTGTGTCTGTTGAACTGAAAAGCCCCAATCATAATCGCTTCCGCCATAAGTTTTTGTCCATTCAACATTACCATTGGCATCTGTCTTTATGAGATAAACATCAGCACCACCTGCACCGAAAGACTCAGTTTCTCCTGCAATTATATATCCACCATCCTGTGTCTGCTGAACTGAATAGCCTCGATCGTCATCGCTTCCGCCATAAGTTTTAGTCCATTCGACATTACCATTGGCATCTGTCTTTATGAGATAAACATCAGCATAACCTGCACCGAAAGAAAAAGTGTAGCCTGCAATTATATATCCACCATCCTGTGTCTGTTGAACTGAATAGCCACAATCCCAGCCGCTTCCGCCATAAGTTTTTGTCCATTCAACATTGCCGTTTGCATCTGTCTTTATGAGATAAACATCCTCATAACCTGCACCGAAAGAGTAAGTTTTGCCTGCAATTATAAAGCCACTATCCTGTGTCTGCTGAACCGAATAGCCCCAATCATCATATCTTCCGCCATAAGTTTTAGTCCATTCGACATTTCCATTAGCATCTGTCTTTATGAAATAAACATCAGCCCCACCTACACCGAAAGAACAGGTGTATCCTGCAATTATGTATCCATCCTGTGTCTGCTGAACCGAATAGCCATAATCATAATCGCTTCCGCCATAAGTTTTAGTCCACTCAAACTCTTTCCACTTCCTTTTACATGTTATCGCTATCAATAAGCAAAGTAGAATAAGGTAAAATTTTTTCATTTCCCCTCCTATCTTCCGAATTTGTAAATTTCTGATTTGCCACGGGTTGCAATGAAATATTCCCTTTCTGCTATTTTCCTGCCCTTTAACTCACAATATACCTTTATCGTCAGTCGCCCGGAGTGAAGATGGGGACCTCCCCTTACCGTTATCTTAACGGATTTTGTCTCCCATACACCTATTTTCCCGGTAGAAACAGGTTTGCTTATGATGATTTCATCTTCATATTCGGGTGATAACAACTCGCATTTAACTTTTAGTGAAGGTGCTGTTCTTTTCATAAGGTTTGTTACCCTGCAAACGAGTGTAAAAGTTTCGCCAGCATCGAGCACACCGTTATTATTCGGGTCAACGATTTCTACATCCAGTCTCACATTCACTTTCTTTTCCTTTTTCTTTTCCTTCAACAAAAATCCACCAGCAAGAGATATAACCCCCGTGACAAATGTAACATCTCTCACGATGTCGCATGTTATCGTCAATTTCTTATATCTGTCGGCTTCGTCCTGAGTTTCTGCATCCCAGTGTTTTCTGTAGAAATATTCGCCAAGTAGAGCCGATGCACCACAGCACAGTAGAGAGGCAATGCCTGCTTTGCGTAGAGCGTGCCTGAAATCACCCCACAATATGCTACTTATAAGTAAAGATATTAGCACTAACCTTAACTTCATAATGCCTCCTTATTGATTATCCTAAATTATAGCAAAGATATAAAATTGTCAATAATTTTTAATGCGAGCGTAAGCGAGCTTATTACATATGGGTTGATATGTCAGCCCATTACGGGTTTTGGGTTGTGGCAGGGGTTGTGGCTTTATCTGCTGTTTGCGTATTTTAGCGGTAGGAGTGGGCTGACTTAATCGGGAAGGCGGGGACAGCGGAGGCGGGGCTAAAAATTTTGCTTGACAAATTAAAATTTTGATTATAAAAGATGATATGGGTAGGTGTTATTTCTGTGGCAAGGGTCCTGTATCCGGTCACAGGATTTCGCATTCACATAGGGTTACGGGCAGGTGGTTTCATCCCAATTTACAAAAAGTAAGGGCTATCATTGACGGCAAAGTGAAGCGTATATGGGTTTGTACCAAATGTCTTAAATCCGGCAAAGTCCAGCGTCCCCCTTTGAAATAATTAAATCAAACCAAATTTTTTCAACTCTTCTTTCAGAACTTTGAGAGAAGTCTCTGATATAGGTGCAAGCGGTAAGCGTGGGTCTCCTGCTGGCATACCACAAAGCTTCATCGCTGCCTTTATTGGAATTGGATTCGTTTCAATAAACATTACCTTAAAGAGCGGATACAACTTAAAATGTAATTCCCTTGCTTTCTCAATATTTCCTTCAAGGAATGCATTCACCATTTCTGATACTTCTTTTGGCAATAGATTTGAAAGAACTGAAATCACCCCCTTACCTCCTGCGGACAGCATATAAAATGTTAGAGAATCTTCTCCCGATAGCAAAGTTATTTTATCACCGCACAATCTCATTATTTCTGTAACTTTATCCAAATCTGCCATCGCCTGCTTTACTGCACAGATATTTTTGATTTCACTGAGGCGCGCTATAGTTTGTGGCAAAATTTCCCTGCCTGTTCTCCCCGGCACATTGTAAATTATTATTGGCAAATCTGTTTCTTCTGCTACTTTTTTGTAATGGCGATATAATCCTTCTTGTGTTGGCTTGTTGTAGTATGGCACAACCACGAGTGCGTAATCAGCACCTATTTCTTTTGCAAGATTTGTCATCTTTATTGTCTTATCGGTGTTGTTTGTTCCTGTTCCTGCAATTATCGGAACTTTTCCTTTTGCCTCTTCAACTGCGATTTCAATAACCCTTCTATACTCTTCTTCTGTAAGTGCTGGTGCTTCGCTTGTCGTTACACACACAGCTATACCCGATATTCCATTTTCAATCTGAAATCGTATGTTCTTGCGTAAACCCTCTTCATCGAGTTCACCTGTCTCCTTAAATGGTGTTATCATTGCAGTTATTGCACCCTTTAACATCTCACCCCCTTTTATACTTTGCACAAACACGGGTTTTGATACCACCCCTTACATTGGCTTCAAAAATTACTTCCATTTCTTTGGGATTTAACAAATTCACCAAGTCATCAAGGATTTTATTCACAAGATGCTCATAAAAAATGCCCACCTGCCGATATTGCAATAAATAATATTTTAAAGATTTAAGTTCAACTATTTTTTCATCTGGCACATATTTTATTTTTAGGGTGCCAAAATCGGGTAGTCCTGTTCTGGGACATACTGATGTGAATTCGGGATGCTCTATTTCTATCACAATGTCCCTTTTTCCAGCATACTCGTAAGGTACGGCTTCCAGTATAGATGTATCGATTGCATTTATTTTTTCTATTTTCCCCTTCAGTTTCTCCCTGAATTCTTTTTCGGTCATCATCTATTTTAATTTTTATTTGATTTTGAAAAGTATTTTTTCAGTTTTTCAATCTCATACCTTGCGCCTTCTGCTGCTTTTCCATAAGGCACTAATTTCAAAAATCTCTCAAAATAATTAATAGCTTTTTCATACTCTCCAAGTATTTCATAAACTCTACCAAGATTGTAATAAGGTTCTGGAAATTTTTCATTTAGTTTAAGTGCTTTTTCATACATTTCTTTTGCCTTTATGTAATCTTTTTTAAAGAAATAAACATTCCCCCATATCAGATATATCTCTGGATTTTTGGGGTCTATTTTCACTGCCAGTTTACAAGCAGTATCTGCCACCCATAGCAGATTTAATTTTAAAGCAACTTTCACTCCTTCAAGATAGGCTGGCAGGAAACTCGGTTCAATCGATACCGTCCTTACAAGATAATTTAAAGAAGAATCAGGTTGCCCCAGATACATTTTCGCAATCGCAATCCCGAAATATCCCCTATAAGCAGATGGGTCGATTTTCACAACCTGACGAAACATCTTCTCTGCATCTTTAAATTGCCCTGTCGCGATAAAAACATTTCCGAGGTTATAATACGCCTGCACATAAGATGGGTCAATTTCTATTGCTTTTTTATAATATTCATATGCTTTTCTGATATCGCCTTTTCTCTGATATGCTGTGCCAAGATTATTATAAGCAACAGCTTTCCCCGGTGATTGTTTTATCGTCTTTTGCCATAGAGAAACAGAATCATGCCAATCCCTGTTTCTCGTTACAACACGCACAGAATAAAGCAATAGAAGAACAATTAATGCCGAAAAACCTGCTTTCTCATTTTTATTGAATAGTTTAAGAAGATAATAAGCTAAAATCAAAGAAAAAGCAAATACAGGTAAATACATATATCTTTCTGCAACAATATAGTTTATAGGTAAAATATTTGAAACAGGTAAAAAGTTTATGTAAAACCACAAAATACCAAACTTCATCAATTTTCTCTTCGTCTTAAAAGCATAATATATTGCCAGTGCTGTCAGGATAAAAGAAATCAAAACTTCCGGTTGATAAAACTTCGTAGCAAGTGCAACATCATGTTCCGCACATAAATTATAAGGGGAAATAAGCAAATAATAATAAATCAAGAGCGCTTTCAACATCGTAAATGTAACAATGGGATATTCTTTTAATGTAAGCGGTACTTCCTTTACCTGAACAAAAATTTTTGCCCTGTATTTCCAGAAAAGTATAAAAATCAAAAGCATTATAACAAAATGAGGGATAGCATTTAATAACTCTTTTTTCTTCTTAAACACCCAGCTGTAAAGTAAAATTACAAGAGGTAAAGAAATCGCAACAAATTTAGAAAATAACGCAAGTAAAAAGCAAATCACGGAAATAAAAATAAACCATTTATTTTGCTCTGATTTTAAAAAAGTTAAAAAACTAATTAGGAAAAACAACGAAAATAACATTTCTTTTCTATTTGATATGCATGCAACTGCTTCTGTATGAATAGGATGAGATGCGAAAAGCAGTGCACACAAAAAGGCTAAAAATAAGTTTGAAAAAAGCTTAAATGTAACAAAATATACCAGAATAACAGTAAGAACATGCAAAATAATATTGGTAAGATGATAACCCGTGGGATTTAATCTGTAAAGGTGAAAGTCAAGCATAAAGGTAATCATTCTTACAGGCTGCTTAAAAATATCAAGATTTTTAATATTCGCAAAATTTCTTATAAGATAATTGTCCACTATCAATGTAAAATCATCATAAACAAACTTATTTTGCAATGTATTTGCGTATAGTAAAAAAGATATTGCGATAAGGATTATAAGGTGTAACTTTTTATCGTGATAAAACCTCTTCATAGACTTTTAAAGTTTTTTCTATCTCTCTTTTTACATCAAATTTTTGCCTTAATTTTTCGATTTCTTTTTTAATCTCATCTCTTAAATTTTTATTGTTCAACACTTCTTTCATTTTGCTAATTATATCTGTGATATTCTTTTTGTCGCAGAATAAAATTTTTTGTGATATTTCTTTGAAAGGCGGCAAAGGTGTCGCAATAACGGGGCAGGCGTTTTTAAGAGCCTCAAGAACCGGATAACCAAAACCTTCGTCGTCCGTGAGATATAAAAGAGATAAAGCATTTTGATACAAAAAATCTAAAGAATCATAATCCACATATCCAGTGAATATAACTTTATCCTGAAGATTTTTCTCTTTTATCAATTTTACAATTTCTCTATATGCATTGTCTTTTTTGCCACAGATTACAAATTTTATATCTCTTTCCTTTGCAATTTCATAAAAAGAAATTAGCGCTTCTTTTAACCCTTTTCTTTTTGCTACTCGCCCTACATAAAGAAAATAGTCAAAATCCAAAATTTTGCTTTTATCATTCTTTCTAAATTCTATACCGTGCGGTATGACTTTTATTCTATTATTTTTCACTCCATATTTTTTTAATTTTTCTTTCACATAATTCGAAGGACAAATTAATTTATCTGCTTTTCTCAACGCTAACTTTATATGAAAATTCCAATAAATTCTTTTCAAAAAATTTTCGGTCCAGGGATGTTCTAAAGGAATTGTATCATGTAGAGTCGTAATTACTTTTACTGTTTTTACAACTGGGCATTCGCTCTTCGTGTAATGAAGTAATTTTATTCCCTTCACTAAAGCATAAAAAGGATAAACAAAATGAAGGAACAAAATTCTTAAAAGAGGTATTTTAGGACAGTCTAAAAATATTATTTCAAATTTAGGAGATTTTAAATATTTTTTTAAATTTTCAACATATGTTTTTACACCGCCGGCACTTATAGCAGATATATCTACTCCGATTCTCAAGGTCTCCTGTAATACTTCACATTTCCTTCTGAATCTATCACCCTCACACTCAAAAATTTCTGAGGTAGTAAAAATTCTTCTTTTCTATCGTCAAATATTTTATCCAGAGGTGAAAGTTTCCTCCATTTAATGCCATCTTCTGTATATTCGCAATCTTTTATTAAACTCAAAGAATCTTTGGCGATCAGCTTATTGCCAATTATTTTTAAAACAGGTGGCGTATTATCAATTGTGAATTCTATCACCTTCTCATCTTCTTTTGCTCTATCTTCGGGATTCGTTAAAATATCTTTTGCTATCAACTTAAGTTTATATCTCCCATCCGGAAATGCTTTTTTATCTACCTCAATTTCCTCTTCTTTATAATCTTCTTTTAAAGTAATCCATTTTTTAGCGAATAATGGCATTATTTTTATGGTGTAACTGATTGAATCTGTATCCGGGTCTTCAGCTTCCCATGTTATTTTTAACTTGCTTTCTTCAAATTCTGCTTTTAAATCTTTGATTTTAGGCTTTTGATTTTCCGGCAAATATGCAATTTTAATGCTTTTTATTTTACTGCCTTTCAGAATTGCTTTCAGTTGCAAATATTGAGAAGGCTTACTTTTTATTTTTCCGTTTATTACTTTTTTCCATTTTTCCCAGCTTGCATCGGGTTTCTCTTTTTCACCGCTCCGTGTCCACAGCTCTACTTCGCCTTCTGCTTCTACAAGCACCCTGCCCCATTCAGCGTATCTACCGGCATTCAACACAGGGCTTATAAGAGTGCAATTTTTTACTTCTTTCAAAATCTTATAAACCGCCGAAGGCATTATCGTAGCTATATAATCACCGGAAATTTGCAAAATTTCTCCTTCTAATTTCGTCCAGAAAAATGTATCTCCAAGAAAAATATACAATTTATTTGAAACACCATAAATTATCGTATCTCCCATATTCCATGCACATTTTATAGCACCTGCAAAATTAAAAAGCAAATTCTTTTTTCCATCGTAATAATAAATACTCCCACTGTCGGAACTATTCGAGAAAATCAAAAAACCATTCTTATAAGGGAAAACTGCCACCACTTCTTCATCGTATTGCCCCATGTTCCCTATTATTTTAAATTTCTTATTGAGTTTATACAAAAAACCTTTACCGGAAGTTCCTAAAAGGTAAAAATCTTTGCACTTTTTCAATAATACAATGTTATTTTCCGAAAAAGATGCTATTGTGTCTAATTTTTTCTCAATTTTAAACAACTTAGCAGGCACGCCCGAAAAAGCGATAATCCCGGATTTGTAGGGAAGAGCTCCCCACAGATACTTTGCTCCTGTTTCGTAAAATTTTCCAAACCGAAGTAAATGAACTCTTCCTGTGCCAGACATCAGGATGTAAGTTTTTCCTTTATTTGTCAAAATTCCTGTGATGTAACCTTTTTCTTTGTATTCCTTTAATTTTATCAGAGTATCTTTTAATAAATACACGGATGGCGGACTCGCGAATGCACAGAGCAAATTTTTGCCATCCCAGTGTATCGCAGTCAACATTCTTTCGTCAAACTTCTTAAGTCGCTTCACATTATAAAATAAATGCACTTCACCTTTTTTAACGATACCTCCTTTGATTTCGCATTCCGAAAAATTAATTTTGAAAAATTTGGTGCTCAATAGTAAAACAAAAATTACCATAGCGAATCCTCACCTATTGATTTTTCGGCTCTTCCCTGCACAAAATATCCCGTGTCTATCTTTTTTATAATCACTTCTCTTTCAACTTCAAAAATCTCATATTTTGAAGGCGGTAACTTTTTATCCTCGAATCTTACTTTTATCACTATCTCATCGTTTTTTGGCAATCTTCCAAAGATTTTTTCTAACTCCTCATAATAACTTATTGTACCTAATAGCGTCTGCCTTATATCCTTCCCTGCTTCCGCTGATATCGTTATATTTTTGATATCATCGGGTACAACAAACTCAAAATCATATTTTTTTATGATGCCACCATAAAGATGAACAATTACACTGCCTTTTATCGTATCACCGCCTTCTATTTTTTCTTTATTAACCACAATGTCCTCTATTTCGCAAATTCTCTTTTCTTTTATCGACTTCATTTTAATTTCAATTTCTTCAATTTCTTCTTCCTTAAAAGGATTTTCCGCAATGAGGTCTATATTTGATGTTATATCTTTTATGATTTCATCATAATTTCCTGTAAAAATATTTTGCGTCTTCCACTCTTTTTCTTTTGTTTTGATTTTTAAAGAATATTCAAGTGTCCTTTCTCCTATTACGCTATTTTCCATATTAAGTGTTGCTGCAATCGCAATGCGACTCAATGGAGTTATTAGCCTCTTTTCCCCGGGTATCTCGTAGCAGTAATTTATTCCATTGATTTTAATTTTGCATTTGCACATTTTTGGTTTCTCGCCTATTATTCCAAATATTCCACAAGGTGAGTCCCTTTTAACGGTTCCTATTATTTCTCCGAATTCCCCTATTTTATAAGAATAATAATCACTTGGGACTGTTTTTTGTATGTATCCTCCTGTCATTGGTAAATTTGTTTCATGTAGTTCGATGAATCCATGTCCGAAGCCCCATACTTTTTTGCCTTCACGATGGGTACAGGTACCGATAGCACCCAAAATTAAGTCTCCGCACATTAAAAGCACTCCTATTGGCTTGCCGGGTGCAGGAAGCCATTTTTTGGGCTTTATACCGCCTGTGGCACTTATTACATCAAAGCCCTTTAAAAACTTTTTAATTTCAGGATATACTTTTTCCGGAAGATTTGTTATTATAACGGGTAATTTTTTATAAGAAGGTTCTGTTGTTCCCCTTTTTTCTTCAATCATATCCTTTATCGGCGTTATCCCGCATATTGGTTCTTTTGAGAATGCACCTCCGATGTTGTAAGCAACTGCTCCAATGAGTTTTCCATTAATATAAACAGGACTACCAGACATTCCGGCAATTACTCCGGCTTTATCAATCTCACCTCCCCATATTTTTGCCAAGATTATGTCTCTGCGAGGAAGAGCTTTCTCCAGCATCCCTATTATCTCAACTTTGAAAGTATCTATTTCTTCTCCTTTGAAAACAGTTAACCCATATCCTTTTTGATTCAAGAGGGATAACAAAAGGAAGAAAATGATGTTCATCTTATTTGGCGGAGAGGGTGGGATTCGAACCCACGACTCCCCTTGCGGGGAGTATGGCGTTTCCAACGCCACTCCTTAGGCCACTCGGACACCTCTCCTTACACTATTTTATCAAATTTCAGAAAATGTCAAGCTATTTTGTGAATTTTATCTCTATTATGTCTCCGTCTCTTACTTTATAATCTTTACCTACTAACTGCGGTTTTCCTCCAATCTCCTTAAAATTTATAACCTCTGCTTTTACAAATCCCTTTTGCATATCGCTGTGTATCAGACCTGCACATTCATAAACAGTCGCTCCATCCCTTACAAACCATGCCCTCGCCTCTTTACCTGCTTTTGTGAAAAATGTAACTACTTTCATCTCACTCAATAACTCTTTCAAAATATCTTGCGCAATAAACTCTTTGATTCCATACTCTTTCATAAAAATTTTCCTGTCTTCTTCTGATAACTCAAGTAATTCTTCTTCAATTTTAAGATTTGTCACTTTAACTTTTGAAAATACTTTCTTCTCCATCCTTTCTATCTCTTCCTTATCCAACTTTTGCTCTTCTCCTGTATTTATTAAAAAAATATTGGGCTTTTGCGTAAGAAAAGCAAATCCCCTTAGCATTTTTTCTTCTGCTTCGGATAACTCAAGTAATTTCAGGGGCTTTTGTTCCTCAAGATATTGTTTACATTTTGATAATAATCTTTTCTCTAATGTATCCTCAAATCTCAATTTCGAAAGTCTATTTTCACAAATTTTCAAATCAGAAAGTATCAACTCTGTGAGTGGCTTTATAACGCTGTCTAAATTTGGCTTTTGTTTAAAGAAAGGTACAAGTATTATTAGGGCTGTTGCCTCTTTACATTTTGCTAAAACTTTTTCATCGAGCGGTGGTGTATCAATCAACTCTATTTTTTCATATGAAAATTTCTCTTTTCCATAAAACTTAGCAATTTCATTGAGTCTTTCGTCTTTTATTTCAATTATGTGCTTTCTAAATTCTGCAAATTCTATCTCTTTTCCTGTTAAAATCTTAAAAAGAGTAGATTTGCCACTTTGTGCTTCACCTATTATCGCTATTGTAATCAACAAATTATTTTACTTATCTTACACCTTTGTCAATAATTAGTTTATCCCACCCGCCCACCCAAAGATTTTTGAAGGGCTTCGCCCTCCATGACCCATTTCTATTTTTCAACACTTTTGTAAAGGAGATTACCGAAAAATTTCGTTTTCTAATCTAAGGAAATCATAATCTGTTTACCCCGCCCGCCCAAAGATTTTCGTAAATTCCTTATGATAAATTTTAATAAATTATAATTTTTTGCAACCAATTTAAATACAAATTCATACATATTGATTTTTTCGAAATTCGTAAAATCTCTACCATCGGTCAGCATTTTCCCCGCTTTATATAATTCTTCTAAATCCTTTTCTCTCATATTTAAAACGATATTTTTTAATTTTTGTTTAAGCAAATATTCTTTGAATGTTAACTTTCTCCATTCTTTTTCATAATTTTTTGGTTCTCCCTGCAGTATAGCTTTTGCTGCCATCTCTGCTGTTAGCAAAGCGTTGCATATTCCTGCCCCTGATATGGGGTCTGCTACCCTTGCTGCATCACCTATTATCAGCACATTTTTATAAACTTTTTTAACATTCTCACCAACCGGAACAAAACCATCGTAACGCAAAATTTCTTTTACATTTTTGAATTTCTCTTTCAAAAATTTTTCCAGAAATTTTCGGGGTTTTGAAGCAACAACAGGTGAAACTCCAGCACCTATATTTGCAAACCCATCATTTTTAGGAAATACCCAAAGATAACCTCCTGGGGCTATCCTTTCTCCAAAATAAAATTCAAGGTAATTAAAATCTTTACCTATTTCGTAAATCCCACCCGAACATATAAATAGATTGTCTTTAGAAATGGGCTTTGAGAGATTAAGCTGTCTTGCAATACGAGAAAGAGGACCATCAGCAGCAACAAGATAGTCAAATTTAATACTTATCTTTTTCCCTTCTCTTTCCATAATTAAAGAACTATTTTCTACACTTATTGCTTTTGTCTTTAACATTATTTGGGCGCCTTCTCTTTGTGCCTCTTCACACAACCATTTTTCAAATAAAGGTCTGTTCAGAATGTATCCGGAATTTTTCGCAATTATTTTTATCGACTTTCCAGAAGGTGAATAGAACTTTGCCCCTTCTATCTTTTTCGCAATGCAATTTTGAGGAAGTGAAAAAAATCTATTGATATACTTTGATACAGCTTCACCGCAACAAAGGGGATATCCTATTTCTGCGTGTTCCTCACATAGAAAAACTTTTAACTTTTTCCTTGCAAGCAATAATGCACAATAAAGCCCTGCAGGACCTCCGCCAACTATTGCTACATCATACTTCACTTATAATAATTTAAAGCATTTTTTCAATCTGTCACAAACATATTCTACATCCTTAAATTTTAAATTTGTGTAAAATGGCAACGCTATCGTCCTTTTTGATACTGATTCTGTCACAGGGAAATCCCCTTCTTTAAATCCAAATTCTTTTCTATAAAATGGTTGTAAATGTATTGGCGGGAAATAATTTTTTGACTCTATGCCTTCTTTTCCGAGTAATTCTATCAATTTATCCCTTTTACTCTCCAGTCCTTTTTGCAACATTATAACATATACGAACCAGCTTCTTTCAACATTTTCGATTTCCGCAGGAGTAATTACTTCGTCGATATCCTTTAAAATCTGATTGTAATATTGAGCTATTCTTTTTCTTTTTTTCAAAATTTTTTCGATTCTTTTCATCTGGCTTATTCCGAGTGCACAATTTATGTCCGATATTCTATAGTTATAACCGAGTATTTCGTGTGATAACCATCCTCCGCCCATTCTTCCCTGATTTCTCATACTTTTGAATAATTTGTCGAGATTTTCATCATCCGTCAAAATAATGCCTCCTTCACCTGTGGTTATTTGCTTATTTGGATAAAATGCAAAAACCGATGCTTCCCCAAATGTTCCTACCTTTTGCCCTTTATAAGTGGCACCTATCGCTTCGCATGCATCTTCTATTATTCTCAAATTATATTTTCGAGCAATCTCCATAATCTCCTGCATAGCACAGGGTAAACCAAAAATATGGACTATTAGCATCAACCTTATCCTTTTACCTGTTTTTTTATTTACAAGTATTTCACCATCCCATTTACAATTTTCCTCTATGAATTCTTTTATCCTTTCGGGTGATATATTTTGAGTTTTTTCGTCAATATCTATAAACCTAGGAAATCCTCTTTCAAACAATATACAATTTGCGGAAGCGATAAAAGAAAAAGGAGTAGTTATAACTTCGTCATTTTCTCCTATTTTTTCTGCACGGATACAAAGATGGAGGCCAGCGGTTCCGCAGCTCACAGCGGTTGCAAAGCGTCTACCGATATACTGACAAAATAAAGCCTCAAATTCTCGTAACTTCGGACCCAAACTTAAATAAGGAGTCCTTAAGACTTTAACTACACTTAAAATATCACCCATCGTAATCCAGGGACGGGATAAAGGTATCTTTTTCATTTTATCACCACAGCTATCGTTGTCAAAATTATTTGAATTAAAGCAAAAATAAACAAAGTTTTTCTTTGAGACATACCCTTCTTAAGCATCTTATCATAAACATGTTCTCTGTCTCCGATAAAAATCGATTCACCTTTTTTAAATCTTCTAAGTATCGCCAGCCCTGTATCTATGATGGGTATCAAAAACAATATGATAGGTTTTACAATGTAAACTTTTGATGGCATCAAGTTCAAGTAACCCACAGTTAAAATTGCTGTGAGAACACCCAGAGTATAGCTCCCCGAATCACCCATGAATATATGTGCTGGTGGAAAATTAAGAGAAAGGAAGCCAAAAGATATGCCTGCAAATACCATACTGAATAAGAAAAATGTAAAATTCAGCTTATAAAACAAAAGAGCAAATCCTATAAAAATTACGCCTGATAACAGAGAAAGAAGACCATCCATACCATCCAGCAGATTATAAGAATTTATAAGGAAAATCATTATCATTAAAGTAAAAGGTAAAGAAAGGTAAATCGGTGCTTTTAATCTGATTCCGATTATCCATAAAATTGCTGTAGATACTATGGTAAGAAGTAATTTCACAATTGGTTTTAATCTCTTTATATCATCGAGAAGTCCTGTCAAAAATACCGCTGCTATTCCTGCATAAAGCCAGCTTAACTCTTTTATCGCTGTTAATAACGCTATCATGAAAGCAATTCCTGCACCACGGGGAATAGGTTTTGAATGTATCGTTAAGGCACCCGGTACATCCACCATCTTAATCCGTCGTAAAACTGGTATTAAAATAAGTGAAGTAATCATAGTAATTCCTGCTGCAAATATAAAATAGGCAATCCCCTTAATCACGGCTTATATTCCATAAGTCATTAAAATAATTTTCACACTCTCTGGCAAAATCTTTATCCTCAATCAGCACAGATGTTTCATTGTTCTCATAAAGTGCCGAATAAGTCCAGTTTGTTGAACCTATTATAACTTTTTCACCATCGATGATTATAAGCTTCGTATGGGTGCATATTCCTATTGGGTCTTTCCTAACCTGCACATTGTTTAATTTCAGGTATTCATAAGCCGGCGTATTAGTACGCACAACGCTTGAATCATAATCAAATTCAAGTATTACTTTTACATCAACACCAGATAATGCTTTCTCGCATAATGCATCTATTAATTCATTTACTCCTTTGTCATACCTTTTCATCACAAACATCGCAATGTGAATTGAATATTGGGCAAAGTTTATCAGTTCAAGTACTTTTTGTTCATAATCGCGGTTAAAAAGCGGGGTTAATGTATATGCCCTTTTTTCACCCAGCAGTATACATCCCGAGATCAATATCACTATGAAGAATAATCTTTTCATTTTCCCAGTATTTTCTTTGCTTTTTCCCAATCATTTAAAAATCTTTTAATTCCGTCGTCCGTTAAAGGATGTTTAAATAGAAGTTTTAATACTTTATATGGAATCGTGCAGATATGTGCCCCCAAAATCATTGCTTCTTTTACATGAACAGGATGCCTTACACTTGCCACTATCACCTGTGTCTTAAAACCGTAGTTATCTATTACCCTAAGGATATCCGATACGAGTTCCATTCCGTAATGTCCCCTGTCATCCAGCCTTCCGATAAACGGACTCACAAATGATGCACCTGCTTTCAATGCAAACAAAGCTTGGTTCACCGAAAACACAAGAGTAACATTCGTCATTATGCCTTCGCTTTCCAATATTTTCACTGCTTTTACCCCTTCCTCCGTCATTGGTATTTTTATGCAGATGTTTTTATGAAGTTTTGACAGTTCTCTTGCTTCTTTTACCATGCCTTCCGTATCAAGTGCGATAACTTCTGCACTAACAGGTCCATCTACCATTTCGCAAATTTTAAGAAGAATGTCATTTGGCTTCATTCCTGTTCTTTCTACTTCCCTTGCGAGTAATGTTGGATTCGTGGTCACTCCATCAAGTATACCCATTTCTGACATCTCTTTTATTTCTTCAAGATTGGCTGTATCAATGAATATTTTCATCTTGCCCCCCACTTTAGCTGTAAGACAACAGCCCCTGCACCCACATCACCATAACACAGGAAGGGATTCAAAGAAGTATTTTCAAAGAATATGTAGCGATACTTTAAACATATTCCCAAAATCAAATTTCTTAAAATTTTCTGCTCGCATAAGAATATGGAAAATCCAATCGTATTTTGAGATAAGGGTATCCATTCTGTTATCCTGAGATAATCTGTCTCGTAAATTGCGGTTATTAAATTACTTACAAGATGTAAATTGAACTCCAATCCTATTTTTACAAAGTTTTTTAAAGCAAATGCACAATAATTAGAAAAAACAATACAGGTTAACTTATGGTTTAAAGTCACGCTTCCTTCACTTTCTTTTTTAGTTTTTTGAATGTATTCTGCCATGAACCCGAAATTCCCTTTTTCATAAACAAAGCCAATAACAGGTGCATTACCAAATTCTGGCAAATTCGTTAAACCCGCATTCATTCCAATTGAGGTTATCAACATTAACACATAATATTTTTAGTTAATTCTTGACAATGTCAATAAAAGATTAAAATTTTAAGCTTAAAGGAGGGGGATATGAGGAAGGTAGTATTAATTGTTATGTTTCCTGTTGCGCTCTTTGGGAGACACTGGATAGTGTCGAAGACAGCGGATACTCTCAGAGGAGAATTCTTACGCATAATGGATGCTGTTCAGTATGTTGCGAAAGCAGGTGATACCGTGATAGTGAAGCCAGGCATTTATAAAGAAAGGATTATACTTCCGAGTGGCGTCATTTTCGTAAGTGAGAAACCCGGGAGCGCAATAGTTGAGTACGCAGGAGAAGGACCCTGTGTCTCTGGTAAAGACCTGATGTCCGGTGCATTAATCGGCTTTAAAATAATCAGAAAAGATTCACTAAAAGAACCCATTATTTTTCTCGAAAATTCTTACTTTTTAATAAAGAACTGCGAAATCGGTGGGGGACAACTTTGTGGAATAGCATCAGAAGGCGGTTCTTTAACATGTGATAACTGCAAAATTTCAGAAAACAAAGGCACAGGAATGGTTTTAAACGGAGGAGAGCATAAAATTTCAAACACAGAAATACGCAATAATAAAATAGGAATAGAAATATCAAAGGATGCAAAAGTTAAAATAGAAAAATGCAAAATTGAGAATAACGAAGAAATCGGTATTTATGCTACGAATTCCAAAGGAGAATTTGTTGAAAATGTAATTAAAGCAAATGGTAAATCAGGAATGCGTTTAGAAATGTGCAAAGAAACAGAGATAAAGAAAAACGAAATAACAGAAAATAATAGAGAAGGGTTGCTCGTGCTCAACTCAAAGGATATAAAGGTTTACGGAAACAACATTTATAAGAACAAAAAATATGGAATAAGAGCAACCGAAAGCGAAGCAGAAATCAAAAGCAACTTATTAAAAGAAAACATCGAAGGGATAAGAATAGTGCATAGCAGATGCTTAATTGATAGTAATTCCATCGAAACAAATAGCAAATTTGGGATAAATATTTCGACATGCGATAGTATTGTTGTAAAAAATAATTTGATAAAAAACAACAAGAGCCATGGAATACTTTGCAAATATTCGCACTCCGTAAAAATCGAGAGAAATACTCTCAGCGATAATAAAAATGGTATATACGCAAGGAATTCTTCCGGTGAAATAATGTATAATGTTATTTCAGGGAACTCCCGATACGGAATTTATTGCCGTACTAATTCTAAATTTTTGATAAAGAATAATACAATTGTTAAAAATCGCTTCAGCGGTGTTTTTGCGATCGAAGGAGCTGAAGTAAATCTTGTAAATAATATTATTGCTTTGAATGGCTGGGGGATAGTAACTGTTACCGAAGGTTATACTCCCGGAACCGCTCATACCGAATTCAACTGCGTCTGGAGCAACAAAAATGCAAATTACGCAGGAATAACCGATACAACGAAAAATATAAGAAAAAATCCTTTGTTTGTAAATCCAGAAAATGATTTTAGATTGAGAAAAAATTCACCCTGTATTGGTAAAGGTAAAAACGGAGAGAATATAGGTGCATTTTAAAATGGCTGAGAAAGTAGTAGAAACATTTGTAGAAGAAGAGCTTCGTCAATCTTACATTGATTATGCGATGAGCGTCATAATAGGGCGAGCTATTCCGGATGTGCGCGATGGATTAAAACCTGTTCACAGGAGAATACTCTATGCAATGCGTAATCTCGGGCTTTATCATGACAGACCATTTAAGAAATGTGCCACTGTAATAGGAGAGGTAATCGGAAAATATCATCCTCATGGTGATATGGCTGTTTACGATGCTCTTACCCGTATGGCACAGGATTTCTCCCTCCGCTATCCTCTTATTCAGGGTCAGGGTAACTTCGGCTCGATTGATGGAGATAGTCCAGCTGCTTACAGATATACGGAATGCAGACTGAATAGATTTGGCGAATTAATGCTTGAAGATATCGAGAAAGAATGCGTTGATTTCCGACCAAATTTCGACGGAACAACCGAAGAGCCCGAAGTTTTACCATCAAAAATCCCCAATTTATTGATAAATGGAGCAGAAGGAATAGCAGTTGGAATGACAACAAGTATACCTCCGCATAATCTCTCAGAAGTTATCGATGCAGTATGCGCATTAATCGATAATCCAAAAGAAGAAAATTTAATGAAATATATAAAAGGACCGGATTTCCCAACGGGTGGCAGAATTGTTGGAATAAAAGGTATAAAAGAACTTTACGAAAAAGGAACTGGAAGAATATCAATTGAAGGAATTGCGGAATTTGTTGCTTTAAAAGATGGAAGAAAAGCCATAATAATAAAAGAAATACCTTATCAGGTAAATAAAGCAGCTCTTGTAGAAAGGATTGCAAATCTTGTAAAGGAAGATAGAATCAGAGGAATAAAGGATATAAGAGACGAATCAGATAAAACAGGGATAAGAGTAATTATAGAGCTCGAACATGGAGTAAACCCCGAACCTGTTTTGAATCAAATTTATGAATACACACCTTTAAGAGTATCATATTTTGCCACAATGGTAGCAATTAAGGACAATGCTCCTAAACTTTTCTCCCTAAAAGAATTATTGCAGGAATTTATTGAACACAGATACAAAGTATATCGTAGAAAATGTGAATATGAGTTGCGTCAGGCAGAAGAAAGGGCACACATTGTTGAAGGCTTGCGCCGTGCACTCGATAAAATAGACCTCGTTATAAAAATAATAAGAAGTGCAGAAGATGATGAAAAAGCAAAGAAAGAATTAATAAAAGCACTTATACTGACCGAAAAACAGGCAGAAGCAATTTTACAAATGAGATTGAGAAGATTAACACGATTAGAACGCGGAAAGCTTGAAGAAGAATATTTAAATCTTATAAAAACAATCAGCAGATTAAAAACTTTACTTGCAAGCAGAAAAGCAATATTACAGGAAATCAAAAAAGAATTACTCGAAATTAAAGAAAAATACGGAGATGAAAGAAGGACAAAAATCGTCGAAGAAGAACTGGAAAAGTTTACCAAAAAAGATCTGATTCAAAAAGAGGATGTCATTTTGACACTAACAGATGCCGGTATTATCCGCAGATTCTCGCTAAAGAGATTACCCAAGAGAATTTCTTTAAAAAATGAAAAAATCATACTCTGTTCCACTTCAAATACACATTCCGATGTCTTATTGCTTTCACAGGATGGTCGCTGTTTTAGATTAAAGGCATATGATTTTCCGGAGTCAGATAAAGGTAAAGTGCTAAAAAGCAAAATTGGTTTAAAATCTCCAGTTTGCACTATAATAGAAGTGGGAGAAGAACATTTTCTCGCACTCGCCTCTTTTTACGATAAGAAAAAGTTAGTGAGGATGAAAAAAATAAGTGCAAAAGAAATAGAAAAATTGCAAAAAAGTGGTTTAAAATTGCTTAGCAAAAATGAAATATTGACAGCCGGAACATTAATTGTAAATGAACCTGTTATAATAGTTACGGAAAAAGGAAGAGTTGGTAAAATTCCCCACGAAAAGATACCCGTAATCGAGCGTAATAAAGTAGGTGAAGAAGTTGTCAGATTACATGATGATAAAATTAAATTTATGTTCCCTGCGAAAGATAAAAATTCTTACCTTGTTTTAATCAGAGCAGATGGCAATGGTAAAGGAATACCTTTAAAAAGTATAGACAGACCTAAAATTGTGCTGACAGGGGAACCTGTATGTGCCCAAATTCTTTCACCAAAGCAGAAGTTGCTGGTAATAACAGAAAAAGGAAAAATTTATGAAAAAAATCTGTCAGATATTGAAATCGACAAAGAATTGAAAAAATCTAAGGGCGAAAAGATAGTTGCACCCGATAAAGGCGACAAAATCTGCGGTTTAATCCCTTTAAGCTGATAAAATTTCTCTATTGATTTCTTTCTGTAAAAACTTCTCTTTATATTCTGGATTTCTGAATTTCGATGCTATCATCAATAATGTTTTTTTAGCACATTCTTTATGGTAATTTGCTTCTTCTTCATTTATTTTCTCAAGTGCTTTTGCGATTTTATAGTGTATTTCGGGCATTTCTACCATGCTGTTTGTTTTCTGTACTATTTCGAGCACTTTTGAGTAAAATTCCGATGCTTTTTCATAATCGCCTTTACTAAGTGCTATATCCCCGTGCAACTCATAAACAGATGACAATAAAGACATTTCTTCACTTTCTTTGGCATATTCTTCTATCTCTTTTAACAGTTTTTCTGCTCTCTCATATTCACCCATTTCTACATAAACTTTGCACAATAACGATTTTGCAGTACATTCTTTTATCTTGCTACCAACTTCCTGAAATATTTTTATAGCTTCTTCAAAATGTTTAATCGCTCCTTTATAATCTTTTTTCAATCTGCATATTATGCCATATCCTTCGTTTGCCCAACCCTCACCAAGTCTATTATGAATTTCTTTATTTATTCTTTGATATTCATCGAAGTATTTTTTTGCCGTCTCAAGGTCGTTTATCTCAAGATATTCCTCACCCAGGTTATAATTTGATATAGCTTCGCCCAATGCTTCACCGATTTCTTTATCAATCTGCAATGATTTTTTCAAACTTTCTATTGCTTTTTCGAAATCTCCCTGTGATGAGTAATATCCACATAAGTTATTATAAATAGATGCCATACCTCTTAAATAATTTACTTTTTCATATTCTTTTAGTGCTTTCATATAATATTCGTGTGATGCTTCTGTTTCGCCTTTCCTCACATAAATTGAGGCAAGCACATTGTAAATCCTTCCTCTTCTTATGATTACATCTTCATCTTCTTTTATTTTGTTAATTTCATCAAGTGCAGATTGTGCATATTTCAAGGCATCTTCCAATCTTCCTATTAGATAGAATACCCAGCTCATTTCGCTGTATGCATTTGCACGCTCGATACACGGAGGTTTCCCCATAAGTGCATCGATTGCTTTTACAAGATAATAAAGTGCTTTATCATATTCACTCCGTCTTTGATAAGTTGTACCTATTTCAGTAAATATATCTGCTTTTTCTTCCTGTGTTTCACAATAATTTAGGGCTTCTTTAAATTTTTCAATAGCTTCGAGCGTTTTCCCTGTTGTTGAATAAACTTTTCCAAGTTTTTTAAGTAATTTTAACTTTTTTGTGCGCATTCTTCAATTAACTTCAATGCTTTCTCATAATAATTTATAGCAGTTTCCGACTGATTTATTTCTGCAAGGTTATCTGCTGCCATTTCAAGGTAATCAGCAGCCTTTCTGTAGTCACCGCTTTCTGCATAATGATATGCAAGCATCTCATAATATTTCTCGAGCTCATGATAAAATAAGGATTTTATTGCTTCTGCAATTTTAAAATGTAATTCCCTTTTTCTCCTTTTCAATATTCTGCTTTCAAGCACATCTTTTATTATTTCGTGTTTAAACCTATATTTTGTTTTTGTTTCCTTTTGTATTAATTCTGCATATTGTGCATAATCCATTGCTTTTTTTACTTCTTCATAAGAGCCCGTTATTTTTTCAATTATTCTTACATCAAATTGCTCGCCTATTAACGATGCTATCTCAAGTATTTTTGCTATTTCTTTTTCAATTCTATCTATCCTTGCCATAACAACTGCCTGCAATGTCAATGGAATTTCCTTCCATTCTCCCTTTGTCAATTCTTCAATAAACAATGGATTGCCTTTTGCTTTCTTGATTATCATTTCAATGGAACTTTCTGTAAGATGAGGGGCTCTCTTCATTATCAGTTCAATACTGCATTGGGGAGAAAGTGGCATCAACTCTATTTCTGTAAGATAATCTCTGTAGCTCAATCTTAACATATTCAGAAAATCTTCCACATCTTTACTCATCTCTCTCCTTGTTTCAAATATTAACATTACTCTCATCCTTTTCAAATCTCTTAGCAGTAATTTCAAAAAACTAATCGTACCTTCATCTGCTTCATGGAAATCACTTATTGCAAAAACAATGGGCTTTTCTTTTGATAATTCAATAAATAAATCTCTTAAAGAAAGAAAAATTTTCAATCTTTTTGATTCCGGTGGTAAATATTTTATTTTCATCTGGAGTCCTTCTGGAATTTCTTTTCCTGCAAAGAAAAGAATGTATGGGAGTATATCGCGCCACCTATCTCCAAATATTTCTTTTACTTTAGATTCAATGTCATCACCCATAACACTGTTAATGAAATCCTGCAGTGGTGCAAAAGTTTTTCCCCTACCATAGGATTTTATCTCTCCCTTTACTTTTATTAAATCATTATTTTCAAGGAATTTCTCTATCAATGCAGATTTGCCGATACCTGGCTCACCTATTATTATAACAAATTGAGAATCGCCGGATTTTAATTTGTTAAGCGCATTTTTTAAACGAAGTAATTCTCTTTCTCTATTCACAAAAATTTTCTGTATTTCAATTTTTTCTGATAGCAACTCATAAATTTTTATGGGCTTCTCCCTTCCTTTTAAATATGTTGAACCAACTTCTTTAAAATTGAAACTATCTTTCAGTGCTTTGAAAATCACTTCCGATAAGTAGATTGAATTTTTCGGAGCCATTTCGGTTAGTCTTGCAGCAATATTAACTGCGTCTCCTATCACAGTAAACTCTTTTTTGTAATTTGAACCTATTTCGCCACACAATACTTTGCCAGCGTTTATACCAATGTGTACACCAATTTCAACTCCCCTTTTATTTGAAAAATCTTCAACCTCTTTTTTAATTTTCAGAGAAGAATTTAAAGCTCTTTTCATATCATCTGCCCGTGCAACAGGCAAACCAAATGTTACCATAACCCTATCACCTTCATGCTTGTCTATCCTGCCTCCATAATCAACAACAATTCTATCTATAAGTGAAAAAATTTCCTCAAGTATTTCAGCAGCTTCCTCGGGTTCTAATTTTTCAGCCAACTTTGTAAATCCAGAAATATCTGCAAATAGTATTGTTACTGTTCTTAGTTCTTTACTGGATTCTGACGATTCCATCAATTTTCAAAATACTTGTATCCGGGATTTGCCAATCTGGTTCATAGTAAAACTCGGTGTAGAATATGTCGATGGGTGCTTCACCTGATGCTTCTGCTTTAAATTCAATTACCACAATGCCTCCCGAACCTGTTATCCCAAGAGTATCACCGATTATTGCAATATTAAAGCCTATAAGTGTATCACCTCTGAAATAAAGGCTATCGAATGCCGGTAAAAGCTTAACAGTGTAAGGTGAATGTTGCTCAAGAAAAGATTGCCCTGCTGTGTCCGGATATATTCTTAAAGGAGTAATCCATTCTTTATGTTTTATCAGTACTTCTCCTGTTTTAAACCTTTTTACATTTTCGAGCCACACTTTTACTTTAAAGGTATCGCCTCTTACCGTCCTTACTTCAAGGGGATTTATCATGCAAGCGCTTACCCCTTCTCTGATGGAATCAACATAAAATATATGGGTATAAATATCGCTTTCGTCTCCTGTTGGATATCTTGATTGTATGTAAAAAGTACAGGGACCTTCGGCGCATCTAAATGTATCTGCTTCTTTTTTGCACCAATCCGACCATACGCTACCTGTAATTTTATAGCGGAATTCATACTCAAATTCTTTAACATCAAGGTCATAAGGCGATGGGTCGCCTCTCCATTTAAAAATTGCAGTAAGACTATGGGTTGTGTCAGCCGGTGCTGAAATGATTTTCACACCAGGTGGCTCATAACATTCTGATGATGAATCAAGTGGATTACAATATTCCTTCGGCTCCTTTGGACAACACAAATAAATTAAACTCAAAATCGGAATTATTTTTAGTAGCTTCCTCATTTCTTTTTCTTACTTTTCACCTTCTTTTTCTTACCTTTCTCCTTTTTCTCCTTTTTAATTTTTTTTGGCATTTTTTTGGGTGCAGCGTGTTTTTTGCCGATCGTGGGCATAGTAATGATGGCATCCAGTACATTTAGTAAATGAACCCCTACCGCCACATAAAGTGAGTTCCTGTAGTTCCTTACAGCTGCAACTGTAGCTGCATATTCGTTTCTGTATTTGCCTCCTATTATTTGCACCGAATCTTTCGGTGAAACTGTATTAAACCACTTTTCTTCAAGTCGTGTTAGCTTATCGTAATGCTTTTTATATTGCAAATAAAATATTCCAGCTGTCAAAAGGCATATTGCTTCCGCTGCCATAAAACCTATTCCCTCACCATATCTTAAAGTATACATCTGTCCCCATCCAGGGAAAAGCAATGACAAAAAAGCAGCTTCTACAACCGAACGAGGCTTTAATTTTACTTCGAGGGACTTCATCTCATCCGGATTAAAAAGAATCCTTGTCTTATAAACTTTAAAGCCAGGATATTTTACAATAATCGTGCGCTCACCCGCTGGTATCTCCCTCATAGTTGTAAATGGTACAGTATCAATGAAATCGCCGTCCACATATACTTTTGCTCCAGAAGGTCTGCCCTTTACCATTAAATAGGCTTTTAATGGAACAAGATTTGCCCTTACAGTGAATTTGCCGGGCTTATCAACATAAACAGAGGTAATATAATCGTGAAAACCATTCTTTATTAACCTTATCCTGTATTTGCCGAGTTTACGCAGAGGCAACGATAAATTTGTCATCCCAACATATTTTCCGTTTATTTCAACTTTAGCTCCCTTCGGCTTCGAAGTTATCAAAAGAGTAGCTGCACACTTCCTTAAGGGTGCGACTAAAGAAACCATTCTGTTTTTACTAACCTGCACTCGCCTGGACCATGTCAGATAACCTTCCTTCGATACTTCAACAAAATGCTCACCAACAGGAATCTTGCCTTTAAAGATTCCACGCCTGTCTGTTTTGCCAATCTTCTCGCCATCAATTAATACATCGGCATTCGTAACATTTGACCTTACAAGAAGAACAGTTTGCTCAGGTATTAGTTTTATGTATTTGAAAGAAGGCACTTCTATTGTCTGCACTATATCCTGATACCCATATTTTTTTATCTTTAAAGTATAGCTCCCGGGGGACAGGTCTGTTATAGCGCAGGGTGTCAGAGCTTTATATTCATCATTTATGTAAACTTCTGCCCCAAATGGTTCGGTAATTATGTAAAGGAAAGGACCTGCTTTCCTCAAAATTATATCCCCAATATCCGTCTCGATGCCAGGCATAACCTCTACAGAATAATTTTCCCTTATTGGTTCGTATCCCCTTTTGATAACAACAAGAGTATAGTAAGCACCTGGCTCTACTTCAAACACAAACCTTCCCTTTGAATCAGTAGTTTGACTTATTTTACCGGGTCCAGGAGTGTGCAAAAAGAAAACCTGTGCACCTTCAACGGGTTTACCACTCTCATCAACAACCTTCCCCTTTATTTTACCCAGAAGCTGAACAATAAGTATGAGAAGCAAAACTTTCATCATTAATTATTAACCATCCTGCTCCATTGTCAAGATAAAAATCGGCAAAAATTTATAAAAATTAACCCTTTACAATGTTATATTTTTCCTATAATTTAAGATGCGTTGCATTGTAACAGGAGGCGCTGGATTCATAGGATCACATTTAGTGGACGCTTTAATAGAGAGAGGTTATAAAGTTTTAATAATTGATGATTTATCTACAGGTAAAGAAGAAAACATTAACAAAAAAGCGGAATTTGAAAAAATAAAAATCGAAGATGAAAAAATATTTGATATTTTAAAAAAATTCAAACCAGATGCTGTGTTTCATTTCGCAGCTCAAATCGATGTAAGAAAATCTGTAAAAGACCCTCTTTTTGACACAAAAGTAAATGTGCTCGGTACTGTGAATTTATTAAAAGCATCAGCTGATTGTAAAGTCAAATCTTTTATTTTTGCTTCTTCAGGTGGAGTTATTTATGGTGATGTTTTTGAACCTGCAAAAGAGAATCATCCTGTAAATCCTCAATGTCCCTATGGTATCGCTAAATTATCGGGAGAATATTATGTGAAATTTTTTGGTAAAGAATATAGTTTCAAATGGGGTATTTTAAGATTTGCCAATGTTTATGGTCCCCGTCAGGACCCGAAGGGTGAAGCAGGAGTTTGTGCCATTTTCATCGGCAATATGATGAAAAAAAGACCTTGCAAACTTTATGGATATGGTAAACTCGTTAGAGATTACATTTATGTCGAAGACGCTGTATCTTTAACTTTACAGGTTTTTGACAAAGGCGTATGCGATATTTTCAATGCCGGAACAGGCAAAGGTACAAGTGTGATTGAACTTTTTAACATTTTAAAAGAATTTTTTGATTATAATATAGAGCCGATTCTTGAGGAAAAGCGTCCCGGCGAGCTGGAAAGTAATATTTTAAGTTATGAGAAAGCAAAAATATTACTTAATTGGAAACCTAAATATAGTTTAAAGGAAGGTCTCAAGAAAACTATTGAATGGTTTAAAAGAAGGTGCTAAAAAGTTATGTAATATTGATGATTTAGAAACGGGTCATGGAGGGCGAAGCCCTCCGAAAAATCTGTGGGTGGGCGGGTGGGATAAAAATAAAGTTGACATTTTTGAAAAATGAGTATATTAATTGAGTCGGGCAGGTGCGCTCGCCCGAAAGGGAGGAAAGTCCGGGCACCATGGTGGGCACCCGGGGTTAACCCGGGGGATGTGGCGCAATACACGCCACATCACGGAGAGTGCCACAGAGAGCAGTCAGCCCTTCGGGGCGATGGTGAAAGGGTGGGGTAAGAGCCCACCGGCCGGGCTGGAGACAGCCCGGTGCTCGGCAAACCCTGCCCGGTGCAAGGCGTTAGCCGCTTAGACGAATGAGCGCTAAACAGAACCCGGCTTACCTGCCCGGCTCGTTTATTACTATGAAAACCTTTATCTGTATCGGAACAAACATGGGAAATAAATTGGAAAACCTTAAAAAAGCTTTAAAATTTCTACCAAATGTTAAAAGAATATCTCACATTTACGAATCAGAACCCCTTGGTCCTAAAAATCAACCTTATTTCCTGAATTGTGTTGCAGAAATTGACACAAAGTTATCTCCAAGAGATTTACTCAGAATGTTAAAGTCAATCGAAAAAATCATGGGAAGGAAAGAAAAAAAGAGATGGGGACCCAGAATAATTGACCTTGATATCCTATTCTATGGAGATTTGATAATAAAAGAAAAAGATTTAATCATCCCTCATCCGGGAATTTCTGAACGCAAATTTTTCGTTTATCCTCTTTGCGACTTAATACCCGATTTTATACATCCTGAACTTAAAATAAAAATTTATGATTTAAAAAGGAGGCTTGATGCAAGTGGTTTTGAGTGTAAAAGATATGCAAGACCTTGCCTCCTCGTATAAAAGAAGGGGGCAGAAAATCGGCTTTGTACCAACTATGGGATATTTACACGAAGGTCATCTATCACTTATAAGAATTGCAAAAAAAATGTCAGATGTCTGTGTCGTAAGTATTTTTGTAAATCCTTTGCAATTTGGTCCCAATGAAGATTTCAATGAATATCCAAGAGATTTAATGAGAGATAAAGAATTACTCGAAAAGGAAGGTGTTGATATTTTATTTTTACCTGACGAAAGAGAAATGTATCCCATTGATTTTTGCACTTTTGTTGAAGTTGAAGGTTTGAGTGATGTCTTATGTGGCAAATACAGGCCTGGGCATTTTCGTGGTGTAACAACGGTTGTAGCAAAACTTTTCAACATAGTGAAACCTGACATTGCGGTATTTGGTGAAAAGGACGCTCAACAGGCAATAATAATAAAAAGAATGGTCAGGGATTTAAATTTTGATGTAAAAATAGTAACAGCACCTACTGTGAGAGAAGAAGATGGACTTGCCATGAGCTCAAGAAATACTTATTTAACACCCGAACAAAGAAAAGAAGCACCTGTGCTTTATAAATCACTTTTGCTGGCAAGAAAATTAATCGAACAGGGAGAAAGAGACCCAGAAAAAATAAAAAAAGAAATGGAAAAAATGATAAAAGAGAATGCAAATTGTGAGATTCAATATATCGAGATTGTAAGAAAAGAAGATTTAAAACCTTTAGACAGAATCGAAGGCGAAGTTTTAATAGCGCTTGCTGCTAAATTCGGGAGGGCAAGATTAATAGACAACATAACAGTAAAGGTAAATCAAGAAAAAGGAAGATAATAGAAGATTTAATCTTCGTAATCGTAGTCGTTTTCTTTGTTCGTTCATTTATACTTGAATCTTATAGAATACCTTCGGGCTCAATGGAAGATACGCTTTTAATTGGAGATTTTCTTTTTGCAACGAAATTTGACTATGGAATAAAAATACCTTTTACAAATATTTTTATTGTGAGATGGCGTACACCCAGGAGAGGTGAGATTGTAATTTTTAAGTCACCTGTAGAATGGCGGACACTCGTGAAAAGGTGTGTGGCATTGCCGGGGGATGTAGTTGAAATAAGAAACAAAGTTTTATATGTCAATGGAAAAGAAGTCAAAGAAGATTATGTAAAATACACAGATTCTAAGATTTTCCCTGGTATAAATATGCCACATTTTACTTATCAAAGAGAATGGGAGGAACGTCGTTTTATTTATTATACTTCTCCTTTATCGAATCCGAGAGACAATTTTGGACCTGTTAGGGTGCCTCCCGATTGCATTTTTGTTTTAGGAGATAATCGTGATAATTCGTTTGATTCGAGATTCTGGGGACCTCTTCCCATTTCTCACCTGCTTGGCAGACCTCTTATCATCTGGTGGTCATGGGATGGCACAATTCCCTTATGGCATATAATTGACAAAATAAAGTCAATAAGATGGCGTAGAATTTTTAAAATAGTGAGGCAGTAATGTGCCTCGGGATACCTGTTAAAATAGTCGAAATAAAAGGCGATATTGCAATTGTAGAGTCTGAAGGCGTCAGAAGAGAAGCCGTTATTACTTTCATTGATAACCCTAAAGTTGGCGATTATGTCATTTTACATGCAGGTTTTGCCATACAGAAAATCGATGAAAAAGAAGCAAAAGAAACATTAAAACTTTTAAAAGAACTGGAAAAATGGAAGTAAAAGTAACCATTGGTCTTGAAATACATGCCCAGCTTCTTACACATTCGAAGCTTTTTTGTTCGTGTCCTGTAACCTATGATGCACCGCCCAATACTGCTGTTTGCCCTGTTTGCCTCGGCATGCCCGGCACTTTACCTGTGTTAAACCAGCGTGCAGTTGAATTCGCAGTAAAAGCAGCACTCGCTTTGAATTGTAAAGTAGAAAAAATATCAATTTTCGCAAGAAAAAATTATTTTTATCCAGACCTACCAAAGGGCTATCAAATAACCCAGTATGATAAGCCACTTGCACATTCTGGATACCTTGAAGTAAATGGCAAAAAAATAAGAATAAGGAGATTACATTTAGAAGAAGAATCGGGAAAATTAATTCACACAGGAAATGAAGTGTTGATTGATTTTAACAGATGTGGAATACCTTTGATTGAAATTGTTACAGAACCCGATATTTCTTCACCCGAAGAAGCTGTTTTATTCATGGAAAAGCTTCGTCGTATTTTGCGCTACATAGGGGTATGTGGCGGAGATATGGAAAAAGGACAAATAAGATGCGAACCTAATTTATCTATTGAAGTGAACGGTAAAGTATCGCCCCGCAGAGAAATTAAAAACTTAAATTCTTTAAGAGCAGTTGAACGCGCTTTAAAATATGAAATCGAAAACTTAAAAAACGCAATTTTAAAAGGAATAGAACTTCATCAGGCAACACTTGGCTGGGATGAGAGATTATCGAAAACATTTGAAATGAGAGAAAAAGAAACATCAGCAGATTATAGATATTTCCCGGAACCAGACCTGCCACCACTTGTAATATCAGAGAAATTAATCGAAAAAATAAAAAAAGAAATACCAGAATTACCCGATGTAAGAAAGGAAAGGATGATTAAAGAATATCAAATAGATGTGAAGACAGCAGAAATACTTGTGGAAGAAAAAGAAATTGCAGATTATTTTGAAGAAACGGCAAAAAATTTTAAAGATTTCAGAATGTTAAGCAACTTCATTATAACCGAAGTTTTGCGAATCTTAAATGAGAAAAAGATAAAAATATGTGATTTAAAAACAAAACCCTCTGATTTAGCAAAACTGTTGAAGAATGTAAAAGATGGCAAAATAAATTTGTTATCCGCAAAGAGAATCTTTATGGATATCGAAGAGAAAGGCATAGCTTTAGAAGATATTTTGAAAGAGAAAGAAAAAATCACAGATGAAGCAGAAATCGAAAAAATATTAAAAGAAATAATAGAAAACAGTCCAGAGCAGGTTAAAAAATATAAATCAGGTAAAAAAGGAGTGATTGGCTATTTTATTGGTGAACTTATGCGAAAAACAAAAGGCAGAGCCGACCCCAAAATCGCAAATAAAATTCTAATAAAACTGTTAGAGTAAATTTAATAAGAAAAGAAGTAAGAAAAAGATAGCCCTGTGAGTCTTGGATTTACTATCTCGCTATAAATAGAGCCAAATGAATAGGTTAATCCGATATTGCCCGAATATCTGTATTGTGTTGCAAGCATTTTGCGCTGAAGTAATATTTCTTCATAAGTGAGACCACGCTTCGGAAGTGCAAGCTGGTCGTGTATCATCTCCAGATTCCCAAAAATGTTTAAAGATAAACCTCTCGCAATCCGTAATGATATTCCAGTTATGAAGCTAAGTCTATTTTTTGTAAAATCGTGAAAATAACTTGAATAAACAATCATGCCTTTTACAGAACCCCATTTCCTTATTATCTCAATTTTGAAGCTGGTTGCACCTCGATATAACTCTTCTCTAATCTTGTTAAATATGGTTGTATCAATGTATTGTCTATTGCTATAAGATGTTTGCAATGCTAAACAAACAGCATGCGTCATTGCCTGTGAGTAAGGGAATAAACTGTATTCAAAAGAAATGGAAGGCGAAAGTGCAAGCTTTATGTTACTATAAGAGCTTGAATAAATTGAAAAGTTAAAACCTGCGGAAAAATGCTCTCCCAAACTTTTGACCAAACCCATACCATATCCATAGCTTTCAGAATAGCTGTAAATTTTCTCAGTGTCATTTATCACGAAATAATTTGCGTAATAACTTCCATATAAATTTGAAGAAAATTTTAATTCTTCTGTAACACGGCTGGCAGATAGTCCTCCTGAAAAAGAAAAGAATGCCTGTGATTGCTCAAAATAAACATTACCAAAGCCACTTAGTTTAAAAACCCAGCGATGCCATCTGTCTTTAACAGAAATCCTCTTTTTCTCAATAAAGTTTATATAAATATCTTCCCTCACAGGTGTATGTGCTACAAACCGCATCAACCCCAACTTCAGCATCTTCACAAGTTTTGAGCGAATCTCTGCCTCCTGAGATGCTGGCTCTGTCACAAAATAAAGAGTATCACTTTTGCCTACAAAATTTTTCTGCCCGGAAAACAACAAAGTGTACTTTCTACCTCCACTGCCCGTTCGCCTTGCGATTATCAATATATAAACATCGGCAAAATCTTTATCGCGTACAAAATCAACAAATTTAATGCTCTCCTTTATATAATCCATATCACAGGTCGCACAATCAATAAAAATCCTCAATTTCCTATTTATCTCCTCAGAATAGACAGATAAACTAATAAGAAGTAATAAAAAAGCCCTCATCATTCTAAATAAACTTTGAAATCCTTTATTTCGTCCCGTCTTATCGCTTCTCTTATCCTTTCCATTGTCTTCATATAAAATCGTATATTATGCAATGTTCCCAGAATTTGTCCTAAAATTTCGTCTGTATTGTATAAATGTCTTAAATATGCTCTTGTATGATTTTTGCAGGTATAGCAATCGCAATTAGGGTCAGGAGGTGATAAATCATCTTTATACTGGGAATTTCTTATTACAAGTTTGCCCTGTGATGTATAAAGTGTGCCTGTTCTTCCATGACGGGTAGGTATAACGCAATCAAAAAGGTCAACTCCCATTTTCACAAACTCAACAATATCTTCGGGCAGACCTACGCCCATAAGATAGCGAGGTACATCTTCCGGAATTAAAGAAGTCAAAAAATCAACAATCTCAAAAGATACTTCTTTGGGTTCACCACAGGAAACACCACCTATAGCATAACCATCAAAACCAATGGAATAAAGATCAGAAAAAGATTTTTCTCTTAAATCTTTATAAGTGCTTCCCTGTATTATTCCAAATAACATTCCTGATTTATGATATTTTTTGCATTCCTTTGCCCATTTGGTAGTGTTTTCCACGGCTTTGGCTGCACGCTCATAGCTTACAGGCCATGGGAGGCACTCATCTATTATCGTTCTTAAATCAGAGCCGATTACTTCCTGTATCTCCATCACTTTTTGAGGTGTGAAAATATGTTCGCTACCATCATAAGGTGACCTGAAAATTATTTTTTCATCTTCAACGATTCTTAAATCTGGTAAAGAAAAAATTTGATATCCCCCGCTATCTGTTAGTATAGCACCTGTAAATCCCATAAAAGAGTGAATACCACCTGCGCGCCTTATTATGTCGAGACCCGGCTTCAAATAAAGATGAAAAGCATTGACACAAATTATTTTAACGCCATGAGATATTAAATCTGATACCTTTTGTGTCTTAACAGTACCCAGTGTGCCAACCGGCATAAATGCAGGTGTCTCAATTACACCATGATTAGTGTATAATCTACCAAGACGCGCTTTTGTGTATTTGTCCTTTTTTATTACTTCAAATCTCATTTTATCACAATAAATTTTCTCGTAAGAAACTTTTCACCCATTTTAGCACCCAGAAAATACACTCCCTGTGAAACATCATTCAAATCAATCTCGAAAAAGTGATTACCAGGAGATATCTCACCCATGTTTACTTCATATACGCGCCGTCCACAAACATCAAAAATTATAAAATCAACTTTTTCTTTTGTTTTCAATTTTAAACTAAGTTTTAAAACATGTGTCGTGACAGAAGGATAAATTGTGAAATCTTCTTTCAAAGGAAACACTTCCTCATCTCTTATACCATAAACCTTAGCCCCCAGAATAATCCATCCGTCATATTCGTTTTTACCATTACTACCGAAATCAAATTTTATTCTAAACCTACGGGGTCCATTTATCTCGAAAACATCCCTACGAACAACACCTTCTCTTCCAGTAAAGCCAGGTTGCCCTGAAAGAAAATAATTATCACCTGAAATCTCTTCTACATCATAGCCATAATAAGGATAAATCACAAAAGAGGTATCTTCTCCTACAACTTTTACATTGCCACCATCGAAATAATATTCTATATCATACCAGTGCCACAACTCCAAAAATACTTTTTTATAAACTGATGCATCTATTTCTGATGTAAGTAACGACGAAAAAGAATAAGGCGAATATTTGCCCGAAAGATTTGTCCCGTATCCTACATAAGGTTTAAAAGGCACATTGCCAAATTCCCAATCGCCCGTCATTTCAACAAAACCGGATAACTCATAAAGTAAATCAACTTTATGCAAATTGATGTTAATCTCAATAAAAGAACTATCATTTATCACAAAGTCACATATTGTATCAGCAAAACCATCTGCCCAGACATGCAGTTTATATTTGCCGGGTCTCAAAGACCTGAAGGATACCGTATCTTTCAAAATCTTTTCTTTCCTGATGCCCCAACCTTTTAAAAGCACATGAGCATCAGCATTTTGAGAGCAGATAAACACACAATTATCCCAGCGCTCACAATAACTTTCCATCAGAATACCTATAATATTTTCAAAAAGTTTTAACAAAGTATCTCTTGAAATTTGGGATATTCTTATCCCCGAGGACACTCCTGCATAAGATTTAAGTAAAGCACAATTTGTCATTTCACCTGCAAGTGGCTCAGCATAATCAGAACATCGCAATAACGCACAGTCAGAAAGATTTAAATATTCGCCAATATAACTTGGTTTATTAAGAACATCTGAAATCCTCACTTTTATTTCTTGATAAATAGCATTATGAGTGCAATTTGACAAAAATTCGTAAAAAGAAGGTGAAGATTCACTCCATTCTTTGAATAAATAGACACCTGTGAATAAAAATTTATTGCCATTATTCACTTTATTTTTAAAACAATTTACTAACTTAAAGTTAGGTAAACTATCGGAAAATAAGGGTTTTTGATTAATCCCAGAGGTATAAATTATCAAAGAATATCTGACTTCTGATGTGTCAACATTTACATCCACAACTTTATAAGGATAGCCGAGAGTATCCAAAATCTGTGAAATTAAAAGCGCATCTCCACCATCATCTATTATCAAAATGCTTTCAGGTTTTGTAAGATTAAAGTACAGCACAGTATCTGAATTTACAAATATATCCTTAAGTTCTCCGACAAAACCCTTTTTATGTACTTCTACTTTGAATTCTCCCGAAGGTAAATAAAAAGAGTAAAAAGGTGATAATGAAACTCTTTTTTCGTAAACTTTTTTATATTTATCTTCAAGATAATGCGCACGCAATAAAATTTCGCCACTCAATGTATCATTCTCTAATGCGAAAATTTTTATCCTGAAACTATCTGAGGGTGTTAGGTAAATGTATATTGTATCATTTATTATAACATCTTCTGCATAATTGTTAAACCAAAATTTTCTAACCCCAATATGATAAATATTTTTCAAAATACTATCTGTACTTTCAAAAAAGCCCTTTTCGTCAGTAAAACCAGCATAAATCAAATTAGAATCCCGAAAGACTTCAACATAAGCAGAACATAAAGATGAACTGTCCAAAACATTTTTAACATAACCACAAAGTTTAACATACGAAGGCACTATCTTTAAAACTTCATGGTGGACATAAAAATCGGGTTTTAAAATAAATGCATCTACTTTGCCAGTATCTAAAGACATAAACTCAATTTCAGCTACACTATCAAATACAAAAAAGGTTGTATCTTTGCATCCTTTTAAAACCACTTTAAAACTATCTTCAGAACAGACAAATTTCAATCGCGTTTTGGTAGCAACCTCAATCGTATTGGGTGCTATCTCAGCATAAGAAAAAATCTCTGACGCTTTTACAGGTATCTTTGCCTTTTTTAAAACATAATTTTTATCTTTTACAAGTAGCTCCAATGTTTCACCATATTGTGGCAAAATATCAAAAAAACAATATCCCGAATCGTCCGTTGAATCATAAAGTTCCATTTCTATTCCGTATAAATAGCAGTAAATCCCTTTAATAAGCCCATCTTCCACAATAACGGTTAGTGTAGTTTCTTTCAACGCTATTAAACTTTTGGGAAAATAAGTTATGTTTTTCAAAATAACATGTATTCTGGATAAAAATGTCTTAAAATTATATCCCCATACACAAAGAGATATTTCCCCTGTATCCGATGCAGGATTGGGCAAAACAACACACCCAGTATCATCTGTGACGCCCCAAAATACAGTATCCCTGGAAACTGCACAAATAACTCCGGAAACAGGCAAACCAGAAGTATCAACATGAATATGTATGCTTTCCGTCAAATAAACACTCACAGGATATTGTACATTTAAATTTACAGGAATACGCGTAAAAATCTGTAATGTCGGGTCTCCAATCAGGTTATAACGCTCAAAATAACCACGGGTATACGAATTGTCACCATATTCCAGATAAAACAATATCTTCCCTTCATTCAATAAATCTCCAATAATAGTATAATTAGAATCACAAAGTGCATCTATTATCCTTCTCTGCAAAATATCATCTTCATCCCAGTAAGTTGGAACAGTCGATGCAAAATGAGCAATTGCTCCACCCGGATACTTACGCAACCACGCTTCACTAAAGCATTCAGAAACAGGATAATCTCCGGATAAACATGCAAAAGTAAAAACAAAGGGCATTCTATAAGCGTTCGATAAATTATAGACATCAGAGTTATAAAAAGGAGGATCAGCCCAAGATGTTTCACTACCATGTCCCGAATACATCACGATTATTCTCCCGGAATTTACAGCATCGTATATTGGAGTTCCTGAACTGTAATACAGGAATAAAGAATCGCAAACCATACCAATAGTTCTCAATTTTGCCATGGAATATAAATGTGTACCTTCGGCTACCTGATGATAAGAAGCATCAGAAGATGCTATGAAGTATGCACGATTTAACCAGAAAAGTGGCGAATCGCATCTTTCATAACAAATAATCTTTTTTATAACATTGGCAAACTCCGCACTATCCCTTACCGATAATCTTCCAAGCGCTATATCGGGTAAATAGTCGGTGTCATCCATCGTCGAATAATAAAGATCGGTGGGCGGAGTAAGGTCACCTGTACCCGAAAAATAAGGGATAGAATCAACATCCCCAACGAGAATAACATAGTAAGGAGGATTCTCCCAGGTATAATAAGCGTTCCTTATATAAAGCTTTATTAAATCCGTCGTGTTGCCAACTTCGGAAAGCTTTTTAACTCTTACTACGAAACCTTTTTTCCTCTTCCATAAAGCCAATTCTTTTGCAATATTATACCATTTATCAGGAACTATTATTAAAAGAGACAACGGATTCTTCAAAAATTTTCTGCTTTCAAGAATTATCTCTCCACTTAGATAATCGAGGACTTTAATTTCTCCTTTTTGAGGATTATAATTTACGGGAAAGATTTCAAAAATACTTTGCCATTCGGAAGATATAAAATCATAAAATTTACCAGGCAAAAGCGTATCTTTATCGTAAACCTTTGCATAAAAAATTTCTTCTTTATATTCTTTGCTTTTAGGAATTGGCTTTTTCCTTGGTTTTATTCTTTCTTTGACCTTTTCAAAATGATATTTCTCTTTTTCGATTCTTATTTCTTTTATTTTTCCCTTGATTATTTTTCTAACGGCAGGCAGTTGAGGATAACCGGGTTCACCCCATATTCCTTTGCCCGTTATTTTATCACCGGAAAATATAAAATTAATTTTATCGTTAGACCTCTGAAAAATTAAACTACTTAATACCAGTAGAACCAAAACCACCTTCACCTCGCTCAGTTTTACCTATTTCGCCTTCTTCAAAAGAAACTTCAAGAACCTTTGAAAAAACAATTTGCGCTATCCTCATTCCTTTTTCAATTTTAAATTTCTCTTTCCCAAAATTAAAAAGGATAACTTTTATTTCTCCCCTGTAATCTGGGTCTATTGTGCCCGGAGAATTCAATAGCCCTATCCCATATTTTGCAGCAAGACCACTCCTTGGTCGGACTTGTGCTTCAACATCGTTTGGAAGTTCTATCGCAATACCACATGAAACAACTGCATATTCACCTGGATTTAAAATCTTCTCTTCGACAGAAAAAAGGTCATAGCCGGCGGAATAAGGGGTTGCTCTTACAGGAATTTTTGCATCGGGGCAAAGTTTCTTAATCCGTATTTTTATCATTCATAATAGCGGCCCCAGCGGGAGTCGAACCCGCGCTTTTGGCTTGAAAAGCCAATGTCCTAACCGCTAGACGATGGGGCCTCCACTTATATTATCCAAAATGCCAGTTTGTCAAGCTCAAATTTTATATTTCTATCAGTAACTCTCCACGCCTTTGAGGCTTGCTCGAACGAGTAAATCTTATCTTACCTATCATCTCGAAGAAAACTTCACTGAATTCCTTCAGGATATCCATCTCCCTTTTTGTCAAATCCATCTTCTTCATAATACAATGAGTTATGAGAGAAGATAGAAACTCCTCTTTTGTCTGGGTTTTCAATTTTACCGCTACCTTTCTACCGCTTCTTATCGCAGAAATTACCCTATCGTAATCAAATGCATAGTCCCTTTTTACTTTTTCACTTTCCTCTTCTGGCTCTTCACCCATAATTTCTGCTCTCGCACGCTCGGTAAGAGAGACCGCAGGAAATGTATGGCTCCTGTTAAAAAACGGGTCATCAAAAAATGAATCCTTAACCTCTTTTATGAGACCTTCACGCATCAACTTCGCAGAAGGCGAAAAAATCTTACGCATAAGCAAAACATCTGTCTTATTACCATAAATCATAAAAAGAATGTTATCTGCAGGTACTTCTTCCTCCCATTTAAAAAGCAAAATCAAAATTATTAATTTTTCTACCTCATTTAATCCATATTTTCTAAAAAATTTCACAATGGGTAACTTTTCGTCATACATCTTTTCCATCTCCCAGAGAATTTTTTTCTGCTCTTCTATCCTTTGTGTCAATACTTCTTTGCTTTCTTCTTTTCTGTAATCCCTTGCATCGCTCTCCGATATCGTTTCTTCACCCATCATAAAGAGGTCGCCAAAAGGAGATTCTCTCATCAATGCTAACCTTTTCTCAAAAAGATGTACCAATTCTTCTGCTTCTTTTAAAAAAAATCTCATCTCGTCCATTTTACCCTCCTTCAAATATTATAATCCAAATTTTAAAAAGTCAAATAATTTTATACGATTCTTGCTTAATATAATGATGGAAAAAATAATGAATGAAAAGTGTGCAATCATATTAGCTTTTAACGGTTTAAAGAAAGAAAAAGAATTAATTAAATGGATAAAGGAAATTAAAAAATGCACTTTTTATCCTCATGAAATAATTATTGTGTCAAATAAGGATTTAAAAGAAATTTCAGAGTATGATGCAAAGGTGATAGAGGCAAGGCATTCATCTAACATTGCCTATATGTTTAACAAAGCGATACTTCTTACCGATGCCAACTTCATTATTTTCTTTTTCGATTTATTTTATCCAACAAAAGGCTGGCTCTCTCCTTTAATAAAATTTCTTCAAAAGGACGATGTTGGTATCGTTTTTCCGAAGATAATTTATAAAAATGGGAAAATTTACTTCGCTGGTATTGCCTGGACTCCCAAATACACATTAAAATTTTTATATAGAAACATTCTTAAACATTCTCATCCTGCTGTCAATAAGATAAAAGAATTTCAAATTGTTAGTGAATGCTTCGCTACAAAAAAAGATAAATTTATATTAGCAGGCATGTTCGATGAAAATTTAAAACTTTTTGAGATCGATTTCTCTTATAAAATAAGGAAAATGGGATTCAAAATTTATCGCATACCACAAAGCACTTTGATATTTAAGGGTAAAAAGAAAGCAGATGAATATAAAGGAGATAATGTAGTAGCAATTACAGATATTTGGATTAAAGACATTAAAAAGGACGAGTATACACATTATAAAGAGGATGACTTAATACCTGTCGGTAAAAAATTCAAAAAGTTCAAAAAAGGAAAGATAGCGATTTTCATTAAAAATTATTTCAAAATAGGGAAATATAAATTTTATTTCAACACTTCGAAATTAAAGAAAGAATTGATCAAAAATGGTTATGAAGTTCATTTTTATCGCAATAATGTATTGGATAAAGCGAATTGTGAAAGCTTTGTAATTTTGACATCGGATCAGCGTACATCTCTGACCGATGTTCAAAAATTAATCAAATACTTAAAAAAAGACGAAGTCGCATGTGTATTCGGAATAGATTATTCACCTATAAGTCCTTTTTCGTGCTTTTTCGGTATAAAAACATACTTATATCATCAATTTAAAAATTATTATGGAGAATTAGAAATAGAATTTGTACCAGAATTAATAAAGCAACTGAAATTTATAGCATATAATAATGAACAAAAAATATCTGCAATAAAATTAGAGAGGGAAAGATTACCCTTTAAATTTAAAAATCTTTCTTTCAAAAAAGAAAAGAAACCTCTTGTTTCGATTATCATACCTGTTTATAACAAATGGGAGTATACTTATTTCTGTCTGCTCGCCCTGAAAGAAAATACAAAGGATGTAAGTTATGAAGTGATTGTCATTGATGACTGCTCCACTGATTTTACCAAAGAAATGTTATCAAAGATTAAGGGCATAGAAGTAATAAGAAACAGCTCTAATCAGGGCTTTTTAAGAAATTGTAATAAAGGGGCAGATGTCGCAAAAGGCAAATATCTTTTATTCTTAAATAACGATACCATACCTTTGAAAAATTGGCTTAAATATTTAATTGAAATAGCGGAAAAAGACCCTAAGGTAGGCGCTGTGGGAGCCAAATTAATTTTTCCTTCGGGAGCATTACAGGAAGCCGGTGGAATTGTATGGAATCATCCTGTTCACTTTGGATGGAATTATGGAAAAGGACATTCTCCTGATTGGTATGAATTCAATTATGTAAAAGAAGTAGATTATTGCAGTGGAGCATGTTTACTCGTAAGGAGAGACCTTTTCTTTGCTGTTGGCAAATTCGATGAGCGGTATTCACCCGCATATTGCGAAGATACTGATTTGTGCTTTAAAATAAGAAAAGCGGGTTACAAAGTTGTTTATCAACCCAAATGTACAATCATACACTTTGAAGGTATATCATCGGGTAGAGACCTTACATCGGGTGTAAAGAAATATCAATTATTAAATCAATTCAAATTTCACGAAAAATGGAAAGAAACCCTTGAGAAAGAACATTTTCAACCAGGTGAGCATGTTTTCCTTGCAAGAGATAGGTCTAAATTTAAAAAAATATTATTATTTATTGATGCTGCAACCCCAACATGGGACAAAGATGCAGGTTCCCTCTCAACTTTCCAATATTTAAAACTCTTAAAAGAGATGGATTTCAAAATAATTTTTACAACACCATTTTTACTAAAGGTTGAACCTTACACTTCTTATCTACAATCTATGGGTATTGAAGTCATTTATGGAGCAATAGACTTTGAAAAATGGCTTTCTTCTTACGGTTCTTATATTCACTATGTATGGATTTCACGCCCCAATACTGCTTTATCTCTCGGTGAACTTATAAAGAAATACACAAATGCAAAAATACTTTATTGTATGCATGATCTACATTTCTTAAGAAAAATGAGAGAGTATTCTTTTACTAGAAATTCTAAAGACCTTGAAGAGAGTTATATGTGGAAAAAAGTAGAAAGTCATGCTTTTAACATTGCGGATATAATATTAACATTTTCCCATAAGGAGAAAGAAATATTAGAAGGAAATCTAAAAGGAAAAAAAATTTGCGTCATCCCCTTATTTATTTTTGATAAAATACCTGTTAATGAGCCACCTCTCTTTAAAGAGAGAAAAGACATCCTTTACTTAGGTGGCTTTAAACATTCACCTAATATTGATGCTGTTGAATGGCTCATTAAAGACATATATCCTTCTTTAAAGAAAAAAACAAAGGCAAAATTATACATTGTGGGAAGTGAACCACCCGATGAAATAAAAAAGCAATCTTCACGATGGATTAAAGTAACAGGTTTTGTAGAAGATATTACTCCATTTTTTAATCGTATGCGAATATTTTTATCACCCCTTAGATTTGGTGCTGGTTTAAAAGGCAAAATAGTAATGAGCATGGCTCACGGTCTGCCTGTTGTCACAACTCCTATAGGAGCCGAAGGATTCTTATCAGATGAAATAATGATAGTTAGAGAAAATGCAGAAGAGATTATTGATGCGGCCGCAGAAATTTACACAAATGAAAAATTATGGAAAAAAATACAAGAAAATGCCCTTGAATATGTAAAAGATAATTTCTCTAAATCCAAAGCACAAGAAATACTAAAAGAAATATGCGAAATATGAAAAAAGTGATCGAAGAAGAGGTGTTTCTTCATAGGCTGTTAACAAGTCATATAAGAGTGCTACCGGACTTTATTATCATCGGAGCGCAAAGATGCGGTACAACTTCCCTATACAACTACTTATCACAACACCCTTGTGTTGTCCCTGCTTTGGTGAAAGAAGTACATTTTTTTGATATTAACTTTCATAAAGGTATTCATTGGTACAGAAGTCACTTCCCAACTTTTTTAGAAAAATATAAACAAAACATCATCACAGGAGAAGCAAGTCCTTATTATATTTTCCACCCACATGCCGCTCGAAGGATTTTTAAAATAATTCCTCAAGTTAAATTAATAGTATTGTTAAGAAACCCTGTTGACAGGGCTTATTCACATTACCATCACGAAGTAAGAATAGGAGCCGAAACTTTATCCTTCGAAGAGGCTATAGAAAAAGAAAGCGAAAGATTAAAAGGCGAAATAAAAAAGATGCTTGAAAATGAAAATTACTACAGTTTTAATCACCAGCATTATTCATACCTGTCTAGGGGGATTTATATAGACCAAATAAAAGTTTGGATGAGTCTTTTCCCTAAAGAACAGATTTTGATAATAAAAAGTGAAGATTTCTATGCAAATCCTTCTGCAGTCTTTAGACGAGTTCTCGAATTTCTGAATTTACCAATCTGGGAGCCTAAAGAATATAAAAAATTTAATTATGCTAACTACCCAAAAATGAATCCTGCTACAAGGAAGCGCTTAATCAAATTTTTCGAACCCTATAATCAAAAATTGTATGAATATTTAGGCGTTAATTTTGGCTGGGATAGATGATAGAGCCCTCATAGATATCCGAGACCCTTTAATCTTTCAATCACTTCTTCTTCCTTTACTTCAATGTGTTTCCTTTCTAAACCATCATCATACGAATCTATATAACTTATTTCTAATGGACGCTCAAATATATCTTCAAGAATCCTGCCATCCATATCCTTCGCGACCGGTAAACCAAGAAGCCAAAGAATAGTTGGAACTATATCAACATCTCTTATCTCACCTTTATCACCCGGTTTTATATCGTTGCCATAAGCAATAAATACTCCGCCATCCCTATGTGTACCAGTCAAAAATACTTCAAAATCTTTCCCCTTTAGTTTTATTTCATCTTCTCGCATGGCTCTTGCACCGTGGTCAGAAACGATAAACAATATGCTTTTATCAGATAAGAAAAACATTAATTCTCCCAAGAATTTGTCAACATATCTGTAATACCTTTCTATCACATTACCGAAGGATTTTATCCCCTTTTCATTTATTTGTATAGTTTTATATCCTTTGAATTCTTCAGGAAAAGAAAAAGCCCAAAATCCATGACATACATAATCAATTCCTTTCAAATAAAATAAGCAAACTTCTGGTTTAAATCTTCTGAGTAATTTCCAAGCCATTCTCCTTATAGTTTCGTCTTCCTTCAAAGGCGTCACCAATCTACGGAAAAATAAATGATTATATATCCATTCTTCGCTCCCGTATTCAAATCTTTTTTTGTAATCTCTCACTGGTGTAAAATCAGTGAATCTCTTTGCTATCTCTACATCATCAAACTTAGGCAAAAAATAATATAAAAATTTGGGATAACAGAAATCAATATGCTTTGCAAAATGAAAATCTCCCACTGCAAATCCATTTAATGGCTTCACAGGATATAAAAGCAACCAGCCAAAAACTCCTACACTTTTGCCTTGCTCTGTTAAAATTTCCCATAATCTTTTCACCTTTACATCCTCACCTGTAAGCAAATTACCTTTTTCATCCACAAAATGATTTATGCCATGTTTATCTTTAAATTTACCAGTGGCTATTGATGTCCATGCTATTGGAGAAAATGGATCTGTCTTTAGTATACCTCTTGCACTTCTTTCAAAAACTTTTTTAAAATTCGGCATTAGTCCCTTTTCAATATAATTTGTAAGCAAACGCCAGTCAAGTGCATCTATGCCAAGTAGTACTATCTTCAAATGATCAGACCATTTAACATCCAATTTGCTCATCAGAGAATATAAAATCTTATCCATCACTTAATTTTTAACAATTATCGTGTCTTTATGTTTTATTTCCTAATATATTTCTTAAACAAATTGAACTCTTTTTGTGACTCCTTTTTCTGATTCAATCTTCTTCTTATCAATCCTATGAAAAAGTGGGGAGCTGGTTCATCTTTCTTTAAAAATGATGCTATCCTGAAATATTCGAGAGCTTTTAAAATTTTGCCCTGTGCCTCTTTTACCAGCCCGAGAGCATAATATCCCCAAAAACTCTTTTTATTTTTGCGTATAAATCGGCGACAAATTTTTTCCGCTTCTTTCAATTTGCCTTCACAAAGTAATCTTTCTACATCAGAAAAAAATTCCATTCGCAACTGCATAAACTTCCTTCTTCAAAAATTCTTTTACCTCTTCCCATTCAACCTGCTTTATCATCCTGGGCATCGGTTCCTTCTCTGCATCATCAAAATACAAAAGGGATTTCAAAGCAAGTGTTTCAAAACTTTGATAAGCAGGGAATTTCTTCTTGCCAAGTTGCAAAAGCTCATAAAGGTTTATTTCCTGCAAAATAAAATATAAATCAATAAAATCTTTCTTTTCACCCCTTCCTATTATTGCACTTATTTTCATCAAACCAATATCTTCAATGCTCGCAATCTTTATCCCGTTAAAATCTACTAAAGGTTTAACTAAATCATAGGGATAGTGGAAAAAAGAAATTAAAGTTATTCCCTTGCGTATCTCAAGTGTGCCTTCTTTTTCTGCCAGAATTTTAAAATCCCATAACTTTTTTAATCTTTTGATAAGTAAAGCTCTATCTTTATTATCGAGTTTTTTGCCTTTTGAAAATAAATCGACATCTACAGAGATTCTGTGATTCAAAAGGATAGATAAACCTGTGCCACCTGCGAGATAAAAATCTGAAAAAATATTTATTTTTTGCAAATCTTTTAAAATTTTCTTTACCCTCGGTGGTAAAATCTCAAACCCCATTTAAAATAATTTCCCAGAAATTGTAATCTCTTTTATCAAGGCGCTTTTTACCCTTTATTCTTAAAAACTCTTTAACTTTTTCTTTAGAATAATTTTTAAAAAGCCATCTTATTTCTTTTACTCCGCCATAGCGTAAAATCCGCTCAATCACAATATCCGAATGCTTATCCAAATCAATGGATTTTATATCAAATTCGGGAAAAAGATAGGAAAATTGCGATGGTAAATTCATTTCCTGTAAAAGTATCTGCCTTCTTTTTTCACAACATCAAAAAATTTATAACCATCAGGAATATAAATATCAAAAGTTGTAATTATACCTGCTTCTCTTAATCTTTCCTTTAAAAAATTCAATAATTTCTCAAAATTTTGTGGTTCTTCCCTGAATATCATTTCTCTACAAAGTATTATGTCGAATACATCATCGGGCAATGATTTTTGTAAAATTATTTTAAAAGGCAAATTCTCAAATCTTATTTTCATTTTCTTTTTGAAATCAACAGAAAACAATAGCTGGTGTTTTGCAACACGAAAAACCCTTTCATACATTTTTGTATCCATGTTTACCGATTTTTCAATGTTATAAACACCTTTCTTTGCTTCCTTAATCCAGTAATCACTTGGCTCTACTCCGTAAAATACAACATCCCAATCATGTAAAACCTGCCAGAAATATGCGGACATAAGAAAAATAAAAGAATAAAACTCTTCCCCTGTCCTGCAACCCAAAAACAAAATCCTTAAACTTTTATCATCTTCCCTTTTTCTTATTATTTCTGGGATAAATTCTTTCCTTAAAATTTCAAATGTATCTTCATCTTTAAAAAACTTACTCCTCGTATTGAGAACATCGCACAAATATTGATGGAATAAAATTTTTGAATATGGTTGAAATTTTATGTAATAATAAAATTCTTCATCGGTTTTTAATTTTAGTTTTCTTTTCATTTTTTGAATCGCTTCTCTTATCTTACCATCGGGTAATGATTTAAAATCTGTTATTTTTTTAACTTCAAGAAGAAGTTGCGTCACCGATTGCTATCCTTACCACATCCTCTATTTTATCAACAAATTCAAATTTTAATCCTTCTTTTATATGCTCTGGCACTTTATCCAAATCTTTTTTATTCCATTTTGGCAAAATAACTGTTTCTATTCCTGCTCTTTTTGCAGCTGTTACTTTTTCTCTTATTCCACCTACTGGTAATACTTTTCCTGTCAATGTTATTTCTCCTGTCATCGCTACCTTTGGATTTACTGGTTTTTGTGTGAAAAGTGATACAAGTGCTGTTGCTATTGCTACTCCTGCGGAAGGTCCGTCTTTGGGTATAGCACCTTCTGGCACATGAACATGCACCGTGCACTTATCGAAAGCTTCTGGTTTTATTCCGAATTTTTGAGCATTTGCTCTCACATAGGTCAAAGCAGCGTGCGCTGATTCACGCATTATATCACCAAGATGACCTGTCAGAATTAATTCTTCTTTGCCTTTCATTTTTGCTGTTTCTATAAAAATTATGTCGCCTCCAAAAGGTGTCCAGCTGAGACCTGTTGCCACACCCACTTCGCCCTGACGCGCAGCAACTTCAGAGTAATATCTGGGAGGACCCAAAAATTCTTCAACCTTATCGGGAGTTATTACCACTTTCATCTCCTTACCGCTTGCTATCTCTTTTGCCACTTTACGCAAACACGCTGCTATCTCACGCTCAAGATTGCGAACACCCGCTTCTCTCGTATAATCCGTTATTATCTTCTCAATAGCAGACCTCGTAAATTTAACAACTTCAGGAGTTAAGCCATTTTCTTTTATTTGCCTTGGAATCAAATAATTTTCTGCGATTCTTAATTTATCTTCAAGAATATATCCAGGGATTTCAATTATTTCCATTCTATCTCTTAATGCTGGAGGTATCGTATCAACTCTATTTCCTGTTGCTATAAATAAAACTTTTGATAGGTCAAAAGGCACTTCGAGATAATGGTCAGAGAAGCTGTGGTTTTGCTCTGGGTCGAGCACTTCTAACAGTGCAGCAGAAGGGTCGCCTCTAAAATCTGCTCCAATTTTATCAATTTCATCAAGCATAAATACTGGATTTTTTGTACCTGCGCGCCTTATTCCCTGAATTATCCTGCCGGGCAATGCACCAACATAAGTGCGCCTGTGACCCCTTATTTCTGCCTCATCCCTTATACCACCGAGCGAAATGCGAATGAATTTCCTGCCAAGAGCACGCGCTATGGACATACCAAGGGATGTTTTGCCCACACCTGGCGGTCCTATAAAACAAAGAATAGGACCTTTTGTATCTTTCCTCAATTTTCTTACAGCAAGAAATTCCAAAATTCTTTCTTTTACATCCTCAAGGTCATAATGGTCTTCATCCAGAATTTTCTTGGCTCTTTCAACATCAAGATTATCTTCGGTTTCAACAGACCATGGCAGATTTATAAGCCAGTCAAGATATGTTCTTATAACGGTGTATTCAGCAGCGGCTATCGGCACCTTTTCCAATCTTGCTAACTGTCTTAATGCCTCTTCTTCTGCTTCCTTGGGCATTTTTGCTTCTTTTATTTTCTTCCTCAATTCTTCGATTTCTGCTTCTTTTTCATCAAGTTCACCCAATTCTTTTTTGATAGCTTTTAATTGTTCTCTCAAAAAGTATTCTCTCTGGGTTTTATCAATCTCCTCTTTTACTTCTTCTCTTATTTTTTCTCCAATTTTCAAAATGTTTTCTTCTTTAACAAGAAGTGGTATCAATTTTTGCAATCTTTCTTTTACATTTATCGCTGCCAAAATTTGTTGTTTTTCTTCTGTTTTTAGATTCACCTGAGATGCTATAAAATCTGCGAGTTTACCTGGCGATGTTATATTTTCAACTACTATTTTTGCCTCATCTGATAGATATGGTGCTCTATCCACTATCCTTGCAAATACGGATTTGACACTTCGCATAAGGGCTTCTGTTTCAACATCTATTTCTTCTTCTTTTTCTTCAATAACTGTCACTTCACCAACAAGATAAGGTTCTTCTTTTATTATTTTGTCGAGTTTTATTCTTTTCATGCCCTGTACGAGTATTTTTACAGTGCCATCGGGTATTTTTAACATTTTCAAAATTACAGCCATTACACCGACTTTATGGATATTATCGGGATTATGAGGGTCTTTCTGTGGGTCAATTACCGTAAAAGCTGCCAGTAGTTTGTCTTTTGTAACAACTTCATCTATCAATTTAACTGACTTGTCGTCCGTTGCTGTAAGTGGTACCGCAAGAAATGGGAAAATGACTATATTCTCTACAGGTAATATTGGCAATGTCTTTTTTTCTTCTTTTTTAATCATCTTCTACCTCCACTTCGATTATTTTTGGCTTTTTCTTTCTAAATCTTATTTTGAAAATGCCGTTTATATTTTCTATTTCACAGGTTGATTCTATTTTACAAGGTAACTTTATGTATCTGCTGAAACTACCGAAGGGTATTTCCATCTTATGGCATCTTCCTTTTTGTAAGGGAGGAAGTGGAAACAATCTCTGTCCCCAGATATGCAATACATTTTTATCGTTTATAGAAATGTTTATATCTTCTGGGTCAACACCTGGCAACTCCAAAAGCAAAATTATTTCTTCTGGTGTTTCATAAAGGTCTGTGGAAGGCGAAAATGTTTTTTCGATAAAAGCAGGCAACCTGTGATGGAAAAAAGTTTCAAAAATGGTTTCTATTTCTTTGTGAGCTTCTTCAATTATACGCAAAATATTTTTTGTAATCCTATCAGCCATCAATTATTTTAATCACTTTTTGTGGATGTCAACAAATTTCATTGGTTCAATCGTAACCAAATTGTTTTAGTAAAAATTTATTTTTACGCCAGCCTTTTTTAACTTTTACCCAGAGCTCAAGATAAACAGGATGATTTAAAAATATTTCAATATCCCTTCTTGCTTCTATCCCGAGTTTTTTAATCGCTCTTCCGTCTTTTCCTATCAATATTGCTTTTTCGCCTTCTGTCTCAACATAAATCGTTGCTTTTATGTAATATTTCCCGGGTTTCTCCTGAAATTCATCTATTACCACGGTGGATGCATAGGGAACTTCCTGACCATAAAGTTTGAATATCTTTTCTCTTATTATTTCCGCTACAAAAAAGCGTTCATCACGGTCAGAAACCTGATCCTCGGGATAATAAGGTTCTCTCTCCGGCAAATATTTTATTATCACATTTAAAAGGTCATCTATATTCGTCCCATAAAGTGCAGATATCGGCACTACTTCTTTCACCCATTCATATTTGCTATAAGATTCAATCAATGGAAGTAAAGACTCTTTTCTTTTCATAAGGTCTATTTTATTTATCGCAACTATTACATTATGTTCTTTTAATTTCTGTAGCAGTTCATCTTCGAACTGGAACGGTTCAACCATAAGAATTACAATGTCAACTCCTTCCAGTGCTTCAAAAGCAGTTTTTACCATTATTTTTTGTAATTCATAGGAAGGTTTAAAAATACCCGGAGTATCAACAAATATTATCTGTGCATCCTCTCTATTTAAAATGCCTACTATTTTGTGGCGCGTGGTTTGAGGTTTTGGAGTAACAGCGCTTAATTTCATTCCAAGTAAAAAATTCATAAGGGTAGACTTACCGACATTTGGTCTCCCTACAATTGTTACAAAGCCCGATTTCATTTATTCCTCCGAAAATTTTTCAATAACTTCTGATTTCTTCTTCTCAAGGCTACTTAAAACTTTCTGGATTTGTGGTTTTAATTTTTCCGGTGCCGCACCTTTTCGAAGCAACCTCATTGCACTGTTTATCTCAGCGAGCAATATTCTTAATTTTTCAACATCTCCTTCAACCGGTTTTGACAAAATCTGCATCGCCTCTGCCAAAACATTTTCATCCACATAATACTGGGGAATCAGTTCTTCTATTTTTTGCAACAATTTCTTTTTATCAAATGGCTTTACAAGATAACCTTCTGCTCCCAATGTAAGTGCCGTCTGTACATCTGATAGCTCTTTTTTTGCTGTCACCATAATAACAGGTATTTTGGCGGTTTCCGCTGCCTCTTTCAATAATTTTAAAAGTTCAAGACCACTCATACCGGGCAACATTATGTCAAGCAGTAAAACTTCGGGAGGATTTTTTTGTAAATGCGGGAGAGCTTCTTCAGCTGTATGAAAAATATTGACGATATAACCTTCTTTTTCGAGTGTGAGTTTTAGCATGTGTGCAAGTGATACATCATCTTCAACTATAACTATTCTCTCCCTTACCATTATGCAGGTTTACCCGACAGAAGATAAAATATTGCCATACGCACAGCTACACCGTTTGTAACCTGAGATAGAATCAGAGATTTTTCACCATCTGCAACATCTGGTGCTAACTCAACCCCTCGATTTACGGGCCCGGGATGCATTATGACAGCACCTTTTTTCATCTTCGCAACGACATCTTTTGTTATGGAATAAAACTTTATGTATTCTCTTAAAGATGGGAACAGACCTTGACGCTGTCTTTCTTTTTGGATTCTCAAAACATAGATTACATCTTTATCTTTTATCGCTTCGTGCAGGTCATAATAAACTTTCACACCGGTTTTTTCGATACCATAAGGTATAAGTGTAGGAGGTCCGCATACCGATACTTTTGCACCCATTTTTGTCATCCCCCAGATGTTTGAACGAGCAACCCTTGAATGCAAAATATCACCCACTATTAAAATCTCAAGCCCATCAAGTGTGCCAAATTTCTCCTTTATCGTCAAAATATCTAACAATGCCTGAGTTGGATGCTCATGGCAGCCGTCTCCTGCATTTATTACAGAAGCCTTTAAATGACGGGCAAGAAGATGGGGAGCACCTGGTGAAGAATGCCTCACTATTACAAAATCCACTTTCATAGCTTCAAGGTTCTTTGCGGTATCAAGCAATGTCTCTCCTTTCAGCACACTTGAAGACGAAGCAGAAACACTTACAACATTTGCAGAAAGTGAACGCGCTGCTAAACTAAAAGAGTTAAGTGTTCGAGTGCTCGGCTCAAAAAACAGCATACAAGCAGTTTTACCTCGCAAATATGGTACAACTTTTATTGGTCTTTGAAGAATCTCTTTAAAAGATTTCGCCGTCTCGCAAATAAGTTCTATTTCTTCACGGGAAAGTTCTTTTATCCCTAAGAGGTCTTTTCTCCTGAATTCTCTTTGCATTTGCGCTTTACAATACGGACTTCATCCTTACCATCAAGTTCTTTTACACAAACTTCCACTATTTCATCCTGTGTTGTTTTGACAAATTTACCAACATAATCAGGACAAATTGGCAACTCTCTATGCCCTCTATCTATCAGACAACACAATCTTATCCTTTTTGGACGACCAAGGTCAGCGAGCTCCGTTAAAGCAGCTCTTATCGTCCTGCCAGTATAAATTACATCATCAACAAGAATTACAACTTTATCGTCGATATTAAAAGGTATTTCCGTACCGTGAACAACAGGCTTTTTATCGATAGTTGTTAAATCATCTCTATAAAGCGTTATATCTATGCTTCCGATTTCTATTTTTTTACCTGCTTTTTTCATATAATCTGCAAGGCGTTTCGCAAGAATATCTCCTCTCCTTTTTATACCAATAACACAAAGATTATTTTCTCCTTCATTTTTTATTATATTTTCCGCTAATTCAGCAAGAGAATGCTCGATTTCTTCGGCTGTCATTATAAGCACTTCACCTCCTTTGTGTGTAAACATAAGTTATCAAATCATCCAAAGTTTTTACCCTGTCTAAAATCTCTTTTGCTTTTTTAACCATTTCGTCGTCTTTCAACATCGCTTTATATTTCCCCTTTATACCGCTAATACATTCAGATAACTCCATTTCTAAAGTCCTCTTTATAAAAGGCTTTGCTTCATTAAAATCTTTTTCGGAATATTCAAAATCTTTCCTCTTTAAAAATGCTCTGAAATCATCAAAAATTTCTTCTGTGATCTCGATTTCCCTTTCTTCTTTTAACTCCTCATGTTTCGAAGTATAATATCCTGCGAAATCTATGAATAGTCCTTTTCTTGCGATTTTATCAACAATTTGCGGAACCTTTGGCATTTTCATCACAATATCAGGGATTATAGCACCCCCTCCTTTCCTTTTTATTTTATATTTGCCAAAACTCTCAAACTCCTTACCTGCCGTGGGATTCCTCAAAAGATATTTCGTCGTATCTGTTTTATCAATGCATCTACCACATGGCGTATAATACCTTGCAGTTGTTAATTTTATCGCTTCTGTCCAGCTTATTCTGTAAATGTTTTGCACAGAACCTTTGCCGAAAGTCGTATCACCAATTAAAATACCTTTCTCCCAGTCCTGCACCGCCCCCGCAACTATCTCCGAAGCACTTGCACTACCTCTATCTACCAGAATTACAAGAGGCTCATCATCGATGAGTGAAGGAGAGTTTGCCCGATACTCCCTGTAAGAATTTCTACCTTTTGTAAAAACTATAATTTTGCCAGAATCAATAAAATTATCCGCAACTTTTACAGCTTCATCAAGAAGTCCTCCCGGATTTCCCCTCAAATCGAGGATAAATTTCTTTGCTCCTTCTTTTTTCAATTCTAAAATAGCATTTTTTACTTCTTTACCTGCACCTCTTATAAATTGGGATAATCTTATATAGCCTATATCTTTACCAACTTTGCCATAGTATGGCACTGCTTTCAATTTTATCATTTCTCTTATTAGTGTAACATCAAAGGGTTCTAAATCTCCTCTTTTTATCGTAATGGTAATTTTTGTCCCTGGTTCTCCTCTCATCTTTGAAACAGCTTCATCAAGTGATATTCCTTTTGCAGATTCTCCGTTGATTTTTATTATTTTATCACCAGACCTTATTCCTGCTCTGTATGCAGGTGTGCCTTCTATTGGCGCTACCACTGTAACCCAATCACCGATTTTTGTGATTATTATACCAAGTCCGCCATACTTTCCTTTTGTCTTTATTTCAAGCTCTTTTAACGCTTTTTCATCAAGGTATGCAGAATGAGGGTCAAGTGAAGAAAGCATACCCTTTATCGCTTCTTTTATTAACTTATCTGAATCAACATCCTCAACATAGTAAAGCTTTACATATCTAAAAACTCTCTCAAAAAGTCTCAGTGACTGATAAACATTTGTGGAAGCCCATATGATGAAACTAAAAGAAAAAATCAAAAATAAACTTAAAATTATTTTTTTAAACTTTGTAGCCATGGTTTTTCAAAAACTCTTCCACAATGGAAATAACTTCTTTTTTCAATTCGTCGAGTGATTTTGATGCATCGAGTATCTTAATTCTACCAGGTGACTCTTTTGCGAGTCTCAGATATTCTACTCTAACTGCTCTGTGGAATTCTATATTTTCGCTTTCGATTCTATCCTTCTGGCGTATGCGCTTTAGAGCTTTATCAGGTGGCACATCCAGCAGTATCGTGAGGTCAGGCGTAATACCCGAAGTTGCAATTTTATTTAATTCTTTCAATGTGCCTTTCGGAAGATGCCTTCCACCGCCCTGATAAGCTATTGTAGCATCGGAGTATCTATCGGATATCACCACTTTATTTTCTTTCAACGCAGGTTTTATTATTTCTTCAACATGTTGAGCCCTGTCCGCAAGATAAAGAAAGAGCTCGGTCAAGGGATTCATCTGATTATGCACATCAAGTATCAGTTCCCTGATTTTCTGAGTAAGTCGAGTCCCCCCGGGTTCCTTTGTCAAAACACAATTTATCCCTTTAGATTTCAAGTAGTCGTATAGGAATTTTGCCAATGTGCTTTTACCGCTTCCTTCTATTCCTTCAAAAGTAATGAGCAGTCCTGGCATCAAGAGGAAACCTTCTCCTCTGCGAGTTTGCCGTATTTCTCTATAAATTCTTCAACCTTGCGCTTCGCTATCTCATCCGGGAATTGTACCGGCGGTGATTTCATGAAGTAAGAGGATGGACCTATTAATGGTCCGCCTATTCCGTTATCCAGAGCGATTTTGCATGCTCTTATGGCATCTATTACAACACCAGCAGAGTTCGGCGAATCCCATACTTCGAGTTTCAGCTCAATATTTAAAGGAACACCACCAAAAGATTTTCCTTCTAATCTTATGAATGCGAATTTCCTATCTTTGAGCCATGCAACGAAATCCGAAGGTCCGATATAAATATTTTCTCCTTCCATACCATCCGGTAAGAGTGATGTAACCGCCTGGGTCTTGGATTTCCTCTTTGACGCTAATCTTTCTCTTTCAAGCATATTTAAGAAATCCGTATTTCCTCCCACATTCAATTGATATGTCCTTTCGAGTTTCACGCCTCTATCGTTGAATAAACTTACCAGCGTTCTGTGTACGATTGTAGCTCCTACCTGTGATTTTATATCATCACCAACAACAGGTACCCCTGCTTCTTCAAATCTCTTTGCCCACTCTTCGTTGCTCGCGATAAATACAGGAATGCAGTTTACAAAACCAACACCTGCTTCCAGAGCTTTCTGGGCATACCACTTTGTAGCCTCTTCGCTACCGACAGGCAAAAAGTTAACCAGTACATCTGTCTCTGTTTCTTTTAGCACCTTTACGATGTCAACAGGCTCATCATCGGATGGTATCACAACATCCTTCAAATATTTTCCGATACTATCCTTCACTTCTCCTCTCATCACTTTCACACCTGTTTTCGGCACATCGCAGAACTTGTAAGTATTGTTGGGAGGAGTAAATATCGCATCCGCAAGGTCTAACCCAACCTTGTTCCTGTCTATATCGAACGCACACGAGAACTCAATATCTCCAATGTGATAGGGCCCAAAAAGAACATGCATTATCCCTGGTATTTTTTCATCCGGACGAGCATCCCTGTAATAATGAACTCCCTGAACCAAACTTGAAGCACAATTCCCAACCCCTACGATTCCAACGCGTATTTTCGGCATATCCCCTCCTTCTTACACTAACCCTTATAAATCGTAAATTATAATCAAAATTACAGATTTGTCAAGCAAAAATTATGACTTTTTCAAAGAATGATAAATAGTAAAAAACGCAAGCAAAAGCAAAATTAAACTTATTGAAAATAAGTAATAAACCTCTGTTTTATAAAAATCAATTGCTTCCAGTATCAATGCCGTAATTGTAACTGCGAACATAAAAATCGAGGGTAAAAGCGTGTAAATTGCTCTTTTCCTTTGATTCATCAAATAAACGCTCACCACAAGTAAAGCTATCGCAGCTACAAGCTGATTCGAAGCACCAAAAACAGGCCATATTTTCTTATAAGCACCGGTAGCAAGTAAACCGGCAAGGAATACTATTATCCCTGTGCTTAAAAATCTATTCCTTATTTTAAATAATTCCTCGCCTATGTATCGCGTTATCCTTGTTGCGGTATCCAGAGTAGTAAGCACAAAGGCATTTAACATCGTCATCCCAACAAAACTTCCAAGACCTAAAAGAACAGGTTTTGTCACCCTGCCGAAACCTTCGCCAAATGTATAAATCCAGCCTTTTTCGCTCATTAACGAAAGATAAGTAGCCCAGGAAAGACCAGCCGACACACTCAAAAGAGCAAGAATAGATAGTGCACTTTCTGCAAGCATAGCACCATAGCCTATCTTTTGAGCATCATATTCTGAAGGTAATTGCTTAGATGTAGTACCACTCGAAACAAGCGAATGAAAACCAGAAATTGCACCACAGGCAATTATAACCATGAGCATAGGAAAGAGAGGACCTTTCGCACTCATAAACCCTGTAAAAGCAGGTGCTTTTATCACAGGATGAGTTATAAGTAAACCCACAAAACCTACAAGTATCCCAAAGAAAAGAATAGAAGTGGATAAATAATCACGGGGTTGCAGCAAAATATTAACGGGTATTATTGCAGCAAAATAGGCATATATCAGAAGAATAAAAGTCCAGATTTTTGCATTCCATATTTTTACAGGAAATTTAACACCCGTAATGATTAAAAGAAACAAAATAGCAAATCCAAGGATGGAAGCAAATCCAAGGTTCATTTTATATCTGTAAATCAAAATGCCTATAAAAATAGCAAGGGGTATTAACCCGAAAGTCGGTATAACAATTTGGGGTGCTTCCTGTAAGGTTTTCCCGGCTACTGCGGCAAACACTGCCATAACAAGGATTAAAGAAAGCCAGATAAACCCTGCAAACGCCACTCTAACTGCTCTGCCCATAACACTTTCTGATACATCTGCTATTGATTTGCCCTGATGACGCAAAGAAATCATCAAAGATGAAAAATCATGCACAGCTCCAATTACAATAGCACCTATTATGAGCCAGATAGCACAGGGTAACCAGCCCCATATTGCACACGCAATAACAGGACCAAGTATAGGACCAGCACCTGCAATCGAAGCAAAATGATGACCAAAAAGCATCAACCAGTGACGAGCAGGAACATAATCAATACCATCATAAAACTTCTTAGATGGCACTTCTTTATCAGCCGATAATTCAAAAACCTTTGCCAATTTTTTACCGTAAAATCTATATCCCAGGATATAAAAGACAACCGCAATTAATACGATTGTAAGTGAATTCATTATTTTATTATCACGACCTTGCGAATGAGTTTATGCTGAGGAGTCGTCATTTTCACAAAGTACACACCCGATGGCAAGTCTTCAATATTCAATTTTATCACATAACTTGACTTTTCTGACTTACCTCCAAACACTTCTTTCACTTTTCTACCGTTTACATCATACATATTAATCTTGACTTCTTCTCCTGTTTTTGCACTAAATTTAACAACGAGCTCTTTTCCAGCGGGATTTGTAACCTGCAATTTGACACCGGATGGAAGATTTTCTCCCAAACTCACAACTTTAATGGTTTCAGAAAGCGTATCATTTGCATGATTTATATCTTCCGGTAAATTCGTTATAAGATAAGCAATGTAATTCCCGGTATCTGATGGTGATGTGAAAACGAATTTCACCTCACCGGTATCATTTGCATCAAGCAAAATATTTTGCGAATCCCTAACAATTTCGTGTAGTTGTAAATCCTTGAGGATAAATTCCACAGGTATAGTTGCTTCTATTTCACCATTTTGGGCAACAGATGTTTTTACCGTGCAACTAACATTAGGAGGAATTTCTGTTACTTTTATGGATACAGGAAATGCATCAACTCTTGGTTCTCTAACATAAAATGTTGAAGTTAAAGAATCGTTTGTGGTGTTTGTATCCAGATTATCACCCATATTCACTTTAACTTTTATAGTGTAAGTTCCAACATTTTGGGGTATCCATTCTTTAAATTTGATTTCTCTTTCTTCTCCCGGCAATAAACCGACGACTAGTGTGCTATCTGTATAAATCTTTGTAGCTCCTTCAAATATAAAACATTCCGCAAGAGCAGATACACTTATATCCCCATTATTCCTTGCAATAAAGGATGGACAAAAGCCAACGCTCCTTGGCACAGAATCAGAAGGATAAGAAATAAATAGCGCTTCTACATCGCTTTTACCTGTGCCAATACTTACTGCTTCTTTCTCCATGCAATCATTCAATGTATCAAGATTCGCTTCGGGATTTACAATTATCCCTGCTTTTATTTTATAAACAATATTCGATTTATTTGCCGTATTAAACACAAAATCAACATCTTTAATATTAAGAGGCGGCAATGAAAGCACATCCTGTGTATCTATAACTATTAAAGAGTCGTTTTCATAAATTTCGCATTTCACTTTAAATGTTTGCGCAATATCCTGAGAATTATTTTTTACAGTAACTTTTACAATATAAGTCGTATCCATCTTCAAAAGCGAAGGCAATGTTATCTGTTCAATCGAAGGGTCAAACAAGGAATAATATATTCTCAATTTTCTAAACACAGGGGTTAAATCTGCAGATTTTGTTACAAATTTTAATTTATACTGGAAATATCTACCCATTTTGACGATCGAAACTGTATCTGTAAGTGGCTTTTCCTCCCAATCACACCAATTAGTAGCATCTTTTGCCGTTCTGTATGAAACATAAATCTCCTGCCCATTAGCATTAAAATCAGGGATTGCAAACATTATCGTATAAACATCACCAATATCAATGATAGGAGAAACAAATACTCCGGTGGAGCAATAATTAGAAGAAGTCACTATTTCCGTAGCATAAGGATAGGGCAAAGGTCTAAATCCCAGATCTAAAGGATTTGCACCGTTTGTACAATAGAGATATCCTCTGTAATCATCTCCTCTCGGAGCAGCAATCTGAGAAGGTGGATATTTATCCCATGCACTCAAAGTCCCTGCAGGTGAAACCATAGCCCTTAAAGTCGAAAAGTAAGTCAATTTACCATAATTAACCAGATCATAAATATAAACACCGCCGTAAATGAGTAATGCATTGCCGGTAGAAGACATCCAGTGAAACACTCTACCTGTATCATTTGGTGAACCAAAGATATAAGTTGAATCCCAGAAAGATATCGTATCATTAAGTATTTTCGCATAATAAACTTTATTATTTACAGGGTTATAAGGCATACCCGGGTCTTGTGTACCTCCTGTGACATAGAGATAACCCTTGGAGCATTCAAAAGTGATAAAGTAGGCAGCAACAGGCAAATCTCTAAGCTGAATCCAATCGCTCAAACTTCCATCAGCTAAAACCTTTGCACAATATAACTCTTTCCTTACAGATGCACCATCATTACCGCCTCCGACAAATATTCTTTCACCATCAGTAGCCACACCCATAAAACGAAGAGCAACAGGTAAAGGCGTCGTCTCACGCCATTCTCCAAAAGAATCACCTTCAAGTCTCGTATAATAAACTTTATTAGAAATACCTGTATTTGTCCCTCCTCCCAAAAGATAAAAGTATCCTCCGCACTTCACAAAACCCATTCCCGATAACTCTACAGGTAATTGACGGTTTAAAACTTCCCAGTTTTTCATACTATCTCCTTTTACTTCACACCTTTGTACAGTATTTAAAATAATAGCCGAACTGACATCACCCGTATCTCCGCCAAATATATAAAATTTGTCATTATAAATCAGCATTGCAGGGAAGCGCGTAGGAATGGGAATAGACTCGCATTGCAACCACGATGAACAGAGCTTCGCACTATCGTAATCTAACCTCAAAAAGAATGTATCAGTAACTGCATCTATACTAACATTGTCAAGATTACCCGCAGAAAAATGAGAGAGACCCCCTATTTCCCTTTGCAAACCATAAACAGCACCTGCTAAAAAGAAAATAAAAACACAGAACTTCTTCATTTTACCCCCCTTTTAAAAGTTTTGAAATTTCATTATCCACAGATTTTTGTAAATCGTTAAATTCTTCCAATTTATCCTCCGGAATGTATTTCATCCTTGCAATTTTTTCCATAACTTCCATCTCCCTTAAATCTTCCACCTTTACTCCTTTTTTAACTGCTTCCTTTGCCCTTTCATAAAAATGCATTATAACTTTTAACATAAAATATTGTTTTTTAATCGATGTATAGGTATCTGTTTCGTGAAAAGCATTCTGGTGCAGGAAATCTTCTCTTATTGAACGAGCAGTTTCAAGGATCAATTTTTCCTCTTCCGATAAAGCTTCTATCCCGACCAGTCGCACTATCTCCTCTAACTCTGCCTCCTTCTCGAGCAACGCCATTGCTTCCTTTCTCAATTCAGGAAAATCTTCTCCAACATTATTTTTTACCCACTCCTCAAGTGAATCGAGATAAAGCGAATAACTCGTGAGCCAGTGGATCGCAGGAAAATGTCGCCTGTAAGCCAATCTGTCTTCTAAACTCCAGAATACCTTTACTATTCTGAGTGTCGCCTGAACAACAGGGTCTGCAAGGTCGCCTCCTGGTGGCGATACAGCACCAACAACAGTAAGCGAACCTTCCCTGTTATCGGAGCAGAGACATTTAACTCTGCCAGCCCTCTCGTAAAATTCAGCTATCCTGGTCTGCAAATAAGCAGGATAACCTTCTTCTCCCGGCATCTCCTCAAGTCTTCCTGATATCTCTCTCATCGCTTCAGCCCAGCGCGAAGTAGAATCAGCCATTAAAGCAACAGAATATCCCATATCCCTAAAATATTCGCCTATCGTTATCCCGGTATAAACAGAAGCCTCCCTTGCTGCAACAGGCATATTTGAAGTATTGGCAATTAATACCGTGCGCTCCATTAAAGGTCTGCCGGATTTCGGGTCTTTCAGCTGCGGAAACTCTATTAAAACATCCGTCATCTCATTTCCTCTTTCACCGCATCCAACATAAATTACGATGTGGGCATCCGACCACTTCGCAAGCTGATGCTGTAAAACGGTTTTACCTGAACCAAAAGGACCCGGACAACATCCAGTACCGCCTTTCGCAATTGTAAAGAAAGTATCTATCACTCTTTGACCTGTATACATGGGAGTTGATGGAGGCAGTTTCTCTTTATAGGGACGAGGAAGGCGAACAGGCCATCTTTGATACATCTTTAAACCTTTTCCAGACACAACGCATATAACATCTTCTACCGTAAATTTTCCTTCTTTTATTTCATCAATAACACCTTCGATACCCGGTGGCACCATTATTTTATGAGAAACGAGTGGCGTCTCCTGAACCTCACCAATGATGTCTCCGCTTTTTACTTTTTCTCCTTTTTTCCTTAAAGGTTTAAAATACCATTTCTTATCTCTTGGTAAAGCATTTATATGTATGCCCCTCGCAATGTTTGGTCCAACTTTATCCTTTATTATTTCAAGGGGTCTCTGTATTCCATCGAAAATTGCACCTATTAGACCTGGTCCCAGTTCAACGGATAGTGGCTCAAATGTAGGATAAACAGGGTCACCGGGTTTCAAGCCGGTGGTATCTTCATAAACCTGAATAGACGCCCTATCACCATCAAGCCCTATTATCTCGCCAATCAGCCTGAACTCACCAACATGAACAACATCATACATCTTTGAACCTTCCATTTTCTCAGCTACCACAAGAGGTCCTGATATTTTAACTATGCGACCTATTTTTTCCATCTTATTAATTAAAATCAAAATCCCATTTTGTCAAGAAAAAATTCTTGACATTTTAAAATTTTGATTTTAATATTATGATGAGGCGAAGTGCTTTACTTGATTTATTTATAGTTGCGGTATTGATAGGTCTTATAATTCCTATCATTTTGCCGAAAATAACACAAAGTAAGAGGAGGAAAGAAGAGGTCATTGAAGTGGCTGATAAATTGCACAAAGCCATTAGATTTTATAAGCTGGACAGAGGACATTATCCCATGATGGAGTATGATGATTATAAAAAGTTCGCTGAATCTCTCACAGATACGCAGGGCATACCTTATATCAGGTTACCTGAGGAGATTGAGTTAGACGAATTTTTATATCGACCACTGGATGATACGAATTACTTCGTGCTAATGAAAACTGATAAATTTGAGATAAAAATAGACAAGAGGGGAATAAGATAATGCCTCTTGGAGTTGAAATAACAGAGAGTGAAATCAAAGTTGTGAACATCGATAAAGTAGGTGGGGATTATATTTTCAAGGGTCATATTGTAACTCCCATTTCAAGGTCTGCACTGCATGAAGGAGAAATCGTTGATACAGATGCATTCCTGAGGGATATTGCGAGTGTAATAGAAAGCATATCTCCGGGTGAGAGGTCTATTGCCATTGCATTGCCCGAGAACCCCAGATATTCTGAACTGCTTATGAATACACTCACTGAAGGAGGTTTTTCAATAATTTTCAGCGATACAAAAACTTCGGCTCTGAGATTCGCATACCCAGCTGAAAAGAAAGTGGCAATAATCAGTATAAATGAATCCAAAACTTATGTAAGCATTGTAAAAGAAGATGGCTCATTTGAAGGTAAAGAATTCCCTTTCGGAATTGTGAATTTCATCCATGCTATAAGGGAACTTGCAGAAGATTTAACCGAAAGTGAAGCCAAAAAAATATTATTTGGAGAAAAATGGCCCGATGCAACAAGATATAAACTAAAGGATATGTCCCACAAAATAAAAGGCACAATCGATGTACTCGGAGGAATGTTACTCGATGAATTCCCTGAATACTTTCAGGGAGAGGAGAAGCTCAAAATTATAATAAGCGGAGAAGGCGCTTTATTACCAGGGATAACAGAAGCATTCAGAGAGCGCTTTAGCACACAGGTTGAAACAATTGACCCCTTACAGGGATTTAAAATAGAAGAAGGAATCGCTGCACCACCAGGATACTCAATTGATATAGCTCTCGGTATCGCTATCGAAGCAATAGAATCGGAAGGTCTCGAAAAGAAAGTAAAAGTTAAAGAAAAAGAAAAGGTTAAAAAAGAAACAAAAAAAATAGCTGCACCTGCAAAGAAAAAAAGGGCATCAGGAGTGTTAACTTTTCTGATAATTTGGGGAATATTACTCGGCGGAAGTTTCTTCGGCATGGACTATTATCTCAAAAGTCTCGATAAAAAGACAAAAAATTTAATGCTCATTACACCAAAATCTTATGCAATACCTGATTTCAAAAATTATCACATTATAAGAGCACTGGAAATAAATTTAATGAACGCAATAAATAAAGTCCTGCCTGAATCAACATGGTTCACAGCACTAAATGAAATAAGCAGATCGGAAAACGGCATATTATTCCAAATAGATGGAATGACAGCACTGGGAAATCCGTTGAAAATTGAAAAAATGTTCAATTCAAATAAAAATTTCGATAAAGTAAGGATATGGAATATCAAAAAGGTAAAAGAAACAAAAAAACTGGTTATAAAAAGTTTCAGTCTCACTGGTAGATTTTATCTGAAATGAGGTGGTTTTTAGTGATAGTGATTGCAGGTGTAGGCACTTACTACTACTATCAAAAAATCTTTAAACATAAACTTAATGAATTGAGAAAAAAAGAAGAACAATACGAATTGGCAAAATCAACAGAAGCAATTCTTTTCAAAGATGTAAAAGTAAGATTACTCCTTAAATCAAAATTGAAGAATTTCATCGAAAAAGATTTCAGAAAACTCGTTGATAAATATCCTGTAATATTATTGACGCCTCCCGAATTCATTTCAAAATCAGACGAAAAATATTATATAGCCCACAGGTATAGAATTAAAATGAGAGCAAAATATCATGATTTCGGGAAATTACTTTCTGAATTGCTGAAAAAATACGAATTCGCAGAAATCGAAAAATTAAGAATGAGATATTCAAACTCGAAGAATTATCCTGTTGATATTGAATTTGTATTGATATGTTATACTACAAAATCATAATATTTTTGCTGACAATATCTCTTGATTATTACCCGAAAGGCAGGGACCCATTTTTGCCACTTGAGTTCATCACGAAAGAAGAAATCACACCTCTTAAGGTGTCTGAAAAAGCAAAAGAAGAGAGTGTAGAAACTGTAAAGGAAGAGGCAGAAGAAAAAACCGAAGTGAAAGAAAAAATAAGAGAAACAAAATTAATCGACCCTGAGTATGCAGAACTTGTAGGACTGCTCTATACACCAAAGAAAAAAATAGCGCTTATAAGGGATAAGAGAACGGGTAAAGAAGTATTAATGCAGGTGGGTGACACCGTACTTAATGGCAACCTCGTTTTCATCGGTAGGAATCGCGTCGTTTTCAGATATTATAAGAATGGTAAATTAACGGGAAAAACTTTGCTCCCAAGCTGGTAATTCTTCTTTTAATCTGAAATATTCTCTGATAACTTCGCGTGCTATAGGTGCTGCCTTAACTCCACCCATTCCACCATGTTCTACCACCACAACTACAGCTATTTCTGCGGAATCACGGGGTGCGAATGCACAAAAAAGTGCATGCGGCTTGCCAAGAGGATTCTCTGCTGTGCCTGTTTTACCACATACAGATAACCCGGGAATATAAGCAAGATGACCCGTGCCATAGGGCTTACCAACTACACCTTCCATCGCAGACTTCAAAAACTGGATTGTTGACTCAGATAAAGGCAGCTCATAATCCTGTACATTTATGGAACAAAATATCCTGTTACCTGATTTCACTTTTTTAACAAGATGCAATCTCTTTGTCTTACCGTTATTTGCTATTGCACAAAAAAATTGTAACAATTGCAAAGGGGTGCATAAAATTTCACCCTGCCCTATTGATAGGTTGGCAACATCTCCTTTCCATACTCTCCTGCCATATTTTTCTCTATAAAAACTCCTATCAGGAATAAAACCACTGCCTTCGTATGGTAAATCGATTCCCACTTTTTTACCAAATCCCATCTTTCTTGCAAATTTTGTTAGCTCATCGAATCCTATTTTTAAGCCAAGTTTATAGAAGAAAACATCACAAGATTTTACTATTGCATTGTAAAAATCAACTTCACCATGTGTGCTCCAGCATTTAAAATATCTTCTTCCTATTTTCATCGCTCCGCTACAGAAAACTTTTGTATTTTCATCTGCAATGCCTTCCTCGAGTGCACAGGCAGCGGTTATTATTTTGAAAACAGAACCAGGTGAATATGTTCCACAGGCAACTCTGTCCCACATTGCAAAGAGTGTATCACGAATATAAACACTAACAGAATTCGGATTAAAGCTGGGCTTAGAAATATAACATAAAATTTCACCGGTTCTCGGAGAAGCAGCAACTATAACGCCTCTATCTATCAAATTATAAGCAAACCTCTGTAGCCTCGAATCTATTGTTAAAACAAGGTCCTTACCGGCGCTTGGAGGTATATATTCAGGATAAGGAGCGATTTCTTTACCAGTGGCATCCACTATTACATAGGAATATCCGCGTTTACCGCGCAAAAATTCCTCGTAGAACCGCTCGATACCCATCTTACCAATAACATCACCAAGAATATAAGGAGGCTGGAGCTCTTCTCTTGAAACCTCGCCAACATATCCAACTGGATGCGAAAAGACATAAGAAAAAGGATACCAGCGATGAGGACGAATTTCTATATCCACGGGAAAAGAATCAATATGTTCCTCATAAAAAGCAATTCTTTCGAAGCTCGCATTTTTCTCGACCTCGTTATCTTTTTTAACCCAGTAGCTTATTTTATCCGTAGCAACAATCACACCATTTCTATCATAAATTTTACCTCGCCTTGCTCTCAAAATTTTTGCTTTAACACAATTTCTCTTCGCAAGAAGTTTATATTTCTCTTCGGATATTACCTGAAGATAAATCAGTCTCAGTATTAATAGAGAAAATCCGGATAGAACAAAAATGTTAATCTTTTTCACCAGGCTGTAAAATTCGCATTTCTCTTATTAAGAACCTGACATCGTCTTCTGTTAACCCTGCGACACAATCTTCCGGTATTTTAACCTTAAAACCACGCTGTAACGCATCTCCTGCTGTAAAAAGCACACAAATATTTGCAGCAACACCTGTCAATATTAACTCCTTTATCCCCTTTTCTTTCAAAATAGATTCAAGATTTGTTTTGTAAAAACCAGAATATCTTTTCTTCTCAATAATTATATCTCCCTCTCTGGGCTTCAACTCTTCGACTATTTGAGCACCTTCTGTTCCTTTAACCGCATGCTTTGGCCAAACTTTAAATTCCTCATCATCAGGCGAATGTGCATCACAGATATAAATCACAGGATAGCCCTCCTTATGTGCTTTTTCAATCTCCCTCTTAATGTTCGGAATTATCCTCTCTGCACCTTCGATGTAAAGAGAAGCTCCCTTTCTTACAAAATCGTTCAACATATCGATTATAAGCAACGCCTTCATGGCGCAAAAACAAGTGCAACAACTCCACAAACCCAAGTATCCACACCTTCTATCTCTATTCCCTCTGTCTTCTCCATTATATCTTTCTCATCAATTCCTTCATAAATTGCTTTTAACATCTCCTTTGCACAAATGGAAGACCTTTCTTTTGCTTCTTTTAAAGATTTTGCCTTATACTCGGCTACACAGCCAACTTTGTCACTTTCCTTGAGATAAGCAACAGAAAGTGCTATCGCAGATTTCTCACCTTTTCTGCAATAATCTTCAATCATAACACAATGAACGATGCTACCAGGAGATAGACTAAATATAGCATTGCCTTTCTCCACAATCTCGCATCCAGGCGGTAAAATGCTCGTTACCTTTACAAGATTAAATTTCTCAATACCAGCAGATTTCAAAGCATTATGGAATGCAACTATCTTTTCCACATGCATGCCCACACCTTTGGTTAAAAAAGCTTTCACGACTTATAATATCCAAAATACATCTTTGTCAACAAAAAATCTTGACAAAACAAAAATTTTATTAATAAAATTTGGTAAGGAGGGGGTATGAACGCCTTAAAAACTGCATTTCTAATGGCTTTATTGTTTGCGCTTTTTATTTTCATCGGTGGGCTGATAGGAGGTAAGACAGGCATGATAATTGCATTCTTTTTAGCGCTTACGATAAATCTTATTTCTTTCTGGTTTTCCGATAGAATAGTGCTTTCCACCATGCGTGCAATGCCTGCCAGCGAAAGAGATTATCCTTATCTGCACCGAATAGTAGCAAACTTATCTGAGAGAATAGGGATACCGAAACCCAGAATTTACATAGTCCCTACAAATCACCCTAATGCTTTTGCTACCGGCAGGAATCCACAAAATGCAGCAGTAGCGGTAACAAGCGGATTGCTCAAACTACTGGATGAGGATGAAATAGAAGGAGTAATCGGTCATGAACTTATGCATATAAAAAATCGTGATACTCTAATCTCAACGATTGCTGCATCAATTGCTGGAGCTATAATGTTGCTTGCAAACTGGGCAAGATGGTCATTCTGGCTCGGTGGACTCGATGACAGAGAGGATAGGGGAGCAGGTCTCTTTGCACTTTTACTCATCGCAATACTGGCACCTATTGCAGCGCTCCTTATTCAAATGGCAATTTCAAGGACAAGGGAATACAGTGCGGATGAAGGTTCTGCGAGGGCTACCCGTAAGCCCCGTGCTCTTGCTTCCGCTCTTGAGAAGATAGCTTATGGTGCTAAAAAACTGCCTCTACAGGTGAATCCCGAATGCCATCATCTGTTCATAGTGCAACCTGTATCCGGTGACTGGATAGCATCTCTATTCAGCACGCATCCGCCTGTAAGAAAAAGAATAGAAAGACTGCTAAAGTTAGAAAGGGAACTTTATCTAAGGTGATAGTACTGCTGATATGTCTCATCTTTTCAAAGTATTGTGATGAACTTCTGGAGTATGAGGTTGGTGCGAGGGCAATGGGTGTTGGAAACGCTTATACTGCATTGTGCTCCGACCCCTCTGCATTTTACTGGAATCCAGCAGCTTTAACTTCACTAAAAAAATCACAAATCTTAATAGAATACTCTGCACCATTTTCAAATTTCTATAAAATTTATTCCTTCTCTTTAAATCTCAAGAATAGTGCAATTTTTGGAATAAATTATCTCATATTCGACAGTATTCTGCAAACAGATACTTTGGGCAATATATTATCCATTTTTTCGGTAAAGGACTATGTTTTTAACATTACTACAGGTAAAAAGTTGCATGATTTTTCAGCGGGTGTGAATTTAAAACTCATTTACAGGGATTATTTTGAAGCAAACTGTTATGGCATGGGAATTGATTTCGGGCTATTCAAAAGAATATCCGAATTGAGGTTCGGTCTATGCATAAGAAACATTTTTGGAACTCATTTATTGTGGAGTAACGGAAATTATGAAATCGCTTCACCTTCATTAAATCTCGGGCTGGCTTTTTCACATAAATTAAAAGATGGAATTTTGTCATTCACATCGGATTTCTCTTTTTACACATTAAAAAGACATACAGAATTCGGGACATTAAATCTCGATACCAGATTTGGAATCGAATATCTTCATGAAAATTTGCTTTTTATAAGAGCAGGTAAAGATAAAGATAAATTAACATGTGGCATTGGAATAAAACTCCCTGATTTGTATCTTGATGGTGCAATTGAACTTGGGGAACATCTTGGTGTATCAAAAAAAGTATCGGGAGGTGTAGTATGGCGATAGATTTTGATAAGTTATATGAAGCAATGAGTGATTTTGCAAGTGGCAAAGTTTACATTCTCGATATGGACACGGGCGAAATAATAGTGATAAGTCCGGCGGTGCAGAACATCATCGAGAAAGAGAGAACGGGCTCAACACTGACATCCAGTGAGAGAGCAATTTTAAAAGAGGTTAAAGAAAAATTCGACCACAAAAGAAAAGATAGATATGTCCCCATCCCAAAGATTGAATCACGGGAAAGCTATAAGATAATGCAGGAATTCGCTGAAACAATAAAAAATGAATCAATGAGAAAAAAGGTAGAAGAAGCTCTAAAAGCAGAAAAACCTTTCAGTAAATTCAATGAAATAGTATTAAAACATCCACAGGAAAGAAAAAGATGGTTAGAATTTAAAAAAGAAAAAATTATTGAAATAGCCAAAAAATGGCTTGATAAAATAGGGGTGGAATATTAACCTCTTTTTTCAACAATAACCTTAAAAACGAAAAAAGCACCTATTATTACAAATAAATAGTAAGTGAAAAATCTCCATAATGCAATAAAAACGGGCTCAAGACCCGGTGGGCACATTTGTCTAAAAAGCCCATAAGCAGTGCCCTCTGCAAGTCCGCTTGCCCCAGGCGTGGGATAAAAAACCGATAAAAACATATATATCATCTGCAAAAACATAATATCCCATGTATTCACACTTACACCCAGACCATAAAAAGTTACAGGCGCTAAAACTGCATAAAGCAACACCGATACAAAGCCAAGAAAAAGAACAAGCAAAAATTTCCATTTACCACTCGTAAAACATTCCTTAAAACCCATTTTAAACAAATCTACTTCTTTCTTAAGCCTCTCAAGTGCCACTTTTGCCTTTTCTGATTTCACCTTTAAAATAAGATTATCAAGCCTCCTTTTCGCATCATCTGTAAAAAACATAACATAAAAAAGGAAAAGTATTAAAAGACCGTAAATCACATAAACTACATGTGATACAGATTTCAAACCTTTTGATAACTCTGCTACCCTCGAATAAAAAACAAGGCTCACAGGCAAAAGCGAAATTAAAATAGTTATGCCTCTAAGAGCAAGTGCACCACCTGCTTTACCGATGCTCATTCCGTCTCGTTGAAGTAAGTAAACCTGATAAGGTATAGCAAGAGCTCCACCCGCCGGCAATATTGTAAAAAACCAGCCTCCAAGAACAACATCACAACTTGTGCGAAAAGATGGCAAATGACCAAATGCCCAGCACAAAACCCGAAACCTTAAACATTCAACAACACATCTAACAAAAACAATAAGAAAACCAAGTAAAAGATAAAAGGATGATACCTCTCCAAATTTTATCTTCTGTCCTTTCAAAAAATTATAAAGGAAAATCGCAAAAATTGAGACAAAAGTTAGAAGAAGAGATATCGTTATCCCTTTTCTGATTTTTTCTTTATCCATACTCTTCCTTTATCAATTATGTGAATAACTTTCCAGCCCCTTTCTTCCAGCGATTGAGAGATAAACCTCCGATGACAGCGCCATGGAAAGCGCTCGGCACACATAAAAACCGTCCTGCCACGCACAGCAATGTTTTCGAGCTCACATACTCCACTTTTGTAATCATCGGTCTCCATAAATAACCTGTAACCACCCTGACGATAACCTCCCAATTTATCACCCAGATAAAAATATTTTATGCCATTTTCTTCCAAAAATTTCTTCAAATTTTCCTTTACAAAATGCTGATATCTACTGTGAGGAAAACGACGCACATCTATTAATTGTTCGATTCCATGCTCTTTTAATAGCTCCAAGAATTCTTCTTTTGTCCTTCTGCTGGTGCCAATTGTATATATCACCTTAGCCACTCGTAACAGATATTCCCTTAACCCTTATGTAAGGTAAAGAATAGTTAAAAATCGTTTTCTTTTCTTTCGAAATACCTGTGATATTCATAAGCATATCGAAAACATTACCCTGAATCATTGTACCTATCAAAGGCTGGACAACTTCTCCATCTTTCACAAGATAACCACATTTAACAACTCCTGAAAATTCACCGGTAACGGGATTTACATTGCCTGAAAATCTTTTAACTATTACTCCTTTTTTCATTTCTTTTATCAAATCATCTTTTTTCACATCACCTTCTTTAATTATAAAATTTGTAATATCAATAGAAGGTACACTCCTTGCTCCACCCGAAGCATGTCCCGTACTCTTTTTGCCCTCGCGCTTCGCAGAATAAGTATTGTAAATGAAAGAACGCAAAATTCCATTTTCGATGATTGTGAGTGGACGATGTGGAACACCTTCTCTATCGAAAGCACCGCTACCAAGTGCACCTGGTATTGTGCCATCATCTATTATTGTCAAAAAATCAGACGCCACCCTTTTATCAAGTTTATCACGGAATTTACTTATCCCTTTGTGAACATTCTCCGCATTTATAGCATTTACAATGGGCAAACAAATAAGCTCAAGACCGGCAAAAGGTGTAATTAACATCTCTCCTTTAAAGCTCTCACCTTTCTTCGCACCAAGAGCCCCTATAACGCTCGCAGCAAATTCACGCACAACATCCCGATAATTAAAATCTTTCAATTGAGTAGAACCAAGCCATTCATAATCCATAGAAGAAACTTTTTCGCCTTCCCTTGCCATTCCGAGTATCGAACCATAAATCGCTGTACCCTTCTCATGCAAATTTATACCTTTAGAATTAACAATATATCTTTCCCAGCAAGACACATGTACCCCTGCACGGTCAACAGAAATCCTTTCATCATATTTACGCGCTATATCAAGCATATCAAGTGAATAATTCACAACATCTTCTACTTTCAACTTATCAACCTGTTTATCATACAAATCTTTAACTTCTTTTACTTCTTCGGGTTCGGGTAGTTCATTAAATTCATCTGGCTGGGATGCTCTTGCAATTCTCACTGCATCTTCTGCAGCGGTCAAAAGTGCTTCTCTCGATAAGTTATTGGTATAAGCAAAACCCAGCGCTTTGGACTTAAATACCCTTATGCCTGCTCCGGATTTCCTGTCAGATTTCACAGTATCAATGTCATTTTTCTGAATAAGTGCATCCATTGTTTTCTCTATCCCCGCGTAAATCTCAACTTCATCGGCTCCCATCTTCAAAGTTTTATCCACTATTTCTTTTAACAAAGCCAACATCTCAACCTCCAATTTCCAAACTAAAATTTATTGATTTAAATGAATGTGTCAGCATCCCAATAGATATAAAATTTACTCCTGTTTTCGCATAATCCCTTATATTGGAAAGATTTATGCCACCAGAAACTTCAAGTTCAAATGCTCCTTTCACGATATCAACAGCCCTTTTAACCTCATCTACGCTCATATTATCGAGCAAAACTCTATCAATCTTATCACTGTATTTTAAAGCAAATGTAAGCTCCTCGAGATTTTTTACTTCAACTATTACTTTATAATTTCTCTTTTCGGGTATTTTCTTTAGTGCCTCTTCAATTCCGCCGAGCGATGAAATATGATTGTCTTTTATCATCATAGCATCATATAGACCCATCCTGTGATTTTCCCCTCCTCCTACTTTCACCGCATATTTTTCCAATTCTCTTAGACAGGGAGTGGTTTTCCTTGTATCGAGTATTTTAACATTCAAATCTTCCACCTTTTCTACAAATTGTCTCGTAAGTGTTGCTATCCCCGATAATCTCATCAAAAAATTAAGAGCTGTTCTTTCTGCTTTCAAAATAGATGCTACCCTGCCGTGAAGAGTAGCAACGGGTTCCTCGGGTAAAATTTTTTCTCCGTCCTCTCTTAAAGGATTAAAAATAACCTCTTTATCAACCTCTTTAAAAACTTTCTCGCAAACTTTAATTCCACAGAGAATGCATTCTTCCTTACAAATTATATAAGCATCTTTTACAAGATTTTTTGGTATAAGAGTATCTGTTGTAATATCACCTTTTCCAATATCTTCCTCAAGGGCTCTTTTTATTACATCCACTTATTATTTTAATCAAATATTTTCTTTGTCAACTTTAAGTGTTATAATTTTTAGCCCCGCCTCCCAATCCCCGCCTTCCCATGTGCACACCCCTCCTTTCAGTCGGGGTGTGACAAAAGACCCATTGGTAATGAGCTCGGCTACGCCTCGCAATAAAAATTATGAGCAAAGCATCTTAGAAAGCCACATCTTGGTCAAGGCTGTGCCTTGCTCGCTTCGCTCGTAATAAATTTAAGGTGTTATAATTTCTATCGCGCTTACTATTTGCCCATTTTCTATTTTCCAAACCTCGTAATTTGCTACCAATCTCAATAATTTTATTGACAAAAACCGATTTTCTTTATATTTAGAGAAGGAGGGGAGAATGCGTGTAGGAATAATGTTAGCGGTATTTACTTTGGTAGAGACACTAAACGCAATAACACTGGACGAAATCGTAAAGAAAATGGAAGAAAGGGAAAAGAAATTGTGGGAAGCGAAAGATGTAATGACGATAATGGAGTCAGGAACAGTTATGCCAACAGGAGAAAGAATGAAGATAAAAACAATATCCTATAAAAAAGGCAAAAAGTTCAGAATAGACATGGAAAATCCCTTTACTGGCAAAATGATAATGCTATTTGACGGAAAAGATTACTGGACAATAAGTGCAATGGGTAAAATGAAAACAACTTCAATGCAGGAACAAACACAGGTCATACAGACTTACTCAAAATACATCAAAAATGGTAAACTTATGGGAACAGAAACAGTGGAAGGAAGAGAATGCTATTACATCAAGATAACGCCCACGAAGGATAATCCTTATCTTGCAATGTGGGTGGATAAAGAATGGCTATATCCCATCAAGGCAAAAATTCAATCCCCACAGGGTGAAATGATAGTTATAGCAAAAGATTTTAGAGAAGAAAAAGGTATAGGAATGGTTCCTCATATAATCGAAACTCAGGGAGCTGGAATTTCGAACATCACAGTAATAAAAGAAGTAAAGGTAAATACAGGATTAAGCGATGATTTATTCGACCCCGCAAAAATTGAAATAAAATAAAAAGGAGGGGAAATGCGTAAATTCTTTTTAATCTTATCAATATGTTTTCTGATATCACCACTTTACGCCAAAAGAAAAGGTCTGCCTGAATGGGCAGTTACCCATCGCCACCCAAAGTATCCCGAAAAAGTTTACATTCTGGGAGTAGGATTAGCTGACATGACAGGAGCAGATAAGGAAGACCTCGAAAGAGCAAAAGCATCAGCACTATCAGACATAGCATCACAAATTGAAGTAAAAATAAAATCTAATTTGAGAATGATAGAAAATGAAGTTAAGTCAAAAAGGGGAATCTCTTACACTGAATACATCGAAAAGAGAACAGAACAGGATGTAGAAGCGTGTTTGAGAGGGGTACAAATCGTCATCACAGGTTTTGCACCAAAAGAAAAAACAGCATATTGCCTGGCTGTGCTACACAGAGCAAAAGCAGCATCTCTTATCGAAGAAGAATTAAATTCTTTACTGAAAGATATAAAAAGCTTGCTTTCTGATGCAGATAAATATTACGAAGAAGGCAAAGTTGTAACAGCAATTCAAAGTTTGAAAAAAGCAATCGATAAATTTTATCAGGCAGAATCAAAGAAAGTGTTGCTTAACTCAATAAGTCCTGTACCTGCTTTTGAAACTTCACCAATCACAATCGAAGATATTTTCTCAAAAATAAGAAGAATATTGAATGAAATAGAGATAGAAAAAGTATCGGGTGATAATCAGGAAGCAGAGATCGGAAGGAATCTACCAGAGCCACTTTGTGTAAAAGTAACGGCAAAAGGCAAACCCATACATCCAATCGAAGTTACATTTTCCTATGCAAAAGGCGGTAAAATCGGTAAAGCAATTACAGATAAGGAAGGGATTGCAAAAATAGAAGCAATCGCAAAAAAACAAAAAGGCAAATTCGGATATATTATCGCAAAAATTGAAATACCAGGATTACCAGATGAATTCATTGATCAGCTCGATTTAATAAAAGTAAAATTTACATACTCTATCAAAGGCATAGAATACTATGTTGGCATAAGAGTAAGGAATAAAGAATTTGCGTCTGCAATTAAAGAAGCGCTTACAAAAGCAGGTGTGAGATTTTCAGAAAAAGCAAGATGCTATATAAAGGGAGAAATTGGAACATCGTATCAGGGAAAAGTAACGGGCTTCGCAGGTGATGTTCACAGATTTGAAGCCAAAGCAATTATAACCTTAATTGACAGAAAAACAGGGGGCGATGTAAAAACATGGACAATTAAAGCAACAGGAACGGATAAAGACAGAAATATCGCAAGGAGAAAGGCATTGGAAAATCTCTTCAAAAAAATTGTGAAAAAGTTCGGGAAAGATTTCATAGAAGACATTGGCTCGGAACTCGATAAAACACCGGATTTACTTAAAGAAATGTGAAAGAATTACTCTTGACTTTTTTAAAAATTGGATTAATAGGATATGGTGGTGGGAATGCTGTTTTCCGTGTATTACTATCAGAAGTTGTCGAAAAGAAAGGCTGGTTTACGCTTCCAGAAATCGTTAATATGTTCTCATTAGCCCAAACAGCACCAGGTTTGATAATACCAAAGCTCGCTGTAATCTGTGGATATAAAAAAGCAGGGATACCCGGAGCAATTGTAAGTTTCTTTGCAGTAAATTTACCGGGAATTATAATTTGCATGGCAATATTTGCAATTTACTGGAAATACGGTAAACATCCCGTTTTCAATCGTATCCTATGCGGAATAAAACCCATAGTAGCTGCACTCGTATTTTCAGCTTTTCTAATGATATTTAAAGGCGGAAATTTGCTTAATTGGAAATCAATTTTGATTTTCTGCGGTGCACTCGTAATGTTAATAGCATTTAAGATTCATCCTTTATGGTTAATCATTGCCGGAATTTGTTTAGGTTTATTGATATTTAAATAGGAGACAAAATGAATGAATTCAAATTTAATACAATTGAAGAAGCTATAGAAGACATAAAATCGGGTAAAATGGTAATATGTGTAGATGATGAAGATAGAGAAAACGAAGGCGATTTCATAATGGCGGCAGAAAAAGTTACTCCTCAGGATATAAACTTTATGACAAAGGAAGGAAGAGGACTTATTTGTGTTGCGCTTCCTCGTAAACGCCTTGAAGAGTTGCAAATACCGCTTATGGTGCCACACAATACAGCGCTACACGAGACAGCATTCACGGTCACCGTTGATTACAAAATAGGGACAACAACAGGTAGCAGTGCATTTGACAGGGCAAAAACGATAAAAGCACTCTGTGACCCAAATGCAAAACCCGAAGATTTTGCACGCCCAGGACATGTTTTCCCATTATGCGTAGTAGAAGGAGGAGTTTTACGCAGAGCAGGGCACACAGAAGCCGCCCATGACCTTGCAAAACTGGCAGGATTGTATCCAGCAGGTGTTCTATGCGAAATACTGGACGACGACGGACATATGGCAAGAGTACCAAAATTAATGAAAATAGCAAAAAAATTCGGACTAAAAATAATAACAATAAAAGATTTAATCGAATACAGAAGAAAAAGAGAAAAATTGGTGGAAAGAATTGTTGAAACTGTCTTACCCACGGTTTATGGGGAATTCAAGCTTTATCTTTATGAGGATGTGATAACGAAAGAGCATCATGTTGCTCTTGTTATGGGAGAAGTAAAAGGTAAACAAAATGTTTTGGTAAGGGTGCATTCTCAGTGTTTAACTGGTGATGTTTTTGGCTCTTTGCGTTGCGATTGCAGATACCAACTTGAAAAGTCAATGGAGATGATAGCAAAAGAAGGTCAGGGAGTTTTACTCTATATGCGTCAGGAAGGAAGAGGAATTGGTTTAAAAGACAAATTAAGAGCTTATGAATTGCAGGATAAAGGTTATGATACTGTGGAAGCAAACTTAAAGTTAGGAAAGCCGCCTGATTTAAGGGATTATGGAATAGGTGCACAAATCCTGTGCGACCTGGGACTATCAACAATAAGATTGATAACCAATAATCCAAAAAAGATTGTAGGATTAGAAGGTCATGGATTAAAAGTAGTGGAGAGGGTGCCAATAGAGGCACCCCCCAACAGGTTCAATCGCCGCTATCTACTTACAAAGAAAACCAAATTAGGACATCTCATAAACATCGATTGACTATTTCGTTACCAGTATCTTCTCGCTCTTAGTGTAATTGCCAGCCTGGAATTTCACAAAGTATATACCGCCCGCCAGATCCAGCTTCTTAACATTATAAGTATAACGACCGGCTGATTGGATGATGTTCAGCAACTCTTTAACCTCTCTTCCTGTTATATCGCACAGTGTTATCCTGACCCTCGATTCCTCCGGCAATGCATATTTTATAACAAGATTATCCCGCACAGGATTCGGATATACGCCCTGAAGCTCGTAAGATACCGGCTTTGTAGCTACAAGTGCAAGCGGTTTTATCGTAAATCTAATGGGAGTATCAGGGAAAGTCACCTTATTGCCCACTACATCTTTCACCACAAAGTAATACTCAACTGTAGTATTCGGGTCCTGCTTTGGTATAAGTGCTTTGAAAGTAGACTTATCTTCTTTCATCATAGCAACAGGAATCCACACAGGATAAATGGACGCCCTGTAAATCAACTTCGCAGAATCAACTCCGCAATTATCAACAGCAACTACCTTCACCCAGAATGGACCGGGATATGTCGTATCGCTCAAAACCGTATAAGAGGTAACCGTGGGCTTTGTAAGATCGAGTGTGAAAGAATAGGTAACAGACCATGGACCAACATTACCTGCCTCATCAAATGCCCTTGCTTTCCAGTAATAAGTCTTTTCTTCGGTTAATTTCACATAGGTATAATACCAGTGCTTAACGGTATCACAGCGGATAATCGACATGAAATTGGGGTCATCCGAAACTACAAATACATAGAATAAAACACTATGATAACCTGTCTCAAGTTCCTCAACATTCTGACATTCTAATTTCACATTTGTATCACCGATAACTCCTCCATCTTCCGGATAGACCAGTGCAGGTGCAGGTGGAGCCTTCGTATCAATTTTGAAATGCCTTATATCAGCCCATGGAGTGCATTTACCAGAAGTATTCCATGCCCTGACAGACCAGAAGTATTCACTATCAGGTAAAGTAATAACACATTGAGTTTGACCAGCAGGAAGCACAGTATCTACAATCGCGGACATCGATGAAAATTCATCGGAAGAAATCCCAACAGGTGGATAAACAGCTACAACCTTTAATTCAAAACCTTGCAATGTCCCAGGAGCATACCACGGCTGACTAAACCTCCATACAAATTTCACAGAAGAAGTATTAAACGCTCCTATTGGACTATCCGTACCTACACCAGCAGCCCAGAGAGTATCCAGGACAAAGTGCACCAATGTAGACCAGTCACTCTCATTACCGGCTTCGTCCATAGCTTTAACTCTCCACCAGTATTCACTGTAAGGCTGAAGCAACTTAACCGTATCATAATTAACCTCAACTGTATCAATATGCAACAGGGAAGTAAGTCCACTATCCGTATAAACTTCAATTATATAATCCACAGGCGTGACCCCTCCTTTTGCTTCCGAACCCAAATACCATCTAAATACCACGATTGTATCGTTTAAGCGAACATCCTTCGGGAAAGACGGTAAAGGAGTAGCAGGTGGCTTCGTATCATATACAAATCCCCATTTCTCAGACCACTCTCCTCTATTCCCGGCAAGGTCTACCGCTCTAACATGCCAGACAAAATCCGCATCTATTTGAGGAACAACGACACATGTAGTGTCATTCAACACAAATGCAGTCTCAGCATACCCTCCATCAAAGGAATAAATTTCCACTTCATAGCCAGCTATGCCAGCGTTATCACCAGCCGATGTCCAGACAAGTGTCGGAGGTGTATTGATGTAAGCACCATTAACAGGAGAAATCAACGAAGGCACACCAGGAGGAACAGTATCAACACTGAAGCTCCAAACAGAAGAATATCCGCTCCTGTTACCTGCACCATCAACAGCATAAACTCTCCAGTAATATGTCGCTTCCTGTAAATCAGGAATAATAAATTCTGTGTCAACAGTTGTACCAGAATCTTTAATTGCAAATGTAGGATCCGTTGAATAATCAACCACATAATAGCTTACACCCGTTAAATCATCGGTAGAACTCCTCCACACCAGCCTTCCATCATTTGAATAACCTCCGTCATCAGGAGACACAAGCTGAGGAACACTCGGAGCAATAGTGTCATCTAAATTAAATCGCCAGATATTAGCAATCGTACTAGCATTACCGGCTTTATCGTAAGCTCTGACAGTCCATACCCAAATCCCTGTTTGGGTAAGAGTCAAAGTATAAATGGTATCAAGTGTATGAATTTTATAACTGTCACTTATACTCTTAACTACCAGCTCATAATACATCAAACCCGAAGGAGCATCCGTAACGGAATTCCATATAAATAATGTAGGATAAGAATATAAAGTTTCATTATCCGCAGGACTCACCATAGAAGGTGAAGGCGGAATTGTTATATCCACCCCAAACAAAAGAGTATTAGAACAGGTTGACTTATCTGCATTATCAATTGCTATCACATACCAATCATGCCAGCCCTCCGATACTTTTTTAGTATAAACTGTATCAAGCCCAACGGTATCATAATTGCCATCCACAACGAGTACATAGTATTTCAAACCTACACCAGCATCATAACTGCTATGCCAGACAAATGTAACCATAGTATCATTAAGCCAAACACTATCGGGCGATATCAAACTAAATGAAGATGGAGGAGATGTATCAATCCAGAAATAAGAACCGCTCCAGCTATTCCAGTTACCAACAGAATCCAGTGTCCAAACACGCCAGTAAAATAGACCTTCGGATAATACCAAAACTATTTGAGTATCAGATAAAATCGTATCCAGAATGATATTCAGAGTATCATTTTTAGCGATCTCCAGATTATAATAAACGGGTGAACCTGCATCCTGCTCGTTTGACCAGGCGAACAGAATTTGTGTGCTATCAATAACAACCCCAGGAGCAGGCTGACGCAATACAGCAGTATCAGGCGCAGTGGTGTCAATCCTTATCACAAATGTATCAGAAGACAAAGAATCCCGTAGCACAGTATCATACGCCATAACATACCAGTAATGCAAACCTTCAAGATTCAATGTCTCTGTTACTGTGGTATCACCCGTTATCCCTATCGTAGTATCATCAATCCTCAGTGCGTAAATATCTGCCTGAGCATCCGTCCATACGAATGTCACAACCTTATTTGTCCATGCAGTGTCTGCTGGCTTCACAAGATTAAAAGGCATCAACCCTATCAACACAATCAACACACCCATACTCCCCCCTAACTTCTTTTATTTAAATCATCATCCAAATTTGTCAAGAAAAAATTTTTAAAAATTTTTAAAAATTTATAATTGACACTTCCACAATAAAATTAAATTTATTTCAGGTGATACCTTATTGGATAAAAGAAAAAAAGAAAATCTCAACGCAAGAATATAAAAAGATAAAAGGAATGCTGGAAAATTATGGCTTGCACACTGTTTGTCAGGAGGCCCGCTGTCCAAATATCTATGAGTGCTTCAAAAGTGGAACAGCTACTTTCTTAATACTCGGTAATATCTGTACGAGAAATTGCAGATTCTGTGCTATAAAAAAGGGAGTGCCTCAGAAAGTTGACCCCCTTGAGCCCAACAAAGTTGCGGATTGCATTTATAAAATGGGTATTGATTTTGCAGTTATAACATCTGTAACAAGGGACGATTTAGAAAATGGAGGAGCTTCTCATTTTGTAAAAACGATGAAAAAAATAAGGGAAAAGAAAAAAGATATCAAAATCGAAATACTCATACCAGATTTTAAAGGAAATATGGATGCTTTAAATCTATTACTGGAAGAAAAGCCAGATGTGTTAAATCACAATGTAGAAACTATTAAAAGATTATATCCAGAAGTAAGACCCCTTGCAAATTATGAATTGTCATTAAAAATTTTAAAATTTTTTGCCGATAATAGCATCATCACAAAATCAGGATTCATGGTTGGACTTGGAGAAACATTAGACGAAATAATTAAATTAATGGAAGATTTAAGGGAAGCAGGGGTGCAAATTTTAACGATTGGACAGTATCTTCGCCCTACGATGCATCATTTACCTGTAAAAAAATACTACCACCCTGATGAATTTGAAAAGCTAAAAGAAATTGCATATAATATCGGATTTAAATTCGTGGTATCGGGTCCCTTTGTTCGCAGTTCTTATCGTGCAAAGGAGGCTTATTTTTCCTGCTCAACTATCTGAACGCCAGCAGAAGTACCCAAGCGTTCTGCACCCAGTTCTATTAACTTTTTAGCAAATTCAAATGTCCTTATACCACCCGATGCTTTTATCTTTCCCCGCGTTCCTATTGCTTCTCTTATCAATTTAACATCTTCTTCTGTTACTCCCCTCTTACCGAAACCCGTACATGTTTTCACAAAATCAGCACCTGCATTTATACACAATTTTGCCGCAGTTTTTATTTCTTCAGGGGTAAGCAATGGTGTTTCAATTATCACTTTTAAAATTTTATCTTCAATCTCTTTCTTCATCTCCTTTATTTCTCTCTCCACATATTTGTAATCTTTGTCTTTAAAAGCACCTATATTCATCACCATATCAATTTCCTCTGCACCATCTTCAACTGCTCTTACAGCTTCTTCCACCTTAATCTGTGTTTTTGATGCTCCAAGCGGGAAACCCACCACACTACATACAAATGTGGGTTCATCAGCGAGAAGGTCGGAAACATATTTCACCCAATAGGGATTCACGCAACAACCATAAAACTTATACTTCTTACATTCTTCTATCAACCTGTCTATATCTTCGCGTTTAGCCTCCGGCTTCAACAATGTATGGTCAATGTATTTTGCTATGCCCATCATTTTGCCTCTCCTTCAAACCTCCCAGAATGTTTTCAAGTTTTTTACATTCCTCCAGAAATTCTTCTTTCTTCACCAATTTAAATCTTCTTTTGAAACTCGCATAAAGAGCTTCGTCCTGTGGTATTTTCCTTAACTCGTTGTATGCTCTTTGTAAAAATAGCTTCGCTAATTTTTTATCTTTCCATTGTTTCCAAATAGCGGCTGCCATAAACAAATATGTATCTGCCTTGTTATTCGGCAATGTCAAAACATCAAGGTAATTTTCTGTTATTTCTAAAACTTTTGATTTCTCTTTCTCTTTTTCTATCATCCAACCTGCTTCCATTAAAAGGTCTTCCAGTGTTTTCTCACCTGTCTCCAGTGCAAATTTCCATCTCCATAATGTTGCACGCCTTTTATCCACACCAACATCTATAGCTTTTGTCATACATTCGCCTGCCTTATCATAATCGCCCTTATTGTAATGCAAGATGCCGAGGTCTATCCACAAATCCTCATTCCTTGGCTCTATCGCAAGTGCTTCTTCAAGCAATGACTCTGCTTTCCTCATATAAAGGTCGGGATTAACACCATCAAGTGCCAGCTGCTGATAGCACACCGAAAGCATAGAAAGAGCTGTTGTAATGCCCTCTCTGCCGAGCAATATCTTTTGCAAAACATCAATCGCTTCCTCTATCTGCATCCTGTAAAAATAAGTTCCTGCAATTTCAAGACCGAGCCATGTATTTAAATAATCTCTCTCAAATATCTCCCTGAATCTGCTTCTACGAGAAATAAGGTCTTTTCGCAATTCATTAACCTGTCCCCAGTAATATAACCCCTGATAATATTTCACTTCATATACAAAATCAGGACGGGATACACCTTTGAAAGTTACTTCGTAGGGCTCTGACCACGCAACCTTTATCCCGTATCTCACTGCCTCCTGATAAGCGCTCCTACTTGCCATCACAAGCGTATATAAACCTTTATCACCGCCAGTACCTTCAACTCTTTTTGCAAGATTTATAGCATAGCCCTCCGGACGGGCAGTTTTCTCAAATATATCCTGCAAAATCATAACTTCTCCTGTATTTATCCCGATTTTTATCTCGGTAGGTCTTTTACCCGATTCTATCCTCGCAGTATTAAAATCACTTATAAGCCAGCGCAATTTAAGCTCCCGTGCAATACCAAGTGCAAGCATTAATTTCTCACCAAGTGTTAATTCATCAGAATAAATTATTATGCAAACTTCATCGCCCCTTGTCTGATAAAAACAATCTTTAACGCATTTTTTCCTCCTTTTTAAATGCCTGTTTACAACATCATAAACAAGTCTTTGAAACGGCTCAATTATGTAATCACAGAATTCACGCAAAGATAAATTGTTAGCAAGTTCCGTAGAATTAACTAAATCCGCAAAAAGTATGACTGCTTCCTTTATTGCACTCATCAGAATATCGGAAAGCCAGCAGATACCGAGAAAGTTCTCTTCTCTTCGTCAGGCAATTCTATTTTGCCATCACCATCTTTATCGATATATGTTATTCTCCACTCAAATGTTAAGCAAACATTGGGTGATAACGCATACTCTATTCTTATTCCTTTCAAAGTATTTTCAGAGCGTTTGAATAACTCGAAGGGATGCTTCACCTGTCGTTGAATAAGATACGCTTCTGCAAAGTTTATCCTTTTTATTTTCTTCGTAAACTTGGCACTTAAGTAAAGGTCACCGTATTTTCCTTCTTTTAAATCATGGAAATACTCTCCTGATAAAATCAGAATGTTACCCACCTTTCCACTCAAACCAGCAAATATGCCATAAATACCCGGAACATCATCGAGCGTGCTTTCTCTGGTAACAAAATTGACAATGGTATCTCCTGAAGTATCAACTTCTTCTTTTATCATCACTTTGTTCAACTCATACATTCTATCAAAATATCCAAACTGGAATTTTTCCTGCGTCCATCTTAACTCTGCTTTCGCAGTAATTACGGGAAGCCTGAGAAGCACACCAACAGGCACTATTCCCATTCCTTTTCCCCATATTTTATCAATCTCGGAATACAACTTGAGTAAAGGTTTCTTTAAAAGCACAAATCCTACATCCACACCTGTTAACAAAACCCAGTCTCTTCCGGGTATTCTAAAAGGTGTCCTCACGGTGTCTATCCTTGGGTCCCTTGGTAATCTCACGGTATCGCTGTCCTGCACAAAACAATAAAAACTATCACAGGGAAAACCTATTGTATCGCTTTCCAGAATATAATAGTTGTCGAAATAATTATCGTTATCCCTATCGATGTCTATTTTATCAGGGATCCCATCTTTATCCGAATCTTTATAATATTTTTCATCTTCGGGAAAGGCGTCAACGATGTCTGGAAAACCATCTCCATCGGCATCCGAAAGTGCAGAATATTGGTTTATATCACCCGCAATCGTTACTCCGACTCTCAAATTCTTAAGTAAAAGAGGATAAGAAATCCTTAAAGCAAAAAAGGAAGGATTGCCAAGGTCACCTACTGTAAATTTCCAGAAAAGTCCCTTTTGTAAACCGCCAAAAAGAAGACCTGTCCTTTTCACATCAGGATAATCTTCGCAGTTAGAATAATCGTTCACAATTAAACCTGCTCCATAACTTACAGAAGGAAGAGCACCTATTTGGAAGAAAATTTTTTCCCTCTCTTCACCGTATCTTACATAATATATTTTATTAGTATAAGTGCTCAATTTCTTCCAATCCCAGTCTTCTTTTCTGATGTGTCCTTCCTTATCAAAATAAAGAGGAATATCAAGTGCTATTTTAAATTTACCGAAAGGAATAACTGGATGCAATCTTATCGATTGATACAACTCACCTTCGATTAATGCAGAGCCCACCTGTGCATCCATAGAAAAAGGTCTCTTTGCGGGAGCTTTTCCAACTTTTTCTTCTTTTTTCTCTTCAATCTTTCCTTCAATCTTTCCTTCTTCAATTTCTCTTTCTTCTTTCTTTTTCTCTTTCTTCTTAATCTTTAAGCCCAATTTTCTTTTTATGTAATTTATCTCTGATGCTTTCATTTTCACAGGTGGTGTCGGTGCTTCTCCCTTTCTCACCGTTGTTTTCTCACCCGGTTTTAGAATAACAGAAGGTCTGCCCGGTATTTTCATTGCTATAACTTCTACTTTGCCTTCAACAACACCCACAACTGTCTTCTGGTCGGCTCCTACTTTTGTCATAAAAATAGTGCCCCTTACACCTGCGACCGCAATTTCAGAGCGTATTTCGAACAAATCCCTCCCTTCTTTAAATTTCTTAACATGAGATATAACTTTTCCAAGTAAATTCTTAAAATTAACAGTTTGTGCACCTGTTGATGTATCATAGATTAAAACATTCAATTTAAGTCTTGTATTTTCCAGTAATTTTACAACATCGCCATTCGGAAGTGTAATTTCTGCTTCGGATTCAATACTCGTCATAACTTCATCACCCATTTTAAGTCCCATATTCAGTTTCGCAGGTTGCCATTTCTCTTCACCTGCTCTCTTAACCTTCACATCACCCAGTATGAAAGTAAGTTTTGCTATTGAGCGGACAGATGGAGATTTAGATGAAGATTTTACACCGCTTTCTTTGCCCTTCTTTCTGATGCCCGAAGCAACAATCCTGGCACTATCGGGAAGCATCTCATCCCTTCCTTTGCTTAGTATTTTTATCATTTTTTTAATGGTAGATTCCGAGACATTTCTTTTAAGAGAATCGATAAGCTCTTTTGTGATTTCAACCTCTTTATTTTCCCCGATTTTTATTATCCTTTCACCATATTTCAACTCGGCTTCCGATTCTTTATATGTCCTTATTTTATCCCCCACCATCAATGACATCCCTATTTTTGCTGGAATCACTTTGCCTGACTTCTCAACCTCCACCTTACCCAATACGAAATGTATACGCAAAACAGGCTCCACCACAAGCAAAAATATCAACAGCCCAGCCATAATACCCTCCGATTTATTATTTATAAGCAATAAAAGAATTTGTCAAGTATAACATCCAAATTTTTGTTGACAAATTAGCTTTTTATTTAAAATTTATAATCGGGAGGGGGTATGAGATTTTTGATTGCATTCTTATTGAGCAGTGCATTAATAGCGCAGGAGACGGGTATCAGACGATATGAACGCAAGTCAATATCGTATGTCGATGTGCTACTGATAACAGACCTTGCTCTCGGTGTAAAGGAAAAAGAGGCAAAATACATAATGAGCAGAATAAGGAAATACATAGAATTAAAAAGATTCGATTACAACCCAATCCCTGAATGGGCACTTCATAATTTAAAGAGAGAATTAGCAAAAAGAAAAAGGGTATCACTCGAAGAATTCAGGTCTCTTATAGAAAAATATCTCTTACCTGAAATCAAAAAGGTGCTTGATGCTGCAGCAGAAGTTAGAGCTGCCAAACTTGTATCCGAATCTGAGCGCCAATCTTTCATCGCAACAAAGGCAAAGGAACTCGGTGTATCTGCAGAAGAAATAGAAAAGGTGCTTAACGCTGCTTATATCTATGTGCCTGCACTTTTCTTCTACGATAAAAAAATAGAAGAAACAAAAAAAGGCGAAAAATACTGGGATTGCACCGTGGGACTCGCAACAATATGGTTCCATGTAAATTATAGAGGTAAAGAAGCAAAGATAGAGTATTTTAAAACATTAAAGACAACATCTTTTGGTATGGCAAGTTTAAAGGAAAAGAATCTGCGCTGGCATGGTAAGAGAGTTACCCCCGAAGAATTCGCATATTATTCGGCAGTTGATAACGCATGCAGAAACCTGAGGAGAGCGTTGAGGGCTTTGCGACCTTTTAAACTCTGTGCCCCTATTATTGAAAAAATCGGAAATTCACTGGGATTTGAACTTGGTAAGGAAGAAGGAGTTAGAATAGATTACAGATTTAAAATTTATGAAGAAAGGGCAACGCCTAAGGGCTCAAAAGAAGTTTGTGTTGGCTTTTGCAAAGTTCGTCGTGTAAAAAAGAATATGTGTTATGCACAGAAAATCTGGGGTACAGCGGATTACGGTATGATGGCGATTGAGCATCCTCGTCTCGGTATTGACCTCGTTTTGAGCACAGGATATTACGGAATGAAAGCATCCGGGCGGGATATCGAAGGAAATGGTGCTTTGCCATTTGGAATATCCTTTGCATACGACTGGGGAATGATTTTTAACCTACCATTATTCAGTGAATTATGGGGAAGCATTGATTTTGCCTATGGACCTTCTCTTATCAAATATTATGGTGAGCAGTTAAACTCTTTCTTATTCGGATTATCTCTTTATAAGAAATTTTATTTAGGACCTTTTGCATTTTCTGGTGGAGGGAGTTTTGGCTTAATAAGTTGTGGTAAAGGCGATAACTCTGCAACAGGCGTAGGATTTTCTTCTTTCATCAACCCAGAATTTGTAATTCATCCCGATTTCATAATCGGTTTAAAACTGCTTTATAATTTTTACCCGGAGGAAGAAATCGATATTTACAATAAGATTGATTTTTCAGGAGCAGGTATAATTCTTTATCTTGATTATGCTTTGCCTTCTTTGCCATTTGACCCATGGGCAATATTACAGGGTCTTGGCATAATACCATCAATGTAAGGAGGGGTTATGCGTAGACTTCCTTTCATCATAGGTGTATGTTTGTTTTTGTGGAGACAGGTATTCTCACAGCCTCCTGTATCGCATGAGGCACGCTACATAGAGAGCGTATCACCAACCGAAGTAATGATAGAAGCAGCTGGTATCGGCAAAAATACCAAACTCGCAGAAATAGATGCAAGAAAATGTGCAATTTATTTCCTGCTATTCCTCAGCACAGACCCAATACTGAAAACGGATGAAGAGAAAAGCAGATTTAGACCTTACGAAAATACTTTCTTTGACCCAGAAAACATAAGCAAATATATAACATGGGAATCAACCGCACCTATAAAAAGAATAAGACTGGCAAAAAAGAAAATAAAAATAGTTAAAAGATTTAAAGTAAATAAAGAAATGTTATATCAGGACCTTGTTTCAAAAGGCATTGTAAAAGCCCGTGAAGAACTGATGGAAGAAGTGGGTTTACCTTCGATCATGGTGCTACCCGAAACTCCAAAAGGTGAAAATCCCCTTGCTGCTCTCGGTAAAAGATTAAATAGGCATGCAGCCACTGTTATTGAATCTTATCTCACTGCAAAAGGTTACGATGTAAATGTGCCTGAAGCAGAAGAGCAATTAACCCAAATAAAGCAGGCTGTAAAAGGAATAAGGGGGCTCGAAGAAGACGATGCCTATGCCCTTGCTCTGTCTATCGGTAGCGATATTTACATAAAATATCAGATTGCGATACAATCTCGTTATCTCGCAGGTAGAAAAATGACAAAAGCTAGTGCAACCTTAAAAGCGTATGAAACTACAACAGGAAAATTGCTTGGTGCAGAAACAGGATACAGCAAAGAAAGACCTTCGCCACCTGAAGTTTGTGCAGAAGAAGCCCTACATGATGCATGTGATAAAGTATTGCAGAGAATAATGAATTACTGGAAAGTACAGGCAGCAAAAGGCAAACCTTTCAAAGTTGTTGTATCAATAGAAGGTATAACAGATGAAGATGAACTCGAAGATGTGCAATTTGCAGTAGAAGATGCATTGAAAGAAGCATGTGAAAAAACAAAGTTAATAACATCAACTGAAAAAACGATGGAATTTACAGTATGGTCAAAATTATCCGGGACAACGGAGCTCTACAGGGCTATAAAGCGTGCTTTCAAACGGCTTTACAGGGGCGAAGCAAGGATGAGAAGGGGCTTTCACACCCGCAAATTATTAATGCTTGAAATCGTAGCAGAGTAATTTACATTTTTGGTTGACAAATTGAAATTTTGAGTAATAAATAACCTGATGAATTATAAAGATACAATAAATCTGCCGAAAACTTCTTTTTCGATGAAAGCAAATTTAAAAGAAAAGGAACCAAAGTTTTTAAAATACTGGGAAGATATTAAACTTTATGAGAAGTTGCAAAAGAGAGAAGGTGAAACTTTTATTCTTCACGATGGTCCCCCTTATGCAAATGGCAATGTGCATCTCGGCACTGCTTTAAATAAAATTTTGAAAGATTTTGTTCTGAAATATAAATCAATGAGGGGGTACAGATGTCCCTTTATCCCTGGATGGGATTGCCATGGTATGCCTATTGAACATGAAGTTACCAAATCTTTTGGTGAAAAGTGGAAAGATATTTCAAAACTCGAAAGACGAAAGAAATGCAAAGATTATGCTGATAAATTTATAAATGTGCAGAGAGAAGAATTTAAGCGCCTGGGAGTAATAGGTGACTGGCAAAATCCTTACATTACGATGTCTCCAAGATATGAAGCAAAAGTTCTCGATGTATTTAAAAAGCTCGTAGAGAAAGGTTATATTTACAGGGCGAATAAACCCATTTACTGGTGTCCTGTTTGTGAAACAGCGCTCGCAGAAGCAGAAGTAGAATACAGGGAGCGTGAAGACCCATCGATTTATGTACGCTTCCCGATGGAAAAGGGAGTATCACTTTTGATATGGACTACAACTCCATGGACTCTGCCTGCGAATGTAGCTGTGGCTGTAAAACCAGATATCGATTATGAGTTCGTTGAATACAATGGACATATACTCGTAATAGCTGCTCCTTTAAGAGAAAAGGTTCTCGGTGATGTTCCCGTTATAAAGAAAGTAAAGGGCAAATCTTTTAGTGGAAAACATACCGGGCATCCGATTTTCGAAGACAGGATATCAAAAATTGTTACCGCTGATTTTGTAACAATGGAAATGGGAACAGGATGCGTGCATATAGCTCCAGGACACGGTGAGGAAGATTACAAACTCGGAAGAGAATATAACCTTGAAGTTTTATCCCCTGTGAATGAAAAAGGCATTTTCACCGCTGATGCAGGACCCTTTGCAGGTAAATATGTATTTGATGCAAATAAGGACATAATTAAATTTCTAAAAAATAAAGGATTGCTTGTAAAAGAAGAAAAAATAACCCACTCATATCCTCATTGCTGGAGATGTAAAAATCCTTTGATTTTCAGGGCTTCACCCCAATGGTTTCTGGATATTGAGCATCTTGATTTGCGTAAAAGATGTCTTGATATACTTTCCGAGATAAAGTGGATACCCAAATGGGGATTTGACCGCATGCGTAATTCTCTCTTACAGCGTCCTGACTGGTGCTTGTCCCGTCAGAGAGCCTGGGGTGTGCCTTTGCCAATTCTTTACTGTAAAAATTGTGGCGAGCCACTACTCGATGTTGAGGTAATTGATAGAACAATAAGAATAGTTGAAACAATGGGAACAGATGCATGGTTCCATTTGCCACCCGAAGAAATAGCTCAGGATAAAGTTTGTAAAAAATGCGGTGCAAAAGAATTTGTAAAGGAAGAAGATGTTTTTGATGTATGGTTTGATTCATCTTCAAGTTTCAATGCAGTATGTAAGGAAGATTTAAAATATCCTGCTGATATTTATCTTGAAGCAGTTGACCAGCACAGGGGCTGGTTTCAATTATCTTTGATTTTATCAGTAGCAACAGATGGTAAAACACCTTTCAAAACATGTATAACACATGGCCTGGTGCTTGATAAAGAATACAGGAAAATGTCAAAAAGTTTGGGAAATGTCGTATCACCCATGGAAGTCGTTGAAAAATATGGTGCAGATATTTTACGCCTATATTTTGCATCCGTTGATTACACAAAAGATTTGCCTTTTGATATGGAAGTTGTAGATAAAGTAGCAATAGCTTACAGAAAAATAAGAAATACTTTCAAATATTTGCTGGGTAATCTACACGATTTTGACCCACAAAAAGATAAAGTAGAATACGATAATTTGATGGAAATCGATAAATACATGCTTCACAAATTACAAAAAGTTATAAAAGAAGTTCTTACTGCTTATGATAAATTTGACTTTGCAAAAGTTTATTCCCGTCTGCTTGATTTTGTAAATTATCTATCGTGGTTTTATTTTGATATTTTGAAAGACCGTCTTTATACTTATGGTAAGGATTGGATAGAAAGGAGAAGTGCCCAGACAGTGCTTTATGATATTCTTTTAGCGCTTGTGAAACTTTATGCACCTCTGATGCCCTTCACCACAGAAGAAGTATGGCAACATCTAAAAATATCGGAAAGTGTGCATCTTGAATTATTACCGGAACCCGAAGATAAATTTATAAATGAAGAACTCGAAAAGGAATGGGAGATAATTGAAAATGTAAGGGATGATGTATTAAAGGCACTTGAAATAAAGAGGAAAGAAAAATTCATCGGCAACTCTTTGGAAGCAAGGATAAAAATTGAAGCCAAAAATGAGGAAGTTAAATCCATACTTGAAAACAAAAAAGAATTTTTGCCCGAAGTTTTCATCGTATCACAAGTTGAAATTGGCGAAGTTTCAAATGTGGTTTATGATGGAGAAAATGTAAAAGTAGGAGTAGAACATGCACTTGGTAAAAAATGCGAAAGATGCTGGATTTATTCCGAAACAGTTGGAAAAGATAAAGAATATCCAACAATTTGTTCAAAATGTGTGAAGGTAATAAAGGGGGTGAGATGACGCAAAAGGAACTTGAATTTTTCAGGAACCTCCTGCTAAAAATGAAGCGTGAGATCAAGGAAGCGCTCGAAGAAAAGAGAAAACGCATACAAAATCCATATCAGGAGACATCTTCCGAACTATCATTACTGCCATCGCATGAAGCAGATAGGGGAACAGATGAAGAAATACTCGAAGAAACAGCACTCCATCTAACAGCAGATGCAAATGCACTTTTCGAAATAGAAGAAGCACTCAATAAAATTGAAAAAGGAGAATACGGAATTTGTGAAAGATGCGGTAAACCTATAGAGATAGAGCGCCTCAAAATAATACCATATGCCAAATATTGCTTAAAATGTCAGAGGGATATAGAAGCATTACAATCAAAGGAGGAAGAATACGAAAACAGACGCTTCAAGGAATTCAGAATATAATGATTTTCTTATCATGCGATTTAATCTCAAAGTTTGTGGTATGGAAATTTTTACCTCTTTACAAATCTGTGAAAATCTTGGGTAACTTAATAAGGATAACTCACATTGAAAATCCGGGAATGGTATTTGGCTTGCCAATTCCTCAAAAAAGCATCTTTTTGGTTTTATCCTTTGCCGTTGTTCTCTTTTTGATATTTTTAAGCGTAAAAAAGGGAGGAATTGTAATCCCGATGATTACAGCAGGTGCTATTGGTAATTTTGTGGATAGATTATGGAAAGGCACGGTTACAGATTTCATTGATATAGGTGTAAAAAGCTGGCGTTATCCAACTTTTAATCTCGCGGACTCTTTTATAACTGTCGGTTTAATAATTTTAATATTAAAATCTTTGAAAGGAGGAGGTCATGGTTAGGGCGTATGTGCTTATAAAAACAAAAACAGGAGCACAGAGGGGCGTTAAAAATGCATTACAGGCACTGATGCATGTAAAAGAAGTATCAATGATAACAGGACAATATGATATAATTGCAGTAGTGGAAACAAAAGATACAAAAACATTGGGTGAAGTCGTATCTATGCAAATACCAAATATCGATGGAGTAGAAGAAACATGCACATGTATCGCTGTTGATTGATGTTTAACACAGAGCAAGAAAAAATAAGAATCGAAAAACTAAAAAAATTACGAGAAAAAGGAATTAATCCTTATCCTTACTCTTTTTCAATCACCCACAAATTCAAAGAATTAAAAGAAAATTTTGAAGAGTTAGAGGGAAAAGAAGTTCAAAGTGCAGGCAGGATAATGTCGATCCGTCGCCACGGCAAATCTACTTTTATGACACTAAAAGATTCTACAGAAAATCTACAAATTTATTTCCGCAAAGATATAGTTGGTGACGAAAACTATGAAATAATGAAACTACTCGATATAGGTGATATAATAGGGGTCAAAGGCGAACTTTTTAAAACCCATACAGGTGAAATAACAATCCTTATAAAAGAATTTCAACTGTTAGCAAAATCCCTGCATCCCTTACCTGAGAAATGGCATGGATTGAAAGATGTTGAAACACGATACAGAAGAAGATACCTTGATATTTTAATGAATGATGATGTTAAAAAAATTATCGAAACAAGGTCAAGGATAATAAAAGAATTGCGAAATTTTCTTGATAGTAAGGGCTTCATTGAGATAGAAACACCCATTTTACAGCCACTTTATGGTGGAGCATTTGCAAATCCTTTCAAAACCTATTATGAAGCACTCGATAGGGAATATTATCTGCGTATTTCAGATGAATTATACTTAAAACGATTGATAGTTGCAGGATTTGACAAAGTTTATGAAATAGGAAAAGATTTTAGAAATGAAGGAATAGACAGGATGCATAATCCGGAATTCACACAGTTAGAAGTTTACGAAGCTTACACAGATTATAATGGGATGATGAAACTCGCAGAAGAAATATTTTCTTATCTCTCCGATATTTTCGGTTCAAAATTAAAATTTGAAGACAAGGAAACAGATTTGAGAAAAGGCTTCAAGAAAATAAAATATCTTGACGCGATAAAAGAATATGCAGGGATAAATCCCGAAGATAAAGGTGAAGTTTTGAAGTTAGCAAAAGAGTTGGAGATAAGGACAGAAGATGTTCCTTTTGGTAAAATCCTTGATAAAATTTTTGATTTAAAGGTTGTGCCAAATTTGATAGACCCCACATTTGTAATCGATTATCCAAAAGATATTTCTCCGCTTGCTAAAACTCATAGAGAAAATCCCAATTTAACAGAAAGATTTGAAATTTTTATTTTGGGGATAGAACTTGGCAATGCATTTTCGGAGTTAAATGACCCCCTTGACCAGTATGAGCGCTTTAAAAATCAGGCAGAATACAGGAAAATGGGTGACAAAGAAGCACATCCACTTGATGAGGATTTCATATTCGCACTCGAAATAGGAATGCCACCGCTCGGAGGATTGGGAATAGGAATAGATAGATTATGTATGCTATTCACAGGTGCAACATCAATAAGAGAAGTTATACCTTTCCCCCAGTTGAAAACAAAATGATTTTATAACTCTTCTGCTATCATCCAGAAATAAAGGGGATAAAGTTCATTTAAAAATCTGTAATAACCTCTGCCCCTGGAAATATCCCTTTCAATAATGCCTTCTTTTTCTAAATATCGCAGAAAATTATTTAATCTATTCTTCTCCTTTTCATTTAAAAATCTGCTAATTTCATTTTTTGCGAATTCTCTTTTTATCCGTTGTTCTCCCATTATCTTTAAAATTTTTTTATATTTATCATTTCTGACAAAATTATAAATTTTTGGGTCAATATATTTTCGTCCTATATTATTTGCAGCTTCTATTACCCCTGCAGCTACATCCCCTGAATCAATCACCCCGTCTTCATCTGCGAAAAATACAGCTTCTCCTATTTCATGCATAAGTAATGGGAAACCTCCACTAAAAAAGACCAAATCCTTTAATGCTTCGTCCTCAATCTTGACATTAACTTTGGCGAAAGATTTTTTGAAAAACTCTTTTATATCCTTTTCCCTTAAAATATCAATTTCTATGATTCTAAATATTCGCATCAACGAAGGTTGAATTTCCATCAATTTTGTGCGATGCTCGGGCAACGCTGTTATAATCATTAAAAGAGGCAAATGCGGGAATTCAATTGAAACTTTATCTGAAAAACTTTTAAGCCAGTTAGCAAAATCAAACCTTACAAAGCCGTTTATATCATCCAAAATTATAAGGATGCCTTTTTTAAACCTTGCAATTTTATTCCAGACATTATTCAAAGCAGTAGGGAAATTCATAAGTATTGTTTCAAGGATATTTTCAGGTGCTTTAAAATTAAATTTGACAAATCCGAGAATATTTACGCTTTCGACATATTTTTCAAATAAATCTTTTATCCTTTCATATAAGTTTTGAGATTGCACTGAATCAATTAAAGCGTTTAAAATATATTTAATAATATCGGTTAATTTGTTTGCCTGTCCTAAGAAGACATGCATTGTTAGGAAATTTTCCCTTTCTGCGAGATAAGAAATTAAAGAAGCAAATGAACTTTTACCAATTCCTCTTTCTCCCACTATAAAGATGTTTTCATATCGCCCTGATTTTACCCGATTTAAATAAGATTTGACTTCTTCGATTTCTTTTTCTCTTCCGACAAATAAATCAAGCGTCTCTCTGGTGAGCGGTTTACCCGGATAAAACGGACTCTCTTTATAAAGTTTTTTTATCATCTCGCCTTTTTGAATTTTTCTACATTTTTGTAGTGTCCAAAGAGAATCAGGGTGTCATTTTCATAGATTACATCTTCTGCATGTGGTGGCATTATTTTTTCGCCGTTTCTCTTTATCATCAAAACTATCAAATTGTATTCTTTTGTCAAAGGAATCTCCGATAACTTTTTGCCCGCATAAACTTTTGGCACCTTTACACTATAAATACCATATTCCGGCTCTGTAAAAATTTCCTCTATCCCTGGCTCCACAATTGAGCGAGCTATCCTTTGACCCATCTCCTTTTCTGGCAACACTATCCTTTGAACTCCTAACTTCTTCAAAACTTCCTTTTGCCTCTCATCCACTGCTTTGCAAATGATATTCTTAGCGCCTTTTTCCATCAAAGTAAGTGCAGTTAAAATGCTCGATTGTATATCCCTTCCTATCGCAATAACTATTGCATCAAAATCTTTAACCCTTATATCATCAAGTGCACCTTCAGCTGTAACATCTGCTTTTATTACGGAAAGAGTAGCTTTTCCCTTTTCGTAGCGCTTCCACATTTGCATCACATCTTTAACCCTTTCTTCATCTTTATCTATCGCAAGTATCTGACAATTGTGCTTTAGCAATTCCTCAAGAATTGACATGCCGAATCTACCCAACCCAATAAGTAAAACCTGCCTCGCCATTATCCCGTTAAAATTTCTTCTTCAGGATATTCTATCCTTTTCGGTATCTCACGGGTTATAAATGCACTGCCAAAAGTGAGCGTACCTATTCTTCCTATCAGCATCGTCATAATTATTACGATTTTCGAAGGAGTAGAAAATTGCTGTGCCAAACTGCAAGCAGGATTAAGGTCAGAACCCGTTGACAGCCCAACAGTGCCAAATGCCGAAAATTCCTCAAACATAAGCCTTATAAATTTTACATCCTTTTCGAACATTGTCAAGAACAAAGTACCTATAGCAATTATTATGACACTTGAGAAAAAGATACTTATAGCCCTCTGAATGTCTGCTTCTCTAATTCTTCTTTTAAAAATTGTAAAAGATTCTCCTCCTTTTATGTATCGCCAGAATTCCAGTAGCAATATTCCAAAAGTCGTTGTTTTGATTCCACCGCCTGTGCCACCGGGAGATGCACCGACAAACATCAGCATTATGGTGAATAATAAAGTAAAATGCGTAAATTCACCAACAGGAAGAACATTGAAACCAGCTGTGCGCGGAGTAACCGCATGAAAAAAAGAACAAAGTAATTTCTTCGAAAAAGGCAAATCTTTCAGTGTATTATTCCATTCAGAAGCAAGAATAATCAATGTGCCCGCCACTATCAAAATAAGGGTAAGTAAAAATACAAATTTTGAATGAAGTAAAAATTCTCTTTTCTTTTTAGTAAGTTTAGACCATATATCATGAAGAACGATAAATCCCAGACCTCCGATTATAAACAGGATGGCAATTGTCAAAATCATAACATTGTCTTTTATAAAATGTTGAAAACTATCCGGGAAAAATGAAAATCCAGCATTGCAAAATGCACTAACAGAATGAAATAAGCCATAAAAAAGAGAGCGGGATAAAGAATAACCTGCTAATCTAAATCGCCAGGATAACAAAGCAAATCCTATTATTTCAAAAAAGAAAGTGAAAAGAATAACTCTCAAAACAAAATCTCTAAAATTAAGTCCGATATAATCCAAATCTTCTCGCAAAATGGCTGTTTGTGCAAGTGATAATCTTTTTCGTGCCAGAATCAGCAAAAAACTTGCTACGGTCATATAGCCGAGCCCACCTATCTGTATCAAAAGTAAAATTACTATTTTGCCAAATGGAGTGAAATCCGCACCAGTATTTTTCACAATCAAACCCGTAACACAAACGGCTGATGTTGCGGTAAAAAGAGCATCAACAAAATTTATCGAGGTATGCGTGGAAAAAGGAAGTAAAAGTAAAAATGTCCCAAATAAAATCAGAGAAAGATAACCTATTAAAATTAACCTTGGGGGATTTAATCTTCCCACTCGTAAACCTTCCCTTTATAAATGGTATATAAAACTTTGCCTTTTAATTCCTTTCCAAGTAAAGGACTATTTCTTGATTTTGAATATGTTTTCTTATAAATCCATCTTTTTTCTGGGTCAATTACGGTAATATCTGCATCTCCACCCTCTTCGATTACCCCCTCTTTCAATTTCAATATTTTTCTGGGATTTTTTGTTAGTTTTTCAATTGCTTCTACCCATGTCAATATGCCTGTATCTATCAACTCCTGAATTATGAGTGGTATTGCTGTTTCGAGTCCTATCATTCCGAATGGTGCTTCTGGAAATTCTAATTCTTTTTCAAAATCCGCATGAGGTGCATGGTCTGTCGCTATCACATCTATTATCCCTTCTTTTAACGCTTTTTTAAGTGCTTCTTTATCTTCTTTTGTGCGTAAAGGTGGATTTACCTTATAGTTTGTATCAAAATCTTTTAAATCTTCTTCTGTAAATGTGAAATGATGTGGGGTAACTTCTGCCGTTACCTTTATCCCCTTTTCTTTTGCTCTTTTTATAATTTCGCATGATTCTTTTGTCGATACATGTGCGATGTGAATTTTTGCCCCCGTGTATTCTGCAAGTGCAATATCCCTTGCAACCATTATACTCTCTGCAATTCGGGGGATGCCACGCAAACCAAGTATCAATGACATATCTCCTTCGTTCATATCACCGCCTTCTGATAAATTTTTATCCTCAGCGTGTGAAATCACGGGAATATCAAACATTTTCGAATATTCAAGGGCTCTCCTCATAATCTCAGAGTTCATAACACTATTTCCATCGTCAGATATTGCACAACAACCACCTTTTACAAGGTCACCTATCTCTGCGAGCTCCTCGCCTTTTAAGCCCTTCGTAATAGCACCAACAGGGTAAACCGTACAGTTTTTATCAGCCTCAAATATAAATTTCACAATCCCGATGTTATCGATGGGCGGAGATGTATTTGGCATACAACAAACGCATGTAAAACCACCATGTAAAGCACAAAGAGTGCCTGTATAAAGCGTTTCTTCATCTTCCCTGCCGGGTTCTCGCAAATGCACATGCATATCAATAAGACCGGGGGTAACAATTTTGCCCTCAGCATCGATAATTTTATCGGCATTTTCAGATATATTCCCTATCTTTTTAATCTTTCCATCTTCTATCAAAATATCAAAAATTTCATCAATCCCTTTTTCTGGTTCTATCAATCTTCCTCTTTTTATAAGGATTTTCATCTACTTTTTATAAAATGGTAGATTTCGTTCAAACCTATCAATGTGAGCCATGGACTATAGGGTATTTTTAATTCCGGTGCAAAGAATTTTCCTTCACCTCCTGTCATTATGAACTTAAGGTTTTCACCTACTTCCTTTTTTATCATCTGAAGTAAACCCTCCAATCTCTTTATCTCGCCCCAGAACATGCCTGACATCATGCATTCACGGGTTGACCTACCTAAAAGCGAGACCCTCTGCAAACTTACCATCGGGAGCAAAGAAGTATTATTCACAAGTGCTTTGAAACCCGTTCTCACACCCGGTAAAATAATGCCACCGATGTGTTCCTTTTTGTCATTTATGACATCGATAGTTGTAGCCGTTCCCATATCAATCACACAAACAGGCACTCCTGCTTCCGAGACAGCACCAACCATAGCTGCTATCCTGTCGGGTCCAAGCTGCGATACAGCTCTGTATCCGGGTTTTATTGGTAACTTTGTGGTAGGCGATAAAAATATCGGACTTATATTATGCAATTTTTTAATTGCTATTTCAAAATCTTTATTTTTATCGGGGACAACAGAAGATATTATCGCACCATCTACATGTCTGTAAAATTTCAAAACATATTCCGGACGAATTGCAGATGTTTGACCGCTTTCAACTTTTATCATTTTTTTATTATCAAAATATCCTATTGATGTAGTCGTATTCCCGATATCTACAGTAAGTACCATCATATCCTTTCTCTCACCAGCTTTGCCCTTTCATAATCTTCTTCATCTTTTTCAAGTGTTTTACCGCATTTTTTCATCAGATGTGCTGGCATAGCTTCAATTAACAATTTATTAATCGTCAAAAGGTCAACATTTTTAATTATTTGCATCCCAATTCCTGTTCTTATTGCTGATGCGTAATTTACGAAATCGCGAAGATTCAGTAATCTCGCGAATTTCATTATTCCATAAGCACGCCACACAGTATTTTCAAGTTCAAGACCAGCTTCATCATACAATCTGCTACGAGCATTTTTCTCTTTTTCAACTATCTCTTTAACTTTTTGATATAAATTGCGAATAATTTCCTCTTCACTTACACCAAGTGTTATTTGATTTGATACCTGTAGAAAATTTCCATAAGCTTTTGTTCCTTCACCGAAAAATCCTCTTACAGCGAAACCTTCTTTTCGAAGTTTATCCATCAAGCTATGTAATTTGCCAGTTTGATTCAAGGCAGGTAAATGAAGCAAAACAGAAGCCCTTAATCCTGTGCCAACATTCGTAAGACACGAAGTAAGATATCCCCATCTCTTCGAGAATGCATATTTTACCCTTTCACCTATTTTATCATCTATTTTATTTGCTATATCGAATGCCCTGTGCAATTCAAATCCTCCTGATATCACCTGTATGCGTAAATGGTCTTCTTCATTTATCATTATGCTGATAGTTTCATCCGCAGATATTGCTACACCTGAAAATTTTTTTATCCTCAAAAACTCTTTACTAACAAGCCGACGCTCAAACAACAATTCTTTATCGAGTAATGTTAAATCTTCTGCACTTAAAATCAATCCATTATCAAAAATTTTCGTCTCTTTTAAAACTTCTTTTATCAATCTGAATACATCTTTTCTTTCTGCATCCGTTGCCCTTCCTGGGAACGGGAATAACGCAACATTACGGGCGAGACGCACACGGGTGGATAGCACTATATCCTCTGCACCATCACGCGGATAAATCCAGTCGGGATCGCGTTTCAACAAATCAAGCAACTTCATTTCCCATCTCCTTTATTAATCTATTTATCTTATCCCGTATTCTTGCAGCTTCTTCGTATTTCTCTTCCTTTATACATTGTTCGAGTTTTTTCCTCAACTCAGCTACCTCTTTTTCCTTTTTGCTCTCAATTGCACCAAGATAAGGCACTTTACCTTTATGTATCGTATCCCTTTGCAATTTACTTGTAAGTTCTTCCACTACTTTCTCAAATGTAGAGTAACATTCTGGGCAACCGAACTGTAATTTTTCCTTAAATTCTTCAAAAGTCAGCCCGCATCTCTCACATCTTTCTGCTTCTATTTTCTGCATAGGCAAAGCCCAGAAAGGCAATGCTTTCTCGGGGTAATCAACATCTATGCCCCTCGCCTTGGCACATTCATAACAAATATGCAACTCTACTTTCTTGCCTTCTTTCACCACAGTATACACTATTTTTGCTTCCCTTTTATGACAGAAATCACACAGCATAAAACTTACCTCCTATTAATTTTATAATACGATTTCCTATTTTGGCAAGCTTTTCTTTATGTGTCGCTATCAAAAAAGTTATTCCCTTTTCTTTGTTTAATCTTAAAATCAGCTTATGAATCTCTTCCGCTGTTGTTTCATCCAGGTTTCCTGTGGGCTCATCCATCATAACGATTACCGGTGAATTTATGAGTGCCCGTGCAATGGCAACCCGTTGTTGCTCACCACCCGATAATTCCTGCGGAAAACGCATAGATTTATCTTTTAAACCTACTTCCTCCAAAATTTTTTCCCCTTTATCCAATGAATTTTTGTCCCCCTTTATAAGTGCAGGCAGAATAACATTCTCAAGCACCGTGAGCTCTGGAATCAATTGAAAAAATTGAAAAACAAAACCTATCTTTTCATTCCTTATCCTCGCTATCCTTTTATCGTCATACGAAAATATATCTTCACCATCGAGAAAAACTTTGCCCTGACTCGGCTTATCAAGTCCTCCACAAATATTTAAAAAAGTAGTTTTACCAACTCCTGAAGGTCCCATAATGCTTACAATTTCGCCTTTTCGAACTTCTAAATTAATTCCCTTCAAAACATAAACTTCTTCTGCTTTTGTCTTATAAATCTTATGCAAATTCACAACTTTTAAAACAATTTCATTCATATCTTAAAACTTCTGCGGGCATCAATTCTGCTGCCTTTTTCGCAGGATAAACCGCACTAATCAAAACAAGTATAAGAGCTATTCCACATACAAGTAAAAAATCCTGCCACCTCATTTTTACAGGAAGAGTCATCACATTATAAATCTCAGCCGGCAATTTTACAAAATGATATTTCTTAAGCAAAACACAAAGAACATATCCAAGTGCAGTGCCACATACTATACCCTTCAAACCAATCAAAAGTCCTCTCAATGTAAAAAGTTTTAAGATTGATTTATTGGTAGCACCCAGTGCTTTTAGCACTCCTATCTCACGGGACTTACGCGTTACAAGCATCAACATAGACGCAGATATCGCAAAACAAGCAACCACTATTATCAATGTGAGCAAAATGAATAAAGTCGTCTTCTCGAGCTTTAAAGCAGAAAAAAGTGTCGAATTCACTTCTGTCCAGCTCACAGCCCTAAAAGGATAAGGCAATACATCATTTAAAATATCCCTAACTTTATCTGCATCGTAAGGATTTTCGAGTTTCATCTCTATGCCTGTTACTTTATTTTTCAGACCGAAAAATTTCTGCGCATCTCTTAATGACATAAAGGTAAGTGAGACATTATAATCATAAAGTCCTGTGTCAAAAATTTTATCTACTTTGTATTTTCTCGTTTTAAGTAAAAGTCGTGATTTTTTAGAAAGTGGAAAACCAAAAAGTTTAACGGTATCACCTGCTATTACTTTTAAGACATCGGATAGGGATTTTCCCAATGCCAAGCCCTGTAAAGTATCTGTTGGATATGCTTTTATCATAACACCTTCCTGTGCGTAATCACTTTTTATCACTCCTTTCGTGAAAATATAAGGATAAATGTTTTTTATGCCTTTTATATTCTTTTTGACGATTTTGATTATTGAATCTGGATTTTCAAAAGGTTCGTTGAAAAATTTTGTGATAATCACATCTGGATTCCATTTCAATATTTTTTCTTTTATTTCGTAGTGGAAACCGTTTACAACGGACAGCACAACTATAAGGCATGCCACACCCAGAGCTACACCGACGGCTGTTATAATGTTTGAGAGACGACGGAAACCACCTGGTAATCTGCCATCACGACGAACGATAAACCACTCAAATCCCACCCACTATTTTACATATTTTTTTAATTTGTCAAGGATTTTTGAGATGCTCCGCAAAGAGTAAATCACGCAATGTAGTATCTTCGAGGATTTCTTTTACCCTTCTTTCAATCCTCTTTTTATGATAATCATAATCACAAACTTCTTTAAAATCACATTCTACATCTTTTTCTTCATTTTTTTCTACTATCTCATAAATTTCCCTTAATTTTATTTTTTCTGGTGGTAGAGCAAGTTTCCATCCATCTTTTGTTCTCGCAACTATACCTTCGCTTTGAAGTTTTTTCAAAAAATCTTTATATTTATCAGAATCTATGCTCTGACCTTTTGCAATTCTAATCAGCAACAATATTATTTCATCTATCACCCAATATTTTAATCGCCTCAAAATTGTGTCAAGGAGAAATTTTTATTTGACAGCTCTCATTTCTGCTTATAATCAGTGATGTGTAAAAGCGCTGAAGAAAAATTCCGGGAAGCATTGACTCCTTCTGCTCACTCGACCTTCACCAAAATGGGCTTCAAAATAAAAAAGTTTATGCAAAGTTGGATACGGAATTCATAGCAGAATACAAAGGCGAAAAATACATAATAATAGGCAAGACAAGAGTATAAAAATGAGAAATCGATTTCTTTGCAGCAGTGCATTATGATAAAGACATTGCAGAAGAACTACAAAAAATGGTATATAAAGATTTCAAACCAAAAGAATATTAATTTCACATAATTCCATAAGTGAATTTTTTCATTTTATGCTTGACATTTTGTTGAAATCATTAGCTTAATTTGTGATTACATTTAATTCTGTTACAAAGTCCTATGGTTTAAGGATAATTCTTTCCGATGTTAATTTATGTATAAAGCGAGGGGAATTTGCTCTTATATGTGGCGATACTGGCTCTGGCAAAACTACTTTTTTGAAATTAATTTACATGGAAGAAAAGCCAACAAAAGGAGTGGTTGAAGTAATGGGTATTTCTTCGAAACATCTTGATAAAAACAAATTAAAAGAGTTAAGAAGTAAGACCAGTTTTATAACACAAGATGATAATTTAATAGAAGATGTTAATGTTTATGAAAATATTTTTTTGCCTTTAGAAAGTATAGGTAAATTTTCAAAGGAAAAGGCTGTAAAGTTATTGACAAAATTTGGTATTTTAAATTTGCTCAGCGAGAAAGCTTCAAATTTATCTGCGGGTGAGCGTCGTATAATTCAAATAGTAAGAGAGCTGTTGAAAAGCCCGATTCTTATGCTTTGTGATGAACCTTTTGCTGTGATAGATAAAAAGACAGAGAAAATTTTGCGCGAAATTTTAATACAAATGAATAAAACAGGAGTAACGATTGTAATGACTACATCAAAGGAAAATCCAGGTCTTCCATGTAAAAGATATGAACTGAAAAATGGCAAAATTATTTAGCATAATAGTGATAATAGAGATGAGTATTTTATCATTTTTCAATATTAAAAGAAATTTCGAAAAAAGATTTGAGAATGTAGAAATAAGGGCATTTTTAAAAAGAAATTGTGATAAAGAAGAGGTTCTAAAATATGTGCGTAATTTATCACATGTTGACTATGTGGAATATATGGAGAAAGATGAGATTCTAAGTGAATTCAGGAGATTGTTTCCTGACAAGGAAAAATATATAAAAGCACTTGAAGAAAATCCTTTCCCGCCTTCTCTTAAAATTTATTTAGAAAAAGAAAGCAACCCCGAGGTTATCAAAGAAGTATTAAGTAAATTGAAAGAAAAAGATTTTTTAAAAGATATCGTTTTTAATGTAGAGGAATATAACAGAATCTGGATGAATTCGAAGATATTCTTCTGGGGCTTTATAGTGTTTCTTTCTTTACTTTTCATTATAAAATCCTTTATGTTATGGGATGTTCTGCAAAGCAGGGTCAATGTTATAAAAAATAAATTAAAAGTCATAGAAAAATTTGGCGGGGATAGTGGTAAATTGAAGATGTGCTTTATTTTAAAGAATTTGTCCGAATTTGCACTTTTACTTATAGCGGGCATTGGTGTTTGTTATTTTCTTTCGAAATATTTTCTTACCAAGTATTTTGAAATTTACTTTTTGTTTTTACCTTCACTTTATTACGGGTTGAGTTTTTTCTTTCTTTGTTTTTTGTTTCTCGTGATTAGTTTACGGAGAAGGGGGGTGTGATGATATTACTAGCATTATTTTTACTTACAAAGCCCGTTGTTGCTGTGCTATACTTTGATGTGCATGCCGAGTCCGATGCATATAAGTTCCTGAGTGGTGCTATATGCGATATGCTGATAACAGACCTCGTGTTAAGCGATAAATTCACAGTAGTCGAGAGGGAGGAGCTCGATAAGGTGCTTTCCGAAATAAAACTCGGAATAGAAGGACTTACCAAGATGGAGAATGTCATAAAGGTCGGGGAATTGTTAAATGCGAAATACATAATAACGGGTAGCGTTACCGTGATAGGCGATAACTATCGACTTGATGTGCGTATGATAGAGGTTGAAACAGGCGAAATCATCTTCGCAGAAAAAGCACAGTGTTCCTCGAAGGACAGATTGTTTGATGCTGTGGATATGATTGCAGATAAGATATGTGGAAGCGAAATTGCACCTGCTCGTGGTCCAAGGATGGATGTTCTTTTCATAATCGATGCTACCGGAAGTATGGCAGATGAGATTGAAAAAGTAAAATCTAAAATTACTGAAATCATAAGAGAAATAGAAAGGGGGAGACCTACACCGAGATTGAGATTCGGGCTCGTTGCTTACAGAGATAGGGGAGATGTATTTGTTGTTAAAAAATACAAATTCACATTTGATAAAAGAGAATTTGAGCAAGCACTTTATAGTTTGACAGCAACAGGAGGTGGAGATTACAGAGAAGATGTTAACGAAGCTCTCAGAGTAGCAATTGAAGAAATGAACTGGGATACTTCAAAAGATGTAGCGAGAATAGCTTTTTTAATAGGAGATGCCCCGCCTCATATGGACTATAATCAGAAATATACTTATAAAAATGCGATAAAGAGAGCAAGGGAAAAAGGAATTACAATATCTACGATAATATGCAGTGGTATGAATCAGGAGGGTGTTAATATTTTTAAAGAAATAGCAACAGGAACAAACGGCACAGCAGAATATTTGACTTACTATCATGAAGTGGTTACAGCTGAAGGTAAGAAAATAAAATTTGCAGAAAAAGGAGAAAAATATTTCCTAGAGATGTTTTCTATCGATAAAAAAGGTAAACCTGTGGGTAAAGAAAAGATAATGAAAATTAAAGCTAAAGCAGTATCCGAAAGAAAGACATCAGATATCGATAAGGTGTTGATATCGGGGATAAAAAGAGTTGCAATATCAAAGGGTGTGAAATACACGGAAGAAAAATTTAAAGAGTTTATTATAAAAAGCGACGGTGAAACTTTTTGTATAAAAGTAAGTGATGAGAAGACGATAAAAGAACTGGAAAAAGCAAAAAGGGAAGGAAAAGAGATTTGGCTGATGGTTAATATCAAAGCCAGAGGCAAAAATGAATTTGAGATAACCCCGGGGAATGTGTATTATATCAAAAAGCCACCTCAATCTGTAAGAGTTGATATAAAAAAGATAAAAGAAAATCCAGAATATTATGAAAAATATGGATTGGGAGAACCGAACCTATGGGCAATAAAAGTAAAAGTCATAAAATGAGAAATATAAAACTGGTACTCGAATACGATGGCACTAATTTTTATGGTTGGGAATTACAGCCAGATAAACGCACAATAAGAGGAGAGCTGATAAAAGCAGTGAGGGAGCTGACAGGTGAGAATGTAAAAGTTTATGGTGCATCAAGGACAGATAAGGGGGTGCATGCATTGGGACAGGTAGCACACTTTAAAACAAATTCAAAGCTATCAATCGAGGCAATTCACAGTGCCCTGAATCATTTTTTACCCGAAGATATTTATGTAAAGGATGTGGAAGAAGCTCCCCTTGATTTTCATGCTCGAAAATCAGCAAAAGGCAAGATTTATATTTACAGGATTTATTTTGGAAAAAGTCCCCTTTTGAGAAACTATGTTTGGGAATTTGGGGATACGAAGGCAGATATTGAAATTGTAAGAAAAGTTATGCCCAAATTTTTAGGGAGACACAGATTTGACAAATTTGCCTATCGTGATAGTGGTATATGCAATATAAAGAGATTTGAAATTATGGAAAGGAAAAATGAATGGGTTTTTATGATAGAAGGAGATAGGTTTTTACACAAGATGGTAAGAATACTGGTTGGCACTCTTATGGACCTTGCGACGGGTAAGATAACGGAGAAAAGGATTGATGATATGTTGAATCTCGAGAGTCATAAAAGGGGAACATGTGCACCTCCACAGGGCTTATACCTGCTCAAAGTTTTATATTAAATTTGCTTGACAAATTTAAAAATAGGATAAAATATAATGAAATGGCACTGCTTACTTCTTCGTTGAATTCTCTTTTAAGTTTGCAAATATTGAATGGCAATGTCGAGGAAAAAATATATCATAGCATTCATGACTTAATAAGAAATTACGCTGAGAATTTTAAAGAAATCATGAAAGGAGTTTATGTAATAAAATTTAGAAGCGAAGAGGATTGGTCTAACTTAATCGATGCATTGGTAGAATACGCAGAAAAGCTTTGGGAAAATAAAAAAATTAAAATGCACTTTATAATCTCTCCTTTGACTAACAGTTCTTTTTATAATGGATGGCTACCCAGAAAAAAATGGAAAGAACTTATAGAAATGCTGGAGGAAATATGAGAGACGAAACAAAATTAGATGAAATTGAAAGTAAAAATCCTTTAGAAGTAAGATTAGAAGTGCCTCCTTTAAGAATTAAACTTTTATATGAAGATTATTTCCGTGATTATGAAGATTATATTGTGGCGACATCTATTTTTGCGGCTCTCTTTTTTGGAGCTTTAATCAATTATCTTGATCTTTATCGTAAAGTTATTTTTATTTTACTAATTGTGAGTGGAATTTTGACTTTCTTTTTTGCATTAAGGGCATTACAAAAAAGAAAAAAGATGCTGCGTGCTCCTCGCAAGTTCATTAAGTGTTTTCCTGAGTTGTAGTTGGGGGGTGGTCTAACGGGCAGGACGCTGGGCTCTGGACCCAGAGGTCGGGGTTCGAATCCCTGCCCCCCAGCTCATGCTTAAAATCTTACTGTATATACTCATCATAATAGGACTTTATATTTTTAAAAGATATTTCGAATTTAAACATCTTTATTTCCCGCAAAGATTATTCATTGACTCTCCCGATAATTGGGGGCTCCAATATGAAGACATTTATTTTAGGACACAGGATGGCAAAAAATTAAATGGCTGGCTTTTCACTTCGAATGATGGCAAGATAACAATTTTATTTTGTCATGGTAATGCTGGCAATATTTCGTATCGTATTTACTATGCTGAGCGGTTTGTAGAAAAGGGGTACAACTTTTTTATATTCGATTACAGGGGGTATGGAAAAAGTGAAGGAATTCCTTCACAAAAAGGTCTATTACTTGATGCATTATCTGCTTACGAATGGCTAACAGTAGAAAGGGGTATAAATCCGGAGGATGTTATAATTATGGGTGAATCTCTCGGTGCAGTAATTGCAATATGGCTTGCTACGAGGGTAGATGCCATGTGTTTGGTTGCAGAAGCCCCTTTTACATCTGTTGCGGATATGGCAAAAGAAATTTATAGAATTAGACCACCTCTCTGGGCTTTACATGATAAATATCCTGCCGAAAAATGGATAAAGAAGATAAAGATGCCTGTTTTGATATTTCATAGTATGGATGATGAAGTAGTTCCCTTCTGGATGGGGCAATCTATTTTTAAATCGGCACCTGAGCCCAAGAAATTTGTAACAATCAGAGGAGAGCACTGCACGGGAATAGAAGACCCAGATTACCTTCCATCAATAACAAACTTTATAGAAAAAATAAAATTTGATAAAAAATGAAAAAAATAGTTGACAAATGTCAAAAATTGATTAAAATAAAAAATGGGGATTGAGACTTACAGGTATGAGTTTCGTCAGATGAAGGTTTTTATGAATTTTGAGCGCTTTCAGGGTGTATGGGGGTTTGTTTTCTCTGGTGCTCTCGATACCGAGCCTTCTTCCCGTCTTTTCAAATGGGTGAAGGAGAATTGTTTCAAAAGAAAGTATAATTATATCGTTGATTTAAACAATGTTAACTTCTGCAGTTCAACTGCGATACGCCTATTTACTGCTTTTACAAAGAATTACAACGAATTTGTGCTGTTCTCAAAACTCGCCAAAAATATAGAAAGACCTTTTAAACTAATTGGTCTTGATAAATTTTTAACATTTTATGAAGACCTGGTGGAATTACCATCAAAATTTAATATCTCTGAAGAGTTGATAAAAGTTATGAGAACCCAGGTTGCAGAGACGATGAGCTTTGCTCTCACAAGGAGAAGCTGGCTTGAGATACTGGGGGCTTATGTTCCTCGTGAAAAATTAATGAAGGAGGCACAAAAATTATCCCCTTATTTGACCGAAGCAAGGCATTCCAAAAGCTTACTTTTGCCGGCAAAATATGAATATATTCCTGTTGTTTATGTATTTCTCACAAGAATATTTTATGATGTGGCGGGTTTCTCAAAAGAAGAGGTAGGTGAAGATATAATAGAATTCATTGCAAAGGAATTGATGTCCAATGCAATAAGATATGGCTATGATTATAGACTCGATGGATACATCGAAGTATCTTATGAGATAAATCAAAAATTTTTGATGATAGATTTCATAGATTGGGGTAAAGGGATAGGCAAAGGTGCAAAGAAAAAGGATGCCATTGGTCTTCATCTTTTGAAGAGAATTTTCGATAAAATTAAAATCGGCAAAGCACCTTACAAAGTGCCCAAAGGAATAAGTCTCGGTCCAGGTACACATATTCGTTTGATAAAGAAAAGAAAATAATGGCAGTAAAAATTGGAAATTATGTGAGAATAAAAGGCAAAGTACAAATAGGTAAAAATTCTAAGATTCATGATTTTTGTGTTATAGGTGAAAATCCGCGTAAAAAAGCTGAAAGAGATGAGGTTATCATTGGAAAAAATGCAGAGATAAGACCTTTTACTGTTATTTACAAAGGAAACATAATAGGCGATGATTTCAAGACAGGTCAGCGTGTTATGATAAGAGAGGAAAATGAAATAGGTGATAATGTATCTATAGGTACGGGTTCTGTTCTTGAATTTGGCAATAAAATAGGTTCAAATTCACGGATTCATTCTCTTTGTTTTCTTGAGCTCACGGAAATTGGCAAATGGGTATTTGTTGGACCTGGTGTTGTTTTTACTGATGACCCTCATCCTATGTTATGTCCTTATTGGGATAAATGTCTGGGTGGAGTTAAAGTTTCTGACTATGCTAAAATAGGCGCTGGTTCTGTGATATTACCTGGTGTTAAAATTGGCAAACATGCGCTCGTTGGTGCAGGAGCTGTTGTAACGAAAGATGTTAAAGATGAAGAAGTGGTAGCAGGAAATCCTGCTCGTTTTATGAAGAAAATAAAGGAACTGAAATGTTATAAAGGATATTTTGAAAGACCTTATATGTGGCCCCCTTACACTGAAGATGGCGGTTAAAGTTGGTTTAATAGGTTGCGGATACTGGGGTAAAAATCTATTAAGAGTTTTAAAGAATTTAGAGAAATGTGAACTTGTTGCCTGCTGTGATATCGATGAAGAAAAGTTATCCGAGGCACAGAGAAAATGGAAAGTTAAAAGAGTGACCCCTGATTACACTGATATAATACACGATGTAACAATAGATGCCATAGTGATAGCAACTCCGACTAACAGTCATTATGAGATAGCCAAAAACTCCTTGCTTCACAATAAACATGTTTTTGTTGAGAAACCTTTTGTAAGGGAGTATGAACAGGGGATTGAACTACTCGAATTGCAGAGGGCAGTAGGTAAAGTTTTAATGGTCGGTCATACATTTCTCTATTCGCCTGCTGTAAGAAAAATAAAAGAGATTTTGAAAAATAAGGAATTAGGAGAAGTATTTTATATTTCTTCTCGAAGAGTCAATCTTGGTATTCATCGCAAAGATGTTAATGTAGTGTGGGACCTTGCTTCTCATGATTTATCAATATTATTTTACTGGCTTGAATGTGCCCCTTATTCTGTGCTAGCTACAGGTAAAGATTGTGTTATAGATGGCAAACTAGATGTTGCATTTATAACTTTGCGATTTCCAGGAGGAATAATCTGCAATATAGAGGTGAGCTGGCTTGCTCCCAGCAAAATAAGGAATATCACAATTGTAGGCTCTGATAAAATGCTGGTATATGATGATACAGAAGTTCATGAGAAAATAAAAATTTACAACAAATCTGTTGAAGTTTTGAATCATGATAATTTTGGAGAATTTCAACTTGCTTACAGAACAGGAGAAGTGATGGCTCCTTATATCCCCAATGACGAGCCTTTAAAAATAGAATTATCGCATTTTATAGAATGCATAGAGAAAGGGGAAGAACCTTTATCAAATGCAGAATCAGGGCTTGAGGTCGTAAAATATCTTGAATTAATTGAGAAATCATTGCAGAATGATGGTAAACCAATCGACAATAATGGAGAAAATAATCTCCAGTGTAAAAGAGGCGATTAATAGGTATAATCTTTTAGAAAAGGGAGATAAAATTTTGCTGGCAATATCCGGTGGACCTGATTCTATGGCATTGCTTCATATAATGCGTATGATTCAAGCTGAATATGAGTTATCTCTATGTGTTGCCCATTTTGATCATGGAATAAGGGAAGAAAGTTTCAGGGATGCTGAATTTGTTGAATCAGAGTGCAGGAAACTTGGGTTAAGATTTGTGATGGGAAAAGGCAGGGTGCCTGAGCTTAAAGAATCTCTGGGCATTTCGCTTGAGGATGCTGCGAGACGCGCAAGGTATAGCTTCTTGCTTGATGTGGCTGAAAAATTGGGAATGAATAAAATTGCAACAGGACACACAGCAGATGATATGCTTGAAACACTTATATTAAGAATAGCAAGAGGAACAGGACTATCGGGATTGTCGCTTATAAAACCAAAAACAGGGAAAATCATAAGACCATTAATACTTTTAACAAGAGAAGAGATTTTGAAATTTCTATCAGAAGAAGAAATACCCTATGTTGTTGATAGAACTAATTTTGAACTGAAATACAAAAGAAATTTTGTAAGGCATAAAATTGTCCCCCTTTTAAAAGAGTTAAATCCCGATATTTTGAAAATAGTGGCAAAAGAAAGAGATGTATGGGAAGAAGAAAATAATGCCCTCGAAGACCTTGCACAAAAATATTATGACAGATACTCAAAGGAAGAAAAGGGTATGATAATTCTTAATTGTAAGGAGTTAAAATCCTATCATACGGGATTTTTGAAAAAGGTTTTTAGATGCGCTATAAAAGAAGCAAAAGGTGATTTAACGAAAATCAAAAAAGAACATCTTGACAACCTTGTAATGTTGTTAAAAGAAAAGATGTCGGGAAAGGAAATAGATATACCCGGACTTAAAGTTAAAAAATCCTATGATGAACTTTTCTTCATCAGGGAAGAAATAAATCTTGAAAAAGAAAAAGTTTTTGAAGTACCTGGTGAATTGAATTTTAATGGTTACAAATTAAAAGCACATTTCACTGATGAGCGTATTATTGGAGACGGTAAAAGGATAGCTGTTTTTGATGCAGATGCTTTATCTTTGCCTCTTAAAGTGCGAAGCAGGCAACCTGGTGATAAAATGATGCCTTTTGGTCTATCCGAATACAAAAAATTAAAGGAAATTTTCATAGATGACAAAATACCTCTTTATCTCAGAGATTTACTTCCTGTTGTGATTTCTGGTGAAGAAATAATATGGGTGCCTTTTGTGAGGCAATCGAATCATGGAAAAATAACGGAAAAAACTCGAAGATTCCTTGTGCTGGAATGCGAAAAATAATCATTATAATGATAATGTTTATAATGGGCTGTGCATCTCGTAAGGAAAGTATTTTTGAAGAATTAGCGGAAAGTGCATTGTGGGATGAGTATATACAGCAACTGGTTTTATTTTCTTATTATGAAACGAAGTTTACAGTCGATGGTGATACTTTTTATAGAAAAGTTGATACCACTTATGGCTTTAAAATTTTCGATACTTTAAAATGTACAGATTCCTGTGCTATCTGCAAACTTTGTCTTGAGTGGTATAACGAATTTGTAAAAGAAGATACATCTTATTCTAACATATACCAAGGTGAAATTATTTTTAAAATGAAGAAAGAAAACGGCTGGAAAATTGATAGTCTGGGTATTGTGAGAGTTCATTGTGATAGTGAGTGGGTTCTTCCTTCCTTTTATGTTTTGCGTAATGGGAAAATTTTGGAAGGGAATTATGAGTTTGAAAAAGGAGATACTCTTGAAGTTCGGCTCGAAAATATCGATACTTTAAGATTTTTACCGGTTTTACATGTTGTTGGAAATACTTCAAAAAAATTCGAGTTTAAAAATGGAAAATTATGTGTAAAAATTACAAAACTTGATTATGGTAAATACTGGATGTGGATTGATTTGATTGATAAAAAGTATGTGATGCATGGAGGTAGTGATAGGAGTTTTGTGTTCGGTTTGCCTTACTGTGTTAAAACATTTTATAAGGAGGGTTTATGGTAGATGTTAATATATTGTCCGGGATAGGTCTATTTGAGGACCTGGGGCCAGATTCTCTAAAAAATCTCGCTGAATTTATCAAAGAAAAGCGTTACTATGAAGGCGATACGATATTCAAGCAGGGTGATTCAGGTAATGAGCTTTATATTCTAAAAGAAGGAGAATGTGAGGTGCAGGTTGATATAGGCACAGATAGGAAGCTGAGCGTGCAAATGATGGAGCCCGGTACGATTTTTGGAGAACTTTCTTTTATCGATGGTAAAGAAAGAACAGGTACAGTGATATGTAAGAAAGATGCAAAAGTTTTGATATTAAAAAGAGAAGACTTTAATAAATTCATGCAAAAGGATAAAGAAGGAGGTGCTAAACTTGCAATGAAAATAGCATATATGGTTGCAGAAAAATTAAGAGAAACCGATAAAAAATTCAGAGAATACTATCTAAAAGCAACTATTTCGATGTTAAAAGGAATAGGTGTTCTTTAATATCTTATTCTGAAATCTTTAAACTCTCCTGTGTAAGGTTCCCAGTTTATTTCGAGATTTTCAACTCGTGCAAGACGGGGACCCTTTCTTAATTCCTTGATAAGCTCTTTGATTTTCTCTTCCTCGCCTTCGACCACTACTTCTACTCTGCCATCCCAGAGGTTTTTTACCCAGCCTGTTAATCCAAGTTTGTTTGCCTTTTCCTCTGTGAACCATCTATAACATACACCCTGCACAAGTCCAGATACAAAAATGTGTGCTCTCTTAAGCATTATGCTGTGCGTAAAAACATACCTATAATCGCAGCTATTATCGTTATTATGCCAACAGGAACCTGGAAGCCAGCAAGTGTTTCTGCTGTCTTTTGAGCTGCTTCCTCTGTCTTGGGTATCATTTTTAGAAGATCAAGGATGAGGAAAAACCCGGATACCAAGCCCATAATTGCTGGAAATATCAGACGGGCAGTTTTAAAACTTGAAAGCCCAACGAGTATTACCACTATTCCTATCGGCAATTTCAAGCCTGTTAACGCTTTGTCCGTCTCCCTGAAGGCTTCAACATTACGCAATAAACTCATTACGAGAATTAAACCTCCAAGTAATAGAAACTCCATCTTACCCCCTTTTATAAATTATATTCAAAATTTCTATTTGTCAACTTTATCTTTCTTTTAAACCTCCCCAGTTTAATTTTGTCCGTAAAATATTATAAAATGAATATTTCGTTGACCTTATAATCTTTATTTTATAATGTGCCTTTTTTACACTAAAATAACAGCCTTCAGGGATAGGTTCCCTTTGTTGACCATCGGCTACAATAACTCCATGTTCTTTTATGAGTTTAATTTTCACGATAGATTTTGAGTCGATAACTAAGGGTCTTGCTCCTAGAGTATGCGGGCAGATGAAATTTATTAAAATTGCGTCGAGAGATGGATGAACTATGGGTCCCATTGCAGATAACGAATAGGCGGTTGAGCCTGTTGGCGTGCTCACGATTACACCGTCTAATGAAAATGTAGAAAGGAATTCATCATTTATATAAATGCTCGTAGTAAGCATCCTTCCTGTTCCTGTACCTATGAGGACAATATCGTTAAGACCATATAACTTTTTGCCATCAAAATTTGCTTCAAGTACCATTTTCTCTTCTACTTTGTAATTTCCCTTTAAAATATTTTCAAGTGCGTGATAAAGGGTTACTACCTGAATATCGGTAAGGAAGCCGAGTTTCCCCAGGTTCACTCCGCAAATTAATTTACCCTTCTCGCCCACTATACGGGCTGCTCGTAAAAGAGTGCCATCTCCTCCCATCGCAAGAATTATGTCACATTCATCAACCAGTAATTCTTTAGCTTCATCCAGCATGTAAACTTCCACACCTTTTGATTTCAGCCATTTTATAACTTCCGGTATAATCTTCTTTGCAAGCTCTTTTTCAGGATTAAAAATTATGCCTATTTTCATTTATATTTCAGCAAAAATTTTATTTCCCTCTCAAGGATATCTTTTTTTACCATTCCAACATGCCTGAACTGTATTTTACCTTCTCTATCGATTAGAAAATGTTGTGGTATTGCGTAAATTTTGTAATCTAAGAATACGGAATAATCTGCGATGCATACCCTGTATTTGAACTCGTTTTCCCTTAAAAATTCCTCAAGTGCCTCTTTGTCACCGCTTGTTATCGCAATGAATACTACATCTTCGTTTTTAAACTCATCTACAATTTTATTCAACTCCGGAATTTCTTCGACACAGGGACCGCACCATATCGAGAAGAAATTTAGCACGCAAACTTTGCCTTTAAAATCGGACAATTTAATGCGATTACCTTGTAAATCAACTGCTGTGAAATCTTTAATCTTCTGGTTTAATAAAACATTTTTAAAATAAGAGAGAAACTGCTCTTCCAGAAATTTATCAAAATCTTTTTCTGATTTGCCGAGTTTTTTGTAAACTTCGAGGATTTTCATCTTCAATGTTTCGTTTTCTGGCTGTTTTAAATACAACTTTGTCAGACCATCTAAAACTTCTTTCCATTTTTTGTTTTTCTTTTTAATCTCAATGAAATGCATAAGGATATCTTCTGCTGGCTCTTTGTTTGCGATTTTTAATAATGAAAAAGTTTTGTCAATCAGGCTGTCGGCTTTTGCATAAGCATTTTGCTTGAAAAATATCCATGCATAAGTATCGTAGAAACTCGCTTTTGCTTCGTAAAACATGGAAAATCTTTCTTCAGGTGGCAGGGAGAAATATTTTTTCCTGTAAGTATTGAAATCCAATAGGTCTATGCCTTTCTCAATTGTTCTTCTGGCTTCATGTAGATTATGACCATCTATCGCACATCTGTAAGCATAAAGGTTATAAAATGAAGCGTCATCCGGGAATCTTTTTATTCCCTCTTTATATTTTCCAAGCACTTTTAAAATGACTTTTGAATAGTAAGAATCCGGATATTTATCGAGGAATTTAAGCAATCTGTATTTTGAAATCCTGCCCCTTTTAACTTTTTCTGTCAGATACAGAAAATATACCTCATCTGCGCCTTTGGCATCGGGATATTTTTTTATGAATTTTTCACATAAATCAATTGGTACCGCGTTCATAGTATATTTGCCGATAATGAGAACATATTGCGGGATAAGGAACTTCTCCGCAGGATTATCACCGATTTTTTCTATTATTCTGTCAGCAAAAGCTTTTCTTAATCCGGGATTCTTAATGCTTAAAAGACATCTTGCAAAAAGAGAGGATAATTTTTTATCGGATGGAAATTCCTTTGCATACTTGATCAAAAATTTCTGTACAGAATCGAGTTCACCGAGCTCGGAGTAAAGTAACACAAGAGAATAAAGTTTGTAATGCAGAGAATCCTTTAACGATTTTACCTTTTGAATCCTATCTTCAATTTTGCCTTCAAGATAAAGATATGCTTCTGCATTCCATGGATATAGTTTTAGTTCCCTTTCAATGTATTTCTTGGCTTCTTTACGAAGCTTTTTCGATAGTAATTTCTTTGCGTAAGCTAAATTTGAACCGGGTACGGGGACACCGTTTGTATCGGTTATAAGAAAAATGTAGCCGAGACCTTTGTTATCGTCATAAGAGCCGGAATCGTTTTCGAATTTTAAACAGAGCAACTTCGCATCTTCCGGTATATAAATCTTATAATAAAAACCTTCTTCATCTTTTCTCATATAATCTGCATTTCTGTAAATCGTATCGCTTTCTATTTCGTATAATATTGCTATTTTATAATCCTTTTTGATTCTTGCCTTCCAGCTCTTTGTGTTATATCGCACTGTAGATGTATCTCCCCGTATGGTGTGCTTAACGAATACAGGAGAACGAAAGCACCCTATAATCAGTGGTAAAAAAATTAAAAAATATCTCATCATTTTAATTTAAATACTTTACGGGTATGTCAAGTTTTTTGTCGATTTAAAAGTGAAGGAATAACAGTTATTGCTCCTAAGCTCGCGGTAATCATAGTTATTGCGATTAATAGACCGAATGTGCGCAATGGAACTAGTTGTGCAAATAAAAGGGTAAGGAAGCCAGCGCAAACAGACAATGCATTGAAAAGAATAGCCCTGCCCGTGCCTGTAATAGCAGGTCTTATTCCATCTTGTCTCATACGGGCAATAAAGTGGATTGTATAATCAATACCTATTCCTATTGCAAGTGAGGCAACAAATACAGTTATGGGATTTAAGCCAAGATTCGCCCAGCCCATCAATCCAAAGTTTATAAGAAGTGAAATCGAAATAGCCGAAAGCGATAATAAACCATATTTTAGAGACCTCAAGAGGTAAGATGTCATAAGAAAAGTAAGGAAAAGAGTGAAAAACATACTTATCAATTGAGTGCGCGTTAACTTTTTGTGAACCTCAAGGCTCACGATGGGTCCCCCTGTTGCCTCCATTAATAAATCATTTTCTTCTGGTATATTAAACAGGTAAAGCCATGTAGCGCAATACAATTCTTTGTAAAATTGACTATCGTCATCTGGATTTATACCGATTTCACCGAAATCTTTCATAAATTGTGAAACTTTATACATCTTTATAAATTCAGCAAGACGAATCGAAAAACTTTCGCTCAAAAGTTGCACATCTTCTTCAAAATAGCCTTTTAAAATTCTCTTCAATTTATTAAAAATAGCATCCGAACTCAAATTATTCTTTATCATAAGATTATAAAGTGCATGCGAAATTTTGTTTATCAAAATCTCATCCTCGATGTAAATCTCTGATTCTTCTGATGTGAGATAATCTTTAACGAATTTTTTAACCATGTTAAAATCGGGATTTTTCAAATTTCTTTTTTCTTTACGAAGGAATGTGAATAATTTCAAAGTATCAATTTCTTTGTCAAAACCTTTCAAAACAAGATAAATATTGTATTCCGGGGTGAAATTTTTATTTTCTCTTAAAAATTTATCGAGCTCCTCTTTTATTACTATTTCGTCCGAAGTTTTTAATGCTTCTGTTGTTGCAGATACAATTGCCTCTTTTTTATCGGATGTCAGCATTTGGCTTAATTCTCCTCTTCCTGACATAAAGAATAATAAATTTTCTGCTTCAAGTTTGCTTTCTGGCAGGGTATATCTTCCATTCATTTTATAATTCATTTCGCAAAGGATACTTGCTATTGAATTTGGATTATGAAGTCCTTTCACCTGTCTCATGAACCATTCTGCCTGCTTCATTTTGTAAAGAGTATAAGGATTTAAAATATCGCCTTTGAAATAAATATCAACGGGTACTGCTCCTCCAAATTTATCCCTTACAAGGTCGATTCCCTTTCTTAACTCACATCCTTTTGGTAAATATTCTTCAAGATTGGTTTCGGTGTGAATACGAGGAATACCTGCTATCGCCACGATACTCACTATAAGCGCTGTTAAAGAGATAACCTTTGACCTTTTGGAAACAAAATCATAAATTTTATTAAGAAGGAGCCTAAAAGATAACTCCTTTGACTCAGCTGGTCGTGTAAAAGATAAAATTGAAGGCAAAAGTGTTATAGTAAGTAAAAACGAAAATAATACTCCCAATCCTGTAAACATTCCAAAATCTCTGATTATTTTAAGGTCAGATGTAAGGAATGACATAAATCCAATAAATGTTGTTAAAGCAGCGAGCAAAACTGGCAGAAATACTTCTTTTAAAGCGATTAAAACATTTTTATCTTCGTCATAGCGATTTATGAGATGTATCCCGTAAGCAGTTCCTATCGCAATGAGCAAAACAGGCACGGTATCCGAAGCCATGGTAATTGGTCTCTTAAAAATGCTCATCAAACCGAAAACCCATATAACAGAAAGTGCACTCGAAAGCAAAGGAAGAAGAACTCCTCTTATAGACCTGAAACACAAAAATAAAATTAAAGGAATAATCATTATCACAAGCAAAATCAGAATTCTTAAATCTTTAATTATTAACTTTTTAACCTGTATCATCGCAAAGGGTGTCCCTGTATAATAAAATTTGTATCCTTTTTCATATTTCTTTGCTATATTCATTATTTTTCTTGCTACAGAGATTTTATCTGCATGCTCCGAGAATTGACAGATGATAGCGGTATAACGACAGTCAGGGGATACAACTTTGCCTCTGTACATCTCTTTGCTTAAAACATAATCCCTTATCTTATATAAACTATCCTGGGAGATTTCGTCTTCGCCTATCAGGTCACTTACTTCAATTCCTCCTGGTATTCTTTTTATATCCATCATATTGACTATGCTCATAACATTTGAAATTCCCTGAACGAGTTTTATCTCTTTTACGAGTTTTCTTATCATATCTATTACTTCTTTTTTGAAGATATCGTCTGCTTCTATTATTATAAGTCCCATGTAATTTCCGCCAAATTTTTCTCCTATTTCTCTATAAAATTTAACCTTGGGATTTTCTTCTGGCAGGAATTTTGTGATGTCTGTTTCGAATTTGAGATTGCGAATCTGGTAGCCAAGTGCGAGCGTCAATCCCGCAGACAGTATAATCCACACCCATCTATATTTTAAAATTCTTTGCATATTCACTCCTTTTAGAAGTTAAATTCTCCGAGTATCATTATCATATCTTTGTCTTTGAAGTCGGTGAAGAATGTTTTTCCTTTTCCGTCGAAGAAAAATGCTCCTATTGTTATTTTGGCATCTTCATGTGGTTTAAATGTTATGCCTGCTCCTGCCATCCAGCCATAATTATTCTTTATATCATCCCAATCTGCAATTTGTCCTCCTATATTAAATCCGAGTTTGTATTCACCATCTTTAAATTCTCTTTCAAATCTTGTCATGAAAAAGTCGGTTAAATTATTCCGTTCTGTGAAAAAGCCGTGCATCCATTGGCAATTCATATAAATATCAAAAGGCAAAGTGTAATCAAATCCCAGAGTATATTTTAAATAGGGTTTGTCAAAGATAATACTATCATGCTCGATATAGGGATGAAGTGTGTCAAGTGGATTGGGATTGGGCATCATCATTTTCAGGGTATCTTTTTTCGGCAAGAACAATGCAAATTCACCCCATATCCCTGCTTTTAAAATCTCGCTCCTGAAATCCGCTCCAACTACTTTTATCGGTAAAAATCCATAGTAAAGCTTTTGAGGAACATAAGAAACATTTGGAGGAGTGCCCACCATCACCATATTCATCTTGTAAACATAAGGAAAATCATCATATCCTTTAAAGAATGAGAATGAAAAGTCAATTTTTTCAAGCGATGCTTTAAGTTTAACAGCATACATCATATTTTTTATTTTCTTTTCAGGGAATATCAGGGTATCTTCAACATTTTGGAGGGTATCACCAAAAATTGGTTCTTTTGGCATCAAAACAGGTTTAATGGATGGCAATGTTACAAAATCAACGGCTATATTTTCTTTTAGCCAGTAAGTAAAGCTCATTGCTTCTGTTGGTATCTTTTCACCAAATTTTACAATATCCGAAAAATCATCCGGATTCAGGTTATCCGTTGGACACAGTTTATCCGCTGTGCCCCATGCTATACGCTGTTTGCCAATCTTAAAGTCAAGATTCGGCAGTAAAAAGCCAGTTACAGAACAATATGCCTCCCATACTGAAAATTCATAAGGATAACTTTTGTGAAGGAAAGATAAATCACTCAAATTATAAACCAAATTTTTATCCCAAAATCTAAACTTTGTGCTTACGAAAATTTCTATATTTTCCTTCGGTAATGTCTGATATTTTATCATCAACTCATGAAAAGGAATCTCTGCCTGGGTTTTTTCCTTTATCAAAAATCTTTTATCATATCTGAATTCGCCATTTATTGCATCATCTTCCCTTGGTGGTTGCTTCAAATATCTAATTGAGAAAAAGTTATCGGGAATCTCTTTATCAAATTCAATTTTTACCTGCTTCATAATAGTTTTGTGATGGCGTTTTTTATCCCACATCTCTATTTCCGTCATCACCCAGTATTTTCCGATCTTCTTATATCCCTTATTGGTCATAACTTTCCAGAGATTCCCTGCATCATCATAAAACTCAATCTTTTCGGGTAAATAATTTTCCTTCAGAACCCACATTTTCAAAATTTTGTAATCCTTTTTTGATTCAGGCTTTCTATGCAATTCCAGCACATAATATTTATTGGTTTCAGATATTAATTTTGCATCATAATCTTTTTTATAAGCACCCCTTTTCGATGCCATATCGCTGTAAGAAAAGTCAGTTCCCTGAAATCTCTCTTTTTTAGCATGGGAAGCTATCCTTCTTACTTTCCTGAAAGCAGGCAGATACAGGTGAATCTGCTCTTTCGGGCTATCGGGATACCTTATTAGGAGACCCACTCCTCTCACAGCAGAAGGTGTTAAAAATTTCGTCATCATAAAATCTTCGCCCTTACGCCACATAGCCATCTTGCGGACTTCTCTGTCGCTACCATCTTCGTTCATCAGAATCATCTCACTAACAGAATACGCTGTCTTCGGTGCACTCAAAACATTCTCAACACTATCAAGTATCTGTGATGCGGTAAGGGATATTAAGAATACTATCATCTTGCCCCCCTTTTTAATATACCATTCAAATATATATCAGAAAGCACATTTACACCTTCTTTTACATTTATCTTTTCACCAAGATAAACGCTCCTCATGAAAGAGAAAATCATACCGAAAAATGAAGATACACAATATTTTAATGGTAAATCTTTTATCTTGCCCTGTTTAAAACCTTCCTTTATAATTTCACCAAAGATATTTTCACGCTTCTCAATGCCCTTACGCATCATATCCCTTATTTCACCGAACTCATGAGGGTCAAACTGAGGGGGATAAAGGAAAAGCAATCTCATACCCTCCTTAAATTGATTTAATCCGCTGAGATACTGCCTTATGAGAGATTTTATCTTGTCTTCAAAACATGCTTTCATGCTCTTCACTCTCTTTAACATCTTCTCCTCTTTCTCAAGAGCAAGTTTCAAAGCCTCTTTGAACAATTCCTTTTTGTCTTTGAAATAAAAATAAATCGAAGATTTGGCAATACCACATTTGTTTGCAATCTCTTCCATACTCGCACCAAAGAAACCATCTCTTCCAAACACATAAAGCGACGCCTTGACTATCTCCCTCATCTTTAATTTCCGACTTTTGAGTCGAAAAGTTGACTTCATAGTCAAATTATTATACTGAAAATTCGAGTTTGTCAAGCTGGAATTTTAATGAGTATGTGCCAGCCAGAAGCAGTAAACTTTGCCTTTCTTCGTCCCTATTACTATGCAACTGTCAGATACACTTATTGATGGCAAAGATAAGATTACGCTTCCCGTGTTGTATTTCCATATCAATTCGCCTGTCTCCTTGTTAATTGCATAGAAGAAGCCGTTATCCGCACCAAAATAACAAACTTTATTCCAGACAATCGGGAGTGCATGAATGGGAGAACCTGCATCAAATGGATATGTTGTCCAGCCGTAAGGATTCTGGTTGCCAAGTGTATCCACCACCCATAATTTTCCTCCTACATCCACAAAATAGATGTAGCGACCAGGTACAAAGAAATCCTGCCAGCACATTGTGTGAATCCCGGAGGAAGGATTTGTAAATGTCCAGACTACATTGAAGTTGGTAAAATCGATGCAATAAAAATCAGTACCATAACTTCCGACATAAATTTTATCAGAATAAAAATCATACCATGGAGCTGCTTTTACATCGCCTCCCAGTGCTTTAGCACCAGTCCAGTCTCCGTTTTCTGCGTTTATTTTAAATAAAGTATCGATATCGGAGCCTATTGCAATACTATTTGCCGATTTGTTTACACATGGTGAAGAACATATACTGCCATTTGTTGAGTAAGGTGTATTCCATGCTTCCTGACCGTTTGTTGCATTTAAAGCGTATATATTGCCATCAGATGCACCAAAATAAACTCTGTCGCCATCGGATATCACTGCACCAACTATCGCACCAGGCACATCGTAGGACCATAACACATTTGGGGAATTGCCCTCATCTTCAATTGCATAAACTTTAGCGTTTACACCATAAGTACCAAGGTAAATTTTGCCACCAAAATATGATGGTATGCCTCTTATTGCACCCGATAATTTAAGCGTCCATATTGTATCTCCTGTATTTATATCCAGAGCATAAAATTTCCCGAGCTCATCCCCTATGTAGCATCTTCCGTTGTAAATTATAGCTGATGACCTTATTTCTCCTATGTATTTATCTTTTTGTTCGGGATAAATCCACCTAACACTGCCAAATTTTTCAGACCACTCAATGACACCTCCTTCCTCAAATTCGTAATTTTCACCTGTTGCTTCACCGCCGTGATTTATTACCCACAAAGTATCCCCGTTTTTCAACCAGATGTTGTATTTGCATGAACTGTCGGAGAAGGTCAATCCATTGAATGTGTCTTTAAATGTTGAGGATGTTTTTCTTATCAATTTTAAGTAAACTCCATCTGATTTTATCTTACCAAAGTAAATATTGTCGAATGCTATTATGTTTGTGAGAGAATCTATTAAGAAAGTATCGACTCCTTCTATTACCAGATGTTGTATATTGAGGTCGTTTTTTATCTGTTTAATAACAAAGTAATCATTTTGTGATGTGCTTATTATCTCCGGTGGAGCTAAGCCCTGTGCAGTGAAATCGCCTTCAATTATTGCTTTATTGCCGAGATAAAGCTTTGCACCGTCTTTTAATGTTAATTTGCCCTGAGATGTTACATGAAGGGAATCAAAAATTTTCACAGTGGAAGTGGAGTCAAAAATTAATTTTCCTGTTAGATAAAGACCTTTTGTTTCTACATCGTATCCATTAAGGTTAAAGCAACATCCCGAGCCTATTTTTATGAATCCGACATGTGTTAAATCTTGCATAAGTTTTAAAGTATCGCAATTTGGTGGTAATGTTTTGATTCCTACATTTTTGTAAATGCCTCCTCCTTTTAACACTGCTGATTTGCAGAATACGAGTTCGGGATAGGTATCCATTGAATCTTCCGCTATAATCACTCCTTTATTTATGAATTCTTTTGTTTCCCTGAAATAAAAGCATATATTATCACCTGATTCTATTCTCAATGTGCAACCTGCGGGTATTATTACTTTTTCGCTTTCAAATACGAATTTGCCATACCACATACCACTTCCTTTCAATGTGCAAATTTCTGATTCTACTAGGAAAGAGTCATTTGCCACACCATAAGTTCTGATGAGTCCATCGTTTTTGATTGAAGTTCCTGCGAAGATAAATCCCCCTGAATTATTATTTATCCAGAGTGTACATGGCTGGTCAATAACCAGATTATTACTGTAGGAAATATCGCTTAAAGATGAGCACTTCTTCCTTGTTGCATCTTCCTGGATAAATACCTTTGAATAAGGGGGGGTGGACATTGGAGTCTCATCGGAATCCCAGTTTCCCGGTGTATGCCAGTTATTGCTGATGTCACCTTCCCAGAAATAAGGTTCTCCCTTTGTATAGAAGGAGTCAATGATGGATGTTCTATTACCGACGCAATCTTTATACCATACTCTGTATTTGTATTTGGTTTTGCCGAGAAGTGGAGGTGTTGGTGACCATGTTGTATCTTCATCCCATCCCCATTTTTGATATTCCGGACTGCTGGTTATTATTGCATTACCTGAGTCAAGTTGCACACCATGATAAATTGGACCCGGTGAGTTATCGCTACCATAGCTGAAGATGATAGCGGGATTCCTTGGCACTTTATTCAGCAAAGAATAATGGGGATAAATTGTGAAAAGATTGGTCGGGTTTGCGTTATCCAGAACGAGTTCTATTTTTCTTTTTCCCTTTAAATCCTTTCTGTAAGCGGTTATTGTGATTTCTGTTTCCGCTGGGTCTCCCTGGTCTATTTTATAAACAAGGAAATAAGGTGCACCATTTTTATCTTTTGGAGTGTCACCAAACGCGGTGCTACCGACTACGGAGTCAAGTGTAGAATCTGATGAAACAAAGATAGTGCATTGAGTAGCATTTGGTATATTGGGTGTATTATCTGTCCTGTAATAAATTTTGAGCCATGGATAAGCAGAATAAACTCTTGCATAGGTGTGCTTTGCCCATTTGATGCTGTCTATGTAAACAGATAGTTTTGCTGTCTTAAAAGAATCGCATCCAGCTACATCTGCTGACCTGCCGCACCATATAGAGATGTTACCACCTTTATCCTTTGCCCTTACTCTCCAGTAATATTTCATATCGGATTTTAACTTTGTGGTGCATACCCACATTGTATCTGTGAACCATGGTGAAGTAATGAGATTTACCGAATTGAAATCTTTTGTTGTATCAAGCTGTATCTGATATGCTTCGACACCAAGTGGGTCTTCTGCTTTGCTTACGAACAAAATAGGTTGTATCGCTATGTCCGAATCGTTAGAAGCAGGGGTTGATAGTTTTACGCCTGTAGGCGGTAGTGTATCGCACATTATATAGATTGAATCTCTGGCGGTTTGACCGCCATTTAGATGGGTATAAGAGGTAACAGTGAGCCAGCCCCATTTCTTTACACCCTGTTCTATTGAATATTGTAGAGAAAATGGTTTTATAGTATCTTTTGGTCTATCAGCAAAGAATTCTTCGCCTACAACAGAATCTGAGCCAATGCTCGTAATGTAAAGCGTGAAGACAGCAGGTCCTATTGCTCCATAATAAAGTGTATCGTTCTGGAAGACAAGATAATCATAATTCTCTTTCAGTGAATCGATTATGCATCGCAAATTGGGGTCCCATTTGAGAGTGAGGTCTTTTAATACTGGTTCTGTTCCGTCGGCATTATGGTCGAATCTCAAAAATATTCTTATAGTGTCGTAAATTTCCGGGTCAAAATGATAAATATCAAGTGTATTTACATAGCAGAAAGGTGTAGCATCTTTCCATTCGCCTGTTTCCTTATACTGCAATTTTATACCGATTGAATCACCTGTATTTGAACTAATAATTATTTTATCCCATGAAATTGGAGTTTTAGGATGATTGTTAAAGATGATTGCAGGTGTAGTTAATTCACCCCAATTTGTATTTCCAGTGATAAATACAAAATCAATACCAACAGAATTAGCAGAATCTTGATCAGCATACTTATATTGGAAGCCGATGTGTACAGGATACCAGTCATCGAAGGTAGAAATATCATGAGACATAAGTTCCCATACATGGTCAGGTTCGACCCAGTTATCGTATAGATGAATCTGTTGCCAAGAATTTTGGCTGTCACCCGATATTTTTACTAATAAAGAATCATGCCAGTTATATCGTTGAAATAGAGCAAATTTTAAAACACAGTTTGAGACTCCTTTCAGATTTAAAGTTGGCGAGATAAGCCATTTATTAAGAGTCACGAAATCTTCATATTCATGGATTGCCGCAAGCTTGCCATAAGTTGTGGTGTTAGGTGCTGCGAAATCTCCTCTATTCCAGTACTTTGTAGCGGTTTCATTTTGTCCGCTCTTCTGTGTCCAATATCGCGGAGCAGGTAAATTATCAGGAGGACCAGAAATCCAAGGTTCTTCAAAACTTTCAGGTCCAAATATAGTATCAAGAGAAGGAGGTCGCAAAATGGTAGAATCTTTTAAAACTTTCAAGCCGCAAGATGGATTATCGTCGAATATTTGACCATCTTTTGTTTGATGCCAATCTTCGAAAGATAAAGAGGTATTTATCGTGAAACTAAAAACTTCTGACCAATTTCCCCATTGCCCTGTGCCAGCAGGATCTTTTGCTCGCACTTTCCAGAAATAAGTTTTTCCATTAAGTAAGACTCCGGTTGCGAAAAGGTACGAAGCCGTGTCTCCACTCGCATAAAGAAGAGTAGTATCACTATCCGCGGTTTGAAAATCAAAGAGAGTATCCCAACAAATTTGATATCTTACCTGCTGGCCTTCAGGATCAGTAGTGGTAAAATATAATCTTACGGTATCATAATAAACTCTTATATTTTCAAAAGGAGCCAATAACTTTGGAGGATTTGGAGGATGTCCAATATAATATACTACTGCCCTGATGCAAATATCATCATCTACTAAATACCAAGTTGAATGATCGGTAGAGAAATAAGACCTTAAATCATCTCCCACTCCATCTCCACATATAAAAACATCTCGGTTTCCTAATAAACTTTTTTGAGTTAGGCAAAAAGTGGTAATCCAAAAATCGGATGTTACTACAGGTTTTGTACTACTAGGAACCCAGTACCAATAGACACCCGTTTGGTTATTTTGGTAAAATACTTTGTCGAGAATTGTCCCAGGGAAACTGTTGTTATCTGTTCTTATGTACATCGTGTCATCGAAAATAGGAGAAAGAGAAGCAGAATAAATGCAAATCAATGCACCCAGAATAGTGCAAGCTTCCTGCGGAGTAAACCTTACACCCCAATATTCGGTAGAAGCATCAGAGTGCCAGCCTGTAGCTGAACCTGTGTCATATTCTATAGTATCCAAGGGATACCCCTTTGTAGGAGACAAAATTTGAATTTGAGGTTTCTTTAATAACTCTCTTAATTCTTTTAATTTCTCATCTTTCTTTAATTGATTTAATAAAATCTTTTTCATAGGTGGTTTTTCAGGTGCATTTTCTTTTAAGAGAAATGCACAGAGAAATATTAAACTTAACCCTACCCCATTCATCCTTCTTGGTTAATTTAATTCAAATTTTTCAATTGTCAAGAAAAAATTTATCAAATTTTATCTTTTTTATCTTTAAAAATGGGTTGACAAAATAAAAATACAAAATATAATTATGGGGACAGAAATTGAATAAGATAGGGATAATAGGTGCAGGTAGAGCAGGAACTGCTTTTGGATATTCACTTCATCTTTCGGGTTATAAAATAATTGCTTTTCTGGAAAAAAATGAAATCAATGCAAAAAAATTTATGCAACTTACAGAATGTAAAAATTGGGAAAAGACCCCTTCTCAAATCTTTAAAGAATGTGATATCCTGTTTTTTACTTTGCCCGATGATTTAATTGAAAAGATAAGTAATGAAATGTGGGAAAATGATTTTATAAATGAAAATGTGTTTTTGTTTCATGCAAGCGGTGCTTTGCCTTCTTCTATTTTACCGGGTAAAAGAAGAGCATCAATTCATCCCTGTATCTCCATAAATTTTGAGAAATTCCCTGAAAATACAAATTTTGTGATAGAAGGAGATGAGGTAGCCATTGAGAAAGCAAAAGAAATCGTTGAAAAATTGAAAGGCAAATATTACATAATAGATAAAGATAAAAAGTTGCTTTATCATTCTGCACTCTGTTTTGTATCGCCTTTCTGTTATACTCTTTTGCTAATCGGTGAAAAAATATTGAGAGATTTGAATTTGCCACAAAATTTGATTTGCGATTTATTTATGAGTATATGTAGAAATTTGAAGGAGAAAGGAATTAGGGAGAGCATGACGGGTCCTCATTTGCGAGGCGATGTGAATTTGATAAAAAAGGAGATTGATGAATTAAAGAAAAAATATCCTCAATTTTCAGAAATTTATCGTCTTCTTACGGATGCACTATTTAAATTGAAATAGCTTTTGCAATTCCTTTGCGAGAGATAAAATTTCACTCGCATCCTTTTCATCTATTTCAGCATCATAATCATATCTTGCGCTATTCCTTATCTTCAGTGCTTTTTTCAATCTTTTTGCAATTTCTTTTGAAATTTTACCTTTTTTGCATAGTAATTCTTCCATTTCGTCCAATAATAATGCTTTTATCATCAATTCGCATGCATTATATCCAGTATCGCACACTATTCTGTATTTTTCTTTTCTGAAAAGCATTTCTGCTGTTTCGAGGTATTCCTTTGCCAATAAAAATAATTTTTCCTTAACTTCTCTTTTTATTTCCTCATCGCCCATAGTATAAACCTCCTTTCCATATTTTTTAACAGTGTAAATGAAATAATTTGGGATATACCATTTAATCACGGGGTAAACAAGAGTTTCTATTACTTCTCTCTTTTCCATCATTAAGTCAAAAGATATATCATCTACTTTTTCTTCTAACTTTTTCCTTTCCTTTTCGGAGCCGAATGCAAAAATCAAGATATCAATATCGCTATCAGATGTGGGAGTACCCTCTGCTACACTACCGTATAGTAAAATTTTTGCTATTTTATCTGTAGAATGAGTTATTCTTTTGACGAATTCTTCAACGACATTCAATTTTTTAGAGAGTATTTTCATCTTATATTTTACTGGATTAACTGAAAAAGTCAACTTAATTTTGAAAAAAGCTTGACAAAATAAAATTTTGATTATTTTTAATGCAAATGATGGTTGAGCGTAAATGGTATCTGGTTGATGCGGAGGGCAAGGTTCTGGGGAGGTTGGCGTCAGAAATTGCCCGCATTTTACAGGGCAAGCACAAGCCAGAATATGCTCCTCATAAAGATGTCGGTGATTTTGTAATCTGTGTAAATGCTGAAAAGGTTGTTTTAACAGGAAAGAAGTTAAAGCAAAAATATTATACAAAATATTCGGGATATCCAGGTGGTTTAAAAATAATTCCTCTTGAGAAGTTAATGGAGAAGAAGCCCGAGTGGGTCATCTGGCATGCGGTTAAGGGTATGCTTCCCAAGAATAAGCTTGGCAGGAGGATGATAAAAAGGTTAAAGGTTTACAGGGGTCCCGAACATCCCCATCATGCTCAGAAGCCTGAGAAGATTGAGATATAGGGGGTGAGATGTCTGCGGAGTTTATACATGCAGTAGGCAAAAGGAAGACAGCTACTGCGAGAGTCTGGCTAAAACCCGGCACCGGCAAAATTAAAATAAACAAAAAAGACCCATTAACATATTTTAAAAGGGAAGACCTTGTAAAGGATATGCTTACTCCGCTTTATCTCACCGGGTTGCAGGATAAGGTTGATGTTATGGTGCTCGTATCAGGAGGAGGGCTATCTGGTCAGGCAGGTGCAGTTCGCCATGGTATCGCAAGAGCATTGTTGAAATTTAATCCGGACTTAAAGGATATATTAAGGGAATATGGGTTATTGACGAGAGATGCCCGAAAGAAAGAAAGAAGGAAATATGGCAGGGTTAAAGCGAGGAAATCGCCTCAATGGACAAAGAGATGAGGGAAGTTACTCTTAAAGATTTATTTGAGGCTGGTGCACATTTTGGTCACAAGCGCGAAGCATGGCATCCTGCTATGAAAAAATACATACTCGCTGATAAGAGCGGAATACATATAATTGATATTGAAAAGACACTCGAATTGTTGAAGAAAGCAGGAGAATTTGTGAAAGAGAAGGCAAGCAAGGGTGCAGAATTCTTATTTGTTGGTACAAAACAGCAAATCAAAGAGGTGATAAAAGAAGAAGCAAAAAGATGCGGAGCACATTATGTTACAGAAAGATGGCTCGGTGGTACTCTTACAAATTTTGAAACGATTAAAAAGAGTATAGCAAATCTTAAAGAAATGGAAAGGATGAAAGAAGAAGGGGAATATGATAAATTATCCAAGAAAGAGAAAGTTAGATTTGATAAAAAACTTGCAAAATTACAGAGAATATTGCAGGGGATCAGGGATATGGAACGCTTACCCGATGTTGTATTCATTGCGGATATCAGAAGAGAAGGTGTTGCATTGAGAGAATGTCAGAAATTGGGAATTCCTGTTGTTGCGATAATTGATACAAATGCCGACCCAAGGGAGGTTCAATATCCCATACCTGCGAATGATGATGCGATAAAATCCGTTCAAATAATAACAAGTTACATTGCAGATGCAATAATTGAAGGTAGAGGTCTGGCAGAAAAGGGAGCTTAAAATGAAGGTAGATATTGAATTAATAAAAGAATTGAGGAAAAGGACAGGAGCAGGAGTTGTTGACTGTAAGAAGGCGCTTGAGAAAACAGGTGGTGATATCGAAAAAGCAATAGAGGAACTTCGTAAGATGGGTGTTGCAAAAGCTGTTAAGAAAATGAGCAGGGAAACCACGCAGGGGATAATAGATGCATACATTCATGTTGGCAACAGGATAGGAGTACTTGTGGAATTAAATTGTGAAACAGATTTCACTGCCCGCACAGAAGAATTTAAAAAGTTAGCACACGAGATAGCCAAACAGATAGCTGCTATGAACCCCAAATGGATATCCCGTGAAGATGTTCCAAAGGAAATAATTGAAAAAGAGAAAAAGATTTATGAGGAACAGGCAAAGAGAGAAGGGAAACCCGAAAAAGCCATCCCCCGCATAGTTGAAGGAAGATTGGAGAAATTTTTCAAAGAAAATTGCCTGCTTGAACAACCATATATCTGGAATGAGAAAATAACGATTGATGAATTGATAAAAGAGCACATTTCAAAATTTAGTGAAAATATTAAAGTAAAGCGATTCGTCAGATTTGAAGTCGGGGAGTAATCTCAAAAGAATAATCCTGAAAATAAGTGGAGAGCTGTTTAAGGGTGAAGATAGTTCGCTTAATATTCCTTTTATAGAGGAATTTGCAAGGGAGCTCGTTGAAGCCAAAAATTTGGGGATAGAGCTTGCTGTTCTGGTGGGCGGAGGTAATTTTTTCAGAGGCGAGAAATTATCAAAAGAGTTCGCTTTACCACAATTAATGCTCGATTATGCAGGCACTCTGTCAACCGTGATAAATGGAATTATTTTAATGTCAATATTTGAAAAAATGGGACAAAATTCAAGAGTTTTAAATGCATATAAAATAGGTGAATTTATAGAGCAGTATGAACCAAAGCATGCCATATCTTATCTTGAAGGGGGCGATATCGTTATATTAACAGGTGGACTCGGTATACCCTTTATCACAACAGATACTGCCACAGCATTAAGGGGAATAGAACTCGGTGTAGATATAGTTTTAAAGGGCACGAAGGTCGAAGGAGTTTATGATGCAGACCCCATGGAAAATCCAGATGCAAAATTTTATCGCAAAATAAGTTATGAAGAAGTTTTAAGAAATAAACTCGGAATTATGGATTTGACGGCAGTTACACTTTGTATGAAAAAAAGAATACCTATAAGGGTTTTTAATTTTAAAGAAAGAGGGAATTTAATTAAAATTTTAAAAGGCAAGGATATAGGAACCTTTATAGGGGGTGAAGATGAATGAGGAAGTTATAAAAGATATAATAAAAGAGGCAGAAAAAAAGATGGAGAAGTCGGTTGAATTTGTGAAAAAGGAGCTAATGAGGATAAGGGCGGGCGAAGGCAATCCTGGCATGCTTGAAGGCATAAAAGTAGAAGCTTACGATACTGTTCTGCCATTGAATCAGGTAGCATCGATTGTTTGCCCTGAGCCCCGTCTTATAGTTATTAAACCATGGGATAAAACTATCTTGCCAAACATCAAAAAAGCGATAATGAAAAGTGACCTTGGAATCACACCTGTAGAGGATGGAAATGCCCTTAAATTGCCGATACCGCCTTTGACCGACGAGAGAAGGAAAGAACTTATAAAGATGGTGAAAAAAATAGTTGAAGAAGGTAAAGTATCCATAAGAAATATAAGGCGTGATGCCATCGAAAAGATAAAAGAATTAGAGCATGTATCCGAGGATGATATAAAACGAGGAGAAAAAGAAGTTCAGAAGAAGACAGATGAATACATAGAAAAACTGGATGAACTTTTTGAAAAGAAAGCAAAAGAAATAGAAAGTTGAAAGAGATAGACCTTGAAAAATACGGAATTGACCCTAAGAATCTTCCCCGTCATATTGCTATAATAATGGATGGTAATGGGAGATGGGCGAAAAAGAGGGGCTTGCCACGGGTTGAAGGTCACAGGAAAGGAGTTGAATCTGTTCGCGATATTGTGGAATCATGTGGAGTAATAGGGATAAAGCAGTTAACACTTTATACCTTTTCGGAAGAAAACTGGTATAGACCCAAACCCGAAGTAATTGCATTGATGAAGTTGCTTAACGAATTGCTCGATAAAGAATTGCCAGAGTTTATGGAGAATAATGTAAAAGTATCTTTTATCGGCAGGATTTATAAACTTCCAAGGTCTTTACAGCGAAAGATAAGGAAAGTGGAAGAAGCAACCGGGAAAAATACGGGTTTACATTTGATACTTGCGATAAGCTATGGTGGTAGAGATGAAATAATAGATGCGGTTAATAAAATAATAGAAGCAGGATTGAGGAAAGTTAACGAACGAATTTTCAGAAAGTATTTGTATCTGCCGGAGATGGAAGACCCTGATTTGCTCATAAGGACAGGTGGAGAGATGAGGGTTTCGAACTTTTTACTTTATCAAATTGCTTACACCGAGCTATGGGTTACAGATGTCTTATGGCCTGATTTTCGCACCGAACATTTATTACAGGCAATAAGGGATTATCAAAAGAGAGAAAGGAGATTCGGGAGGGTTCTTGAGTGAGCTTTCAAAAAGGATAATAACTGCTGTTATTTTTTTGCCTGTACTGGTATGTCTTGCTACTATCGGCAGGATTTATTATGTGATACTGGTTGAAATAGGGATAATACTCGGCACTTATGAATTTTTCAAAATACTTGAAGCAAGGGGCTTACAGCCCTATAAGAAGCTCGGTATACTGGCAGGGGTATTGCTTGGTCTAGTTTGCTATTACAAGAGTTATATCTTTACCATGTTCGTTTTGACATGTTTGATTCTTGTTCTATCTGTTTCCGAGCTTACCCGTAAGAAGGTTGAGCATGCTATTTATCACATGTCTGGTACAGTCTTCGGTATGCTTTATGTATCGTGGCTGTTCAGTCACCTGATACTTTTGCGTGAGATACCCAAATTTTTGCATTATAGATTTGATTATGATATGGGTATAAGTTTTTCCCTTTTACCCTTTTTAATAGCATGGATAAATGACACATTTGCATATTTTGGTGGGAGGCGATATGGCAGGAATCCTCTTTTTCCGCGCGTAAGTCCGAAGAAGACATGGGAAGGTGCCATCACAGGTGCATTAAGTGTTTTGATTACCCTGTTTTTAATCAAATGGATATCGGGTTGCGGAAGCGGTCAGGAGCTTTCGTTGAAATTTTTAACCTCTTTTTATCACCTTTTCAGATACTATTTAACATGGTATGATTGCGTTATTCTCGGTATTTTCGGTCCTTTACTTGCGGTAGTGGGTGACCTAGTTGAATCTCTTCTAAAGCGCGATGCTTCGCTAAAAGATGCTTCAAAGATAATACCAGGACACGGTGGCATACTTGATAGATTTGATAGTATACTTTTTGTAGCTCCATTTGTTTATTATTATTTGAGATTTGTTGTTTTACAGAGATGAAGAGGATAGTTGTAATGGGTTCAACGGGTACTGTGGGAAAATTGACACTTGAAGTTGTGAAAAATTTAAAAGACTTTGAGGTAGTGGGCTTAATTACTTACAGGAATGTTGATGCTCTTCTTGAGCAATACAAGTTTTTTCGTCCCGGTTTTTTATGTGTGATAGATAAAAAAGCATTTGAAAAAATAAAGGATATAGATGCGAATGTTTATGCAGGTAAGGAAGGAGTTTTATCTGCGATAGATGAACATGATTTTGATATCGTTGTAAATGCACTTTCAGGTACTGTTTCGGTGGAGCCCACTTTAAAAGCAATAAAAAAGAAGAAAAGAATTGCGATTTCAAATAAAGAGATAATAGTTGCTTATGGCGAAATAATAATGAGAGAGGCTCAAAAGGAAAATGTTGAAATAATTCCCGTGGACAGCGAACATTCTGCTATCTTCCAGTGTTTATACGGTAGGAGGAAAGAAGATGTGAAAAAGGTTATTTTAACAGCTTCAGGTGGACCTTTTTTCCGTGAAGGACTCAGAGAAGATATAACCCCTGAAGAAGCGCTTTCGCATCCTGTCTGGAAAATGGGGAAAAAGATAACAATAGACTCCGCTACACTTATGAATAAAGCGCTTGAAATAATAGAAGCAAATAGATTATTTTCACTCCCTCACAATAAAATTAAAGTGTTGATTCATCCCCAGGCTGTAATCCATTCTTTTGTGGAATTTATCGATAATTCCGTTTTAGCACAGCTATCCTATCCCGATATGCGATTACCCATACAATATGCTTTGACGCATCCAAAAAGAGAGATTTCACTCGCTAAATCGCTTGATTTTTCAAAAATCAAAAATCTTGAATTTTATGAACCTGACACCGATAAGTTTCCTGCCCTTAACCTCGCGTATTACGCGCTTAAAGAAGGCGGGACTATGCCAGCAGTGTTAAATACGGCAGATGAAGTTTGTGTGAGAGCATTTTTGCAAAGAAAAATTAAAATAACGGATATCACAAAAATAGTGGAAAAAATAATGCAAAAGCATAAGACTATAAAAAATCCAGGTCTTGAAGATATTAAAGAAGCTGAAAAATGGACAGAAATTGAGGCAAAGAAAGAGATAGAAAAATGTTCATAATATTTTTAATAATTACGATTGTGAGTATAGGTTTTTTGATTCTGGTGCATGAATTTGGTCATTACCTTGTTGCGAAATTATCGGGGATAAAAGTAGAGACATTTTCGATAGGATTTGGACCTTCGATTCTTCAATTTGAAAAAGGCGAAACTTTATATAAAATCGGGTTAGTTCCTCTTGGTGGTTATGTAAAGCTATCCGGGTTAAATCCCTCTGAAAAGAGAGGAGAATCCTATGAATTTCGTTCGAAGCCTTATTATGTTAGATTCCTGACAGTGCTGGCTGGTCCTTTATTCAATGTGCTTGCGAGTATTTTTGTGCTTATTATACTTTATTCTTTCGTTGGAGTTTCTACATTCTCTGGAAGACAGGTTAAATCCTCTAAGACAGGCAAATTGAAATACGGAGACGAAATAATTGAAGTGGATGGTAAAAAAGTAGAAGACTGGTACGATGTTGAATTTTATCTCCATGATGATGAGAGTTCTTTTGTCAAAGTAATAAGGGATAGCGATACCATTGGGCTTTTTCTTTACAGGGACAAAGGCGATTATGATATTTCGCCGCTTATACCTGTTGTTATTGGGCGTGTTTTTGGTGAGCCTGCTTTGAAAGCTGGTTTAAAAAGCGGGGCAAAGATTTTGAAGGTCGGGGATAAGGAGATAAAGGACTATATGGATTTCAGGGATATTATAATAAAAAATCCGGGTGAAACTTTAACTGTTATCTTTGAGAAAGGAAGAATCTGCACAACACAACTGGTTGTGGGCAGGAAAAAGATTCTTGAAGATAACACCGAAAAGGAAATAGGATTCATCGGTATATCCGTAGCGGTGTCAAAGAAGAAATTTGGCTTAATGGGTATTAAGAAATCTGTAGAAGTTACATTTTCCACAATTGTATTAACTTTGAAGGTTCTTTACAAGCTTTTAAAAGGCGATATCTCGAGGAAGGCGCTAGGAGGACCCATTAGTGTTTTTCATACGGTTTTTGAGAGTGCTAAAATTGGTATAGATTATTTATTGACTATAATTGCATTTATTTCAATTCAATTGTTTATTTTAAATCTTTTGCCAATTCCTCCGCTTGATGGTGGTTATCTTTTTATCTTTTTATTCGAGAAAATAAGAAGGAAGGAGGTAACAGAAAAGGGCATGCAAATTGTCCAGCTTATAGGTCTTTCTCTTCTTATAATGCTTGTTTTGTTTGCAACGATGAACGACATTGCAAGATTTATGGGGAGGGTAAAATGAAAATTTGCGTAATATCGGATACTCATGATAATCTATATGCTGTGGACGGCTTTGCGGAAAAAGTCAGGGGGAAGGTAGAGCTCATCCTGCACGCAGGTGATATTGTGGCACCTTTTGTCGTTAAGTCACTTAAGAAGGCGAATTGCAAGGTAATAGCGGTTTACGGCAATAATGATGGTGATAAATTACTGCTCAAGAAGAAATTCGAAGAGTCGGGTTTTGAGATTCATCCTCCTCCTCATATCTTTGAAATAGGTGGCAAAAAGGTTCTTCTGATGCATTTTCCCGATTTTGTTGAAGAGATTGCGCACTCAGGTGAATTTGATTTAATAATTTATGGTCATACACATAAAGTAGATGTGCGTAAAATTGGTAATACCCTTATATTAAATCCCGGGGAACTGGGTGGCTGGTTGTCAGGCAAAAATACATATTGTTTGCTTGACATTTCAACAATGTCATATAAAATAGAAGAAATAAGGAGGGGGTGATGCCGACATTGGCGTTTGTGCTAATAAAAACAAAGGTGGGTAAGACAGGTAAAGTGCTGGAAGACCTGAAACAAATGAAAGAAGTGGTGGAATGCTACATGGTAACAGGTGTGTACGACATAGTTGCGAAAATAGAAGCTCCCGACCTCGAGTCACTCGGCAGAATAGTGGCTGATAAAATGCACGAAATGGAAGGAGTAACATCTACGGTGACATGTCTGGTAATTAGATGAAAATAGAGGAAATATGTGAACTGCAAAATAAAATAATAAGAGAACTCGAAAGATATTGTAATGGATACGAAAAAAACTTCGATAAATATTCTTTTAGACGATTATCTGGTTTACTGAAAAACCTTAAGGGAGAAAGGGAAGAGTTAAAGCTAAAATTATGTGAATTCAACAAATACCCTGCTTTTTATAAATACTTTCTTTTGAAAATAAAAAAATATGTTGAGCAATTTTTAAAGGATTATGTAAAAGCTGTGATAGTGCATGGTAGTTTAGCGACACTTGATTTTACGGAATATAGTGATGCAGATATTTTAATGATTTTGAAAGATGAAGTAATAATGTCTGACTCAATAAAATATTTTCGTAAACATTTACAGAATTTGCTGAGAATAATATATCAATTTGATGCTTTACAGCATCATGGTATTTTTATTTTGCCAGAAATTTATCTTGAATTCTATCCCGAAGAATATTTGCCTGTCGATACTTTAAAACACTCCGTGCTTTTGTATCCCAAAGAATTGACGCTTTTTATTAAAAAAAGATTTTATAAGAAAATATCCGAAAAGAGATTTAAAGATGTTATTAATTTTTTGATAAATAGTCCTTTGCCTGCAGATATGTATAATGAAAAGAGATTTCTGAGTGCTTTTTTCCTTTTGCCTGCGCTTTACCTGAGTTGCAAAAATAAATTGATGTATAAGAAGTATTCCTTTGATGAGATAAAGAATTACTTACCGGCCGGGATATTTAAAAATGTGTCGACAGTGAGGGAAAGATGGAGAAGGTTAAGGCTACCCTGGATTTTGAGTTTATTACCTGTTAAATTTTTACCAAAGATTATACATCTGTATAGAAAAAGACAGGGTAAAGTTTTTATTTACAGGGGGATAAAGAAATATGTTGCTTTACATTTTCACGATTGCATTAATAACGATTAGATTTTTCACAGATACCCTTAAAATCGCTCCTCTACTGTTAAGATTTACAGATGTTTTGTTTCTAATTCCTTTTATTTTGTATTTCCTTTATCGGAAAATATGGGCAGGAGATAAACTTGAGGGCAGTGGTTTGTGGCTTTATCGCGGGATTCTGGTTTTTGCGGTTATCAGTGTAATATCAGGGCTGTTAAATCTTTCGAGGATAAGATTGTATCCTGCGATTTTCTTTTTGTTCTTAACAACCGTTCCCTTTTTTTATTCTTTTTTAATATTGAATTCTTTTGATTATCATGTACTTGAGAAGAATTTTAAACTACTTTTATTTCTTGGCATATTGCAGATACCTGCTGGTCTTCTGGAATTTGCATATTTTGGTCCGCATGCCGATTTAATATCTGGCACATTTGGTGGCAATTGTTATCAGATGAATTTTTTCCTTTTTATTACCCTATGTGGTTTGCTTTCGTTGATTTCGATGAATAAGAGATACTGGTATTATTTTCTCCTTTTCCCTCCTGCACTTTTTATCATATTGATGTCAGGCTTCAGGTCGATATGGGTTTTTTTCTTTATCATTATAATAATTATAACATGCATAACAGCGTGGCATACAAGGACAAAAGTTATAGCCGTTCCGGCATTGGTGGCATTTATCGTTATAGGATTTACCATTTTTAATTTAAAGCTCCCTGAAGCAAGGGGAAGGGATGTAGTATTCATTTTGAAGAATCCTTCAATAATACTGGAGTTCGGGAAAATAAGAGCTTTTTTAAATTTGTTTAAGATGTATAGTGATAATGCGAAGTGGCTGTTATTCGGGACAGGTCCCGGCTGTTATAATAGCAGAGCTTTCTGGATATTCTATCATTATGCCAAATCTATGAGGATTTTTCCAGTAATTGGTCCAACGGATGTTGCTCTGAAGTATGTTCTTCCGATATGGAGCACATCATTGTTATTTGTGAAATTTGGTTCTGCTACAATTACCACTCCATGGTCAAGTTTCATCGGAATACCAGGGGAAGTGGGGATTACAGGTGCTTTGCTTTTCTTTTTCCTTTATATAAGAATTACTCACTTTGTATGGAAATGTCAAAGGTATGCTCTTAAAATAAGGGATGAGAATCTTTTTACTTTATCAACGATGGCGTTCGCAGGTATGCTCACTATCTGGTGTATGGCAACACTCGGTAACTGGTTTGAATCAACAAGGGTTATGTTGATAGAATGGCTTTTAATTACACATTTAATAGCTGCAAAAAATAGAGGATTAATAAAAATAAAATGCTGAATTATAAATTTAAAAATTTACCGCTAAAAATCGAAATGATTAAATACCGGCAATTGAGAGAAAAGATTATCGATTATTATTCTAAAAAAGATTGGGTATATGCTATTTACGAATATGGCAAAATACGAAATCCCGGAATATCCGATTTAGATATCCTTATTGTTACATACGAGAAAATACGAAAAGAAGAGATAAAAATATTTGGGGATGAAATTTTGCTTCATCAACCAGCGATTATGAATATTGAAGTATTTAAAAATTTCGGTAAGTTCTTTGATGTCCCCGATTTAAATTTGCTTTATGGAAAGCAATGTGAAGTCCAAAAATCACCGGAAGAAATAAAGAAAAAGATTGCTCTTGAGTTTTTAATTTATTCTGTTTTTAGAATACTCAATATGAAACATTCAAAAACAATAAAAGTGCGACAATTTTTATGCGAAGTTTTTTCTTTGAAGAGAGATTTTGCAATTTTCAATCTTAAGGATTCTAAGTTTTTGTCCTTTATTGAGAAAGTTAAAAAATTAAGGGATAATTGGTGGAAGCTGGAAGAGCCGTTAAAAGAGTTAATACAAATTTTTGAAGAGAGTTTATATATCCTCATGCAGGTTTTAAATTTTATAAGTCGAAAAGAAAATTGGACTGGAATTAAAGAAAAAGAAATAGAATTTGGTTATCCATTTCATATTGTGAAATTTAAAAATATAAAGCGAATTTATGTGAAACGATCTTTTAGGGATTTTTTTATTTTATATTTACCTCTGTCTTTGTTAAATTACTTTGAATTGAAAGGAAAAATAGCGAAAAATTTTAAGCAGATAGTAAATGATTATAAATCATGGCTTATTGTGAATGATATCACTCAATTTGGTTTTCTACCGCCTTCGCTTCGTTTTTACGGTTTGAAGCATAAATTTATAAGAATTTTGCGAAAAGCGGTGCAAGTACCAGAGATATTATAGACATCAATTTTATTAAAATATTTAATGAAGGTCCCATTGCGTCTTTCAGAGGGTCGCCGAAAGTATCGCCTATTACCGCGGATTTGTGAGCTTCTGTTCCTTTACCTCCGAAATGCCCTTCTTCTATGTATTTTTTGGCATTGTCAAGAGCAGCTCCTGTATTCGCCGTTTGAATACCAAGTTGCAGACCGGTTACAAGAGCTCCCATAAGAAGACCTGCCACAGATGATGGACCCAGCAATAAACCTATTGCTACGGGCATCACAATTGCTATTACACCGGGCAATATCATACGCTTTAAAGCATTACGGGCGATTATATCAACACAGGTTTTATAATCGGGCAAAGCTTTTCCTTCAAATAGACCCGGGATTTCTCTGAATTGCCTTCTTACTTCGTCAATAACCTTAAATGCAACTTTACTCACACCTGAACCTACAAGAGAGGAGAATAAAAATGGTATCATACCGCCCACAATTAAACCACAAATCAAAGCTGGGTCTGTTAACGATAATTTGAAATCAGGTGAATATTTCTTCATGGTGCTTATATATGCACTGATTAATCCAAGTGCTGCAAAGGCAGCTGAACCGATTGCGAATCCTTTTCCTATAGCTGCTGTTGTATTGCCAACGGCATCAAGTTTATCTGTTGTAGCCCGCACTTCCGGAGGTAAGCCAGCCATCTCTGCGATACCACCTGCGTTATCAGCAACAGGTCCGTAAGAGTCAACAGCAAGGGTTATACCAAGAATTGATAACATACCAAAAGACGCAAGTGCTACACCATACATCCCTATTAATTTATAAGAAATAAATACAGCTGCAACTATTGTTATTACGGGTAGCAAAGTGCTTCCCATTCCAAGTGCCATACCCTGCACGATTGTAACAGCAGGTCCGCTTTGGGCATAAGACGCAAGATTACGGGTTGGTTTGTATTTATTAGATGTGTAAAATTCACTAACCCAGCCAATAACCAGTCCCGCAATTAATCCGCTTATTAAAGGAATAAAACCTTTTAAGCCAAAACCAAGTTTCTTTGTGATAAAATAACCGCTGATTATCATTAAAATTGATGCTACATATACTCCCAGATTTAAATTGTTTTGTGGGTCCTGCAGAGGTGCGAGTTTTACAATGATACATCCTATTATTGAGGCTATAAGCCCGGCAGCTGCCAGATAAAAGGGCAAGGAAATGCCTTTTTCACCGAGTATCCCAGCTGTTGCAGATATTGCAACTGTTGCTATTATCGATTCAACATAGGATTCCAGAAGGTCTGCTCCAAGTCCTGCTACATCGCCCACATTATCTCCGACATTATCTGCGATGACAGCGGGGTTTCTTGGGTCATCTTCGGGGATGCCTTTTTCGACTTTGCCAACGAGGTCTGCTCCCATATCTGCTGCTTTCGTGAATGTTCCGCCGCCAACACGGGCAAAAAGAGCAACAAGAGAAGCTCCCATGGCATAACCATTTACTGCGGTGATTTCGCCTTTAAAAATTATCCAAACAAGAGCAAGTCCAAGAAGAGCGATTCCACAGATGGATAAACCTGTGCTACTTCCACCTGTAAAGGATATAGAAAGAGCACGCTTGAGTCCATGGCGCGCCGCTTCAGCTGTGCGCGCATTCGAGCGTGTAGATATAAACATTGAAATAAAGGAAGCAAGAGTAGACGCACATGCACCTATTACAAAAGCAATGGCTGTTTTCCAGTTTACTTCTGTCCATCTTCCGATAAGCGTGAATACACATGCGATTATTGCAACGATTAATGCTATAACCGTAAATTCTCTGCGCAGGAATGTATTTGCTCCTTCCTGTATTGCACGAGATAGCATTTGCATTTTTTCTGTCCCCTTTGGATATCTAAAAGCAGTTATTGTGAAAATTACTACAGTAACCAACGCCAATAATGCCGATATTACAATTGCTTTTATCATAACTCCCTCCTTATTATAAAATCACTGAATTCACAGAGAAAATCTTTTGCCTCTTTTTTAATCTTTAAATCAATGAGTATTTTTTTGGCTTTTTGTGCGAATTCTTTAGCTTTCTCTTTACAATAAGAGAGTGCGCCTGTTCTTTTGTAAATTTCTCTCACTTTGTTTATATCTTCTTCTTTTACTTTTCCTTTTCCGATAGTTTTTCTGAGGAAAGCTTTTTCCTCTTCTGTTGCATTTTGCAATGCATATATTAATAAAAGTGTTTTTTTACCTTCTTTTATATCGGAATCTGCGGGTTTACCTGTCAATGCAGGATTGCCGAATGTCCCGAGAATATCATCCTGTATTTGAAAAGCTTTTCCCAGTTCTTTACCAAATTTCCTGAAACCTGTGATTATTTCTTCTTCTGCATCACCAAGGATTGCACCCATTACAAGCGGTAACTCAACAGTATAACTTGCTGTCTTTAATTCTACCATTTTAAAAAATTCTTCTTCTGTTGCTTCTTCTTTCTTTTGCAAAATTATATCCGCAAGTTCGCCAAAAAAACATTTTTCTTTTGCTGTCAGAAGCTCTTTCAATGCTTTTTCCTTTCTATCAGCTGGAAAATCGCTATCTATGAGTGCTTTTATCCCGAGATTGAATAAAACATCACCTCCTATTATTCCGGCAGATATTCCAAGGTGCTTATCTATCAGCCTTTCTCCCATTAAAATATGGAAAGAAGGAGCTCCTCTTCTTTTTTCATCTCTATCTATGATATCGTCATGCATTAAAACAAATGCTTCGATTAATTCAATTGATAAAGATGCTTTTATTATTTCTTCGTTTTCACCGTTAACTGCCTGATATCCTGTAATAAAAAGAATCGGGCGTAATCTTTTGCCACCACGAAGGATAAAATTTTTTAATTCATCTACAAAAAAATTTAAATTCCTGTTAAAAAATTTTTCGGTTTTTAAGTTTTGCGATAAAAAAATTAAAAGTTCTTTTTCGATTTTTTCTTTTAAGGATTTAATCTTTTTTTCAAAGTCCATTCAGGCTTTTTTCTTCTTTTCCATCAATACTGCGCGTGCAGCAGCAAGACGCGCAACAGGCACCCTGTAAGGCGAGCAGCTAACATAATCCATACCAACTTTATGACAGAAATAAATTGAATTTGGTTCGCCTCCGTGTTCACCGCAAATTCCTACTTCTAATTTAGGATTTGTTTTCCTTCCCTTCTGAATGCCTATTTTTATAAGCTCTCCTACTCCTTTTTCATCTAAACGCTGGAAGGGGTCATAAGGCAAAATACCTTTTTCTATGTAATCGGGCAAAATTTTACCTACATCATCTCTTGAAAATCCAAATGTTGTTTGTGTAAGGTCATTTGTCCCAAACGAGAAGAATTCTGCGTATTTCGCTACCTCATCTGCAGTTAAAGCTGCTCGAGGTAATTCTATCATCGTTCCAACCATATATTTTATCTCAACTCCGTATTTTATCATGGTTTCCCGGGCAACTTTATCTATTATTTTTCGTTGATGTTCTATTTCTTTTGCCTCCGATGATACAGGAATCATTATTTCGGGAATTGGATTTTTACCTTCTTTCTTCAGCTCACATGCTGCTTCAAAAATTGCCCTTGCCTGCATCTCAGTGATCTCCGGATAGGTAATACCGAGACGGCAGCCCCTGTGACCGAGCATCGGGTTTAATTCCTGTAAAGCTTCCACTCGTTCTTTAACTTTTTCATAAGGTTTACCTATATCCTGTGCAAGTTTTCTTATTTGTTCTTCTTCTTTCGGCAAAAATTCATGCAAAGGTGGGTCAAGTGTTCTTATGATGACCGGGAGACCATCCATTACTTCAAATATTTTCTTAAAATCTTCTTTTTGCATGGGTAAAAGCTTATCAAGTGCACGCTTGCGTTCCTCAGCGGTATCAGCCAGAATCATCTCTCTCATCGCACTTATTCTATTTTCTCCAAAGAACATATGTTCTGTTCTACAAAGTCCTATCCCTTCTGCACCGAACTCACGCGCTATACGAGCCTGCTCAGGAGTATCGGCATTCGCACGCACTCCTAATTTTCTTATTTTATCAGCATAATTTAAAAGCTCTTTAAATTCGGGAATCGCTGCACCTCTAACTTTGGGCACATCACCAAGTATTACATTGCCAGATGTACCATCAATCGTTATTGTATCTCCTTCTTTAACAACATTATCACCCACTTTAAATTCTTTCTTTTCATAGCTTATTGAAATTGATTCACATCCAACGACACATGGTTTACCCATTGCGCGTGCAACAACAGCAGCATGCGATGTCATACCACCTCTTTGCGTAAGAATACCCTCACAGGCAGCCATACCGGCAATATCTTCAGGAGAAGTTTCCATTCTTACAAGGATTGTCTTCTCACCTTTTTCTTTGAGTTTTACTGCATCATCGGGATGAAATACAACTTTGCCTGTAGCAGCACCGGGTGAAGCAGGCAGACCTTTTGCGATAGGCTCATATTTTGCAGATGGATCGAGCATCGGATGAAGTAAAGCATCGATTTGTTCAGGTGTCACACGCTCTACGGCTTCCTCCTGAGAAATCAGCCCCTCTTTCACCATATCAACAGCTATCTTTACCGCAGCAAGGGGTGTTCTTTTGCCTGCTCTCGTTTGTAAAATGTATAATTTTTTCCTTTCAATTGTAAATTCAATATCCTGAATATCTCTAAAATGTTTCTCAAGTTTTTCTCTTATTTTTAAAAGTTCATTATAAACCTCTGGCATTTCTTCTTCAAGTGAAGGTAATTTATCTCCTCTTCTTTCCTTTTGTAATCTGTTTAAAGGTTGGGGAGTTCTTATTCCAGCTACTACATCTTCACCCTGTGCATTTCTCAGATATTCTCCATAAAATACATTTTCGCCTGTTGCCGGATCCCTTGTGAAAGCAACACCTGTTCCCGAATCCTCACCCATATTACCGAATACCATGGTCTGCACATTTACAGCAGTACCCATATCATCGGGTATCCCATGTAATTTGCGATACTCTATCGCCCTCTTATTGTTCCAGGATTTGAAAACAGCGACTATAGCCTGCCATAATTGGTCTTCGGGGTCTTGCGGAAATTCTTTCCCTGTTTTTTGTTTAACAATTTCTTTAAACTTTTTGACAAGATTTTTTAAATCCTTTGCATCAAGTTCTGTATCGAATTTTACTTTCTTTTTTTGTTTCAATTCATCTATTTCTTTTTCAAACTCCTCATGGGGTATTCCCAAAATTACATTACCGAACATTTGGATCAATCTTCTATAGCAATCCCATGCGAATCTTTCATTTTGCGTAAGTTTTGCAAGACCTTCAACAGTCCTGTCATTCAATCCAACATTCAAAATGGTATCCATCATCCCCGGCATGGAAACAGGAGCTCCAGACCTTACAGATACGAGTAATGGATTACCGGGGTTACCAAAACTTTTACCTGTTACTCTCTCAAGCTCAGCGAGAGCAACCTCTACTTCGGGTTTTAATTTTACGATGAAGTTGATTCCTTCCTTAAAAAATTGTTTGCAGGCTTCCGTCGTTATGGTGAATCCAGGGGGCACAGGGATACCCATACGCGCCATCTCGTGTAAACCGGCTCCCTTACCCCCAAGCAAATCCCTCAAACCAGCATGCCCCTCTGCATTATCCTTTGAAAAGAAATATACATACTTCATACTGCTTCCTCCTCTTTAACTTCTTTCTTGGGTGTTTGACGCTCGAAGCCAACGAGTTTTATCATAACAAGTTCAGCATCATCTCCCCTGCGCCTCTTACCAAGCCTTATTATCTGAGTGTAACCACCAGGTCTATCCTTAAATTGGGGCGCTATTTCATCGATCAACTTTTTGACCATATCCTTAAAAGGAAATCTACGCAATAATAATCTTCTATTCGATAATGTAGGATTTTTTGCTATAGTTATCAATCTTTCCGCAAATGGTCGTAAAGCTTTTGCCTTCGCTTTTGTAGTTATAATACCATAATAAGTGAATAATGCACGGGCTAAGTTCCTCAACATCGCTTTCCTGTGAGCCGAAGTCCTATGTAGTTTCCGAACTTTCACCATGCTGTGCAAGATATTTCTCTTTAACAGATTGAGGTATTTCCATACCAAAACGCAAATTGTAACGCTTTAATAATTCCTGTAAATCACTTAAAGTTTTCCTTCCCAAATTCTCAATTTGCAAAAGCTCAGATTCTTTTTTTGTCGCAAGGTCAAATAATGTTTTTATGCCTGCTTTCCTCAGACAGTTTTTAGCACGCTGAGAAACATCAAGGTCATCTATTCTTATTTTCAATGTCTCAAGTAATTTCCTTTCTTCTTCTGTCATCTCCTTTAATCTAACATATTCTTTTTCTTCACTTAATTCTCTAAATTTGTTAAAATATTCGAGTAAGTTTATAGCAGCATGTGCAACAGCTTCTTTGGGATTTACTCTACCATCCGTCCACACTTCCAGGATCAATTTTTCATAATCAGAGCGCTGACCAATTCTTACATTTTCGACTCTGAAATTCGCTTTTGTAACAGGAGAATAAATACCATCGATGAAGATAGTATCCACAGGTACAACATCGCCATATTCTGTTTTTAAAAGCTCTACAGGCACATATCCTCTACCCGAAGTTATAAACAATTCCATTTTTATCGGGTCTTTCCTATCCGTCACGGTCATTATATGTTGCTCTGGATTTGTGATTTCAAAAGTTCCATCACACGGAATATCTCCCGCTTTTATCTCGCCTTTCTTTTTAATCTCCCATTTTATCCTTTTATCAAGACCCGACAATAATTTTATCTTTACCTGTTTCAAGTTCAAAACAATTTCCGGGATATCTTCGAGCACACCTTCTATTGTCGAGAACTCATGTAGCACGCCCTCTATCCTTATTCCCGTAATCGCAGTTGACTGAATAGATGACAAAAGTGCACGCCTCAAGCTGTTACCTATGGTTGTGCCAAAGCCACGCTCAAGAGGCTCAAAAATAAATCTTCCATAAGTATCTGTTAATTCTTCAATTTTAACCTCTTCCGGAATTTTCATCGGTAAAAGTTTAAGCATAACACCTCCTACTTGGAGTAGAACTCAACAACAAGTTGCATCCTGAAATCTTTTGGCAAATCATCGGGCTGAGGATAATTTAAAACCTCACCCCTAAAGTTCTCCTTATCAAGTTTAAGCCATTTTGGCACTTCATTTGCTCTCTTATCAAGCGTTTCCTTTACAATCGGAATGTTTCTGCTCTTTTCTTTTAATTCAATGACATCACCGGGTTCAACGAGATAAGAAGGAATATCTGTTTTCCTTCCATTTACAAGGATATGCCCATGTGCTACAAGCTGTCTTGCTGCACGCCTTGAAGGAGCAAATGCCAGCCTGTAAACTACATTATCAAGCCTCCTTTCCAGAAATTGTAAAATCAATTCTCCCGTTACTCCTTTTTTGCGGGATGCCATCTCATAATATTTTTTCATCTGTGTCTCCGAGACACCGTAAAACCTTTTAACTGCCTGCTTCTCTCTTAAATGCAAAGCATAACCCGTTACCCTTGTTCTTTTTTTCGGAGGTTCCCCAGGAGGTATATGCTTGCCAAGTGCTTTCCTCCTTTCCAGAGCACATTTATCAGTGTAACATCTTTCCCCTTTTAAAAAAAGCTTCCTTCCTTCTCTTCTACATAATCTGCAAACAGGTCCGGTATACCTTCCCATTACACCCTCCTTCTCTTTGGCGGTCTGCAACCATTATGGGGAATTGGAGTTACATCCCTTATCTTTGTTATCTCAAGACCAGCTGCTCTTATAGCCTTTACTCCAACATCTCTTCCAGGTCCCGGACCTTTAATCCAAACTTCCACTTTTTTCATACCAAGTTTTAATGCTTCTTTCGCTGCTTTCGTAGCTGCCATACTCGCTGCCCAAGGAGTGCCTTTTTTCGTGCCCTTAGCACCTATAGTCCCTCCACTAGCCCAGCAAATGGTATCACCATTCTTGTTCGTTACAGTAACAATCGTGTTATTAAATGTCGTATGAATGTGCACAATACCTTCTTTTTCCGCTATTTTCTTCTTTTTCTTCCTCGCCATACTCTCAATAATAACGATTTTTGTAAATTGTCAAGCTAAAATTTTATAAATTTTTATGAATTAAAATGCTTGACTTTATGATATTATGTTTAATTATAGGTATGCAAAAAATTTTAATAACAGGAGGTGCCGGTTTTATAGGTTCACATTTAATTGATTTTCTTTTACAAAAAAATTTTGAAATAATCTGCATTGATAATTTCATCACGGGGAACAGAGAGAATTTGTCCCATTTAGAAGGGGACTCTCGTGTTAAAATAATAGAGCATGATGTAAGAGAGCCTTTTGATTTTTCTGATGAATTATCATGGGTTTTGCATTTTGCATCGCCTGCCAGTCCCAAAGATTATTTAAAATATCCTATTCTAACTTTGGAAACAGGTTCTATCGGCACAAAGAATATGCTCGAACTTGCTAAGAAAACAGGTGCAAAATTCATGCTGGCATCTACTTCGGAAGTTTACGGTGACCCCCTTTGCAACCCCCAACCAGAAAGTTATTACGGGAATGTGAATCCCATAGGAAAAAGAAGCGTTTATGATGAAGCGAAAAGATTCTCAGAAGCGATTACGATGGCATATCACAGGGAATATGGTCTCGATATAAGGATAGTAAGGATTTTCAACACTTATGGTGAAAGAATGCAGATGGACGATGGCAGAGTGATACCGAACTTTGTCTGCCAGGCATTGAAAAAAGAGCCACTTACAGTTTACGGAGATGGAACACAGACAAGAAGCTTTTGCTACATATCTGACTTAGTCGAAGGTATCTGGAGAGTTATGAATGTTGAATATCATAAACCTATAAATCTCGGCAATCCGAATGAAATGAGAATAATAGATTTGGCACATTTAGTTTTAAAATTGACGGGCTCGAGCAGTAAAATCATTTACAAAGAGATAATGGAAGATGACCCGAAGCGTCGCCGTCCAGATATAACCCTCGCTAAAAAATTGTTGAATTGGGAACCAAAAGTATCACTCGAAGAAGGACTTAAAAGAACAATAGAGTACTTTAGGAGAAAACTGGGAATAAAATGAAAATAGGCATTATGGGCGGGAATTTTGACCCTCCTCACATAGGGCATCTGATTGGTGCGGAATTGGCTCTTGAGAAATTTGCTCTGGATTTTGTGCTTTTTATTCCTTTTAACATCCCTGTGCATCGTGAAAGCACACAGACACCCGCAGAAAAAAGATTGAAGATGGTAAAACTCGCCATAAAAGGAAATAAGCGTTTTAAAGCTTCGGACATCGAAATAAAAAGGGGAGGAAAATCTTACACAATAGATACTGTTAGGGAATTGCAGAAAGTTTATAAAGATGCGGAGTTCTACATAATAATAGGAACGGATCAGGCAGAAAAATTTGAGGAATGGAAAGAATACGAAGAATTACTGAAAATTTGCAATTTCATAATATTGACACGGGGTAAATATGACGAAGAAAAGATAAAAAATATTTTCGGAGAAAAAGCAAATATGTTGAAATTGGAATTAGGAGTGTCTTCTTCTGAAATAAGAAAAAGGGTAAAAGAAGGAAAAACGATAAAATATATGGTACCTGAAAGTGTTGAGAAATTTATAAGGAGGGAAAAATTATACCTGTAATTTTTTCGGAAAAATGTTTATCTTATCATCAGCCGGGGCATCCTGAGAGTCCCGAAAGAGTTAGAATTATTTATGAAGTTTTGAAAAAGAAAGGTTTCAAATTTTATGATTGTGATTATTGCAGTGAGGAAGATTTATTACTTTGTCATACTCAATCACTAATTAACAGTGTTAAAAGTGGCGATTTTTATGATGTTGATACTCCGAATTTACCGAATATTTTTGATTATGCGAGGTTGGCTGTTGGAGGTGCTTTAAAAGCTCTTGAAATCGCTTTTTCAAAAGGAGCTGCTTTTTCGCTTTTGAGACCTCCTGGTCACCACGCTGGAAAAGATTTCTTAGGAGGATTCTGCTATTTCAACAACATCGCGATTGCTGTGAGGAAATCCGGGAAAAGATGCGCAATAATAGACATCGATTGTCATCACGGAAATGGCACAGAAGATATTTTTCTTGGAGATAAAAATGTCCTTTATACTTCAATCCACAGGAATGGCTTTTTCTATCCTGGAACAGGAATAGAATCGAGGGAAAATTGCATAAATTATCCTTTAAGATTTCCATCAGAAGCAGACTGGCTCAGATTTTTCGATGAACTTATTGAAAAAGTGAAAGAATTTAATCCCGATTTCATAGCTGTATCTGCTGGATTTGATGCCTATGAAGGTGACCCTATCGGTAACCTTGGATTGAAAGTAGAAACTTACGAAATAATAGGCAAGAAAGTAGGGGAAATTAAAAAGCCTGTTCTGTGTGTACTTGAAGGAGGATACAGTGAAAAAATTGGTGAGTGTGTTTATAACTTTTTAAGGGGGTTAAAATGTTCCATATAGCATCATGGGATGATATAAAGAAGGGCAAAACCACGGATATTTATTTTGTGAGGACGGTTGAAATTTTAAACAAAAAAGGGATAAGGAAACGGGTTGTAGCTGAATTTGTGAATAAAAAATTGCCTCAAAACTGGGAGTGGGGGATTTTTGCAGGACTGGAAGAATGTTTGAAACTCTTAGAAGGATTACCTGTAAATGTAGAGGCTTTACCCGAAGGTACTGTTTTTTACCCGCTCGAACCTGTGCTTGTTATTGAAGGCATTTACAATGATTTTGCGATTTACGAAACTCCTGTTCTCGGGCTTATCTGTCAGGCATCTGGTGTTGCTACAAAAGCCTCTCGTTTCAGGAAGATAGCGGGCAAAGATAAAACTTTGTTAGATTTCGGTGCAAGGAGGATGCATCCTGCTTTGGCTCCTATGCTTGCACGCAATGCATATATCGGTGGATTCGATGCAGTGTCAGCTATAAAAGGAGCAGAATTGATAGGAGCAGAGCCACAGGGAACGATGCCTCATGCACTCATACTTCTACTTGGAAATTCTCAAGAGGCGATAAAAGCATTTGACGAGATAATTGATAAAAAGGTTAAAAGAGTAGCATTAATTGACACTCTGGAAGATGAAAAATGGGAAGCGATAAAGGTTTGTGAAACTTTAAAAGAAAAATTATTTGGGATAAGATTTGATACACCTGGAAGCAGGCGTGGCAATTTCAAAGAGATTTTAAGAGAGGTTAGATGGGAACTTGATTACAGGGGATTTAAAGATGTTAAAATTGTTGTGAGCGGTGGGATAGACGAAAAAGAAGTTGCTGAACTGCGGGATATCGTAGATGCTTTTGGAATAGGAACATCATTATGTAACTCTCCGGTTATAGATTTTGCAATGGATATCGTTGAAATCGAAGGCAAACCTTTTGCCAAACGCGGTAAATGGTCGGGAAGAAAAAAGTTATTAAAATGTAAAAAATGCGGTAAAAGATTGATTTATCCTTATCATAAAGAAATTAAAAAGTGTGAATGTGGTGGTGAATTTGAAAATTTATTAAAACCTGTGATTAAAGAAGGGAAAATAATTTGTGATTTGCCTTCTCCGAAAGAAATAAGGGAGTATGTTTTAAATCAACTTGAAGAAATAAAAATGGAGGGGAGATGAGGTATTATCTGACATCAGAATCTGTAGCAGAGGGTCATCCAGATAAAATCTGTGACCAGATATCGGATGCTGTTCTTGATGCTATTCTTGAGAAGGATAAATACGCAAGGGTCGCATGCGAATGCTTTGTCACAAGGGGACTCTGTGTGGTAGCAGGTGAGATAACAACAGAAAGCTATGTCGATATACCGACAATTGTGAGAGAAGTTTTAAAGGATATAGGTTACACTGACCCTGCTTATGGATTTGATTACAGGAGTTGTGCGATTCTAACAGCGATTCAAGAGCAGTCACCAGATATTGCACTTGGAGTGGATAAGGGAGGAGCAGGAGACCAGGGAATAATGTATGGATATGCTGTGAGAGAGACACCAGAATTGATGCCTTTACCCATAACCCTTGCCCATAAACTTGTAAGAAGATTGGCAGAAGTAAGAAAGACAGGTTTGCTCAGTTATTTGCGCCCAGATGGAAAATCACAGGTTACCGTTGAATATGAAGATGGAAAACCTTTAAGAGTTACGGCGGTTGTTCTCTCTGCACAGCATGACCCAGATGTTGATATCGAAAAATTGAGAAAAGATTTAAGAGAATATGTAATCGAAGAAGTTATTCCAAAGGATTTACTTTCGAAAGATACAAAATATTATATAAATCCGACGGGCAAATTTGTTATAGGAGGTCCGCAGGGAGACACAGGGCTCACAGGCAGGAAAGTTACGATTGACACTTATGGAGGCGTTACCCGTCATGGTGGTGGTTGCTTCTCTGGAAAAGACCCAACAAAGGTGGACCGTTCTGCAGCATATATGGCACGCTACATTGCAAAAAACATAGTGAAAGCAGGATTAGCAGATAAATGCGAGGTGCAACTTGCTTATGCAATCGGTGTCGCAGAACCTGTTGCGGTAAATATTGATACATACGGGACAGGGAAAATACCGGATGAAAAGCTCGCAAAAATAGTTAGAAAAGTATTTCCATTAACTCCAAGGGGCATAATCGAAGAATTAAAATTGTTACGCCCAATTTACAGAAGAACAGCATGTTATGGACACTTTGGAAGAGAGGAAGAAGGATTTACTTGGGAATTAACCGATAAAGTCCATACTTTAAAAGAACTGGCAGAAATAGATTAGGAGGGGCTATGAAAACATGGGATTACATAAAATTAGAGGAAGATTTTGGAGCAAGGAATTATAAACCTTTGCCTGTTGTAATCTCGAAAGCAAAAGGTTGCTGGGTATGGGATGTTGAAGGAAAAAAATACCTTGATATGCTTAGCGCTTACTCTGCTGTAAATCAGGGGCATCTGCATCCAAAGATTGTGAAAGCAGCAGAAGAGCAGTTGAAAAGAGTAACCCTTACATCCCGTGCATTCTACAATGATAAATTACCTTTATTCTTAAAGAAAGTTTGCGAAGTTACAGGTATGGAGATGGCTCTTCCTATGAATACAGGAGCAGAAGCCGTTGAAACTGCTTTAAAGGCTGCAAGAAAATGGGGATACTATGTAAAGGGTGTAAAGAAAAACAGAGCAGAAATTATCGTAGCGCAAAATAATTTCCATGGAAGAACTATAACCGTTATTTCTTTCTCTACGGAGGAGCAATACAGGGATGGATTCGGACCTTTTACTCCCGGGTTTGAGATTGTGCCTTTTGGTGATGCAGAAGCAATTGAAAAGCGTTTCACAGAGAATACAGTTGCTGTAATGCTTGAACCGATTCAGGCAGAAGGCGGTATAATAGTGCCGCCAGATGGATATTTGAGAGAAGTAAGGGATATTTGCAAGCGCCATAATGCACTTTTTATCCTTGATGAAATACAAACAGGTCTCGGCAGGACAGGGAAGATGTTTGCATGGGAATGGGATGATGCGAAGCCCGACATGATAATACTCGGTAAATCACTCGGAGGAGGTGTAATACCTGTATCTGTTGTTGCATCTTCAAAAGAAGTTTTAGGAGTTTTCCGTCCGGGTGACCATGGTTCCACATTTGGAGGAAATCCATTAGCTTCAGCAGTGGGAATCGCATCACTCGATGTAATAATTGAAGAAAAATTACCGGATAGAGCAAAAGAACTTGGTGAATACTTTATGAATAAACTGAAAGAACTGGAAGGTCATCCGGATATAAAAGAGATAAGAGGAAAGGGTTTACTCATCGGTATAGAACTTAAAAAGCCTGCAAGAGAATATGCAGAAAAATTGAAAGAAGAAGGGCTACTTTGTAAAGAAACTCACGAATATGTTTTAAGATTGGCACCTCCTCTTGTAATCAAAAAAGAAGAAATTGATTGGGCATTTGAACGGCTGAAAAAAGTATTTTCATAAGAATCTTTTGTAAAACTCGATTACTTCTGCAGGACTTCCTATTTTTTTCAAATAACCATCTTTAATTAGCATAACTCTATCGCAATACTTTTTAATTAAGTTGAGATTATGAGAGGCAAAAATTATCGTTTTATTTTGTTTTTTTATTTCTTCAATCTTTTGGAAACATTTTTCCTGAAACTCTTCATCACCTACCACAAGCACTTCGTCAACTACAAGTACATCAAAATCAGTATGTACTGCAACGGAAAAACCAAGACGAACGAACATTCCCGTAGACAAAAATTTAACAGGCATATCAAGAAACTGTCGCAGACCCGAAAAGTCTATTATTGAATCTATTTTATTTTTTATCTCACGCTGACTCATACCAAGAATTGTGCCAGATAAAAAGATATTTTCATAAACGGATAAATCTTCGTGAAAACCAACGCCAATTTCTATGAGATTTGAAACTTTACCCTTTACTATTACTCTACCTTTATCAGGTTTTAAAATTCCGGCAATTAATTTTAAAATTGTAGTTTTACCTGCTCCATTTGGACCTATTATTCCAAACATTTCTCCCTTATAAACTACAAAGCTAATATCTTTCAATGCCCAGATTATCTCTCCCCTTCCGAAAATATCACGCAAAGATGAATAAGGTCGCCTCCTGAAACATTCACTTACTTTATCAAAAATTACAACTTCATGCATTTTTAGGTAACAAATGTTCTAATTTATGGAAAATACTTAGACCCAAAATGAAAGTAAAAAGCGCCCATAGAATAGCGGTAAAAGTAACATCAAAAGAAGGCAATTTTGAATTTATTAAAATAGAACGATGAAGAACACAGAGAGAGGATGCGGGATTTAAATAAAGCAAAAATTTAAATTTTTTCCCCCATAAAGATACAGGATAAAATACCGGAGTTAAAAAAAGCCATACAGTTGATAAAATGTTAAATGCAAAGCCAACATCCCTGAAAAAGAAGTTACCTAAGGATAATAATAAGCCTGCACCTATTGCAAATAAAAAAAGAAGTAAACCACAAAAAGGGAGGTAGAAAAGATTTAAACCTATCTTGATTTTATGAAATATAAGTAAAAAAATACTTATAACCCAGCCGACAAGCAAATAATGGAATTTTGAGAGAACAGAACAGATAGGCAAAACCTCTCGGGGAAAATATACGCTTTTTATCAAAAAGGAATTAATTTTTAAAGATTCTGATGCTGAATTCAAAGAAGAAATTATAAAAAACCATGGTACAATACCTGATATCGCGAAAACAGGATAAGGTATTCCTTCAACTCCAAATCTTGGAAATCTGCTAAAAATTATTATGAATACAAAGAGAGTAAAAAGAGGGAGAAAAATAACCCATAAAAATGAAAATATGGCTCCTTTGTATCCTGCCTTTAAATCACGAAGAAAAATATACCAGACTAAATCTTTGCGTTGAATTAACTCTTTTAAACTTTCAATCATCTGTAATTATAATTCCTTTCAATATTTGTCAATAATTTTTGCTTGACATTTCTGAAGGATAGGTAAAATAAGTAATAGGAGGGAATATGTCTGATAAAAGTGACAAAAAGAAGATATTGGAGGAAGCCAGGAAGCAAATTGAGAAGCGTTTTGGCACGGGTGCAATAATTCGTTTTGGAGAAAAAAAGGTGTCAGAGATTTCTCCTGAAGATGTTATTCCTACGGGTGCGCTGTCGCTTGATATCGCACTGGGAGTAGGCGGCTATCCCAGAGGCAGAATTATTGAAATATACGGTGCTGAAGCAACAGGCAAAACGACCCTTGTTTTACATGCAATAGCAGAGGTGCAAAAAAGAGGAGGAACAGCTGTTTTTGTAGATACCGAACATGCTTTCGACCCTTCTTATGCAAAAAGTATAGGAGTAAATGTAGATGAACTTTATCTTTCACAGCCAGATTATGCTGAACAGGCTCTTGAAATCGCAGAAACCATGATAAGAAGCGGTGCTGTTGATTTGATAGCCGTTGATTCAGTTGCAGCACTCGTACCCGAAGCAGAAGTAAAAGGCGAAATGGGAGAGTCACAAATAGGTTTGCAGGCAAGATTAATGTCTCATGCACTGAGAAAATTAACAGGAGCTCTTAATAAATCAAGGACATGTGCGATTTTTACAAATCAAATAAGATATAAAATTCAAACATGGGGATATGGAGGTGAGCAAACCACGACACCGGGCGGACTCGCACTTAAATTTTATGCTTCTGTAAGAATTGAATTGAAAAGAATAACATCAATAAAAGATACAAAAGAAGATAGAGTTATAGGCAACAGGATAAAAATGAAAATCGTCAAAAATAAAGTAGCACCACCTTATAGGGAAGCAGAAGTTGATATAATTTTTGGTGAAGGATTTAATAAAATTGGTGATGTGCTTGACCTTGCAGAAAAAGAAAAAATAGTTGCAAAATCAGGAGCATGGTATTCCTATGGAACCACAAAATTGGGTCAGGGAAGGGCAAATGCAATTGAATATCTCAAAAAACACCAGGAAATTTTAAAAGAAATAGAGAATAAATTAAGAGAAAAATACGGTTTACCAAAAATAGAGTGATAAAACTCCGGGATGTAAAATTTTTAAGAAAAAATTTTGAGTTAAAAGTAAATTTTGAGATTAAAAAAGGGGAATTTCTCGGAATAATAGGCCCCAATGGTAGCGGTAAAACGACGCTTTTACTCTTAATGTGTAATATTTTGAAGCCAAATGACGGAGAGATTTTTTTATTCGATAAAAGAATAGAAGAATACAGCAGGCTGGAGATAGGCAGGAGAATTGCATTTTTACCACAGAGGATAGATTTTATATACGATTTTAAAGTGTTTGATACGATACTTATGGGGCGATATCCTCATTCTGTTTATTGTAATAAAAAGGAAGATTTTGAGATTGCAGAAAAAGCATTGAAAGATTGTGGGATTTATCACTTGAAAGATAGATATTTGAGTGAGTTATCAGGAGGCGAACTCCAGCTTACCCGCATTGCCCGTGCTTTGGCGCAATCAACCCAGATATTACTGCTGGATGAACCTGCACAAAATCTGGATATAAATCACATAATACAGATATTTGAATTGCTCAAAAAATTAAATGAAGAAGGTCTAACCATAATCTGTACTTCCCATGAGATAAATATAACTTTAAACTATTTTAAGAGGATTATTTTACTTGATGAAGGTAAAATAGTTTATGATGGTGAACCTTCTTCCGAAGATTTAGCGCGAAATTTGCGAAAAACTTTTAAAATAAAAGATGAATTCTCATGGGTGCTTGGAGTTTTCGCTTGACAAATTGCTTTTTTCTTTAAATTATTTTGATGGAAGATTTTAAGAAATTTTTACAAAATATTCCTGACATTTATTCAGCTCAATCTAAATTTTATCCAACTATAATACAGGAATTTTTATACTATCTTTTTAAAGATTTACTTGAGGATTTAAACAAAAGGTATAATGAGGATTCGAAGTATGAAATAATGATAGGTGCTGATGTGGATGCTTATACTAATCTTTATTTTGCTCCGCGCAGTTTTGCTTCCTTCAAGAAAGAAGCCAATGTAAGAATTAATGTCAAAAATCAGGATTTCGCAATTTACAGAGAGGCTATTATTTCGGTGGACGAAGAGGAAAGTAAAAAAGTTAAAATACCTGTAGTTTGTATTGAGTGTAAAACATATCTCGATAAAACTATGTTAGAAGGTTCAATAGCTACCGCTGAAAAAATAAAAAGTGGAAATCCTTATTGCCTTTTTGTAGTATTATGTGAAACTTATGAAGTTACATATAATGTTGACCCGGCATATTCAAGAATAGACCAAATTTTTGTGATGAGAAAACAAAAGAGAAGGAGCGTCAATTTAAATGCAATTCAAAATGATGTTATTTTAAAACTTTTTATTTTCATAAAGGAACATCTCGAAAGAGACTGGTCAGAGGTCGAGCAAAAATTAACGAAAGAAGGCATAATAATATGAAGGAAGAAAAAATAAAGAATAAAGGGATTAAAGAGAAAATTCGCAAGGGAACCAAATTTGAGAAGCGTACCATAAAAGTGGAAGAACCAGAGGAAATTCAAAAGTTTATAAATACAATAATATGCGGAGATGCAGAAAGGGTACTAAAAGATATTCCGCCAAATTCCATCGATTTAATAGTAACATCCCCTCCTTATAATTTTGGTCAGCATTATGTGGGAGACCCCTTTAATGACACTATGGAATGGAATGCTTATTTCGAGAAGTTAATGAGAATCTGGAAAGAATGTTATCGAGTTTTAAAACCCGGTGGTAGAATTTGTATAAATGTACAACCTTTATTTTCTGATTATATACCAACTCATCATATTATTTCAAATCAGTTGTTAAAAATAGGTTTTCTATGGAAAGCAGAGATTTTGTGGGAAAAAAGTAATTATAATGCAAAATACACAGCATGGGGAAGCTGGAAATCTCCTTCTATGCCGTATCTTAAATACACATGGGAATTCATCGAAATATTCGATAAAGAAACGCATAAAAAAGCAGGTGAGCCAGAAAATATTGATATTACTGAAGAAGAATTTAAACAATGGGTTTACGCTAAATGGGAATTCCCAGGTGAAACAAGGATGAAAAAATTTGGACATCCAGCTATGTTCCCAGAAGAACTACCTAAAAGATTGATAAAATTATTTTCCTATAGAGGCGATATAGTGCTTGACCCTTTCAATGGTGTGGGTACAACAACTTTAGTAGCATTTCGACTACAGAGAAGATTTATTGGAATCGATATATCCTATGAATATTGTGAAAAAGCAATTGAAAGAATAAAGAAAGAATTTAATATGTTCTCGACTAATATAAGATTAATAGATTACAGGAATAAATAACTTGGTTGTAAAAGTAGCAGTTGATACAGGTGAATTCGTTTATAAAGTCCCTGACGAATTAAAGGGAATTATAAAAATTGGAAGTGTGGTAAAAGTTAAATTACGAAAAAAAGAAAAAATCGGCTTTGTAACAGAGATAAATCCAGAATACAAAAAGGGTATTATTTTGAAATATGTGGACGATGTTATAAAGGAATTCATGCCTTTGCCTGAGCGCCTTATAAAATTCGCAAAATGGTGCGCAAATTATTATGCAGGTGAAACAGGAAAAATATTGAAATCCGCCATTCCAAAATTGATAAAAGAAAAACTAAATGTATATGTGAAACTTAAAGAACTTCCCCAAATAGAATCGGAAAAAGAGAAAATCCTCGCAAAATTGCTTTTAACAAGGATATTTGGTGTAAAATTGAAAGAAATAGAAGGGAAAGATAGGCGGAAAATATCTTCTTTACCAGTTGAATACATTGTAAAAAGAGAATATAAATTGCCAGAAGTTAAATTCAAAACAGAAGAAAAGCCACCACAAAAATTAACGAGTTATCAGGAAAAAGCCCTTGAGAAAATTTTACCGCAAATAAAAAAGCACGCTTTTAAAGTTTTTTTGTTACACGGAGTTAACGGCAGTGGCAAGACCGAAGTTTATATGAGGGTGATTGAAGAAGTTTTGAAAATGGGTAAAACTGCGATTTTACTTACTCCTGAAATCTCTCTAACAACCCAGATGCTACAGCGCTTCGAAGCACGCTTTGGCGAAAAAGTAGGAGTATGGCATTCAAGATTGTCCGATAGAGAAAGATTCGACATTTATCACGAAATAGTATCCGGTAAAAAGAGGATAATAATAGGTGCAAGGAGTGTTATTTTCCTTCCATTAAAAGCTGTAGGTGTTATAATTTGTGATGAAGAACATGATACTTCTTATAAGCATGAAGAGAGTCCTCGTTATAACGCAAGGGTATCCGCTGTTATGCGTGCAAGGGCAGAGAAATGCGTTTGCATACTGGGAACAGCAACACCTTCACTCGAAACATATCAAAATGCCTTAAAAGGTAAATTTGAATTAATAGAACTACCAGAAAGAGTAGATGGTGCACCATTGCCAGAGATAAAAATAATTGATATGAGAAAAGAAGAAAACAAGATAATTTCTGATTATCTACGCGAGAAAATCATAGAAAAAGTTAAAAAAGGCGAAAAAATAATTTTGTTTTTAAATAGAAGAGGTTATGCAAATTATCTCTTATGTCGTGATTGTGGATATGTGCCGAGATGCCAAAAATGTGACATCTCTTTGACTTTGCATTTAAAAGACAAAGTTTTGCGATGCCATTATTGTGGATATAGACAGGAACTACCCGACACATGCCCAGAATGTGGGTCAGCAGAATTTATCTATGCAGGTGCTGGAACAGAAAGGGTAGAGGAAGAGATAAAAAAAATTTTACCAAAAGTAAAACTCGTAAGGATGGATTTGGATACCGTCACTTATAAAGATGCTTACTGGGATAAAATACACGCATTTGAAAGCGGAGCTCAAATTTTGCTCGGAACTCAAATGGTGGTGCATGGTTTACATTTTCCAAAAGTATCTCTATGTGCGATTATAAATATCGATAATCTTTTGACATTACCAGATTTCAGGGCTTATGAGCGTGTATTCCAGCTTGTGATGCAAACTGCAGGAAGAGCAGGAAGAGGAGGGATACCTGGTGAAGTGATATTACAAACTTTTATGCCAGAACACCCTTTGATGAAATTTATAAGAAATTATGACTATAAAGGATTTTTCAAATGGGAGATAAAAAGAAGAAAAGAATTGAATTATCCGCCTTTCACACATTTAATCAGGATAGTGGTTGAAAGAAGGAAGCGTGATTCAGCAAAAGAAGTTTGCGAGAAATTAAAAGAAGAACTTGAAGACAAAGCAGATGTAATAGGGTATTCTATATGCCCGATTGAGAAGAGGTCAAATCTTTACCGCTATCATCTATTGTTGAGAACAGAAAATCCACTAAAGATAACACCATTTTTAAAAAATTTAAAAGGAGTAAAAATAGATGTAGACCCAATTGATATTATGTAATTTACAATTATTAGCCCTTTACCCGTGATAAAATGAGGTTATCCCTAACCACTTGGGGTGTAGCGAAATGCCTATATGTAACAGGACTTCGAGAACATTAAAAATTTAACACAAAAATTAAAAATTTTTATTACCTTAATTGCCTAACACATCTGCGATATAAAGGGTATTGCCACTGCTTCAGCGAGATTGCCAGGCAAATTTGAAATCACATCACATGACACCGCTGAAACAGCTTACATAAATGTAGATTCAGATTTTACAGTTAGTTGGTCAACTCCAACCTATACAAATTTTTATTCAATTTATTTTTATAATATCCGAGGTGTTGATAGAAACCCTTGCTCTGATATGGCGAAGAATAGGCAAAGATATGGCTAAAAAGATAGGTAAATGGTTGTTGGAAAATTTCAATGTATATTGGGTGATCGGAGATGAATTTAAAGAAGTTCTTGAAAAATCCAATCAAAAAGGATTATCTTTTGTAGATTCTTTTTTACTGCACATTGCATTTAAAGAGAAAGGAAGCATCCTGACATTCGACGAAAAGATGAAAGCAGCAGGTAGAGGCATAATCTTTATTTAAAATTTTAAACCCAGAATTGAGGCGGGAAACTTTTTCTTAATTTTTGTTCGCCTCTGAAACGCCGGATTCCTTCACCAACATCTTCTATTGCTATTTTCAAAGCAGACGCCAGTTTATCACTTATTATAACTTCACGCTCATGGCTCATTATGGTGCAGATGCATTTTACTTCTTCCGTCTCTTTATCTTCTGTTATGATTTTCACCCAAACGGCATCGGGAATTGAATAACAACTTAACACCTCTCCACCAGCGATTTCATATTTTTCAATACGAGCGTTTTCTATTAACTGTGGATTTATATCAAGTTTTTCCGCTACTTTAAGAGGAATTATTACCTCTGGAGCATCACTCCTGAAGCCTGAATTCACAAGAGCAATAGTTTCAATTTCCTTACCAGTTTGAGATTTAATCTTTATTTTTATGTTTACCGCCATCCTTTAAATGTGTAATTTTTAAAACTCTTTTCAAAATTATCTTGTAAATTTTGCCAACTCTTTTCATCTTTAATTTTATTGAAAAGAGAAAAATGTCAAGCTCGTATGGTGCCCCAATCCCTTAAAAATTTTGTAAAACGCACGGGCACCGCCTTGTGAATATCCAAGGATATAAATCTTTTCTTCATCTATTGAATATCTTTCTTTCACAAAATTTAATGCACTCATTATTCTTTTTCATCGTCTTGCAAAGTGCTCCATGCGAAAGATGTTTTACTCTCACCTTTGTGGCATAAGGGCAACATAATATTAAGCCCAATTCCGTTAATTTCTGTAAGCCTTTTGAAAAATTATCGGGATTGCCACCATATCCGTGCAATGCTATCAACAAAGGATATTTTTACTTTTCTCGTATTTTTCTGGTAATTTCACAACAGGCAACCATTGTTTTCCTTTTTAATTTTTTGAGCTCCTCTTTTTGCTTTTTGCTCCAATTCCGCACATCCTAAATAAGGAAATTGAGAAAACAGAGAGAAAAATTTACAAATTTTTCCTTAAGAATAAAACTACAAAATTATTAATGTCTGTTCCCGGGATAGGCAAAAGCGGTTTATTACAGTACCGCCTTCAAATTTAGTTGTCCATTAGAAGAAGCATAAATTTTGTTGACTTTCGAATAATCTCGCTATAATTTTTGTGATTAAAATATGTTCAAAAATAATAAACCCAATTTCTTTCGAAAAACTCGAAATTTTAAACCCGGGAACTTTAATAATTGAAAACGGAAAAATAAAAGATTTAACAGAAAAACTACCAGAGAAGGATTTTTTAGATTACACGAATTATCTTATATTGCCCGGTTTTGTGGACATTCACACTCATTTATCCCAGATAAATATTACGGGAAAGGGCGAAGAAGACCTGATAATTTGGCTTAACAAGATAGTTTATCCTGAGGAAGGAAAATTTGAAGCTGAAAATTATGCAAAATCTATGGCGGAAAAATTCTTCGATAAATTAATCGAAAACGGCATAACCACAGCCGTCATTTATGTTACAAGCCACTATAAAGCAACAGAAGTAGCATTTGAGATAGCACAACAGAAAGGCTTAAGAGCATTTATCGGTAAAGTAATGATGGATACAAATTGTTTGCAAAGTGTTAAAAAATCGACAAAAGAGAATTTGGAAGAAAGTTTAAAACTTTATCAGAAATGGCATGCCAAGGATGACAGATTGTTTTATATCTTTACTTTGAGATTTGCGCCAGTGTGCTCAATTGAACTTATGAAAGAAACAGGTAGAATAGCAAAGGAATTGAACTGTTACATACAAACACATTTAGCAGAAAGCAAAAAAGAAATAGAACTGGTTAAAAAATTATTTCCAGAGTATAAATCTTACACCCATTTATATCACAAATGTGGAATAACAGGTGAAAAAACAATTTTTGCTCATTGTATTCATTTATCTGATGAAGAGATGGAAATCTTAAAAGATACAAATTCGAAAATAGCGCATTGTCCTTATTCAAATAGATTTTTGAAGAGCGGTAAATTCAGGTACAAGAAATTTAAGGATCTTGGTATAAAAATCGGACTTGGTTCGGACATCGCAGGCGGACCTTCGCTTTCGCCGTTCCGCCAAATATCAGAAGCAATTTTGACATCCAGAGATTTAAAAGAAGAATTGAATTATGAAATGACGATCGAAGAAGCACTTTACCTCGCAACAATGGGAGGCGCAGAAGTTTTAAATCTTCAAGAAAAAATCGGTAACTTTAAAAAGGGTAAAGAAGCAGACTTTATCGTGATAGAGACAGAAGAAAAAGATCCTCAGAGAGCACTCGAAAAATTAATCTTTTGTGATGAAAAATGGAAAATAAAAGAAGTCTGGATAAAAGGCAAAAAGATTTATCCCTGATTTATTCAAAAATAAAAAGCAAAATAGAAAAAAGGCTAAGAGAATTTAAAGAAATTTCCAAATCTTCGAATCATGATATTTTTTGTGAATTAGTTTTTTGCTTACTCACTCCTCAATCCCGCGCCAAGATATGCTGGCAGGCAGTCTTAAACCTTAAAAGAAAAAATCTACTACTAAAAGGGAATAAAGAAGAAATTTTGAAAGAATTGAAAGGAGTAAGATTTAAAAATAAAAAAGCTCAGTATAGAAGAAATTCCTAAAAATTTGACAAAGAAAAATTACCTTGAGATTGAAAATAAGATGAAAAAATTTGCAAAAGAGATAGGTATCCCTTTACCTCATCTTGATTTTGTCTTATGGTATAAAGAGACAGGGGAAATTTTCAAGTGATAATTTTTCAATTTTCCCTTGACCTTTGGACTTCATGGTTATAATAAATTATGAAGGAGATAAAAAAATTTTTGAAAAATATAGGAATTTATCCCACGCCCCAAAGGGTAAAAATCCTCGAATACCTGAGAAGCACAAAAGAGCATCCAACAGCAGATATTATCTACGAAAAACTGAAAAAAGAATTACCCTATCTATCGAAGACCACAGTTTATAATACTTTGAAATTATTCAAAGAAAAAGGAATCATCCAGGAGTTAACAATTGACCCAGAAGAGCGTAGGTTCGACGGAAACCCAGAACCCCATGTCCACTTCAAATGTTTGAAATGCGGAAAGGTTTTCGACATAAAAGACGAAATCAAAATCCAGAAGAAAGAAAAAATAGAAGGACACATAATAAAGGAAGTGCATCTGTACCTTAAAGGAATATGCAAAAACTGCCAAAAGTAATTTTAAAAAATTTTCACTTGACAATTTACAATTATGGTTATAATGATTTGTAATGAATACAAGGAGGTAAGATGGAGTTGTTGGGAGATAGGAGGAAAAGGGTTAAGGAGTTGTTGAGGAGTCTGCATCGTGGAGAAGATGTTGAGAAGCTTAAGGATGAGTTGAGGGATATTTTAAAGGAATTGGAGCTTTCTGAGATTGTGCAGATTGAGGAAGAGCTCATAAAGGAAGGGGTTTCGCCGCAAGTCATTCGGGAGATGTGTGATGTCCATCTAAAGTTGTTTGAAGAAGCGCTGAGCAAGGTGAAGATTGAAGTGGAAGAATGGCATCCCATTTTCATTTTGATGAAAGAACATGAGATGATTCTTGAAAATGCAAAAGCAGTAAAAGAAAATCCCGAAAAAGTGAATTTATTATCCGATGAAGAACACTATTTGAGAGAGGAGAATGTGCTTTTCCCTTTCCTTGAAAAACACGGAGTTACTCAGCCACCGGCTATAATGTGGATGGAACATGAAAACATTAAACAATTGAAAAAGGAATTACTGAAAGAGAAAAGCAAAGAGGTGGCAAATAAATTGCTCGAATTCCTTATCCTGCATTTCACAAAAGAAAACAAGATTCTCTTCCCAACCGCTTTGAAACTTCTTTCAAAAGAAGAATGGCTCGAAATACGGCACCAATTTGATGAAATAGGATATCCAATCTATAAACCTGCAAAAGTGGACCTCAAAGAGAAAGAAAAGGTATCAACGGATGTGGATAAAGTAACATTTGACACAGGGGATTTTACAAAAGAGGAGCTGGAAGCCGTTTTAAATTCTTTACCGTTTGACATTACATTTGTAGATAAAGAGGATACTGTGCGGTATTTCAATCAGACAAAAGATAGGATTTTTGTGCGCACAAAGGCGGTACTTGGGCGCAAAGTGCAACAATGTCATCCTCAAAAAAGTATTCATCTTGTGAATAAAATTCTCTCGGAATTCAAAGAGGGTAAAAGAGAAGTCGCAGAATTTTGGATAAATTTTAAAGGAAGATTGATTTATATAAGGTATTTCCCTGTTAGGGATAGAAATGGAAATTATCTTGGATGTATCGAAGTCACCCAAGACATCACCGATGTCAAAAAAATTGAGGGTGAAAAGAGACTGTTAAAATAGGAGGGGCAATGGCTGATAGAATGCAAATATATAGATGTGAAATTTGTGGCAATATCGTCTGTGTTTTGCATGGAGGCAAGGGTGAGTTATACTGTTGTGGCCAACCCATGAATCTGCTTCAAGCCAAAACAGAGGAAGAGGGCAAGGAAAAGCATTTACCGGTTGTGGAAATATCGGAAGATAGGGTGAAAGTCAAAGTTGGCTCTATATCTCATCCAATGGAAGATAGACATTTTATTGAATGGATTGAGATTATGACAGATAAAGGCTGTTGCATACAGTTTTTAAGTCCAGGCGATGCTCCTGAGGCTGAATTCACAGCAGAAGATGTAAAAGCAGTCCGCGCTTATTGCAATATACATGGGTTATGGAAAAAGGAAGTATCATGAAAATTTTGAGAGTAAAAGCAGATGTAGAAGCTATTTTCAAAAAGAGATTGAATAAATTTTTAGGAATTGTTGAAATCGAAGGTATAGAAGAAAAAGTTCATATTCATGACCCCGGTCGTCTGGAAGAACTTCTTTATTCGGGTAATAAAGTCTTATTGAAAAACGCTACAAATCCTTTACGCAAAACTAAGCGGGATATCGTAGCAGCACAAAATAATGACAAATGGGTATTCGTGCATTCAGGTTATCATGGGAAAATTGCATACAATATTTTGAAATCGGATATAAGTCCGTTTGGAAAATTAGATGAAATAATTCCCGAAGTTAATTTTGATGGCACTCGCATTGATTTTTTGCTTAAAAAAGATGATAGAAGAATTGCAGTAGAAGTGAAAGGATGCACACTCTCGCAAAATAATGTTGCTCTTTTCCCTGACGCTCCTACTTTGCGTGGCACACGGCATTTACAAAAACTAATAGAACTTCTCAATAAAGGTTTTGAATGTGCCGTCATTATATTGATTTTTAGAGAAGAAAGTAAATATTTTATTCCAAATGAAAAAATGGATAAAAATTTTGCAGATATTTTCTGGGAAGCGGTAAAAAGAGGGGTTAAAGTTTTCCCGATTCTATTGAGATATGATGGGGAGAATATTTTTTACCTTGGTAGAATAAATTTAAAGGGAGGGTGAGATGAAAAGTTTAAAGGGCACCCGGACTGAGAAAAATTTATTGACGGCATTTGCAGGGGAGTCGCAGGCAAGAAACAGATACACTTTCTTCGCATCACAAGCACGCAAGGAAGGTTATGAGCAAATAGCTGCGATATTCCTCGAGACAGCGGATAATGAGAAAGAGCATGCCAAAAGATTATTCAAATTTCTCGAAGGAGGCGCTGTTGAGATAACAGGAACATTCCCGGCTGGCGTGATAGGAAATACGAAAGAAAACTTAAAATCTGCTGCTGAAGGTGAAAATTATGAGCATACGAAGATGTATCCCGAATTTGCCAAAATCGCAGAAGAAGAGGGCTTCCCGGAAATAGCAGCGGTATTCCGTGCCATTGCAGTAGCAGAAAAATATCATGAAAAGCGATTTTTAAAACTGCTCGAAAATATCGAGAAAGATAGAGTATTTAAGCGTGATGAAGTCGTAAAATGGAAATGCAGGAATTGCGGCTATGTATTTGAAGGTAAAGGAGCACCTGAAAAATGTCCAGCATGCCAACATCCGAAAGCATTCTTCGAGTTATATCACGAAAATTATTAATAGGTGAATTCTCTTAAAACTTTTGCAATGTAAGATACCTCTTTACATGTGAGTGAAGGATAAAGTGGAATTGATACTGCTTTTTTATAAATTTCCTCGGTAACTTCTAATTTTTCATTCTCAAAGTATAAATGTAATGGTTTGTAAACCGGCTGCCGTGCTACAATGCCTCTTTCGTTTAGATAGCGCAGTAATTCTTCTTTTTTATCCGTTAAAACTATATATCTGAAATATATATGTTCGCGAAAGGGCAAAGACATTGGCGGTTTTAATCCCTTTTCCAATAAAATTTCACTGTAACGCTTTGCTATCTCTTTTCTTCTTGATATAAACCTTTTGAGCTTCTTAAACTGGCTTAAAATCAATGAAGCCTGAATATCTGTCATCTTATAATTGAATCTTATTTTATAATTTTCCTTTTCGTCATAATCTCTTAAATCTTTTATTTTTTCGATTAAATCCACATCGTTTGATAAAATTGCTCCTCCTTCTCCACCTGCTATCACTTTCGTCGCATAAAAAGATAAAATTGATACTCTTCCAAAAGTTCCGGTCAATCTACCTTTATAATGACAGCCTATTGAATGGGCACAGTCTTCAATTATTGGGATTTTCAATTTTAAAAATTCATCGATATTAGCTGCGAGACCGAATAAGTGTGGCAAAATTATTGCCTTTGTATTCTCTTTTTTTCTTTTCGCAGCATCTTCAGGAGAAGGTGAAATTTCTTTTGCTATATCAAAAAATACAGGTTCTGCATTCAAATATTTCACTGCATTTAAAGGAGCAGAACACATAAAAGAGGGAAGTAACACGCTATCACCTGCTGATACCCCTAAAGAAAGCAAAGAGAGGTGCAGAGCAGCGGTACCAGATGATACGCAAACTGCTCCTCTTACTCCATAAAAATCCTTCAAAAAATTTTCCAGTTCTTTTACCTTTTTACCCTGAGAAAGACAACGCGATTTTAAAGCTATCACTACAGATTTTATATCTTTTTTATCTATATAGGGTCTTGAGTGAGGAATCTTCATAAGCAATCTCCCATGGATTTCTAGTTCGAGGTAATCCCATCAATTCGGATATTGTCACTATTTTGAAGCCTTCTTTTAACAAAAATCTTATTATTTTTGGAAGCTCTTTTGCTGTTCTTTCTGCACCTATATGCATAAGAATTATTTTTCCTTTTAAATCTGTTTTATACAGATTTTTAAATCTCACAAGACTTTTCTCATATAGTTCTGGTGTGCTCTTATCTGCCCAATCGATGATATCGTAAGACCACCCCACATGTATAAATCCTGCTTCCTCAGCCCATCCAGCTATTTCTGGATTTATCTCGCCGTATGGAGCACGCCAAAATGGTGCAAAATGTCTCCCTGTTATCGTATAAAACAAACTATCACATAACAATAATTCTTTTTGAACAAATTTTTTATTTACCCCGGGAGCTGTATCAAATCTTCTGTTTATCTCATAAGTTGTAAAATGTGGATGAGAATAAGTATGGTTTGCTGGTTCGTGTCTGGATGCGATATATCTCGTTACTTCGGGAAAATTTTTAATGAACTGACCTGTTAAAAACATTGTGCATCTCAAATTGTACTTATCAAGTATTTCAAAGATTTCTCTACATGGAACTGCGTATCCTCCGCAATCAAATGTTAAAGCTACACATTTTTTATCGGGGTCTCCACATTTAACATTAAAGGCTCTTTTAATCGCAAAAACCCTGAATAACTCAGTTTCTTTGCATTCATCATAAAATATTTTTATTTTAAACTTAAAAATGCCGGGCTGTAATTTTATCCATGCAAAAAGTGTATCTCTTATTATTCTTCCCATTGTGTAAAATCTTCCATTAACAAAAATCAAAAAAGCTTTGCCTTCCGGGGAATACAATTTTATAGAAAAATTATCAGAATAAAAGGTCGAATCGCATAATAGTTTTGTTATAAGAGTTAAACTAATGAGATATTGCATCTCTTATTTTTACAGCGAGCTCCTGAATAGCATCTCTCCATAGCTGAATATCGTATTCTATTTCCTTTTCTTCTTCTATTTCCTTTACAAATTTTTTCTCTTTGAGAGAGAAAATTTTACATTTTATTTTAACAAGTTGATTTTCTTTTGATACCTCACCTGTGATTATATATTCCACTTCCAATCTTCTACCCAGGTTTAAAAGTTCATCTTCTGTAAATTCGTATCCGGGTTTAGTGAGGCTTAAATTTTCTCTTTCTCTTGAGATATCTTCTTTTTCTGGTATAGCGAATCCTGAGGAAACGAGTGCAGTGCTTAAATATACGGGTATTTTTTCACTATAATTCTCTTCCTTTGCTTCTTCGTTTAATTCTTTAAATTCGAGCACAAGTATTTTTGTTCTCTTTTCAGGTTTTGCTACTCCTTTTTTCTCGTATTCGCTGTTCAATTCTTCGATCACTCTATCCGTGAGGTCAAGGTCTGGCTTCGCATAAACAACACCCATTCCTGCTACATCAAGGATTATGGTGTAACCTTCTTCCTCTGCTATTCTTTTTAATATTTCCGAAACTTTTTCAACAAGCGGTTGCATTATCAATTTGTTTTGCTTCTCTGCTTCTCCTCCCGGACCCCATATCCTCTGTATAAACTCCTGATATTCTTTCTGTAATTCTTCTAACTCTTTTTCTCTCTCTTTCAATGCTTCTTCGGATAGAAGCAATCTTTGAGATTCTATTTCTCTGTATTTTTCTTCTATCTTTTTTCGCATTTCTGCTGCTTTTTGCTGCCATTCCTGTAATTTTTTGTTCCATTCCGCCTCTAATCTCGCTCTGCCTTTATATTCCTGAAATATCCTTTGAGAATCTATATATCCTATTTTAACCGCACCCATCAAATCTGAAGCAAAAAGCACCAAAATAAAAGAATATTTACGCATTATCCCTCCTTCTTAATTTGTTTTTAACATAAAAGAAGCGGTACAGGGCAGTCCAGTTTGATAAAAATGCTATTAATGCAACAAAGTAAGGAAAAATTTTTTGCCCACAAAATAGTCCTATCATCAATAAAAATATTCTTACACCTCGCTGTGTGAAACCTACTTTGCATTCCTGACCAAGACCTTCTGCTCTCGCACGAGTATAACTCACCATATAGGAACCAAGTAAAGCAAAAAATATCAAAATTAAAATCCATAATTTATCGCGATAGTACAAAAGAGCTCCGAAATATATAAAAAATTCGCCATATCTATCGAGAACAGAATCGAGAAAAGCGCCAAAGAGAGAGGTTTTACCAGTAGCCCGTGCTACAACACCATCTATCCCATCAAGCGGGAAAGCAAGAAGCAAAAATATACCTGCAAGCCAGAATTTTGAAAGACAAATAAATAATCCACATAAGACATTTGTAAGAAATGCCAGAAAAGTTACAAAATTTGGATGTATCCCTGCTTTTATAAAAGGAAGTGCAAGTTTATACAAAATTACATCTCTGCCTGATTGGGTAAATAACTCCTGAATAATTTCTTTAATTTTCATCTTCCGATTTTTGGTTCTTCTCCTTTTATCAATCTTTTGATATTTGGTGTATGTCTTAGAATTACGATTGCAGCTCCTATTCCTGTCGTTATTATCAGAATACCGGATTTACCGAAAATATAGCATAGAAAAGGTAAAGATGCGGATGCTATCATTGAGGATAAAGAGACTATTCTTGATATTTTAAGTGAGATAAGCCATATTCCAAAAGCGATTCCTGCCTGTGCAGGTATGATACCGAGGAAAGAGCCGAGTCCAACGGCAACACCTCTTCCGCCTTTAAAACGCAAATAAGGGGTAAATGAATGACCTAGAACCGCAGAAACAGCACTTATCCCAGCCCAGAATTCCCCATAAAACTGATTGCAAATTAAAACAGGGATAAATCCTTTAAGTAAATCAAGGATAAATACAACGATACCCCATTTTTTGCCACATACACGCGAAACATTCGTAGCACCTATATTGCCACTGCCATATTGCCTTATATCAACACCTTTTACTGCTTTTGTAATTAAATAGCCAAAAGGAATAGCTGATATGAAAAAAGTAAGTATTGGGAAAATTATTCCCATTTTACAAGCCGTATAGGTAATCCCCAGAGCTCAAACCTTTCTCTTATCGCCCTTTCTATATATTTTCGTTCATTCTCCTTTAAATCTTCAGTAACTTTCACTTTGAAAGTGAGTGGCTCTATCCCTATCTGTACCATTTTTTTGACTTTTTTCAATCTAAGCGATTGCACTATTTCTTTCAGGTCATCATTTGGATATGTTCTTCTTGCTTTTTTGTAAAGTTCTATCGCTTTATCCAGAGGTTCGTAAATTCTTTCTCCCTTCAATGCTGATATGTAAAAAAGTGGCACAAAATATGCAAAATCAAGTTGATTTGGATGGAATTTTACTTCTTCGAGGTCTATTTTATTAACAGCGAGTATAAGTCCTTTTCCTTTTTCGAGCACAAGATTTATCAATCTTTTATCCTGCCGTGTTAAATGCTCTGTGCAATCAAGGAGCTGTATAGCCACATTACATCTTTCTATGGCTGACTCTGAGCGTAAGCTGCTAAAGTATTCTACTGCCGAATCAACACGAGAGCGACGACGCAAACCAGGAGTGTCAACAAGCTGAATCAATCTACCTTTATACTCAAATGTTATATCAATAGAATCAACCGTTGTGCCGGGTTTTTCATCAACAATAAGCCTATCTTCTCCTATTATTTTGTTTATGTAAGTAGATTTCCCGACATTTGGTCTTCCGATGATTGCAATTTTTATCTTCGCTTCAGCAACAGGCGCACCTTCTACCTCTTTTTCTATCCTTCGTAAAAGAGAACTTATCCCCCTACCATGCAATGCAGATATCGGATAGATATCAAAACCAAATTTTTGAAATTCATATGCCCTTTTCAACCGCGAGTCATTATCTACTTTATTAACAGCAAGAATTACCTTTTTGCCGTATTTCCTTAAAAATTCCGCTATCTCTTCATCACCGCCTGTTATTCCATCTTTTACATCTGTCATGAATATCACAAGGTCTGTCTTTTCGAGAAATTTTATTATCTTTTCTTTTACTTTCTCCTTTATTCCAGATATTCCATGTAGAATTAACCCGCCTGTATCAGCGAGCAAAATTATTTTTCCGTCAAGATTAAGGGGTTTTATGTTTATGTCACGGGTAACGCCGGGGGTGTAAGAAGTTACTGCCTCTCTTTCGCCTATCAATCTGTTAAAAAGTGTAGATTTACCTACATTTTCTCTCCCGATTATCGTTACTAATCCCATCGGAGATTAAGAGAGTTTATGGTAGCCGGTTTTATCCCTCTTCTGGAAAGATAAGCGAATAATCTTCTCTTTTTGACTTCCTTTGGCAAATCTTTGTTCTTTTCGAGCCATCTCTTTGCTAATCTTTCTGCAAGTTCTTTTTCCTCCTCATTATTGTTGGCATTCAAAACATCCTCTATTATCTTTTCAGATATACCTCTTTTAAGCAATTCAAATTTTATTCTGTTTTTACCCATTTCTTCCCGCTTCTCTTCAAAGTATAATTCGGCAAATTTTCTATCATCTATCAAGCCCAACCTTTTATAATTCTTGATAACTTCATTTATTATGTCTTTTGGAATTTTTGTGTATTTCAACCTTTCTCTGATTTCTTTTTCCGTTCTCATTCTCACTGATAGCAATCTTCCTATGTGATTTTCTGCAAGTTGTCGCCAGTTAAATCGTTTTATGGATTCTATTTGGGTTTCTTTAAGCTTTTGCCCTTCTCTCAGTCCAAATTCCTTTACCGTAACAGGCAAAAGACTTAATTTTTCACCGTTTTTAAAATGAATAACATATTCCCTTATTTTGTTTTCTACTTTCTCTATTTCTTTCATTAAGATTTCTTTGGAGCTTTTGCCCGCCTTATAATGAGGTATCCTCCTTTTGGACCCGGCACTGCTCCTTTTACAATCAATATATTATTTTCTTTATCAACTTTAAAAACTTTCAGGTTCCTGACGGTTACCTTTCGTCCTCCCATTCTTCCTGGCATCTTTGTTCCTTTTCTCACTTCACTTGGGTCGGTTCCTGCGCCTATTGACCCGGGTGCACGATGAAAACGGGAGCCATGAGCAGCAGGACCGCCTGCAAAACCATGACGCTTAACAACACCCTGAAAGCCTTTAGCTTTGGAAATGCCTGTAACATCAACATATTCGCCTTCCTTGAAAATGTCAACCGTAACTGTATCCCCTACTTTCCATTCTCTCTCGGGGTCTCTTATCTCTCTTAAAATAGCGGTAGGTTCTACTCCTGCCTTTTTAAACACTCCACTGTAAGGCTTATTGGGATGCTTTTTCTTACCGAAACCTATAACTATTGCCCTGTATCCATCTGTTTCTTCGGTTTTAACATGAATCACAGGACAAGGTCCTGCTTCTATAAGTGTGCATGGAACAGCTTCTCCTTTCTCATCGAATAATTGTGCCATCCCCAATTTTTTACCAATTATGCCATCCATCACATCTGTTTCATTTCAATATCAACACCTTCCGGTATTGTTAGCTGCTCCATAACCCTTATTGTCTGCTCATTTGTATCTGTTACCTCTATCAACCTTTTATGTATCTTCAATTCGAATTGTTCAAACGATTTCTTATAAACATGTGGCGAGCGCAAAACAGAAATAAGCGTACGCTTAGTGGGAAGTGGTATAGGTCCCTTGACTTTCGCACCTGTTTTCTTTATAGCTTTCACGAGTTCTTCAACACATTTATCAAGCAGAGTATGGTCGTATGATTTCAATTTTATCCTTATTTTTTCCATTATTCTATTACTTCTGTTACCACACCTGCTCCTACTGTCCTTCCGCCTTCTCTTATTGCGAATCTCATCTGGGGCTCCAGAGCAACAGGATACATAAGGTCAACTGTCATCTCCACATTATCGCCCGGCATCACCATCTCTACACCTTCTGGAAGCGTAATCTTACCCGTAACATCGCATGTCCTGAAATAGAATTGCGGTGAATAGCCAGAATGGAAAGGTGTATGCCTTCCTCCTTCTTCTTTCTTCAGCACATAAACCTGTGCTTTGAACTTCTTATAAGGTTTTATCGTACCGGGCGCTGCAACAACCATTCCTCTCTCTACTTCATCTTTGGCAATTCCTCTCAACAATATTCCAATATTATCACCTGCTCTCGCTTCATCAAGTGTCTTTCTAAACATCTCTATTGATGTCGCTACTGTTTCCTTAACAACCCCAAATCCCACAATTTCTACTTTATCACCTGGTCTCAATCTTCCTCTCTCCACCCTGCCCGTTACAACCGTTCCTCTTCCAGTTATGCTGAAAACATCTTCTACGCTCAAAAGAAATGGTTTATCTTCTTCACGAGTAGGATCCGGAATATATTCATCTACTGCTTTTATCAAATCAAAAATTGGTTTAAATGGATCTCCTTCTTCCACTTCTCCTTCCAGCACCTTCTTTGCGTGGTCCTCCGATAATTCCGTTTCGAGTGCTTTTAAAGCGCTTCCCTTAATGATTGGCACTTCATCTCCCGGGAATTCGTATTTACTTAATAATTCTCTTACTTCCATTTCAACGAGTTCTATCAGCTCGGGGTCATCCACCATATCTATTTTGTTGATAAATACCACCATCGCAGGTACATTCACCTGTCTTGCGAGAAGAACATGTTCTCTTGTCTGTGCCTGTGGACCTTCATTTGCAGATACCACGAGTATAGCGCCATCCATCTGTGCTGCACCTGTAATCATATTTTTAACATAGTCTGCGTGTCCAGGGCAGTCAATGTGAGCATAGTGACGAGTAGGTGTCACATACTCTCCGTGCCACAACTGAATAGTCAATCCCCTTGCCTTCTCCTCAGGTGCTTTATCTATCTGGTCAACAGGTGCATATTCCGCCCAGTAGCCCTTATCTCTCGCAGCCTGAGTAGAGAGCAGTTTCGTTATCGCAGATGTAAGCGTCGTCTTACCATGGTCAACATGACCTATTGTACCTATGTTTACATGCTTTCTATCTCTCCATTTAAATGCTTCCCTTGACATAACCCCCCCTTAAGCACTTCTATAAATATTCATTTTTTGAATTTGTCAACCCTTTTTCAAACATATTTTTCAAGTAATTTTTTAACCTCTTCTTCGGGCACATTATCATAAGAATCAAATTCTATCACAGGTATCGCTCTACCCTGTGTTAAAGACCTCAACTTCGTTGCATAACCAAATAAATTTTTTAGCGGACACCTTGCTTTTATTATCTGGATACCTTTATCAACATACATCTCATAAATTTTACCCCCTCTACTTTGCATATCTTCAATTATTGCACCGACATATTCCACTGGTGTGACGCATTCTACTCTCATTATAGGATGCAAAAGCGTTGGCTCTGCTTTCTGCAATCCATTCTGTATTGCAATGGAAGAAGCAACTTTAAACGCAAGAGCAGATTCCTCCTGCTTCCTGCTAATGGCATTCAAAAGCATAACCTCGATATCTGTCACAGGATAGCCAAGCAAAACACCTATTTGTAAAGCTTCCATCACCCCATCTTTAATAGCTTCAAAATGCGGGGTCTCTATCTGGCTCTTGAACTTTACACCCGCTCCCCTTTTCAAAGGTCTCAACAAGAACTCAACTTCTGCATAAAATTTCTTCCCGGATAACTCTTTATCAAAAACACCTTTACAGCGAACTTCTTTTTTAATGGTTTCTCTATATGATACTCTTGGATTTTTGAGCGATGTATTCAAATTAAAATCTTCTCTCATCCTTTTCACGAGAACATCTAAATGCAGTTCTCCCATTCCGCTTATAATCCACTCACCTGTTTCGGAATCTAACCTGTATTTAAAAGACGGGTCATCAAGTGATAACCTTTCCAAAACCTCTTTCAACCTTTCTTCATCCTGCTTTGTTGCCACTCTTAAAGTTGCATCAATTACTGTTTCAAACTGCCTTGGTTTTTCAAATAAAATTTTAAAATTAGTATCGCAAATTGTATCTCCTGCTTTTATATCTTTAAAGCCATAAATCCCAACGATATTACCTGCTTCTGCTTCCCTTATCCTCTGTCTTTTATTTGCATGCATCTGATAAATTGAATGTACTCTCTCCTTCTTGCCTGTTGAAACATTCAAAACATATTCTCCTTCTTTTATTTTCCCGGAATAAACTCTTGTAAATGCAAGTTTGCCATGTGCATCAACCTGGATTTTAAAAATCAACCCAGTAAACGGCTTATCAGGTAACTGTTCTACACATTTTTCTTCTCCTGTTTCAGGGTCTTTGCCTTTTATTATTTTTCTATCAAGGGGAGATGGTAGATATTCGCAAACAGCATCGAGCAAAGGTTGCACCCCTATATTACGCAGAGCAGCACCATAAAATACTGGAAAGAGAACGCAACCTATACAAAGGCGTCTTATAACCTGATGGATTAATTCTTCGGGTATTTCTTTATCTTCGAGATAAAGTTCCGCAATCTTATCATCATAAGTTGCAAGTATCTCAAGCAATTCTTTTCTCTTCTCTTCTGCTTCCATTTTTAAATCATCAGGGATATCAACAACATCATAATGTGAGCCATCTGTACCTCTATACCATTTATAATATTTCATCTTTATGAGGTCACATACTCCATCGAATTTTTCTTCTATTCCCACGGGTATTTGCATCTGAAGGGGTTTAGCTCCCAATCTTTCTTCCATCATTTTTATACACCTTTCGGGTGATGCTCCCAATCTATCGAGTTTATTTATGAAAACAATTCTCGGAACATTATACCTATCTGCCTGACGCCAAACGGTCTCAGATTGTGATTCCACTCCTTCAACTGCACTGAAAATAACTATCGCACCATCAAGCACCCTTAATGACCGCTCTACTTCTGCTGTAAAATCAACATGCCCTGGTGTATCAATTATGTTTATCTTTTTGCCTTTCCAGTAGCATGTTGTAGCAGCAGCTGTAATTGATATACCTCTTTCTTTTTCCTGTTGCATCCAATCCATTTGTGCTGAACCTTCGTCAACTTCTCCCATTCTATGTATCTTACCGGTATAATATAAAATTCTCTCTGTGGTAGTTGTCTTACCTGCGTCTATATGTGCAATTATTCCTATGTTTCGTACAGATGATAAGTCCTCCATTACCACTTATAGTGAGCGAATGCTTTATTAGCTTCCGCCATCTTATGGGTATCTTCCTTTTTCTTAAACGCTGCTCCTTCTTTTTTGCTTGCCAAAATTATTTCATCCGCTAACCTCTGATACATTGGCTTACCTTTCTTTGCTCTAGCAGCTTCTAAAATCCATTTAATTGCTAGAAAAATTCTGCGATGCGGTGGCACCTGCACCGGAACCTGATAGGTAGCACCTCCCACCCTTCTTGGTCTAACTTCCATCAATGGTTTACAATTTTCTATAGCTTTATTAAAAATCGTCATCGCATCCTGATTTGTCCTTTTTTCTATTTCTTCCATTGCTTTATAAAAAATCTTTTGTGCAAGATACTTTTTGCCATCTTTCATCAAACAATTTATGAATTTGCCAACGACTTCGCTACCGTATTTGGGGTCACGATAAGGCTCTCTTTTCTTTATGTATCTCTTTTTTCTCGCCATTTTACCTCCTATTTAAAATAATCACTCGCTTCTTCCAATCCCCTTATTATTTTTACACCCAATTTAGATGCATATTCAAAAACTTCTGGATAGGTAAATATTGCAACTATTATCTTATCTGTAAGTTTTTCGTTTTCTACCTTTTCGTAAAATTTTGTACATTTCAAAAAATTTTCAAGTTCGCCGAGTGTCAGAGAAGATTTCACTTCTATTGCTATTTTTTTATCGTCTCTTATTATAATGTCAATTTCGGCATCCCTGGGAAACATAAAAACTTCTGCCTTTTCATCTTTCTTACGCCATTTTATAACTTTATAACCTAACTCTGATAAAACATCTTCAAAACCTTTTCTGAAAGCTTCTTCAGCACCCATCCCCCACCTCGAACCCATCGCAGAAATAGCATCCCTTAAAAGCTTAAATCCCTTATCCATACGAGTGATAACTTCCTCAAATCTTTTGTTTACTTCTTCAAATCTCTTATCAACTTTTTCAAATCTCCTATTAATTTCCTCAAATCTCTTTTCGTATTCTTCTCTCATTTTTTTCAATTCAAGGAGTATAGCTTTTATATCATCTTTGGTTGCAGCAGTTTTTTCAACTATTTCTTCTATTGCCATCCGTACTTCAGGATGTTCTTTTATAATTTTAGGCAATTCCTTCTTTATAAAAGTAATTATCTCATCTTTTGATAGTTTCAATATTCCTCCTTATTTTATTCTTTCTTCTGTTCTTTTGGTCTTTTGGTTCCGTATTTCGAGCGAGATGTCCTTCTTCCTTCCACTCCTGCGCAATCATACGCTCCCCTTACGATATGGTATTTCACACCCGGTAAATCTTTAACTCTACCTCCCCTCACCAGTACAACAGAGTGCTCCTGCAGATTATGACCCTCACCCGGAATATACGCTATTACCTCCCTGCCCGTACTCAACCTTACTTTCGCAACCTTTCTTTGCGCAGAATTCGGCTTTTTAGGCGTAGTAGTATAAACTTTTACGCAAACTCCCCTCTTCTGAGGACAGCCCTCAAGTGCCGGGGATTTCGACTTCCTTTTCTTCTTTTTTCTCCCCTTCCTTATCAACTGATTTATCGTGGGCGGCATAAACCACCTCCTCTTTAAATTTCCTAAAGCCCGTACCAGCAGGTATCAAACACCCTGTTATCACATTTTCTTTAATGCCTCTCAAATAATCTACTCTCCCTTTAATTGCTGCATCCGTCAAAACATTTACAGTCTCCTGGAATGAAGCAGCAGCTATAAAGCTCTCACTACTAACAGCGGCTTTTGCTATACCAAGAAGTAAAGGCTCATAAGATGCAGGTTGTTTGCCTTCGCCTTTCACACGCTCATTTTCTTCCATAACTTCCCATATGTTTACAACTTCTCCTTCTATAAACCTCGTATCACCTGCGTCTTTTATTTTAACCTTCGACAGCATCTGCCTGACTATTATCTCAAAATGCTTGTCGTTAATTTTAACTCCCTGCATTCTATAAATCTTCTGTATTTCATCAACAAGGTAATTCCTAACCTCATGCACTCCTTTTGTCTTCAATATATCATGGGGATCTATGATTCCATCTGTCAATTTCTCTCCTGCTCTTACGAAATCACCATCTCTAACAATTATATGTTTACCAACAGGCACTTTATATTTCTTTTCTTCATGCTCTCCTTTCACTATTATGTATCTTTCGCCCTTCTCTGATACAATTTTAACATATCCATCAATTTCTGGCACAAGGGCTTTATCTTTTGGATGCCTTGCTTCAAACAGGTCTATAGCCTTGGGAAGACCTCCTGTTATATCTTTCACTTTCGCTATAACTTTGGGCTTCCTTGCGAGTATGTCACCAGGATATACATATTGACCTTCTTTTACAAATACATAAGCACCATTCGGCAATGTATAGCTTGCAACAGTTTTTCCATCTTTGATTATATCGATAGATGGCTGAACCCTTTTATGTGTAGTAACAACAGGTTGCTTTGCTCCTGTTTTCTCATCATATTCAAGACGATAAGAAACATTTTCCTCCCAATTATTGAAATGAACTTCGCCTTCCACTTCCGATATTATAAGGAAAGAGTAAGGGTCCCATTCAAATAAATCATCATCTTTTTTAACTTTCTGTCCCTCTTCAACAAATACTATTGCACCATAAGGCAATTTATAATGTTTTTTCTCATCACCGTGTTCCAGAATAATTTTACCTTTCCTGCCAAGGAAAATCTTTTTACCATCTTTTCTTGTATGCAACTTAACATTCTCAAATTTTATCTCACCATCAAAGTGTGCTTTCATCTTCGTCTCTTTAACTTCACCTGCTACTGCTCCTCCCACATGGAATGTCCTCAGTGTAAGCTGAGTACCGGGTTCTCCTATTGATTGTGCAGCAACGATACCAACCGCTTCTCCTAATTCCACAAGTCTACCTGTTCCGGGATGTATTCCATAACATTTTTGACAAACCCCTCTCTTAGTTTCACATGTAAGCACAGACCTTATTAAAACTTTCTCAATACCGGCAGACTCTATCTCTTTTGCCTTCTCAGGGGTTATCAATTCACCTGCAAATACAATAACTTCTCCTGTTATTGGATTCACAATATCTTCAAGTGCATACCTCCCTGCTATTCTTTCGGATAGAGGCTCAATTATTTCTTCTCCCTCCATTAAAGCAGTTACTTCCCTTCCGAGTATCGTCCCGCAGTCTTCTTCTGTAACTATTACATCCTGAGCTACATCGACCAATCGCCTTGTAAGATAACCAGCCTGTGCAGTCTTCAAAGCAGTATCCGTTAAACCTTTCCTTGCACCATGAGTAGAAATGAAATATTCAACAACTGTTAATCCTTCTTTCAAACTACTATTTATCGGTGTCTCAATGGCTCCTTTGCCCGGACGCGTCATTAAACCTCTCTGCGCCGTTATCTGCCTCACCTGGTCGATATTACCTCTCGCACCTGAAATCGCCATCATATAAAGTGGATTAAAACCTTCTCTATCCTTCTGCAATGTCTTTACAGCATCCCTCTCTATCTGAGCCGTCGCTTTACCCCAAATATCAACTATTCTGTTATAACGCTCTCTCTCTGTTATCCAACCTTTTCTATAGCTTTCATTTATCATCGCTACTTCTCTCTTTGCCCTCTCTATAATTTGCTCCTTAGTCGGAGGCGTTTTCATGTCGTCTATCCCAATAGTAACACCCGCGAGTGTCGCCATTTCAAACCCAAACTCCTTTACAGCATCGAGAAATTCACATGTCCTGAAATTACCATAACGCTTGTGAATCTCTGCTATCAGCCTGTTTAAAACTTTTTTATCAACAACTTCATTACAAAATCTCAAATCTTCTGGTAGCAATTCATTAAATAAAACTCTACCTGGTGTTGTTTCTATGATTTTATCTTTAAACCTATATTTTATGATAGTATTCCATGTCACTACTTCTTCATCCAGCGCCATTTTCACCTCTTCTGGTGTGCCAAAATATTTACCCTCTCCCTTTTCTCCTTTCTTCGGCAAAGTAACATAATAAACACCCATTATCATATCCTGTGTTGGAACGGAAATCGGCTCTCCACTTGCGGGCGATAAAATATTGTTAGTCGATAGCATTAATAGCATGGCTTCGAGCTGCGCCTTCGTGGAAATAGGTACATGAATCGCCATCTGATCTCCATCAAAATCGGCATTAAATGGTTTACATATCAAAGGAGATATCATAATGGCTTTACCATCAACCAGTTTAGGATAAAATGCCTGAATGGATAACCTATGCAAAGTAGGTGCTCTATTTAGCAATACAGGATGATTCTTAACAACTTCTTCCAGCAATTCCCATATCTTGCTTGCTCCTTTTTCTATCATTTTTTTCGCAACTTTCGCTGATTGAGCATAACCCCTTCTTTGCAGTTCCCTCATCACCATGGGCTTAAACAGCTCAATAGCCATTGTCTTTGGCACACCGCATTCATGTATCTTAAGGGTAGGGTCTACTATTATCACTGCTCTACCTGAATAATCAACCCTCTTACCGAGCAAATTCTGTCTGAAACGCCCACGCTTACCACTCAGTGCATCAGATAATGATTTCAAAGGTCTATCACCCCTTCCTTTAACGGGTTTTGATTTCCTCCTATTATCAAGTAAAGCATCAACTGCTTCCTGAAGCATTCTTTTTTCATTCCTGATAATTATTTCGGGTGCCTTCATTGCGATTAAATTCTTAAGCCTGTTATTCCTGGTAATAACTCTCCTGTAAAGGTCATTAAGGTCTGTTGTAGCATATCTACCGCCTTCAAGAGGCACAAGTGGTCTCAAGTCCGGAGGTATTACTGGCAAAACCCTCAAAACCATCCACTCGGGCTTAACACCAGATGTCCTGAATGCCTCTATTATCTGTAATTTCCTGAAAAGCTTCCTGTAACGCTCTGTAAAACGGTCTTTAACTTCTCCAAGCGCTAACTGAGTGCGAAGCTCTGCTGCCATTTTATCAAGATCAAGTTCTTTTAAAAGCAAATAAATGGCTTCTGCTCCTGTTTCTGCTTTAAAGCCATCAGGCGGATTCTCCATTATCTTCTCATATTCTTCAATGGGAATCAATTCTCCCTTTTTGAAATCAGATTCCCCGGGTTCTATAACGACATAAGAATTGTAATAGATTATTTGTTCGAGCTTTGATAACGGCATATCCAGCAAAACACCTATTCTTGATGGTTGTACCTTATAAAACCATATATGGACAACGGGTGCAGCAAGCTCAATATGACCCATCCTTTTCCTTCTTACATCAGCAGTCGTAACCTCCACACCGCATCTCTCACAAACAACACCTTTATATTTCGGTCCCCTATACTTTCCACAATTACACTCATAATCTTTAACCGGACCGAAAATCCTCTCACAGAAAAGACCATCTCTCTCGGGTTTTTGTGTCTTATAGTTTATCGTATCTGCTTTTTTTACTTCACCATGCGACCAGCTTCTTATCGTCTCCGGGGATGCTAATTTTACTCTAATGCCTTTTAAATCAAGAAGATTTAGTTCCATCTTCTTCCTCCCTATCTCTTATTATCTCGGGGTCAAGACAAAGACCCCTCAATTCACTTAGTAAAACACCCAGGGATGTGGGAACCCCGGGTTCCGGTAATTTCTCACCTTTTAAAAGTGCTTCATATGTTTTCTTCCTTCCAACGATATCATCCGATTTTACGGTTATCATCTCCTGCAAAGTATACGCTGCACCATATGCCTCGAGTGCCCATACCTCCATCTCTCCGAACCTCTGACCGCCTGCACGAGCTTTACCACCAAGTGGCTGCTGGGTTATCAAAGAGTATCTGCCAATAGCTCTCGCATGTATCTTATCTTCTGCCATATGTATTAGTTTTAGCATATACATGTATCCCACAGTCACTTTCTCCTTAAAGGGCTTTCCTGTTCTACCATCGTATAACTTTACCTTTCCATCTTCTGGAATTTTTGCTTCCTTCATCGCTTCTTTTATCTCTTTAATAGAAGCTCCGGAAAAAACAGGGGTTATTGCTCTAAACTTTAATTTGGCTGCTGCCCAGCCAAGATGTGTCTCGAGAATTTGACCAACATTCATTCTCGATGGAACACCCAGAGGATTTAGCACCATATCAACAGGCGTACCATCTTCAAGGTAAGGCATATCCTCTTCCGGAACTATTTTGGCTATAGTACCTTTATTCCCGTGTCTTCCCGATAATTTATCTCCAAGTGTAAGATTCCTCTTCTGTGCAACAAATACTCTTACTGCTTTTAAAACACCGGGGTCAAGTGGGTCTCCTTCTTCTGCTTTTATCATCTCCTCTTGCTCCTTTTCTTTCAACTCTTCTATTTTCTCCCTATACAAACCGAGTAATTCTTTTTCTTTTTGCTTATCTTTGCAATCTTTCAAAAGGTTATTCAATTCTTCTTTTAATCTTTTTCTCATCTTCGAATATTTCTTTTTGATCTTCTCCTGTCTCCTTTCTACTTCTCTCCAGAAGATAGGGTCATCGCTTTTCCTTGATAACACCTGAACATCAACAACAACCCCTCTGAAACCCGGTGGCACCCTCAAAGATGTATTCTTTACATCTGTGGACTTCTCTGCAAATATCGCTCTCAACAAACGCTCCTCAGGAGCAAGTTCTTTTTCTCCCCTCGGAGTAATTTTACCAACAAGAATATCACCTTCATCAACATAAGCACCAATTCTTACAATACCAAATTCATCGAGATTTGCAAGGTCTTCTTCGGGTACATCGGGCAATTCCCTTGTTATCTGCTCGGGACCCAATTTCGTATCTCTAACTTCGACATAAAATTCTTTTATCGTGACAGATGTGTAAATATCATCTTTCACAAGCCTTTCACTTATCACAATGGCATCCTCATAATTATATCCCCTCCATGGCATAAATGCAACGAGCACATTCTTACCAAGAGCAAGTTCACCCTGAGATGTAGCAGGACCATCCGCTATAACTTCTCCAGCCTTTACTTTTTGACCTACTTTAACTATTGGTCTCTGATTTATAACTGTATCCTGATTTGTTCTCAAAAATTTCTTCAAAGGATAATAATCGAACTCAAGAATAGCATCATCGGGTTTTATAACAATTTCATCGGAAGAGACCGACACAACTGTTCCCGCTCTTTTCGCCAGCACAACATAAGCACTATCTCTTGCTATCCTCTTCTCCATACCAGTTGCTATTAACGGTGGCTCAGTATAAAGCAGTGGCACAGCTTGACGCTGCATGTTAGAACCCATCAAAGCTCTATTAGCATCGTCATGCTCAAGAAACGGAATTAAAGAACTGGATAAACTTACAAGTTGCTTCGGCGAAACATCCATGTAATCAACTTCGTCAACCTTTACAAGAGGATATTCTCCTTTCCTTCGAGCAAGTACAAGCGGACCTTTTAATCTACCATTTTCATCTACAGGTGCATTTGCCTGAGCAATGGTATGTTTGTCTTCTTCATCTGGTGACATATAAACTATCTCATCCGTAACTTTGCCCTTAACTACTTTCCTGTAAGGCGTCCTTATAAATCCCATCTCATCTATCCTCGCATAAACCGCAAGTGAATTTATAACACCGATATTTGGACCCTCAGGCGTCTCAATCGGACATATTTTACCGTAATGTGAATAATGAACATCCCTCTGCTCAAGACCAGCTGTCTCCCTGGTTAAACCTCCCGGACCCATCTTCGATAATCTTCTCTTATGCGTCAGCTCCGATAAAGGATTCGTCTGTTCAAGAAACTGAGAAAGAGGATTCGTAGCAAAGAAACTTTCAATCACACTTTGAACAATTTTAACATTTATCAAACTCTGAGGCGTTATTTTCCTATCACGGGGTGATAAAAGTGTCATCTTCTCTTTTATACCAATTACAAGTCTCCTCAATGCTATTCTATATTGCTCTTCCAGTAATTCACAAACTCTTCTTACTCTTTTATTTGAAATGTGTTCTTCATCATCCGGCAAAATCTCCGCTCGTGATAGTTTTAAAATACCTTTCACAACATCAATTATATCCTGAGGAGTTAAACAAAATGCTTTTATATCCCTCCCGAATCTTCTGTTCATTTTGTATCTTCCCATCTCACCTAGATAAAAGCGGTCAGGATTAAAGTAATTTGTATTAAGTAAGTCTTCTGCAAGCTTAACATTTTGAGGTTCTGTGCCTCTTAATACACGATGAATCTTCTTCAAAGCACCTATCCTTGTTGATGTCTTATCAGCCTGCAAAGTTTTTATTATATAAACATTTTCCTTATCCCCTATCACTTCGATCTCTTCTTTCTCTCCCTTTTCGAGTAATGCATCAACATGCTCTTTTGTAATCTCCTCACCTACTTTTATAAACACCTCGTTATTTATCTTTACTTCTTCAGCCGAAATTTCACCCACAGCATCTTTTACTTTAACTTTTTTAATCTTATGAAACTCCTCCACCATTTGCCTATCGGTATATCCAAGGGCTCTCAAAAATGTTGTTATCGGTACTTTACGATGCCTGTCAAGATAAATTACCATCCTATCATTGCCTGTTGTCTGTATCTTTATCCATGCACCCCTTTCCGGGATTATCTCACCTATATAAATCCTTCTGCCTTCTTTTTCTACTTCTTCCTTGAAATAAACACCAGGACCTTTCCTTATCTGCATCACAAGTGTTCTTTCCACACCATTTATTATGAAACTACCCGTGGGTGTCATAAGCGGTATCTCACCGAGATATGTCCATTGCTCCTGGGTGCCTTTCAATTTTCCATCTTCCATAAAGTGAAGCCTGAATTTAACTCGCAAAGGCGCACCATAAGTTATGCCTTTCTCAAGCGCCTCCTCAGGAGTGTATTTGGGCTCACCAACCTGATACTCCACAAACTCAAGACGAAATCTACCATGTTGGTCCTCCACAGGAAATTCCTCATTAAAGACCTTCTGCAAGCCCCTGTTCTTCCTTTCGGAAGGCTTTACCTCTTTTTGCAGAAACATCTTAAAAGATTCCAGCTGAGGCTCTATGAGAAAAGGAGGCTCTGTAACATCTTTTATCTTGGAATAGTCTCTAATAGTAAATTCCTCTATTTTTAAATCTTTCCTATACATGGTTTTTACTTAAAATTTTATTTAATTTCACAAACTGCGCCTGCGCCCTCTAATTTTTTCTTTATCGATTCGGCTTCCTCTTTCGATACTTTCTCCTTAACAGCTTTTGGCGCTCCATCAACCAGTGCTTTCGCTTCTTTCAAACCGAGTCCCGTTATCTCTCTTACAGCTTTTATAACAGCAATCTTATTATCTCCCACTTCCTTAAGTATTACATCGAATTCCGTCTTCTCAGCTGCTTCTTCTTTTGCAGCAGGTGCAGCCCCGGGAGCAGCAACAGCAACAGGAGCAGCTTTCACACCAAAACGCTCCTCTAACTCCTTCACAAGCTCGGCAAGCTCCATCACCGACATGTTTTCTATTAACTCAATCACCTTTTCTTTTGCTGTTTTTTCAGCCATTTTTCACCCCTCTTTTTCTTTCTTCTCTTTTATTTGATTTAAAACCAAAACAAAGTTCTGTAAAACACCCCTCAATGTAAAAATAAGCCCCGATAAGGGAGAAGCAATCCCTGCAACTACCTTTGCTATTAACTCATCACGCGAAGGTAACCTCGACAATTCATTTATAGCTCTCGCATCATAAACTTTGCCCTCTATAATCCCTCCTTTTATTTTCAATTTACCCGTATCACTCGCTATTTTTGTTAACAATTTCGAAGCAGAAACAGGGTCATCTCCAAAGCAAATACCAGTTGGTCCCTTCACAAATTCCTTCATCTGCTCCCAGCCAAGTTTATCAAAAATTCTTTTTATTATCGTATTCTTCAAAACCTTATACTGCAATCGCTGTTCCTTTATCTTTTTTCGCATATCCATCATCTCATTGGCTGTAAGCCCAGTGAAATCCGTAAGTATTACCGATGCAGAATTTCTAAATTTCTCACTGAATTCTTCCACCATCTTTGCTTTTTGCTCCTTCTTTATTATCTTCTTCTTAGGAGGCACTATGCACCTCCTTCATTAACTTCAGCAAATCTAGTTTAACACTCGGACTCATAGTCGTTGATAGATGAACACTCTGAATATATGTTCCTTTAAAATCACCGGGTTTTGCATCAAGTATTGCCCTCATAAATTCTTTAACATTCTCACACAAATGCTCGGTAGGAAAATTTACTTTTCCAACAGGTCCATGAATGCATCCTGTTTTATCAATTTTGAAATCTATTTTACCTTTCTTTGCCTGAGAAACTGCTTCTTTCACATTATCCGTCACTGTGCCGGTTTTCGGGGAAGGCATTAAGCCCCTTGGACCCAGTATCTTACCGAGTTTCGCTACCTTCCTCATTATATCAGGTGTTGCTATAACATAATCAAATTCTAACCAGCCTTTTTCAATCTTTGAGATATATTCATCGCCTCCAACATAATCAGCACCAGCTTCCTGGGCATCTTTCACCTTAGACTCAGTCAAAACAAGGACTTTCTTCTCCTTACCAGTACCATAGGGCAGAACAACCGAACCCCTCACGGAATATCTCCTTGGGTCTACACCTAATTTCACCGAAAGCTCAACTGTTTCAACAAATTTCGCACTCTGCAAACCTTTTAATGTCTCAATTGCTTCCCTTAATTCATATAGCTTTGTTCTGTCAACTTTTTCCAGCAATGCCCTATATCTTTTGCCACGCTTCATTATCCCTCCACTACTTCAATCCCCATACTTCTAGCTGTACCCTCAATTATTTTTATCGCTTTTTCAAGATCAGTTGTATTCAAATCTTTCATCTTCATCTTCGCAATTTCCTCAACCTGTTTTCTTGTCACTTTCCCAACCATTTTCCTTTTAGCCTCACCAGAACCCTTTGCAAGACCGGCAGCGCGCTTCAGAAGAACAGAAGCAGGAGGTGATTTCAAGGTTATATCAAAACTCCTATCCTCATAAATCGTAACGATGACAGGAATAATAAGGTCTTCCTGACCCTTTGTCTTTTCATTAAATTCTTTACAGAATTGCATTATGTTTATGCCATGAGGTCCAAGAGATGTACCAACAGGCGGAGCAGGAGTGGCATTACCCCCCTGTATCTGCAACTTAACAACTGCTTTTACTCTTTTAGCCATCAGTAAACTGGCTCAACCTGCCAGAAATTTACTTCAACAGGAGTCTTCCTGCCAAACACAGTAATAACCACCCTCAACCTCTGCCTGTCTCTGTAAACCGCCTCTATCTCGCCACAAAAATCAGCAAAAGGCCCATCAATTATCCTGACAGAATCACCTTCTTTAAAAGGTACCTCTGCAACAGGCGCTCCCTCTTTCTCCTTGCCAGACAAACTCAAAACAACAGCCATCTCTTCGTCCTTAACAGGTTGAGGACCCCTGCCTTTACCAGCAAAATATAAAACACCTCTTACACCAGAAATTACCTTCATAAGCTCTTCTTTATCTTCCATCTTAATCCATATATACCCCGGATATAAACGCTTGTCAACGGTAACTTTGCCCTTTTTGCTCATTTTCGCAACTTTCTTTGTGGGAATAAAAACTTCATCAACATATTCATCTAGCCCATGAGCAGATATCTCTTCCTCTATCAATTTTTTAATAATATGCTCCCTGCCTGTCTGAACCCTAACCACAAACCACTTTTTCATCTTAAAATACCTCTCATTAAAAATGCAAAGAGGTTGTCCATTAAACCAATGATAATAGCAAAGATAATAGAAAGTACAATAACTATCCATGTAGATGTCCAGACACTTTCCCTTGAAGGCCAATCCATCCTCTTTAATTCGGTCACCATCTCCCTGAAAAATATTTTCACTTTATCCCACTTCATAATAAACAGGCCCGGGAGGATTTGAACCCCCAGCCTTCGGATTTGGAGTCCGACGCTCTGCCACTTGAGCTACGGGCCCTAAACCTTAACCTCCTGATGAACAGTATGCTTCCTGCATACAGGACAATACTTCCTGAATTGCAACTTCTTTTGCCTCATCTCCTTCTTCTTCGTAGTAGTGTAATTCCTGCTCTTACACTCCTTACACTGTAATGCCACTATAATCCTCATCACATCCCCCAGCCCATGGCCGGATTCGAACCGGCGACCTCTGCCTTACCAAGGCAGCGCTCTAACCCCTGAGCTACATGGGCAGCGGGCGACGGGGCTCGAACCCGCGACCTCCGGCTTGGAAGGCCGGTGCTCTACCAGCTGAGCTACGCCCGCATGGGGAGGGAAGGATTCGAACCTTCGAAGGCACTCGGCCAGCAGATTTACAGTCTGCCCCCTTTGTCCACTCGGGCACCTCCCCAAGCCACCGGTGGGACTCGAACCCACAACCTGCTGATTACAAATCAGCCGCTCTTCCATTGAGCTACGGCGGCCTTTCCAATCCTATTTATATCCAAAATGCTAATTTGTCAAGCTAAAATTTTAAAAATTTTTAATTGACAAAAATGAATTTAAGGATATTAATTATGATGAACTTTGTCGAAAAAATAAAAAAGTTGGGAGGCGATAAACTCCTCCTAAAATTCGGCGAATCTTTTGACTTAAGTGAAGACATCGTATTTGTCGTTAAAACCGATAGGGGATGCGAAGTTCTATTATCTCCCGAAAGAATCCGCAAAATAATTGTAACGGGAATCCCTTATTTTAACCCAAAATACGGATGGGTAAGAGAAAAAGAATGTGCAGATGCATTGCTAAACTGGAGGATAAAAAGGTTACAGGGACCAACTGCAATGGAGCCAGTTGAAAGAAAACATGGTATGGCTAAGAATAAAAATAAAAGTAGGTGAAAAAGAAATTGAAACATCCGCTATCGAACATCCCAAACTTCGTGAAAGTGCATCAGAGGAATACTGGTAAAATTTTTGATTGACATATCCATACTTTCATTATCTTATTATGTGGAAAAATTCGTAATCGAAGGAGGTCACAAATTAAAAGGCAAAATCAAAATATCAGGCTCTAAAAATGCAACCCTCCCCATAATGGCAGCTTCCCTCCTATGCTCAGACGAAATAATATTGCATAATGTGCCTCATCTTCGTGATGTAAAAACGATGTCAAAAATATTACAGAAAATAGGAGCAAAAGTTCAATTTGATGAAAACACTTTAATCATAAACTCAAAAGATGCAAACCTGCCTGAGGCACCTTATGAACTCGTCTCTCAAATGAGGGCATCCTTCCTTGTAGCAGGTCCTCTCATCGCCCGCTTCGGATACGCCAAAGTATCAAGACCGGGAGGATGTGTAATCGGTGCAAGACCGATTGATGAACATCTGCACGGGCTCAAAGCACTTGGAGCAGATATAAAAGAAGAGCACGGTTACTTAATCTTCAGAACAAATTCCTTAAAAGGTGCAAAAATTTACATGAACGAAAAATCGGTTACAGCAACAGAAAATATAATAATGGCAGCAGTGAAGGCAAAAGGAAAAACCGAAATAATAAATCCTGCAATAGAACCCCATGTACAGGAATTGATAAAATTCTTAAATAAAATGGGTGCAAAAATTCATTTTGATACTGAAAAAATCGAAATCGAGGGAGTTGAAAAATTAAATCCAGTTGAATTTACAATAACTTCGGATTACATTGAAGCAGGCACTTTTATGATGGCAACAGCTATAACACAGGGAGATGTGTTCCTTGATGGCGCTATTTATGAGCATTCCATTGCAGAAATAACGAAATTGCAGGAAATGGGAGTCGAAATCAAAAAAGAGAGTACAGGAATTAGAGTGAAATGCACAAAAAGGGTTAAACCTGTAAATGTTAAAACTGCACCTTTCCCGGGTTTCCCGACAGACCTTCAACCCCAAATATGCGCTTTATTAACATGTGCAGATGGAGTAAGTATAGTTGAAGAAGCTATGTACGAAAACAGATTCAGTCATATACCAGAATTACAAAGGATGGGTGCAAAAATTGAATTAGCGGAAAGGAAAATAATAATTGAAGGTGTAAAAAGGTTATCGGGTGCAAAGGTCATGGCATCGGATATAAGAGCAGGAGCTGCCCTCACAATAGCAGGCTTGCAGGCAGAAGGCGAAACAGAAGTTTTGAGAGTTTATCACATTGACAGAGGATATGAAAAATTAGATGAAAAATTAAAATCACTTGGTGCAAAGATAAGAAGGGAGCATTATGACTAAAAAAGTAAAAATAGGAAATGTGGTAATCGGAGGCGGAGAAAGGATAAAAATACAATCCATGACAAAATCATTAACACAGGATAAAGAAGAAACTTTAAAACAAATCAAAAATCTCGAAAGAGCGGGATGTGATATTTGCAGGATAGCAATTCCCGATGAGGAATCGGCCAGATTGATAAAATATTATAAAGAAAGGACTACTCTTCCAATAGTGGCAGATATACATTTTGACTATAGATTGGCGATTTTATCGATAAAAGAAGGCGCCGATAAAGTAAGGATAAATCCCGGAAATATTTCAAAGGATAAGATAAAGGAAATAATAAAATGTGCAAAGGATTATGGAATACCAATAAGGATAGGAGTAAATGCGGGCTCACTTGAGAAGGATATTTTGGAGAAGTATGGCAAACCAACGCCCGATGCACTTTTTGAGAGCATCAAAAGGAATGTTGAATTTTTCCTTGAAAATGATTTTGATAATCTTGTGCTATCTGCAAAATCCTCAAATGTTCTTGATACTATTAAAGTTTACAGGAAGATACATAAACATTTTGATTTCCCGTTGCATATAGGAGTCACTGAGGCAGGTCCTTCTTATATTGGAGTTACGAAATCTGCAATAGGTATTTCTTCTCTTTTGATGGAAGGAATAGGAGACACGATAAGGGTTTCGCTTTCTGCCCCACCTGAAGAAGAGGTTTATGTTGCAAAGGAGATTTTGAAAGCAGTTGGTTTACTCAAAGGTCCTGAAATTATATCATGTCCAATGTGCGGTAGAGCAGAATTCGACGTTGAGCGAGTAGCAAAAGAATTAATGGAGCGACTTATTAACTTTGAAAAGCAGGTAAAGATAGCTATTATGGGATGTGTTGTGAATGGACCTGGTGAAGCCAAAGAGGCAGATGTCGGGGTTACAGGAAGCAAAGGAGTTGGTGTAATCTTTAAACATGGCAAAATAATAAAAAGAGTGAGAGAAAAAGATTTATTAGATGAATTAATAAAAATAATATGCGAGGAATTGTGATTACAAAAATAGAGATAGAAAATTTTAAAAGCATCGAAAAGGCAGTAATTAATCTTTCAAATCTTAATATTTTGATAGGACCAAATGGTGCGGGTAAAAGTAATCTTATAGATTGCTTTAGATTTTTGAAAGAAATCCTTATTTACAGTGAATTCAAAAGGAGATTTGACGAAATCGTGTTCAACTCCGAAATTAAACGGAAAGTTAAAATTCATCTTTACGGCAAGTATAATGATAAGCCATGGGAATATTTAATACAAATTAAGGGCGATGAAAGAAGAGAATGTATTCTTGCGAAAGAGGAATTAAAATATGATAACGAAAATTACATCATTTATCCCGCAGAAAATAATACAGCTGAAATAAAGACCCAGTCAGGAAAACCTAAAATGAGTTATCAAGGCACTTTATTTTTATACTTCGCAAAACACGAATATTGGGAATTCTCATGGATTTTACATCAATTTATAAAAAACTGGCTCATTTTCTTTTTATATCCTGAATCTTTGAAGAAAATATCGGAAATTAAAAAAATTGACCACTTCAAAGAAAAAGGAGACTTATTCTCATCTTATATTCATCACCTATTTACACGATATCCTGAACATTTTAAAGAACTTCTTGATTACATGAAAGAAGTTTTCACAGAAATTGAAAATATAAAAATTGAAATCATTGAAGGTAAGCCTGCTCTTTGCTATCTTTTATTTAAAGAAAAAGAGATAGAAAACGAAATCCCACAATGGAATTATTCTGATGGCATTTTAGCCTTCTTCGCATTTGCTTCTTTATTATATTCGCCATTTGAACACCCATTGATATTGATTGAAGAGCCTGAAAATTATATCCATCACTCAAAATGGACCCACCTTGCTGATATTTTTATGAACCTTGCGGAAAAATCTCAACTTATCATAACTACACATTCACCTTATTTCTTGAATCATTTTTCGCCCGAAAATGTATTTGTTGTTAAAAAATACAAAGGCAGGACAAAGTTTATAAAAGCAAGCGATATTAAAGGAATAAGAAAAGCCCTAAAAGAATTTAGACTCGGGGAAATATGGTACTCAAAGGAACTGGAGGTTGAAGATGAAAAAGAGGGAAATAGCCATGATTGTGGAAGATAAAAATAATGAACCTTTTAAAATAATAGCACAAAAAATAAAACCACATATTTCAATAATTGTGAGAAATCTTCCGCGAGGAGATTTGCAAAAAGAAGAAAAAGTCGTAAGTTTTATAAAAAATATCCTCAACAAATACCGTGTTAAAAAAATTATTATTTGCATAGATTCGGAATGCTATAATTATAATCTACGCCTAAAAATAAATAACATTTTGAGAAGGTTAAGAAAAACATTTAAAAAACAGGTTATCCATTATATTATAATACAGTGTGCTTTTGAAAGCTGGATTTACGAAATCATCACAAATAAAACCGCTCCACAAGTGAATTCAGCTAAATTGAAAAACGAGATAAGAAAACTCAAAAGGAGATACGATATTAAAGTTGTAAGGGAGATTATTGAAAATATGAACATCTCAATGCTTCGGCAAATTAATCATAGTTTTGATGATTTTGTGAAAGCAGTGAGGGACCCATGAAAAAATACCTAAAATCCAAAATTCATGGAATTAAGGTTACAGCTAAAAAAATAGATTATGAAGGTTCAATTGTAATAGACAACAAAATCATGGATGAAGCCGAGATTGAGCCCTATGAAATTGTCTATGTCGTTGATGTATGTAATGGTGAGCGCTTTGAGACCTATGCTTTACCTGGTGAAGAAGGTGAATGCACGCTACTTGGCGGTGCTGCACGCAGAGTAGAAATCGGCGATAAACTCCTCGTATTCTCTTACATTTATGCAGAAAAAAGAGAAAAAACAAAAATCCTGATAATCGAAGATAACAAAATAAAAGAGATAAAATGTCTTTAGATTATTTAATACTGGCTGCTGGACTCGGAACAAGGATGAAGTCAGAGATACCAAAAGTGTTACATAAAATACTTGGCAAACCCATGCTTTATTATCTTTTGAAAACGATAGATAAATTACGAAAGGAAATGAATGGCAGAAAAATAGTTGTCATAGGTTATAAAGGCGAACTTGTTAAAAAGGAATTTGAAAATGAAGGTTTGATTTTTGTTGAACAAAATCCTCCTCTTGGCACGGGTCATGCCGTTATGTGTGCGAAAGATGTCTTGAAAAATGGTGCAGAAAACACAATGGTGCTCGTGGGAGATGCACCGCTTTTATCCCATGAAACCCTTAAAAACCTCTATGAATTGCATAAAAAAGAAAAAGCAAGTTGCACAATTTTGACAGCAGAATTTGAAAATCCAGGAAGATATGGAAGAATAGTAAGAGAAGGTAAAAATGTAAAAAAAATAGTAGAAGCAGTAGATGCATCACCTGAAGAACTTAAAATAAAAGAGATAAACTCTGGAATTTATGTATTCAATACGAAAAAATTACTTGAAAATCTCACCAAAATAAAGCCCGACAATGTCAAAAAAGAATATTATTTAACGGATGTTGTGGAAATTTTGACAGAAAAAGGCGAAAAGGTTTGTGCATATAAAACCGAAAATCCAGAAGAGATAATCGGAATAAACGACAGAAAGACACTATCAAATGTTGAGAAAATAATTTTAAAGAAAATAGTTGAAAAATTTCAATTAGAAGGTGTTACTTTTGAAAATCCAGAAACCGTTTATATTGAGCCGGATGTTAAAATAGGCGAAGACACTTTTATTGGACAGGGAGTGCGTTTACTTGGTAACACCGAGATAGGTAAAGGATGCAAGATTGGTGCTTTTACGACGATAAAAGATTCAAAAATTTCGGATAATTCTGAAATAGGTTCATTTTGCTATATTGAGAATGCTGAATTACTTTGAGATATGAAAAGAGGACTTATTTCTTTTGGAATATTGGTCCTTTTAATTTTTGCAATACTTTTTGCTGTATCGACTTTTAAAAACATTTATGACCTAAAAAAGCGTGTCAAAACGATAAGGGTGGAGGTCCTGAATGGCACATCCCGTCAGGGTCTTGCTTTTAGAGTATCGGAATATCTGAGAAAACGGGGATTCGATGTCCTTTATTACGGAAATGCGGATTCTTCGCTTCAGAAAACCGTTATATTTGACAGAACAGACAGGGATTGTAGAAACGCCAGGATAATAAAAAAATATTTAAAATGCGGGATAATAGCTTATGAACCTCATCCTGCAAAGATAGTAGATGTGAGCGTAATCCTTGGATATGATTTTCCTGAAAAATGGTAGAGATTGTTAAATTCTTATGTGATATTTTATACGACAAAAAGGCAGAAGACATAGTTATACTTGATTTGCGCGAACTTACAGATTTTACGAGTTATTTTATCATTTGCACAGCACTTTCTGACATTCATGCGAAAGCAGTAGCAGATGCTGTTATCGAAAAGATGAAAAAGGAAAAGGGACAATTACCTTCTTCTCTTGAAGGATATGACTTTGGACACTGGGTGCTTATTGATTATAGCGATGTGATAGTCCACATTTTCCTTGAAAAAGAAAGAGAATATTATAACCTCGAATTACTGTGGGCTGATGCCAAGAAAGAGAATTATAAAAAATAAAATTACATCTTTATGAGATATCGAGAGTGACAGTTGAACTTTCTTTGGGATTCAATAATCTGCGCTCCGCCCTTCCAGCGATTTTTATTATTTCATCTTGAACAGAAAGTCAAGTTTGTGAGTGTTTTTGAACTCCGGATGTGTTGAGTAGGCATAGTTTATGCCGAAATTCCTGTAATTAAGCCCAAGACCGCAGGTAAATTTGCCATTATCGAGTCCAAATCTCAACTTCGCTTCTTTAATCATGCTCCACTCGATGCCAGTGTGAAATGTAAAGGGATAACCTGAAGAAAGTATCCTCGATGTCTGCAATGACAAAATCAACACATCGTATCCTTTCCAGTAAGAGAGAGCTAATCCCACATCTGCAGAAGGTTTGAGTTTATCCGTATATCCTGTGTTCCACTTTATCCTTGTGAAAATGTCAGAAATCCTTATTCCCGTATAAATTCGCAGAGCAGAAGCAAGTAAATGTATTTTTGGCGCAGAATAGAAAATGCCAAAGTTAAAACCAGCTCCCCAGCCTTTTGACTTATGTAATTCCATTCTGTAAAATTTAAAAGTGATTCCCGCAGAAAAATCTTTAATCTTGTGTCCAAAACTTAGGCTATATTCCTCTGTTAAAAACTTTGCAGTACCAAGATAGACAATCTCCGGGTAGTTTGTTCCGGGTAAGGTATCGCCAGATGTGGTCTGCTGCCATTCTGTGCTTACCCTTATTAGTCCAAATCCCATAGGTATATTTTTAAATCTTTTACAGATAGCGATATAATCATATTTTGTCTGTGCAGGAAGCTCTGTATGCATGTAAAGTATTTCTCCGTGATAAAGTTGAGTTAATGCGGATGGATTGAAGATTACGGAGTTTACATCATAAAGTGCACAGAATGCATTGCCGAGTGCCGAAGGTCTTGCTCCTGTCCCCACATTCAAATAATCAAAATTTGTTCCCCATGCTATCAAAAATATCAATAACATATCACCTCCTTACTTTATAACCGCTATCTTCCAGATTGATTCTGCACTTTCCTCCTCTGTCTTCGCTATCACTTTACAGATGTAAACTCCATTGAGCACGATGTCGCCAGCAAAGTTCCTGCCATCCCATGTAATATCCAGCCTGCCACTTAATACGGGTATTTCCTCGCTCCATATGAGATTGCCTGCAAGTGTATAAATCTTAACTTTCACCTCTGCTGGCTTATTCACCTTCACCGCTATTTTGGCTGTATTTCTCAATGGATTGAATGGATTTGGATAACTCGCAACTTCAACATTCAAAGGCTCATCCACTGTGAATATAGAAATCGGCATTTTTACAGCTCCAAATTCAGGTAATTTGAAGCGCTGAACCCTGTCATTGTTTCTGTCTGCTACATAAATCTCTTTTACAACATCACCTTCATAGCAAAGCGAAATGCCACAGGGTTTGTTGAATCGCCCCGGTTCTTTTCCAAATTCTCCAAATATCAGTAACCTGTTTCCAAATCTATCGCACATAACAATTCTATCCGCATTCCTTTCGCAAATCCATATATTCTTATGTCTTGAGATTTCAACATCTGCGGGATAATCAAAATTCTCTATCTCCATAACCCTGAACGCCGTATCAAATAAGTTCACATAGTATTTAACGACTTTGCCACTGCAGACAAGGCATGTGAAGATGTAAGGGCTGTCAACTCCAATACCTTCACATTTATGTGCAGGAATCGTAAATACGATATTTGCAGAGTCGTCAAGGAATGTTAGCCTATCCCAATTTCTTTCTGCCACAACTATGTAATCACCATAAAAGTTTATTCCTTTTGGATGATTTAGTCCCGTTGCTGAATAAACTTCATTCCCCGATAAATCAAATCCAAGCACAGTAAGATGCGTATGACCCCACCACAATGTCGTATAAATTATTTCTCCATTGAACCTTACAGCATTTGGATGATGCAAACCTGTTATTTCTCCAACAAAATTACCCCAGTAATCAAAGTATGCAATCCTCTTATTGTTTCTGTCTGCTACATAAATCCATGAGTTTCCATCTGGTAAAATGTGCACACCTTCAGGTTTATGCAGACCTGTTATTGCGAGGTCAAATTGTGGCTCACAGCGAAAGATTATCCTTCGAAATTCAGAAGTGTTTAACACAACATCCTGTGCTGTTAATCTCAAAACATAAATTCCGTCGGATAAATCTTTTGCATTGAACCAGCCAAGGATTGTATCTATCATCTGCTTTTTGCCTTCGGAGATGGTTATCCAGTCAGATGGTGAAATTCCTTCTCCATACTCTAATTTCCACCATCCAAAGTGAACATCCCTTACCCTTCCATAAACAGGCACATTCTGATTTACCATGCAGGATTCTGTCGGTGAGATTATGAAGCATTCAGGTGGAGTGTCATCAAGTATAAATTCATGAGATTTAACATCTTCTTTATTTTCCACATTATCAATTGCATAATGGGAGATTGTGTGCATGCCATCCTGTCCTTGCAAGCCCCAATCTTCCAGAGTGAATACAAAGTGAGTATCAGGTATTTCCTGCCATGGCATGGAATCCACTCTATAAACTATTTTCTGCACGCCCGATGCTACTCCTGCGGATAATGGGTCTTCTGCTCTCAATGTGAAATCTGTATGCGATGTGATAATCGTTGAATCTCCGTAACTATAAGAAGGTGTGCCAGTTATCAGTTCAGAAACAGGTTTTGTATCATCGACTGCGAGTAATTTTTCTTTTGTGGGTTCACGATTGCCAAGCTTATCAACTCCATAATAGTAAAGTGTATGCAAGCCTTCTCCCCATTCGGCGAGTGTAAATGTGGTCTCTGCAACATAAATCCTCTTTTGAGAAGCATCACACCACCAGTAGCCAGTATCTACTCCACATCCTTCGTCTGTTATTGTGAGAGTTAAATCCGTATGTGATGTTATATACATTGGATTATCACTGTATTTGGGTTCGCCGATTGTCAGTTGGCTTACAGGCGGTGTGTTATCGAGGTAAACCGTGATTATTTTGTGTCCTTCTTCATTTCCAATGTTATCAATTGCCCAGTATTCAATTGTGTATTCTCCATCTTCTCCTGTTATTGTGAATGCCACGCTATCGCCTGAAATTACATTTTCCAAACCATTTATCATGTAGTGAATTTCTTTTACTCCGCTGGATGCATAACTTATCACTGGGTCTTCCGCTTTAAGTGTTATTTTAGTGCTTGATGTTAGCCACAGTTTACCTTCCTCATCCTGATATTTTGGTTCACCGAATGTGATTTGTGTTTGTGGTGGTGTGTTATCGACATAAATCGTTTCACATTTCTGTGGCTCTGTGTTTCCGAGATTATCCACAGCATAGTATTTTACATTGTAAACTCCATCTGATGGTAGGGTGAATTCTCCTCCCTCTACCCAGTACCCTGCAAAGTTGTAGTATCTGCTTTTTACTCCGCAACCTTCATCTATTGAGAAAATCATAATTAGTGAATTAGAAGTCACAAATCTTTTACCATCAATCAAAATAGTAGGTGGCTCGAAAGTAAGATGTGAAGAGGGTGGTGTATTGTCGAGGTAAACAATGGTATCAATGGTTAAACTTCTATGTCCGAGATTGTCGAAAGTCCAACAAATTATTGAATACTTGCCGTCTTTCCTTGCAATAATGTTATAAACAATGCTATCAGAAAATGTTGAATCAGCATCAATCTTTGTCGTATTATAATAAACTTCGTAATTAATTTCTTTTACACCGCTTGCAATTCCATTTATAATGAGGTCTTCCGCTTTCATGATAATATCTGTTTGAGAAGTAATCCACATTTTATCGCTTACATATTTTGGCAAGGTTATTGTGATTTGTGCAACAGGAGAAGTATTGTCAATCCTTACAATTTGTGATTTTATATCTTCTCTGTTTTTCGCTCTATCAACGCTATTGTAATAAATTGTGTATTCCCCATCAGGATATTGTAATTTGAAGGAATAAGGCAACAAATCAGTGGTAAGTGCATGAGTTATGCCATTTATCTTGTAGTATGTTGTATCAACTCCGCTTTTATCATCCCATGCGGAAATTGTTATTTGAGTCGTAGAGTCTATATAAGGTGGTGAGCCGTAATTTGGTGTGCCAATGGATATCTCCGTAACAGGTGGAACAGTATCTTCTATTATTTCAATTGAGAATGCAATTGTTTGATAATTTTCTGCATAATCCCTGGCTGTAATGTGGCACATGTAAATCCCTGCTGGTAAAACCTTTCCAGAAAAATCTTTACCATCCCAGATTTCGGTATAGCTGCCTTCTTTTAGATCAAAATAAGATTTATGATAAACACCTGCTCCTATCGGGTTCTCAATCATAATTTCTACAATTTTACATGATTCGGATAAAGTGAAATGGATATAGGTTTCTTCTCCTGTTGAAGGCATAAAAGTAGTGGGTTCTGCATAAGCAGTTATTTGAGGAGGCACCCTATCCACCAGCCAGTAGCCTGTCACTTCATTTGACTTATTGCCGAGAGAATCAATTAAGAATGATATGAATCGATAGTAACCATCGGGTAACAACCTTCCAGCATCATCGTATTTTTCCCACACGAAACAAATTGTGTCAGCCTTAAATACCTTTTTCTTAGTAAATTTATCTGTTACCTGATAATAAAGCATTCCTGCAGTAAAAGAGAATATTCGTAATGTCTCCTCATAAGTTTTGTTCACAATTAACAGAGTTTTTTCTGCTTCTAATTTAGGCACTGATAATTTCCTCCATCCTACAGGTGCATTCTTTATTGCTGGTTCTGTTGGCTCTGGTGGTTCCGGTGGCTCCTCTGGTGGCTCTTCACGAGGTTCTTGCCAGCCTGCTATTGCAGAGATTGATGAAGATGAAGTCATTATTTTCTTCTTTAAGTTCTCAAAAGCTTCTAATTTTGTAACAAAGATTACTATTTCTCCTGGCTTCACTTTTATCAAATGACTGAATTTACCTTCTGCATCGGTAGCCACTCGATAAATACCGATTAATTCGCTTTCGTCATTTATATCAAATTTTCGTGCAGATAATGTTAAAGTAGAAGTGGGATTATAATTAGCAACAACTTCTCTTGCAACTTCATATATGTTCCTAAGAGGATTTGTAACTGCGATAATAAGAGAATCCAATGGTTTAGCGTGTCCTTTAATTTTTGCTGTGGTATCGTTTATAGTAATGAAAGAGTCAATAACAGGCTTCACTGTTTCCGTTTCTGTGTAATATAAAGGTGCAAATACTGGGAAATCACCACCTGGAAAGGAGTCAAGCGCTGCTTCTATTGTAAGAATTCCATCCGCTTCAGGCTGACAGGGAAATGTTGTTAAATCAACTATATCTCCAGAAGGTGAGATACCATATAATTTCAACTTTGAAGTATCTATGTTGCATTTTTCAATATCCCGGGGCGTATAATGGAATTTTAAAGTTGGTCTTTTTGTAGTATCGAACTTAGCACCTGCTGGCTGCATCAATAACACAGGTCCATAGTTGCCCGTTATTATGGGAGTGCCATACCCTAACCCAGCATCTTCTATTAGAACAGGTGAAATTTTAGCAATCGTATCAGTTGGGAACGCTCCTTCTTTAAAAATTATCTCTGCTCTACAATAAGGAGAGTGCGCCTCCGATACATTATCATGTGAGATAAAATCACCTACATAAATGTCTTTGTAATAAACTTTCACAGGAGTTTTCGAACTTTTGCTTTCAAACAATTTAAGCATTAATCTGTATTTTCCATAAGCGTGTATTGAGTTCCAGTAGCAAAGTGTTTGGAAGCCTCCAACAGGTGTTTTCCTTTTTGTCAACTGATAGAGATTCTTTCCGTCATATGCCCATAATTCGTAATAATGACCTTCAGGGTCTCCCTGAATTTCTATAAATGCTTTTGGCAAACTATCTAAATTAAGAGTATGAACAGGAATAAAGGAATCTAAGGCACTGTAACCAAATAAAGAATCGTGATAGCTGATAACAAGTGTATCGAGGTCATAATTATTTTGGTCGTTAATGTATTTTAGATTAATATTCCAGTTTGTGATTTTGAGGTAAGGGTTTGAGTTATTATCCCAAAAAGTAGCGGTATAATCGTTCTGCTGGGCAACAACCTCTGCCGTTGCATTAAATTCAATCGGATTTATTACTTTACATGTTGATATTATGCCACTCTTAGAAAGGAAATTAACAGAAGTGGTTAGTTTAACACCTCCTGTAATTAAAGAAACTGCCATCCAATTGACATATGCGCCAATTTCTTTTGCGACGATTTTATCGCCTACTTTTAATTTGCAGATACATTTAGTGACATCATAATCTGGAGGTACATTGACATTCCAACTAGTAAATCCAAATGTGGATTTTTCCGTTAAATAAAGTTCCTTTTGAGTAGAAAAGGTATCCGTTACATACAAAGTACAAAGTCTTGGACGACCATCAATACCGGGATCTTCTTCCTCTATAATCATTTTTTGAGCAACAAAACTTGCTTCAAATGTAACTTTCCTTTTAAGAGAGTTAGAGTACCAGTCTATGAAACCAACCTGTTCACCTTTCCCATAAGGCTTAAATTCGTCTTTTGTAAATATGATGGGCATAGAGAATATTTTTCCCTGTTTAAGGTTTGTATCCATAGTTGTTTGCCATGCTAAAGTTTCAGCCACTACTCGTATAGAGTCCTCCCAAGGTGGAATTAATCTCACATTTTCTCCTGCTATTAAATGTGGTGTTTGGTATCCACCAATTTGCACTACTTTTGGATTGACAGGAAATAGCTCATCGTAAGATATAATGTCCGTATAATAAACGGTATCAGAATGTAATTTTATTAATAAGGTATCAAAAATTGACTTGAGGTCATTCGAAGGCACACTAATAATTTTGCCACTTTGAATGCGTGAATAAAGAGTACTATAAGTAAAAAACTTAAAAGTCACTCCTCCAATAGATATACTGTCGTAACATCCACCGCTGGAAATTTTTGAAGAATCTTTAAATTCGACTTTGTAGCTTATATTTTGTATTTCTACACTATCCAAAGTATCCCCAAAACTAATCGTCCAAATTAGAGTGTCATTAAAAATTCCTATTCTATTAACGAAAGATTTTGTTGAATAAAGTGTCGCGTCTAGATAAATGGCATAGACAGTTCGATAACTTCCGGTGCCCAAAAACCAAGTAGTAACATCATCACTGCCTTTAGCTTTAACTAAGTACCAGTTACCGTTACTGCAATGTTGCCAATACGCATAATCTCTTTCCAATAAAATACTAATACTGCTAGGTCCGCCTGAATAGGGATTATTCACGACAGCCCATGTTGGGTCGCCAGCCCAATAAAAGTCAGGAGTGGCGAATATCGGAAAATCTTCATAATCTTCCACCTTCGCCTGTATTGTGACGCTAACCAAAGGTTTACCTCCTTTACCGATTGCGGTATCAACCAATGTATAAGGTTGAGGCGGGCAATACTCCCCCTCTGCACTTGCTTCAAATTTAAATTCTGCAAGTTCTTTATAAACAGTATCTCCCAAAACTCCTACTTTATATCTATCTGGTATCACAATATTTCCATAAACTACAGAAAATGCGCCTGTATCTGCTTTAAATGTTTCACTTCTCGTGGTATCATAATCTTTCCCATCCAGTGAAGTCGCCTTTATCACAAAATAATATTCTCCTGTATCTGCTCCCGTGCCCTCCCATGTGTAATATGTTTGCCAGTTGCCCGCTGCAAAAAGATTTGTAACCAGAGTTTTTAAATATGCATCTTCATGATATAGATCAATTTGAACATTCGCATCTCTGTTTACTTTGAAACTCAAAGTCACAAGTCTCTGCACGCTATCTTCATGGAAAGGATAAAAGACATCGGGACTAACATTGACATCCGTGATTTCAAATTTTGTCTTTACATTCACAAATGCACTATCAATTGCTATGCCTTTGTAATCCTCTGCAATCGCCATCAATAGCACTTTATACCTGTCACTGCCTACATCTTCGCCTTCATTATTCTTTCCAAACCATAACACTTCTTTTATAGTATCTCCAAGGTCTATGACACACGGATTCTGGCACAATAAAGTATCTTTTCCAAGCCACAATCTATCTGTAAGTACATCATTTTCATAAAAGGCAAATTCAAGTCTTCTGCTTTCTGACTTAAATGACAAATATTTTGTCCCGGTGTCCGCCATATAAATCATTCCAATTAATGAATCTTCGTAATTTTGGATAAAGAAATCAGTTGGATAAACTGTAAAGCCAGGTTCACTTTGCGCTCTTATGATGCACTTAGCAACCGTTACTCCATTTTCGTTCCTGAAAGCAATCTTCCATGTATCTTCTATCATATAAAGATAAAAGCCATGATGCAGTATGGCAGGCACACCTTTATATGGATAAATCACTCCGAGATCTATATCATTAATATTTTTGCCATTCTCATCAAGGATATTTATTCTAATATGGGAAACTTTACCCTGAACCAGATAATTGATTTTCAATGTATCTCTTTCTCCCTGAATATTTAATGTGTCATCTTCTCCTGTTAATTGTGTTAAAAGTGTAACCTTAGGCAAAACACCTGTAAACGGCTTAACATAAACTGTCTCAATATCACAAAGATAATTTCCATTTTTCTCATAACTTATTAGTTTCAATTCACAGGTGTTATCTGCAAGTCCAGATACATCCCAGTATGCCAACATGTCAGGAGTTTCTACCTGTTTTATTCCAATATTTGCAGAATCACCTCGAAGCTCCGGTAATACTTCAATTCCTGTTTTTTGCCATATTCCTCCAGTTGTTCTCCACCATATTTCAAATCTGTCAAATCCAGATGTGTTTCGCATATCAGGGTCAGATGCCCTCCCGAATATTGCTACTCTTACAGCCTCTACTGTATCTTTTGGATAAACGATTTCTGCACCAAATGTGCGTTTCAAAACCTGATCTTGCTTCCAGCTTACATTGCCCCATTTGTCCTTTAAAACAAGTTTAACATTATGGCAGCCGTTTGGTAAAGGAGTTAAATCTATTAATGCCTTGCCAGAAACTACGGAGCTACCAGGCTTAACTACAGTATCAAGTTGCAACAAAGTATCCACATAAATTTTAAGCGTACAAATACCTCTATTTTGTGCGATGTCTTTTCTTTCGGATACTTTGAAATAAACTTCCGCTGTGTCATTTATCGGAATAAGTGGCAATACATAAAGGTCAATTATTTCTGGTGCTGTTCTATCCACTCGCAATGTCTCTCCACCGAGGGGTTCTGGTACAATCGCTTCATTACCTGCTTTATCCCGTGCTATTATCTCTGCTTTATAAAGACCATCGGGTAAATATTCGCCAAACCAATTTTTACCCCAATATATGATGTTTGTATCTTCTTTTTCACCTGTGTAATATCTCTTCTCGGTATAACCACTGACATAATCTGTAAAAGTAACTTCCATCTCTGTCCATTCATCTGTTAAGTATTTCATTATAATTGCAGTATCTTTTGATGTGAAAATAAGTGGCGTAAATGTTTGTGTAATCTCTATTTGCGGAGGCTTTGTATCAACTATGAAATAACCAGTATCACTCGAAACATTCCCTGCCTTATCCTTTACAAATACTTTTACGATGTATTTGCCACCAGAAAGAGTATCCACATACCCGTATCTTCTTATACTTTCAAAATAGCAGAATTTAATAGTGTCGTGCACAACTGTATCTCTCAATGAGTCATAAACCTCGAACCATACTGATTTTGGTACAAATAACATGTTTTCGAGGTTATCGGATGGTTTAAATATTATATTTAATGCAGGATGTGCTTTCCATGACCATAAAGTGGAATCGGGCTGATAAACTTCTACAACAGGAGGTGTGGTATCCCTATAGAAAAACCAATCATATTTTTCAGAATTTTTGACACGCACTTTGTCAACGAGTTTTGCAAGAATTATGTATCTGCCTTCAGGGAGAGGTAAGTAAATTGTGTCAATTATAAAATCAGTTGCCAGAGGTTCATAGTCTCCATCGGTTTCTATAGTTTCGATTTTCATTTTATAAAAAGGAAAACTAACTTCGATCATATTTGTATCTTTACCGCATATAAAGATGGTATCTGTATCCGGGGTTATAACCCAGAGAGAGCAACATTTCACACCTGACCTGTCAACTCCTTTAAATTTGATTTTGACGGTATCTTTGTTTGTAGCGAAATTAGGCTTAGGTTCTATAATCACAATTTCAGGAGGTTCGAAATCCGGAATTCCAGGTGAAATTGACGCTATTCCTTCACCCCAATGCCTTCTTCGCTCACATATTTTCTTAAAACCACTATTGGTTTTTACTCCAAAATACGTCCACTGATCGTTTTCTTTTATCCTAATTTCTCCATCTTCTTCAGGTTTAAATACATTGGATTTCAATAAATTCGCAATAGAATCTCGTACTTCTCGCGCTTCCAGATCGTAAGGGGACAATCCTCCCACTCCATCACCACAAATGCCTATCAAAACGGTATCACCTACGGATAATGATTTTAGGTAATTGTATAAACGGTCGGCTTCTATTTTTCCTGAATCGGGGAATTGAGGATTATAATAAGTTCTAAATCTTTCGGTATCTACAGGTATTCCATTTCTTATGACGACTACCCAGATGCCAGGTTTATCTTCAAAGTTTATCACATTTCCAGCTGCAAGGAACTTTATGTAGTTTCCATCTTTGCTTCCTGCTGATTCTATTGCATTTAAATACCCTCGACCTGCAGCTAAAATCGGTCTTTTAACTTGATATTCTCTCGGGAAGCGCCAAGATTGACCTATTGCGTGATCGGGAACAAAGCTATTATAAGTATTATATAAAGTATCCATATGGATTCTGCATCCTTTGATCCCTTTTATTTTTACGCTTTCTATACCTTTAACCAAAAAAGGTTCAAATGAAGTGGTGTAAAATTTAGAACCATTGCAGTCTAACTGTAAATGAAAACCATAAAAATTGGTATCCAATGGGAAAGGTATGGTATAACTTTTTCTACCTTTTTCAATTAGGCTTTTTAAACCCATTTCTTTTAAATTACAGGTTATTGTTGTCTCCTTAACTATGGGTTTATTAAAATAATTTAAATACGGATCATCTCCTATTATTTTAATTTTTAAAGTTAACTTTTTATCAAAATTATAGGTAGGAGATAGCAGAAATACTTTCACACTACAGGGAGCTCCTTGAAAGAAGAATGAATCAGGAAAAAACCACTTTACTTGTTGCACTAATAATTCATAAGGTTGAGAGGAAAAATCTCCGCATTCGCTCAAACTATGTATAACGGCGTTCGTCCTCGTAATATTTAATGTCTTGTCCCATAATTCTTTCATTGTATTACAAAAATCTAAGTTTCCGTCCCCGTTAAGGAAATTAAATATTTTTTTATTACAAAGAAGAAGCATTTTTTTAAGTACTTCAAAATTCCAGTGCGTGAAAGGTTCCTTTGACTCCCAAAATTCCGATGCAAATGTATAGTTTTTTAACAATCTTTCTTTCATTATGCAGTATTCTATATTTGTTCTTAACTCATAAGGCATTTGAGCTTCTAAGGGAGGGGCTTCTGCTGCTTCATCGTACAAAGGTTCTGTGAAATTAAGCCATTCATTGGATAACAACAAATTTGCATATACGATAGCATCCATATCACTTTTAATTGGAAGCGAACATACTTTTTTTATGTGTTTAATGGTGAAATATATCCACCTTGTTGTTATTTCTGCTTCCATTTTATTTTCTTCCCAGTTCGCATAAACTCTGCAATCAGCAGGCAATAAATAAAACCATACAGGTATTACCGCTAATAAAAAGCGTGAACCGCCATCTCTTCTCTTTGCAAAATAAGAATAAATCATCCTATATATCAACGCTCTTAAATATTTTTTATTTGATGTCAATATATCTCCGATTTTACAATTTGCAATTACTATTTTAGCAAGAGTTTTTATTAAACCTTCTTTCCAATTATTTGGTTTGCTCTTTTCTATTTCTTTTCCTATGTTTTCTTTAACCATAACTTCAAACAATTCTGAAAAATCATCTAAACTTTTATATGCTCGCGAATATTTAACAAATAAAAAGAATTCTTCATAGCTCTTTCTAATCTCATCAGCAGGTATACTTGAGTCTATTGAGTGAATAAAATTTGCTAAATCGAAATGCACTATCAAAGGAGGGACTTCAAATAATAAACCTCCGTCGTTCCGCACAATCATTCTAAAAATATGGGCTGCATCTAAAATAATCCTTGCGGATGGTAATAGATACAGTGGCGGTAAAGGAGCGAATTTATCAAGGAATGCCTCTACGAACCATTCTAATTGTTTAAACCTTTCTTTTTCAATGTGAGGAAACCCGATATCGCCTACCTTTAAGTATTTACACAAAAATGGCAAAAGAATATTATCAATGTGAAAATCCATAAGGAAATGATTTAAGTATCCCAAAGCAAAGCAAACTTTTTCTATTGAAGGATCATTTTTATAAGTTATAAAATCTTCATAAGCCTTTTCAAGTAATTGAACAGCGAATTCTGGGCTATGTAAAGATATCAGCGAAGGGTTCACTGAACGAACATCTGGTGCGATGCATCCTGCTATAAAGGCGTTTCTGAATCTTAAATATCGCATATATTTATGAGTATCGCTAACACTGGGAATCACAATAGGAGGTTTTTCTCCTAAATCTACTCCGAACTGTCCCTCTATTTGATTCTTTAAACTATCCCATATTACAAAACCCATCCTTCCATGAGTTATTGGACCATATCCTAAAAGTGTATTTGCAAGTATTATTAAAATACCCACAGCTATTACTTTATCCCCCTTCATTTTAACCTCCTATTTTGCATATTTTTTTCTTAAAAAATTTTTCTCCTCTTTTTACTACCAAAAAATATATTCCTTTAGATAATCCCGAAAAGTCTATTTGAAAATTCTGCCTGCCTGTGCCTATCAGGCGAAGTATTCTCTTTATCCTCAATCTCCCCATTACATCATAAACCCTTACATCAACATCTTCGTCTCCAATAGCTATTAATTGCAGATTTATAAAACCTCTGCATGGATTGGGATAGACAACAAAATGCTCCCTGCACGCCTGAACATCCCAAACTATCCTGCCAAATATCCTGCTACTTTGCCAATCAGATGAAATTCTGCGTGTATAAACGATCAAAAATTGACCTTGAGAACCGCTTATTTGATATCCATAACGGATAGGAATTTCTATTTCGGCTATTCTTGTGCCTGTTTCGTCTATTATTACGGCATGTCCTGACCAGATTATCATATAATTATTTCCGTTAAATGCGCAGGGAGGCGATAAGCCTATCTCGTCAGTTAATAAAATTTTAGTAATAAAATTACCCTCATTTGAATAAATTTTAGCTACTATTGACTGTGCAAGAGTGGCGTAAGATACACAAAAAGTGTTATTTCCTTTTACACTATACTCCCCTTTCATCGTCCCTTCGGAAATGCTCGGATCATCAGCTATCGCAAATGACTTTATTTTTTCCAATTGTTCGTTTAACTCAATTCCGTAAAGATTTGACTCATAATATCCTTCGATCCCATAAACTATAAAATACCTTTCATTGACACATACAATGGCAGGCCCACACAAAATGTACCCTGTCCTCACAAGCACTTTTGGCTCTCCGAGGACTTTGCCTTCAGGCGATACCTTCACTACTCTCAACTCATCACCTGACCCCCTCTTGCAAATCCAGCAAACAACAAAATTTTCACCATCGAAAGTACAAGCTGCTGGACCTATTGTGGTATCTATTATAGTTTCATTTGATAATTTTTTACCTTCGGATGTAAACCATAACCCCATTGTTTTATGTTTTTTTGCAATGACGACCAAGAATAAAGAATCCCCATAACAAACTGCATAAAGTCCTCCTGTATCAACAGAAATCGGTTCCATATCTAATAATACGCCTTGAGGCGTTACTCTTGCTCCTTTTATGTAAGCTCCATTTTCTGTCCACAATACAAAATAAATTCCATCTCCATATGCTACTTTTGGACCAGTTTGAAGATTTTCACTCAACCCAATTCTAAACTCGTCCCCCACTATTATTTTTGCTGTATCAGTGAAGAAAATTAGTGCTAAAACTACCCCATCGTAAATTTTAATCCAATTATCGGAGTGTCAAGAAAAAATTCAAAACATAAAGGTCAACTATTTCTGGTGCTGTTCTATCCACTCGCAATGTCTCTCCACCAAGGGGCTCTGGTACAATCGCTTCGTTACCTGCTTTATCTCTTGCTATTATCTTTGCTTTATAAAGGCCATCGGGTAAATATTCGCCAAACCAATTTTTACCCCAATATATGATGTTTGTATCTTCTTTTTCACCTGTGTAATATCTCTTCTCGGTATAACCACTGACATAATCTGTAAAAGTAACTTCCATCTCTGTCCATTCATCTGTTAAGTATTTCATTATAATTGCAGTATCTTTTGATGTGAAAATAAGTGGCGTAAATGTTTGTGTAATCTCTATTTGCGGAGGCTTTGTATCAACTATGAAATAACCAGTATCACTCGAAACATTCCCTGCCTTATCCTTTACAAATACTTTTACGATGTATTTGCCACCAGAAAGAGTATCCACATACCCGTATCTTCTTATACTTTCAAAATAGCAGAATTTAATAGTGTCGTGCACAACTGTATCTCTCAATGAGTCATAAACCTCGAACCATACTGATTTTGGTACAAATAACATGTTTTCGAGGTTATCGGATGGTTTAAATATTATATTTAATGCAGGATGTGCTTTCCATGACCATAAAGTGGAATCGGGCTGATAAACTTCTACAACAGGAGGTGTGGTATCCCTATAGAAAAACCAATCATATTTTTCAGAATTTTTGACACGCACTTTGTCAACGAGTTTTGCAAGAATTATGTATCTGCCTTCAGGGAGAGGTAAGTAAATTGTGTCAATTATAAAATCAGTTGCCAGAGGTTCATAGTCTCCATCGGTTTCTATAGTTTCGATTTTCATTTTATAAAAAGGAAAACTAACTTCGATCATATTTGTATCTTTACCGCATATAAAGATGGTATCTGTATCCGGGGTTATAACCCAGAGAGAGCAACATTTCACACCTGACCTGTCAACTCCTTTAAATTTGATTTTGACGGTATCTTTGTTTGTAGCGAAATTAGGCTCTGGTTCTATAATCACGATTTCAGGTGGCTCATAGTCAGGAGGAGTGGTGGGCAGAGCAATCGCAACACCTTCTCCCCAGTGCCTTCTCTGCTCATAAATCTTCTTAAAACCACTATTAGTCCTTACACCTAAATATGACCATGAATCGTTAAGCTTAATTCGTATCTCTCCCTCCGCTATGGGCATTAGACAATCACTACTTAGCAAATTACCTAATTTTTTTCGTATATTTCTAGCATCTGGGTCCTCTGATTTTAATCCTCCCACTCCATCACCACAAATACCTATCAAAACGGTATCACCTGTAGATAATGATTTTAGATAATTGTATAAACATTTGGCTTCTTCTATTGGATCAATCCCTCCGGGCGGATTTTTATAAGTGTGAAATCTTTCGGTATCTACTGGGGTTCCATTTCTTATCACGACTACCCAGATGCCTGGCTTATCTTCAAAGTTTATCACATTTCCAGCTGCAAGGAACTTTATGTAGTTTCCATCTTTGCTTCCTGCTGACTCTATTGCGTGGGGATACGCTGCTGAGCCTAATGGAAGTTTACGCCCTCTATTTAAATCAATATTTCTAAAAGAATGCACTACATCATCATAAGTGGTATAAAGTGTATCCATATGTTCTCTTGTATAATATCTGCCTCTGAAAAATACTCTCTCTATCGCTTTTGTGCGCACTGGCTCTAAATCCGTCGTAAAGAAAAGTTTATCACTATTCCAGCATACCGCTATATGATAGCCATAATATTGAGTATCAATTTCAAAAGATACAGGTATTTTTATTCTCTTTCCTTGATTGTTTTCAATTAAACTTTTCATTGAAATTGAACTTAAATTCATTGCAATAGAAGTGTCTTTTACGACACTATCTTCTCTCCATGAAGAATAAGGTTTGTCTCCCATTATTTTTACTTTCAAAGTTCCTTCTTCATCCGGCAATGTCCAGTAAGGAGAATAAACTTCAAGAGTGCAGATATTACTTTCATAGAATGTAGGAATAGTTAAAACTTTGTGATCAATGCGAAATGAACCCTTTAAAATTTTTAACATGGATTTTTTGATTGCAATATCGTAGATTTTTTGATTTTCAGACCAATAATTCTCATTTAGCCATTTATTAGAAATATTCCCAGTCTCACAATAATTGATAGCATCAGATAAGCACCGTAATATAAATTCTTTTTGAGTATTTGCATTTATGGGCAGAGTGTTTTCCCAGAAGCCTTTAAACAAATTGGAATATGGATTAAGTAAGTCGTTTCCTCCAAATTTGTGAAATTCTGGATTATTTTTAAAATATTTTTCAAAGTTTGTCCTGGGTTTAAGGAAACTCAGGATAACTATATTTTCAAAAACTCCCAACGGTATTTCTACGGTATCTACTTCGAAATAAGTCACTGTTTCATAGCCAAACGCCGGTATAATCGGCTCGATCACTTCTTTTGTTTTAGTAGTACAGACTATTCCCGGAAGTGTATAATCTGCCCAAATTTTGCAAGAATAATGAATGCTTCCCAAGAGTCTTAATGCGGTTCCTACCCCCGCAAAAGCCAAGCCTATAAAAGAGAGAAGTGCATTTTGAGATACCACACCTATGAAAGTAAGCCAGTAACCTACCTCCATAAGTATAATACCCCATTCCTCAGCCGGAAAATCAACGCTTATTGTCAATATATGTTTCCGAGGGTTATCCCCAAAATAATATTCCAATACTCCTTCACTATATCTTTTAATCACTCCTGCAGTGAAAGAAAGTAAAAATCGCTTTAAATCCTCGTCAAGATTATGAAAATATAATTCACAATATTCTTTTTCTTTAAAATGATTATATGCTCCCAATATTTGTTTTAGCGTTGGTGCTAATTTCATTACTACCATTGGAACGAAGAAATAATTTCTCGTTATCATTAATAGAGTAATATCGGGGAAAAGGGAAACAAATGTTTCGTTAAAACCCCAATTTGTAATGTCTCCAGCTGTAATTTTCTCCTTATCAATTGGAGTAACTTCGCGTAATCTATCAAATATATCCACCACAATTGGGGCAACGCATAATCTCTTACTTACTTCTTGTTTTTCCTCCTCATCGTCCTCTATAATGTTAATCCCTATATTGTCAGCTAGAAATTTTCCTAAAATCTCTGCTGTATCGAATGTTATTTGCATATCAGATGCAACTTCAGTATTTGGATAAGCTTTGCAATAATAAAAATCTGTAATCCATCCGATGTTATCAAGCATTTTGTTGGACAAAGCTGATATAGCAGGGAGTGAAGGATTCCCTACACACGCATACTCACACAGCCAAGGTCTTATCAAAATATCTAAATACCTGTCTTGTAAAATATGAGTTAAATATCCACAGGAAAAACATAGTTTCATTAAATTTTCCTGAGAAGGAGAATTTTCGCAAGCATCCCATGCAGATTTAATTAATGCCAATGCTCTAGGTCTTTCATGTAATGTATTATGAACTTCTTCATCGTCATGATATAAATCAGGAGCAATGCAACCTAATAAGAAACTCTGTTTATAGACATCATTATTTAATGCCACATTTAATTTCTTTTCAAGTGTATCTTTAAAGCTTTCCCAAATCATTTTTCCATGCCCAATATGCGTTACGAAGCCGTATCCAAATAAAGTTTTATGAAAGAACAAACCCATTATCAAAAAGAAAAACCTTTTCATTTTACCCTCCTATTTTACATATCTTTTTCTTAAAGAGTTTCTCTCCTCTTTTTACTATCAAAAAATATATTCCCTCCGATAATCCGGAGAAATTTATTCGAAAATTCTGCCTCCCTGTGCCTACCAGCTGAAATATCTTCTTCATTCTCAGTCTCCCCATTACATCATAAAGTTTTACTTCAACTTCCTCGTCTCCAACTGCTATTAATTGCAGATTTATAAAATCTCTACATGGATTGGGATAAGCAACAAAATGCTCCCTACACGCCTCAACATCCCAAACTATCCTACCAAATATTCTATCACTTTGCCAATTTGTGGTATCGATTTCCTTTGCATAAACTACAAGAAACTGACCCGATGAAGCACATATTTCTTCTCCACTTATATCAAGATAACTTACCGGAACAATGTCCATTCGATATTTTATTTCTCCACTGTTGCCAATCAAAACACCTTTTACTCCCATTGGATAATTATCGCTATCTAAGAAATATCCCATCACAACCAAAAAGTTGCGTCCATCATACGCAATTTGTGGACCACCAATATAACCTTCTACTTTTCCTAATAGTGAATTTTGTCCCAAAGACCCTAAATAGGTGCCCCAAACACACTCTCTTGCACAATATGCAATATAACTAATGTTATCCCCACAAGCAATAGCTTGTCCTCCAGAAGTGCCTTCCAAAATATTGGGATCCGTGGCTACATTAAACTCTTTTAAAACCTGCAAATCTCTATTTAATTTCAAACAGTAAATATCTTCATCATAATACTCATCTAACGCGAATAAAACTAAGATGTTATTGCCATCAAATGCTACTTCTGGAGGCCAGCAAATCACATACCAATGTCTTTTTAACACCTTTGGTTCTCCGAGGACTTTGCCTTCGGGCGATACCTTCACCACTCTTAACTCATCCCCTGACTCCGTCTTACAAATCCAGCACACAACAAAATTTTCACCATCAAAGACACAAGATGCGTCACCAAAAGTAGTATCTATCTTGATTCTTTCTGCATTTAAATCTTTCAAAGAAGTGTCGAATATAGCACAATATAAGCCTGTATCTGGTAAGTAGCCACTCCAAATAACTAAATAAACATCTTTACCGTAAGCCACCGCAGGATGGCATCCTCCGGTACCAAAATACTTAATTAAAGTAATAGGAGTATCTACAAGTGTCCCCATAGTTGTGACATGTACTCCGTTAATCAAATAATATCGCGTATTTTCTTCTTTTTCACGCCAAATTACAAAATATTTTTCTCCATTATAAACAACTTGAGGGTACTTCTGTGTTCTATCACTCAACCCAATTCTAAACTCGTCCCCCACTATTATTTTTGCTGTATCAGTGAAGAAAATTAGTGCTAAAACTACCCCATCGTAAATTTTAATCCAATTATCGGAGTGTCAAGAAAAAATTAAATTGTCAAATCTACTTTCAAATCTGCTCTTAGTTCGAGTGTTTTATAAACTGGGCGGGAAGATTTTGCGTATCTACCCTTTAAATTCAAATTTATTCTCCTAATCTTTGATGTAATCTTTATCTGGGTCTCTTCCAGTGTTCGCTGTAAGCTTCCCGTTGAGTAACAGTAAGAATGCGATAACTCAAAGTTAACTCCTTTAAAATTTGCCTTTATACCTGGTGTAATCTTTAAATTATACCAGACTGCCACTGTATCTTTCTGCAATAGAAAAGGGTCTTGCCCTTCTGTCCTGTCAAAACTAAAAACTGCCTGCGTGTTCAGGAAATCTGTAATTTTCCTCATCACCTCAAAATTTATCCCATGAGACCTCGTCTTCGTTGGTGCAGAATCCGGCAACTGCCAGAAATACCCAAAATAGTCATAATATGACCTTATTGTCAGAAATTCACCTCTATAAACAACTCCTGATTTTACCTCAAATCTTTTTTCTGTCTTATAAAGTTCGACTGTATCTCCCGGTATCCCAGGCGCTACTGCAAATCTAAACAAACCCTGTTTCCTCAAAGAATCCACCTGTAACTCAAATCCCCACCTTTCACCAAAACCATAATTGAAAAGAATTTGCCTCTGTATAACATAATTATCATAAAGTTTGCGATTGGGATTTAATTCATCAAATCTCAATGCCCTTTGATTGAAATGCAGAAAGGATAACTTTGAATTTTTGAAAGGACTTAAATTTACAAAAATCCTCAATCCAGATAAATCTTTAACTCTATTTCCAGCGGATATTGTATAGGAAAATGTAGGTATTGCCTGTAGAGATATAACCCTGTGCGGTTTTACGGATGTTATCCATCTGTTTGTAAACTCCTCTGAACCGCCATACAATGTCTGGGTCTTTGCCGTGTGATTTCCGTCCACCTTTATCCATTTTGCAGGTAAAATTTTGTATTGAAGTGAAAAACTAATCTGGCGTTTTTCTGATTGAAGTAAACTTCCTGTCAGACGCAATTTCCAGAAAGAAAGATTGAGAAAAGCACTTGCACTGTAAACATCATATAAAATATCGTGCCTGTAAGAGAAATCAAAATTAAAGAGTTTGAGATTCAGTGAAAATCCCGCATTGTAAACCGTTTGTGAGCGAACACTATCCCTTATTAGCCATTTTTTACCTATGCCTGCAGAAATTTTATAAAATTTGTGAGAAAGCGAAAAATTTGCAGAATGCTCTTTTTCTTCCTGATGGATAGAATCCGAACTTTGCTTAATCCATATATTTTTCTGCAATATTTTAATCTTTTTGAAGTCAAAATCCTCTGATAAAGTTTGCTGATAGATATCCATATCTTCCTTTTCTTCTTTTGACCATTTATGTGAAATTGTCAAGAAATTGAAGGGAAGGAATTGCGTTGATAGTTCAAGTTTTCTTGAATTGGGAAATATCCCCGTGCCGATTGGTGAAAAGCCAGATTCTACTTTTTGATAACTACCTGATAATTTGAATTTCCAGAAATTTATGTTTGTCATCGTATTGTATGCTCTGGCTGATTCTGATTGTGCGATTGAAAAGTTGAAATTTAAGGGCTTAAAATTAAAGCCAATATCTACGCCAGCAACTCTTTTCCCCTTTAATGTATCTTTTTCTTGTGCAACAGCACCTGCTATTTTGAGAAATTTGTATTGTGATTCGAGCATCAAGCCCTGCAATCTGCTTCCCGCCACTGGCTGATATTCATATTCAACTTCGATTAATTCATCCTCTGTAATTATTCTTTGGAATGTAATCCATCCTCTTTCGTAATTAATAGTATAATCTTTGCCACGCTCTAATTTTTTCAGGTTAAGTCCCTTGCCAACTCGCACCTTTTCGGAGTTATAGACCACATTTTGATGCCGTAATTCATAAGGACCCACGGAATTTTTACCCCATATTCTTTCAAAAGCAGGGATGCCCTTTGTTATTGATTTTATCACTTTCGCTGAAAATTTGCCATCTTTTCGAGGGAATTCACCTGTTGCTATTATTCCCATTATTGATTTTGATGAAAGAACAAGTGGAATCAAACTTGCTTCACAATCTCCCAATTCTGCTTTGAAATTTTGCTTTTGAACTAAAAGGTAGTAGCGATTGAGATAAGGGAAAGCAGACCTTTGACTTACATTTCCCGCTATTTTTATCCCGTGCAACTCGCCGTCTATTGTTAGCAGGAGGGCATCTGCTCTTGCACTGTGAGGGTAAAATTCAGGAGGCATCTCACCTTCAAGCAAATACTTTGCACTGTAAGATACGGATTTATATCCCTGAACCTTCAAATAAGAGGTGTCAGAATCTGAAAGATTTGTGAGTATCAAAAATATCAGCACTTAATAAAATGAACAACGATTCAGAATGTCAAGAAAAAGTAAGATTAAAGAGCGTACATCAGTATGGGATATTGTGAATTTTTTATCCAGAGCTAAACTTAGACCGAGGAATTATTGATAAAGCAATTGCATCGTTGAGAGAAATGGTTACACAAGCAAGCTTGGAATGACCTCCTTAGAATCACAACAAAAGGCATTCAAAGGATTAAAGAGATGGTGGAAAAATATCACTTTTAAACATAATTTTATGGGGAGATAAATTTAAAACAGATTTGGGTTATAGAGTTTCATTTGTTATATCTCCGTTTCGAAAAACAATAGATGCTATAAGGAATATTGGCGTCATCTTATTATCACAATTTTTCCTCTTATCTCCGACTTGTAAAAAATAAACTCCTGAAGGTAAATTTACAATTAGTTTGCCGTGACCAACTTTTACTAACCTTCCTTGCATATCGTATATTTTTACATTTTCGTTTGTCTTTATAATTATTTTGCCTTGAGAAGGATTCGGGAAAAATAAATTTCATAATCATTTCCATTAAACTTTTGCCAGCACATATGCCATAAGATGCGAGATTTTGATAAAGGTAAAGGTGCCCAAATAATAAAAGGATTAAGGTCATCAAATCCATCTTCAGTTAAAGTGTCAATAATAAATCCATCTATCCAGCACTACTATTACAAATATTTTATTCTTGACCCACATATTTCAAAATAAAACCTCTTTGTTGAGAATCACTCCAATAATCACCCACTATCCAAATATAGTTTTTATCCAAAGCATGAATACCCCTGTAAATGCAGTAATTTCCCCCAAAAATTGAATCTACTTCCGTTATGGGATACCATTCATCACCATCATATTTCTCAAAAAGCGCTGGACCTACAAACCAAATATCATTTGATGAAAAAACATGCATATCAAATATTGTCGTAGTGTAAATTATATTCCACTTTTTGCCATCCCAGTATAATATATCACATGGATAACATATTGCATAACCTTCATCTTCATTCAAGAAGAAGATTCGAACAGGCCATGCTAACTCTTCTTTTAATTCATTGGGTAAATCTACCCATTCCCATTTACCATCTTTATAATGTAACATACAGGGCTTCATTCCTGTCGTTTCACCTCCACTCACTATCTCTATGTCTCCAACTCCAACCCATATCTCCTTTTCATTGCACCAAACTGCATGGACTCTACCGGGTTTTTCCAAGAGTATTTTCTCTATTTCTTGAGGAAATTTAAATTCACTCCATTTCTCGCCATCCCAGTGTAACATTAATGGACGCTCATTTCGAGGTGCACTGCTATCAAACACGCTACCTAAGGCAGCATACCCATTATCGGGAGAAGAAAAATAAATGTCCCACCAACTTGGATTTTTAATGAGATAAGAGGAACAAATATAAGATTTATTTCCATCAGAATATTTGTTTTCTAACTTCCATGATATTTTCCATTCATTCCCGTCCCAATGGAGTATAGCCGCTTTTAATTCACCGTATCCTGTGCAAAGTGCCCATCCTTCATTTTCTGATAAAAAGAAAAATTTAAAAATTAATGATATTCTGTCTTTATCAAAATCAGTAATATTCCATGTTTTACCTCCGTCAACGGTGTAGTATATTTTACTTCCAGAGGAAACCCAGCCTTTTTCTTTTGATATAAACCAACAATCCGTATAAGTTTTTGCAGGTTTCTGCGGAGTAATATCAATCCAGCCTGTTAATTTTTGTTTTTTGAAACAAACAATAAGAAAGCAAACCAATATCAATACTCTCATAGGTATATTGAAATTTGATGCCAAAACTACCCCATCATAAACCTTTATCTAAAAACTCAAAACAGATTTGGGTTATGGAAGTTTCATCTGCTATATCTCCGTAAAATTTTTTCATCGCCCTTTTTAGTGCTTTTTTTGATTTATAGCCATCTTCGCGTATCTCTTTCTCACCCACTTCTTTCCACTTCAAATATCTTATTTTTGTTATTCTTGCGAGTCCTATATTTTCGTCGCCTGCACGAATCATAACAACTTCACCTTCTTTGAAATCTTTTCTTATACCAAGTCGCAATGTTGCACGCTTCTCTCCTTTTTTCAATTTATCTTTATATTTCGCATCAAAATTAAGACACTTCATTTAATCTAATTTCCCCTGTATTTCTTTACGGAGTTCGAAAACCTCATCCGACCAGTCCCCATATTCTTTTATCAATTCTTTGAGTAAATCACGCATCCTGCGGGTACACCAGCCAACAGGCTTCTGAACGATTGCAGAGGTCTCTTCCCAGCTCCTACCTTCTAGCACCTTCGCTATCAATAACTCTTCATCTATCGGCTCAAGGAATGCAGTATCAAATGTTTTCTCCGCAAAATAGGCATAAACAAGCTTATAAATCGCATCTCTCGTTAATTCATAAGTAGCAATTCCATAAGCATAATCGATTGCCCTTCGCCATTGTGTAACAGTAAGGTCGAGTGTGCAATCTTTTCTCCACGATAAAAGACAGAGACGCAAAACAGATGGCTCAAGGTCGCGCAAAGGGTCAGATACAGCATAAATAACCCTATCTATAAAATCATCCGCATATTGATACATAAGCTCGTGCATCCTCTGTGATATTGGCTTTACAACAAGCAAAGAATATTCTGCACTTACGGGATTTCTCTGTGGTGAAATATGCATTGGCTTAAAACCATTTTTCAACCAGAAATTTAAAAGCTGAGGTGTAGCACCAAAAACTGCTCCAAGCCAGTCGATCTCATCTTTGAATTCAGATTCAAGCTCTTTTAACAATTTTGTGCCGATACCTCTATCCATAAAAGAGGGATGGGTTGCGATACGCACAATCCTTATGCCTTTCAGTTTGCCAAATCTCTTTTCCCTGAAATGTTTTATCAATCTATCAGGAATTATATTTCCTGTGATGTTAAAACCTGCATAAGCTGTATCTATCACATTTTGAGGTAAGTTACCTTCAAGTGCAAACTGCAGTGAACAAACTATATGTCCGTCATATTCAAGAGCCCTTACTCTTTGATTTGGTATATCGCACAGCAACAAAAAGTCATTTGGATTATTCTTATAATGCGCCATAATCAAAATTCCAAAAAATTCTCGCAATTTCCTCTCGTCTTTTATAAAATCTTCAATTTCACATTTTAAATAATTCGTCTCTTTCAATTTAATTTCCTTCAAAGGTGCAGGTTCTGCATCTAAAATCAATGTTTTAAAAAGCCAATCTTCAATGGGGTCATTTTCCGAATATCTTATTGGTTCTTTCATTTCATATTTTGTTACACAAACATCTTCAAGTTTTTCCAATCTTTTTAAAAATCTTATAGAAAAACTTCTTCCTGCGCCTTCATATCCATGTATCGTGGAAGAATAGATAAGTTTATCTCCCTGTTGCAAAATCTGGAAAAGAGTAGGTGCTGGAATTGCTGCTGCTTCATCGCACACTATCAGCTCTGTCTCCGCCCTTGTGGCATCGAGAGGGGTTAAATATCGCACTTTATAAGTATCTGTTTCAAGTATTTTACCTTCTTCATACTCTTTTATTTTAACTCCGAGTTTTTCCAATCCAATTTTTATAAATTTGAAAAGTTCATAAACATTTGAAGGTTCGGGTGATGTTACTATTATCTCTTTTTCTGTCAATAAATCCCTTTGTATGCAACCTGCAAGTGCTATCCCTATACCGCTTGATTTTCCTCTTCCTCTATTCGCAGTAAGCACAAATGCACACTTTAAATAAGGCGATTTCATCATAGCTTCGATAACACGCACAACCTCCAGCTGGTCTTTTGTTTTGCAAATATTATATAACTCTTTATCAAATTCACCTTCAGCAGGTATTTCAAATTTTTCGCTTTCTTTAAAATTCTGCGGGATGCAACTTCCATCTTTTATAAGTTTACCTCTATCAAAGATAGCAATTCCTGGCGATGTTTTTAATTTTTCAATATACCATTTAATGAAATTGTTTCTCACATCTTTCGGAGTATAGGGTGGTGTTAGTAATCTCAAATGATATTTATTTACTGCATTTATCCATTCATCCAGTGGCGGGCAAATCATAAAAAGCAGTCCTCCTCCCCGCACAATGCCCGTTAATGCACCATCATCAACAGGCTCAAGCGATTTATAGTGGTCAAGGATCAAAAGGTCATAAGTAGCGCCCAATAATTTTTGCTTATCCTTGTAAGCACATATTTCAATCCATTCCGGCAATTTAAACTCGAGTAAATCTTCGGGATAGGGGGTCGCGATTACTGCTTTCTTTTTGCCGAGCAAATGTAAAGCATCTATTACTTTTTCAATAGCATCTTCATAAACATCTGCAAAAACAATCATCCTCCTTTGATTGTAGCGCTCGGCTTCTGCTTTTAGAGACAAAATATGCTCCCTTATTCCCTGCATACTTAAAATTTAATGAAAATTTAAAAAAGTCAAATAAGAAAGCTTGACATCTACAATTTTTATTTAAAATATTGTGTGAAAATTTGTATAGTTACAGATATTTATCGTCCTTTTCCCGGAGGTGTTGCGGAACATGCTTATAACCTCTGTCATGCTCTAAGAAAACTGGGTCATGATGTAAAAGTTTTGACTTCCTTATTTGATAAAAAGGTAAAAAATTTCCCTGAAGTTTACCCTGTTGGAAGATGCTTAAAAATTAAATCAAATGCCACCATTGTAACATTTGGCGGAATACATCCTGCAACTCCTTTTCTTGTTTCACGCTTCTTTAAGCATCATTCTTTTGATATTGTGCACATCGAAGGACCTGCAATGGGTTTCAACATGGGATACTGGGCACTCGTAACCTCTCCTTATCCGTGTGTCGCATCGATTCACACCGTTTATTATGGATACAATTATTATTCTCTCGCAAGATTCTTATTCTCGGGTACTTTCAAAAAATTAAAGGCAGTTTTGCCTGTGTCAGAATCGGCAAAAAAAGAAATCGAAAAATATTTTAAGGCAAATTACAAAATAATACCAAATGGAATAGATATTGAAAAATTCAATCCCAATGTAAAGCCCCATCCCAAAATGTCCGGTGATTTTAAGAAAATTTTATATGTTGGCAGACTGGAAGAAAGGAAAGGTCTGGAATATTTGCTCCGCGCTTTTCCTCTAATTAAAAAAGAGATAAAAGATGCGAAACTTTTTGTTGTTGGTAAAGGACATCTTGAAGATTATTTTAAAAAACTTGCTTCGAAATTTGGAAGCGATGTTGAATTTGTAGGATATGTTCCTTTTGAAGAACTACCTTCTTTTTATGCTGGGTGCGATGTTTATTGCTCACCTGCTACAGGCGGAGAAGCATTCGGTATAGTTTTGCTAGAAGCTATGGCTACGGGAAAACCTGTCTGCGCATCAAGGATTGAAGGTTATTCTGAAGTAATAAAAGATGGGGAAAATGGATTACTTTTTGAACCAAAAAATCCACAGGATATAGCAGATAAAATTATAAAAATTTTAAAAGATGAGAATTTGAGGAAAAAGTTGATAGAAAATGGCTTGAAATTTGCTCGAAATTTATCGTGGGAAAATATAGCGAAAAAGCATCTTGAAATTTATGAAGATGTAATAAAGGGGAGGGTATGATGAAGCGTGTGTTGATTGCGTTTATTATTCTGTATATAGTAGGCGGATGCGGTAAGAAGGAAGAAGGAGTATCCACCGAAGATGCAAAGGGTATTGCGCAATCCGTTGCGTCATTCACACAGGATATGGCGGGTAAGGCATCAGAACCTGCAAACTTCACACCATCTTCTCCTATAAAGGGTGGAATAACAACACAGGGCAACATGACAGACCAAGATAAAGATGGAATAACAGTCAGCGGAAAATGGATTTTTGATATCGATACAACGCTCTTAGGAGTGCATTATCTTATGAAAGGTGAAATCACACACGATGACTCAATCCTGGGAGATGACTCCGACCCATTCAAATGGCACATTATAATCGGTAACGGAAATTATTTTATAATGGAAACAATGGGTTACAAAATCAGGATGAAAGGCGAAGTTATAGCATCTCATCAGAATAATACTTACACTTTACAATTTAAGGATTTCTGCTACGATTTCACACTGGATACACTTCAAGCAGCTATTTCATATAACTTGACTTATTCAATAACACCCAAAAATGTAAACTGGCAACCAGGTAATGCATTAACAGAAGCAAATATATCAATATCTGGCGAAATGTCATATCCAAATATAAATTATGCAATAACAATAGAAACCACTAAAGAACTTCATTACAACTCAGGTAAAATTGACGATGGAATAATCGAAATAACGATAAATAACACTAAAGTAACGATAGAGTATCAATCGGATGGTAATTATGTAATTAAATTAAATGGCAAAATAATTTCATAAGGAGGTGGTATGAAAGTAAATCCTTTCATTTTCAGGAGCTATGACATTAGGGGAGTAGCTGATGCCGACCTTACTGATGAGGTTTGTTATGCTATCGGCAGGGCTTATGGCACACTACTCAGGCGCGAAAACCTTAAAAAAATAACCCTAGGTAGAGATGTAAGATTATCATCTCCTCGCATACATGATGCACTGCTTAAAGGACTTCTTGATGCTGGACTCCATGTTATAGATGTAGGAATGGTGCCTACCCCCCTTCTTTACTTTTCTATCTTTCATCTTGATACCGATGGCGGAATACAGATAACAGGTAGCCATAATCCCGCAGAATACAATGGATTCAAAATATGCAAAGGAAAAGAAACGATGCATGGAGAAGAAATTCAGGAGTTAAGGAAAATCATTGAGCAAGAAAAATTTGTCAAAGGCAAAGGCAAAGTAGAAGAAAGGGATATCGTTGAAGATTACATAACTGAGATTAAGCGAAGGATAAGGGTTAAGCGTGCACAAAAAGTTGTTATAGACCCTGGGAACGGCACATGCGGACCCATTGCCAAGCGTCTTTTCGAAGAATTTGGATGCGAAGTAGAATGCATGAACTGCGAGCCCGATGGAAATTTCCCTGCACATTTGCCCGACCCCACAATCGTCGAATTTATAAAAGATTTGCAGAAAAGAGTGGTTGATGGTGGATTTGACTTTGGAATAGGATATGATGGTGATGGCGATAGAATAGGTGTCATTGATGACAAGGGGAATATCATCTGGGGTGATAGATTGCTTGCACTTTATTCGCGTAAAGTTTTAAAGGAAAATCCAGGTGCACCTATAATTTTCGAAGTGAAATGCTCTGAAGCCCTTGTTGAATATATACAGAAACTCGGAGGCAAACCTGTTATGTGGAAAACAGGGCATTCGTGGATAAAAGCGAAGATGAAAGAGTTAAATGCACCTCTTGCTGGCGAAATGTCAGGTCACATGTTTTTCGCAGATAATTACTATGGATTTGACGATGCCATATTTGCTTCGATGAGATTACTTGAAATCGTATCACAGGAAGGAAAACCTTTATCCGAGCTTGTTTCGGAAATACCTTACTATCATTCAACTCCCGAAATAAGAATAGATTCATCTGATGAGAAAAAGTTTGAAATAGTTGAAAGATTGAAAAAGTTGTATAAAGAAAAAGGTTTTGACACAATAGATATAGATGGTGTGAGAATAAAATTTCCATCTGGATGGGGGCTTGTGCGTGCATCAAACACTCAACCCGTACTTGTGCTGCGATTCGAAGGCAAAACAGAGGAAGATTTGAAAAAAATCAGAGAAGAAGTAGAGGGAAATCTCAAAAAAATAATGCAAGAAATTTAAGGAGGTTGTAATAAGAGTGAGGCAGGCATGAGAAAATTTACAGGACTTGTAGTATTTGCTTTTATAATTTCTCTCTTTATAAAATGTGGAGCACCTGTTAAAATCTCTTTATCATGTGCTGATTCCGTGGTATCCGGTATTTGCACCGTCTGGGTTGATGTAACCTTCACAGAAGATGTGACCGATGCTTATTTTTATGTTGATAATCAAATTGCTGGACAAAAATCCGGCTATTACCTCGACTTTCCCCTTGCTTTCGAATGGAACACCATTTATTTTGCAGACGGAGAACATTCATTAAAGGTTTCTGTAACATATTACACTGATGGAACAGAGGAAGAAAGATTTTCAAATGTTTTGAAAGTTACGACGAAAAACAGCCCAAAAATTGATTCAAATTTAATTGAAAATTCAAGTTTTGAGAATGGAGATATAGGATGGGATATATTCAATGCAAGGGTAATTTCACAAAATCCCCATTCAGGTAATAGATGTCTTTTCATTGAACCGGAAGAAGATGCAGAAGCTTATCAGGATAAGAAAATTCATGCAGAAAAATCACACAAATATTTGGTTTCTTTATGGTATAAAGGCAACGGTGCAAAAGTATGTATATACTTTGAGACGGGAAGTCCCATAGAAAAATCCCTTTCCATAAGCGATACCTGGACTTTTTATGATTTTACATTTTCTCCATCAAAAGATGTAGATGTGATTTACAAATTTGGAATAGAAGGCTGGGGCGACACATGCTACATTGACGATATCCAGTTTAAAAGGATAAAGTAAATTTATACCCATTCTGCTGCATAAAAATTTAATAAACTTCACCCCAGCCGTAGCCCACCATCCGCTTTGCACCTATACCCAACTCCTCTAACGCTTTTTTAACCAATAACGCCGCTTTTTCTAACAAATTATTATCATTTGATAAGAGAAATATTTTGAAAATAGAACCTTCTTCGACACAGAGAAAAGGAATAGGTACAGGTGTTTGCCAATCAGCAGGAGGCTCATTTGAAGAATAATACATAGGAAAATGTGGTGTCATTACATCAATACCTATTTTTAGATTTTCTGGATAAGCATCTAAAAAAATGATTTTTCCTTCCTCTTTTTGTGTACCAAAGATTTGTTTGGCTTCTTTTGCGGTTATTCTTTTCCCTATATTTTCCTCTATCTTATAATTTTCTATTTTCTTTTTTAATTCTTCGTTTCTCTTTAATTCTTCATTATCTTCTAAAAATTTTTTTATATTATTCACATCTTCTCGATTTTCAGTAGCAAATTCCAAAATAGTAAAATTCCTGGTAACCCCTTTTACTGCGCTTCCGGGCAAGTAGGGTATCCCGTAGATATGATGCAACAAAATCGAAGTCTCCTCAGGATGAGATGCCCCCAATCCTATTACCATCCTGGATTTCAGAACAAATTTTAATGACTTTTGTCTATAAGTTAACTTTCCTAATTTTTCAATAATTTCTTTTCGTTTTTTTATTAACGCCTCTTTTTTCTCATTCTTAAAATAAGTTTCTATATTCTCTTTAACTTTGTTAAGATGTTCCCTTTTCTGCTTTTTTCTCACATCAAACATATATCTTGAAAACAGAAGCGAAGGATTTACATATTTTTTTGAATCATGCCATTTTTTTATAATTTCATTCTCTATAATTCTCGCCGTGTCTTTTGGAAGGGTAAATTTATTTGGCATTATTCCTCCTTCTTTAGCATCCCTTCTGCGAATCTTTTTAACCACCAAAGAAATGCCATAATCTCGGATGTAATAATTCTATATTCAGTAGAATCAGAGCTGATTATCCAATCTATTAATTCCTTATTATTGGGGCATTTTTTACTTATAGCTTGTTGTTTCATATATTCTGATAGATGTTCATAAAGTCTCTTATAAACCCTTTTCTCGAGTGAATCTTCGCCTTTCTTTGAGCAAACAAAAGCAATAGCGTTACCGAGTCCGCAACTCAAAATTAAAGGAGGCAATTTTTCAACATAGCTCCTATATTTAGATTGAAAAGAAGCACTTTCTTTTGTGATTTCTTTAACTTTCTCGTATGCAAATTTTGCCCTCCCTTCTTCAATACCTTTTACACTCATTTTCCCCCCTCTTTAAACCATTCAATCCTTACTATACCCTTTCCTATAGTTTGATTCCCTCCTATCTGTAAAATTTCGGGCATACCTTGCTTAATAAACTTTTCTATATTTTCAACTTCCTTTCCCGGCTCGCTCTCTCTTAGACATTCAAATTTCTCCTCCTTTTCTTTCTCTTCTTCTTTCTTTTTAGAAATCATTAAAGGTGAGTACAGTGCAATAGAATAAAGAATGGTATTTTCGGGTAAATATTCCTCATACCATGGCCCTTCTTCCACTGTGCCTTTTTCTGGCGAAACTTTTATTCTTGTGATTATTTCAGTAGATTCTTTAACAAAATGTTTAAACTCATCCCTATCGATTATAATAATATCTTTTTTCATTTTTTCTCTTATATATTGATAAGCTGTATTCGGGAATATTTGCTCTGAGAAAAACTCAGATAAACTTTTCACATCATCATTTTTATTCACATTTAAAGTAAATTCTTCTAAAATTATTTTATTATCTTCTACCATTAAATCACATTCCGTGGAGACTGTGTTTTTTAGTAAATTCCAGTCCTTATTAAGCTCATCAGGGCAATTTCCTTTTATCACCTTCAAATCTTTTTTGAACCTCTCCAGCACATAGGGGCAAGTAATCCATGCAAAAATTCCCTTTAGTGATTTTACGGGGAAAAACAAAATCCTTGCTTCTGTAAATGCTACTGCACTCGCATGATCAGGATTTTCCCAAGGTCCAAATATTAAATCTATGCACTTTTCCCAGTTTCCTTCATTTATGCAATTAAACTTTTCTTTTACTTTATTTAAGGGACTATTTGAACCTTTTAATTTCAAAAACGCCTCTCTAATAGCGCCCTTTAAAGTAGAGGACTCAATCTTCGGAAAATCTGTTGTCTTTTCTCTCTGAATAGGAAGGTCGACTACTCCGACTTCTGTCCCAGCTCCCGCATGCAAAGGCGTCTCCACTATTATAAAGAAAATATCACCCTTTAAAAACATCCTCACCTCCTTCTAATTCGAGGAAATTTAACTGCCTCAAAATCAAGTTTTCCTAATTTACTGCCATATTCTTTAACTTTTTGCGATGCGTTTTCGTAGCTTTCTTTATCTACAGGGATAAAACCGTGTGCCAAAATTGAATAGTTCCTCTTTTGCAATATCATTTTTATCTTCTTATCGTTACAAAATTCTGTGGCTATGTCTTCTCCTAAATCTTTAAGGAGCTCAAATAAATTCTGCAATCCTAATATAATCCTTCCATTTTTCTCGTATTTTTCATACTTTTTTATTATATTCGAAGGAATTTTGCTTTTGTCAATTTCAACTCTGCCATTTTGTTTATCGATTTTTAATATGGAGTGCTGATAAGCCAATATCTGTGCAATGTATTCAAGAGCGCGATAGAGACGAGCCATGGCATCATCATATTTACCTTTATTTGCCCTTCTTTCAGCATTTTCCAATAAATCTGCCAATCTCTCTATGCAAAAAGGTTCTTTTTTCTCTTTCTCCAAAACCGAAATATTTTTTTGGCGACGCTTTTTAATACCCCATTTATGTAAGATGTTTTCATCGATTTCCGATGAAGTTAGTTCCCTGTATGCTTTTTCAAAATCAAATCTATCCCATGCTGAGTAACCTTCGGCTAATTTTTTCAAAATCCTAATTTCTTTCAATATTTCTTCTTCTTTTATGATTTCTTCCACTTCTTCGCATAATCTTTTACACTCCTCATAATTACATGAATTAAATGCTTCTTTCGCTTTTTCTAATAGTTCATCTGCATAAATTTTATTAGGTGTAAGTGTGTACATCCTTTCTGTGCCCGACTTTACTCTTCCATGTTCTTTATCTCTTTCTCCTGTTACATATATAAGTGCATCTACTTTCTCTTTTATCCCAGCCCATACTGCACCTGCTGACATCGCTTTCGTACCACTTGTAAAATCAATCGTCACCGTATTATAACCTTCTTTGTTTTTATTGATTATTTCCCTGATTTTTTCTGCTATTTTTTCTACATCATCTTCCTTTTCTAACTTTTCTTCTTTGTATTCATACTCATTTTCTATTTCTCGCACAATTTCTTCCAATTTTTTCTTGCTTTCCTCTGTTATCAAGAAAACGATGAAATCAGGGCTTGATTGACGAATTGAGTATACAATACCATGTTCTATTCCCCTGCCCGTCCCTACAGTAATAAACATTATTTTTTTCTTTTTTACTTCATTTTTATTTTTCCCATTAGACATAGCCCAAATCCTTCTTTTTCAAATTTGTCAGAAATGCATCTTAAATTTAACTCTTTCTTTATATCCGATATATTCCCTCTTTTTATTTTAAAGTATAATACGCTACCAGCAGGTATTGCTTTATAAATTGCAGATGAATGCACTCGCCCTGCTTTCAAACGCAAACGCGGAACATTTATCGGCTTACCTATTACTCCTCCTATAAATTGAATTTCCATGCCTTTTTCTCTTAAACTTTTCATAAATCTCGATTCTTCAGAAGACCAGCCTTTTTCAAAAATTCCCGGAGTGATAAAATATAATTTAAAATATTCCTCATCGCCCTCAAATTGTACACATTCATCTAATTCTTTGAAAATATCTTTATCGATCACTTCGATCACTTTATAAAAACACGCTTTGGACTCTCCACCCAGTTTTAAAAATCCTTTATTATTCTCAAATTTTTCTAACCCCTCTATTTTTACCACATATTTTGTATTTTCCTTCAATCTTATGTATTCTATTCTGTAAAGCATGCCTTCTTTTGCTGTTAAAGTTTCAACATCTCTGGCTATGCCTATCTTCGGTTCTTTTTCATAAAATTCTTCTAATTTCTTTACATCAATTTCATCTCCTTCCAGGTTTAAATAATTTACTAAATTCTCTTTCGATATAAAACCCACAGGTTCTTTTATCCATTCTCTCCCCTTAAATACCCCCGTATATTTTTCCTTAATGCTTTCCTCTGTTTCAAACCATTTGCTTATTTTCTCTATTTCAGCAAAATAAAAAACCTTTTCTACTTTTTCTTTTTGATACAAATCTAAAGGAACAGGGAAATAATAATCCTTTTCTTTCTTTATCACAGGACCTTTTATCTCCATTGTGCCGTATCCTCCTGGGTCACCTAAATCTTTATCAAATTTGAAACCCGGATTTTGAGCTGCTCTTAGACCTGCTCTTTGATTAATTATCGCCATTTTTATAGCACCATAGAAGGTTGAAGGGAGTGGCAAAATACTTTCACTCCAGTTAACATAAGAACCCCTCTCAAATCTCCTGCCAGAACCAAAGAAAAGAGTGTCAAAAGGCATTATCTCAATCACTATATCCATAGCTTCTCCTTTCAGCAACCTCTACTATCACCCTCAATAAATTAATAAATTCTTCGAAATTTCTCATATAATCGTATAATTTAAACAATTCTTTAATTTTATTTTTATCCTCCTTCGCTTCTTCTTTCAAATGACGCTTCACCATTCGCTCTAATAAAGTTCCGAGCAACTCTTTATCTTTTATATCTTTTATCTGTTTCGTCTCCTCCGCAAGTTGATAAATAAAGCGCTTCGATATTTCCCCTTCTTTAAATATCTCTGTCACATCTTTTATTATCTCCATAGCATCAAAATTTATTTTCGCTTTTTCTTCGTTTATTTCTGTTTCTAAAAATTTAAACCTCGTTATTCTTATACTGCCCGAATGCTTCATTAGTGCAATAGCACATGCATTTTTCCCTTCTAACTCCTTAGCATAATCGAGCATCTGTGTCGCTTGAGATATTACCAATTTTAAAGGTGTTTTATAATGAGCAATAACTGCACCGCATGACAGAGTGGATGTCGGACCCATGGTTAAAATAAGCTTCTCCTCTTTCTCATCTTCCACATATCCATCCGTTTCTTTTGTGAGTTCTATTTCTCCATTACCATTGATTTCACAGAAACCTGAAAAAGAAAGTCGCAACTTATGGATTACATCAAATAAATCCCTCAGATTTACAAATGCAAGCAGGTCATCGCCCCCGGCATAAACAACTTTGCCAAGGTGCTCCTTTTCAATTATCTTTATAACAAATTCAATTGCGAAATTTCTTAAAGCAGTAGAAATAGCAGAATGTATTGCTGGAGTTAGCAATCTTTTACCATTGCCAATTTTCTTAAATGCCTCGGGATACTCCCAGCCAATTTCTCTAAATTGATTTAGTATATCCGGATGATACACCTTTAAAACATCGGGCAATTTCTCACCGGAAAGCCATTTTTTCATGTCATCTGCATCCATTTTTATAAGAGCATAATAAGGGGTTGGTAGCATTCCCGCTTTTTCACGCAAGTTTTTTAAACTTTCCCTTAATCTTGTAATTTCCTCTTTCTTTACTTCTCTGCCTGTTTCTTCCTCTAATCTCCTATCATTCAAATTTTCCTCGTAAAAGAACTCCATATTAACGCAATTTTTCCCTTTTATCCTTGGAAGATACCTGTCCGTATCTGCTTTAACCCCCAATTTTTTAAGCTGTTGCACATAATTTTGAAATTCTGGTTTCCCTTCTACTTTTTCAATAAAATCAGCAGCGGCTACAGAAGCAGTAGAAGGAAAAGCAATTCCCTTATTTCTGGCGTAATTCCTCTTAAAATAGCATAGCCAGCATAATTCCTCGTCCCCCTCTGCTTTTCTTTCGCCACAAACTATGCAAGTTTTATTTTTATATGTATCTTCTTTTTGAAAATCAAAATTCCTCAATTGTTTCCTCATTCCCATTCCTTTTTCAGCTGCGGTATAAAGGAGAGGATAAAGAACTCCGGTATTGGGTGGGAATTGTGCATTACTTAGTATCCAGTTCAGAAAAGTTTCCCAATCTTTAAGATAATCTTCATCGAATAAGCACGATAATTTTCCAATTTGATCATGGAGTTCTTTTATCTTTTCTTTTTCCTCTTTTTTAAAAGTTATTAACTTTATTGGCAAAGCAATCCAATAAACTTCGGGATAATTTTTTAATTCAATCTCCCTTTCTACACATTTCTTAATTTCTTCTTTTAAAAAGTCCTCTAACTTTTTCTCAATATTTTTTATTTCACTCAATCCATCTGATGGTATTAATGCAACGAATCTATTTGGAATCGTAGGAATATCCCAATACTCCCTCATTTCTGCTTCCTCTGCACGAATTACACCTCCTATTCCCTCTTCACGGCTATATAAATATCTCTCCATTAAAGGTTGATCTTTCAAATCCGGATAAATTATGCATTGGGGACCATATTTTTCAATTATAGGTTTCATTGCTTCAAAAGTTAACCTTGATATTAAATAACTGCTTGCGTAAAAGTCAATGGTTTTGCGTGATTGTTGAATAAAGGATTGTACAGGACCTATTGCTACTATCACTAAATACATTTCAGGACAAGTAAGAGCAGAAGTTGCCTTTAAATGATGCCATATACTATGGTCAGGAACCCTTGTATCAGCCGGTAAAACCTCCCAATATTCTTTCATATTTCCGCCTATTTCCCTCAACTTTTTCTCATAATACCACCACAGATATAAAAATGCAAAACGAGGGTCTTTTTGAGTTCCTATTATTCCTCTTATTTCTTGGACAATTTGATTTAAAGCATTTTGAAGTGTTTGTTGTAAATTTTGCAAATTAACATTACTTAAGAGAAGGCTTTTCTTAATACCCGAAAGAGGATGAACTATTATATATCTTTGCTGAAAATGTACAGCTGTATTTGGTGGCAATAATCCTCTTTCCATTGCAGAAGCAATTTGATCTTCACAGTCATACCTCAATTCAAAACCCTGTTGATGACCCGGTGGATTTTGCAAAAACTGTGCTAAATTTTGAAAATATTGAAATGCACGCTGCCTGTGGCCCGGTATCTGAAAACATTTATCTACAGGGTCATGCATATATTTTATTATGACTTCGTCAAAGAAGTCCATTAAGACCCCCCTAACGCAACCTCCTTACAAAATTATTTAACTGGCTATAATTAACTCTTGGGTAATTACGAGGATACCTCGGTAATAGTTTCACAATTACTATATGGTGATCATCTCCGATACGCTTTATCGAGACCCAAACAGGTGAAGCCATACGAGGACTACCTGAACCAAGAGAGGGATCACGATAAGTACTCGAAGCTCCGCCAATATGTCTTAACAAATTATGCCAGTTACCTCTTCTGCCTATCAATACTTCTTCTATCACAGGAAAATTACATCCACATTTGTGGCTTTTTAATTTTTTATTTATTATCCTTCCGTCCTTAATTTCATAGCAATTCGGTGCTAATTTATTTAAAAGTTCCATTACAGCTTTTAAGAAATTTTGAGGAGTGTTAATACTTATAACATCATTTATAATTTTTCTATCTCCGTCTTTTATCCAAAGTGACCCAAATCCCCTCCTTGCGCGTTTCCCAAAACTTCCGAGCAAAACAGATATTTTAAATGCAGTCAAAATTTCGTCTTTATTTGTGGTATCATAAAATTCAAATTCAAGATTTATTGATTGTGTTGGCTTAAAACTTTCTAAAGAAACTCTTCTGTCTTCTCGGTGGGGGAGTAATGGATATCTTACTTTTTGCAATCCTTTGCCATTATTTATTACTTTTAATTTATATTTGGCACCTGCTTTAGTGCCCCCAAATATCTCTTCTTCTTTCTTTTTCATTCTATTAATATCTCCACAAAAATAACACCCCTTAGCAGCCCTCCACCAGTAGCGAATAAGACCTTTTATGGAAGGGGGACGGATTTCAGGTGTCCGTTGATCCGCCCCATACATGAATAGCGGAGTTATGGTTTCTAATTGAAAAGTCACCTTAATCACATTACCTCCTTTTTAAAGATTTTAACATATATATGATTATGTCAAGAGTTTTTAGAAAAAATTTTTTCTTGCCGATAATATTTTAAGGCTGCGAAAAGAGATAGAAAAAATAGTTGACAAAGAGCGAGATAGTGTTATAATATATGTGATGGATGAAAGCTCAAAAATCATAAAAGATGTTATCAGCGGTGAAGACAAAACCTCTAATATATTGTGAGTTCTTTGAAAATAGAATCAGAGGTTTGACAAAAATTTTAATAAAAATAATTCGTAAATTAAAAAATAATAACAAATTTTTTGCGGTTTCAATGCACCAAAGAGGAGTTCAAACTTTTATGTCTTTGCTTGCAATTTCAATTCTGCTGTTAGGTTTCAATGCACCAAAGAGGAGTTCAAACAATTCAGGGTCGCCTCCTAGTGTCAATTTTACTGCGTTTCAATGCACCAAAGAGGAGTTCAAACTCAAAAGCAGGAGGTATCTGGTTGCAGGAGAATATGAGCGTTTCAATGCACCAAAGAGGAGTTCAAACCTTTCCTGGATTTCCGAATATAATATTGTGGTAGGTGGTTTCAATGCACCAAAGAGGAGTTCAAACTACAACTCCTAAATGTGTGCCTCCTTCAACCGTTACGTTTCAATGCACCAAAGAGGAGTTCAAACTCCAACGTCAACCCTGCGTTCGGGTTTCCTTCGAGGAGTTTCAATGCACCAAAGAGGAGTTCAAACTTCCTGACACTGGTTCGATAATAACGCACGGTTTCGGTTTCAATGCACCAAAGAGGAGTTCAAACCTTTATAAAATTCGATTATATACTCGCAATGGAATTATGTTTCAATGCACCAAAGAGGAGTTCAAACTCGCCTTCTGCATGGAGTAATTCTGCGTCTTTCAATAAGTTTCAATGCACCAAAGAGGAGTTCAAACACATACACTACTTTAAAAAATTGTTTACGCATCTTTCGTTTCAATGCACCAAAGAGGAGTTCAAACTTTCTCAATTAAATACCACCAGGCAAGCCAGCAATCTGTTTCAATGCACCAAAGAGGAGTTCAAACTCGTTCTGTCTCCATTTTGTTCCACATCTCCAACAACGTTTCAATGCACCAAAGAGGAGTTCAAACTAGTCAAATCTGTAGTATCTTTCCCCCATTACTTTAGTTTCAATGCACCAAAGAGGAGTTCAAACTTCTCTATCGCTCTCAAAATGAGTGCATCTGTATCAGTTTCAATGCACCAAAGAGGAGTTCAAACTGAAAGGTCCCATACCATATGCACGAAAAGTAATGACTGTTTCAATGCACCAAAGAGGAGTTCAAACATGAGTTTCAATGCATACTTCAATGCTTTACGGTACGGTTTCAATGCACCAAAGAGGAGTTCAAACTCTATCTTATTCTCGTCAATCGACAACCTCTGCTCTGGTTTCAATGCACCAAAGAGGAGTTCAAACTTAAAATATTAAAATCAATTAAACCCCAACCTAAAGGTTTCAATGCACCAAAGAGGAGTTCAAACATACTCTTACGAAGATAATCCCCCAATCCCAGCCACAGGTTTCAATGCACCAAAGAGGAGTTCAAACTTATCCGTCTTTTGAGGTAATCTTTCCTCAGGCAATTTGTTTCAATGCACCAAAGAGGAGTTCAAACTACACCCCGGCGGGCACTTTCTTAGGAAAGATACCCAGGTTTCAATGCACCAAAGAGGAGTTCAAACATTTTAAAATCTTCTTCGCATTCTTTGAAAATTATTGTTTCAATGCACCAAAGAGGAGTTCAAACTCTACCTTTTTTATTCTGGCTTTTGAGTGCAAAATGGAAAGGTTTCAATGCACCAAAGAGGAGTTCAAACAGGATGAGCTCCTTTAAGGCGATGACCTTCTTTTTACCAAGTTTCAATGCACCAAAGAGGAGTTCAAACTAGCATGCAAGGCTTTTGCATCCAACGATCCGACCCTGTTTCAATGCACCAAAGAGGAGTTCAAACCTACTCTATGTAAATTGGGTCTAACAAAGTTGTCGGGTTTCAATGCACCAAAGAGGAGTTCAAACATAAGGAAGTCCCTCAAACCCCTCCAATCCGCATACGTTTCAATGCACCAAAGAGGAGTTCAAACTCTGTAGCTGTGTCAGCATTCTGTGTGTATGAAGAAGTTTCAATGCACCAAAGAGGAGTTCAAACTACTCTCCGTATGCTATTCGTTTTAAAGTTGATGCGGGTTTCAATGCACCAAAGAGGAGTTCAAACATCCTTTTGAGGTATCGTATGCTGGGGCTGTTGGTGATTTCAATGCACCAAAGAGGAGTTCAAACCTGTCCCCAACACCATCAACGCACTCTTCCCATCACGTTTCAATGCACCAAAGAGGAGTTCAAACTCCCGTGCTTGGTTCAATAACCGGTACCGGCTTTGTGTTTCAATGCACCAAAGAGGAGTTCACAACTTTCTTTTGTAGTAACATGACAGTTTCAATGCACTGAAGTGGAGTTCAAACGAAATAAAAAATCAAACAGAAGTCAAAATTTGTTTTAGTTTTTAATGCACAGAGAAGGGGTTCAAACTTCCAAGATTAATTTCAAGTATCCGAAGCCCTGTCCTGTGCGCACTCCCATCCCGTAGTCATATATAAACTGCAAAGAATCAGGAGCACCCCTGAGCCAAAAAACACCTTTAAAACCTTTTATAAAACCCCCATAATGCTTTATCATCAATTTCGTAATAGGGCTTCCTATCTTCAAAAAAGTACATTCACTTTTGCTGGGAAGCACCAGCTCTAACGATGAAAACGGAGATTTCTTCTTCAATGTTTTGTATTTTTGATAAAACCTTTTATTCAAAACTTCATTAAACTTTTCTAAATCATCCAATGGCGTTATAAACCATTTATCAATGTCCCTCGCATCCTCCTCCGGATTCGTCATTATAACAGGACTCTCTGTTTTTAAAAGAATTTTATCGCCCTTTATTTTCTTCATCTTCGTTATCTTTATTTCTCTTAATTTAAAAAAGTTCCTATCTAGAAATATCCCTCCTTCTTTTTCTTCTTTCATTTTAATAAGACAATTATAAAATCTAACAAAAAGAGATGTCTCTCCTGTTGAAAATTTAAAAACAATAGGGGAAGTAAAGCGTATTTTCTCATCCGTTCCTATTTCAAAATCTCTGAATTTAATGGCAAATGTAAAAGGCTTCCATTTCTTCTTCTTGTAAAACTCATCATAAAGACCAACCCTTGAAAAAATATTTTTAATAAAAGATATAAATTTCCTTCTGTAATCTACATTAGCCACAAAGTATTTTTCAGTCGGCTCCCCAAAAATACATTCCAAACGCATCAAAAATTATAGCTCTTAACTAAAAAATGTCAAGTTAAAACTTCCTCATTAAGATAATTTCCTTTTCAAATCGGGATATTTCTCCAGAATCGTCTTTATTCTCCGATGGAAAGCATACCTGCTTGAGTATCCGAGGAGCTTCCAAGCTTCTGTTTTTTTGCCAGCCAATTGTAATGCCTTCCTTATATATTCCAGTTCAATCTCCGCTAATTTTCTTTTTATATCAACTGGAAAATGAACATCAAAATTTGTATTCACTTCCATTATATCTCGCGGTAAATGCTCGGGAAGAAGAGTGTCTCCTTTTGCATCTCTCGCTCTAACTATTGCGAGCTCTATTACCTGTCGCAACTCCCTTACATTACCGGGCCAATCATATTCCATCAATAATTTCATCGCCTCTTCAGAAATTTTCTTTATCGAAGTTCTGCCCTGTTTCCTGAAAATCTCAAGGAAATACTCAGCAAGCAAAGGGATATCTTGCTTCCTTTCTCTCAAAGGCGGCAAATTAATGATTAACCCTCTTATTCTATAATAAAGGTCTTGCCTGAAAATTCCCTTTTTGACAAGATCTGTAAGATTTTTATGTGTCGCAGATACCAGCTGAAAATCCACTCTTATCGGCTTATTACTCCCCATCCTTGTAAATTCCCCTGTTTCTATTACACGCAAAAGCTTCACCTGGGCTTCTTCCGGAAGGTCTCCTATCTCATCAAGAAATAAAATTCCTTTGTGAGCTTCTTCAATAAATCCTATTCTCCTTGATATTGCACCTGTAAACGCCCCCTTCTCATGTCCAAACAGTTCACTTGTAAGCGTTTCTTTATTCAAAGCAGCTATGGATACAGGGACAAAAGGACCATCCTTTCTTACTCCCTGACGATGAATATTGCGTGCCACTAACTCCTTGCCTGTCCCGGTTTCACCGTAAATAAGCACAGTTATCTTTCCATCCGCTGCAGCCATCTTTATATGTTCCCTTACTTCCTGTATTTTCTTATCATTTCCTATTATCTGCCATGGTTCAATTTGTTCTATCCTTCGCTCAAGACCCTCCACTTTTCGCTTCAGTTTAGCAGTATTGAGCAAATTCTCAACAAGTATTCTGTAATTCTCATAACTAACTTTATCTTTCTGGATAAATTCTTCTGCTCCAAGTTTCAAACTTTCAACCGCAGTATCAATATCGCCGTATGCCGTCATTATGAGCACTGGCAGATCTTTTGATTGTCCTTTTATTTCTTTAAGAATCTCAAGCCCTGATTTATCCTTGCGCCTCTCATCAAGCCGTATATCAAGTAACACCACATCAAATTTATAAGGAGCAAAAATTTTTTCAAATTCTTCCCTAGAATATGCTACCTCTACTTCGTAATCATAAAAATATTTTTTCAACTCCTCCGTAAATTTCTTATCGTCGTCAACAATCAACAATCTTTTCATGATTCAAAAAATATCTTATCAAGGACATCTGTACTTTTTATAACATCGGGATGCTCTTCTTTTACTATCTCTCCCATTTTCATCAAAATAACTTTGTCTGCTATTTTCAATCCTTCTTTAACATTCTGCTCTACAAGAAGAATTCCAACATTATACTTTTGATTTATTTCCTTTATTTTCTCCATAATCTCTGATACGAGATTGGGAGCAAGACCTGCAGAAGGTTCATCCAGCAAAAGCAACTTCGGTTTTAAATTAAAACACATAGAAAGAGCAAGCTGATGCTTTAATCCGCCAGATAATAGCCCTGCTCTTTTTTTCTCATGGGGTTGAAGCTGGGGAAAAATTTTGTAAATCTCTGGAGAAAATTCACCAGTTAGTTCGATGTTTTCCCTTACAGTTAGCAATTTAAATATTTCACCTCCCTGCCAGAAATAAATGATACCATTTTTAGCACGCTCATGAGCAGATAAGCAGGAAATATCTTTGCCTTCAAATATTATTTCGCCTTTAAACGGTTTTATTATTCCTGCAATTGCTTTCAAAAATGTGGATTTGCCTGCACCATTTGGCCCTATTATAAGCACTATTTCGCCATTTTCCAGTGTAAAATCAATACCATGCAAGACCTCTTTCTTACCATAACCAGCGAATAAATTTTTTATTTCTAATTTTCTCATCATTTTTATTTTATACGAAAATCATAAATGTCAAGCATCACTAAATACCGAGATAAGCTTTTCGTACGGAAATATCTCCGAGTATTTCATCGGGTCTTCCAAATGCACTTACTTTCCCTTCATCAAGGAAAAATACCCAGTCTGCTATCTCGAGCACAACATTCATATTGTGTTCTATAAAAATAATGGTAACTCCGAGTTCCTTTACCATCTTTTTAAATAACTCCAATAAACTTTTTATCATCGCAGGATTTACTCCTGCTGTTGGTTCATCTAATAATAAAAGCTTATAATTGCCCATCAACAATCTTGCAATTGATAAAAGCTTTTGCTGACCGTAAGATAAATCTTCGGCATAAACATTTTCATATCCCGTCAAACCAACGAAATTTATCCATTTTTTCGCTTCTTCTCTTGTAATTTTATCTTCCATTATAACTTTCTTCCTTCTAAAAAATAAATTTGTTATAAATTCACCCGAGTGGTCGAGTTTACCGAGCATTACATTCTGCATCACTGTCAGCTTACGAAAAACCCTAACATCCTGAAACAATCTCCCTATTCCTATTTTCGCAATCTCCCATGGTTTTTTACCGCTAATCAATTTATCTTCGAAATATATTTCACCTTCATCTGGAGGAATTAAGCCACTTATCAAATTAAAAATCGTTGTCTTACCCGCGCCATTCGGTCCTATAAGCCCCGTTATCTTCCTTCGCCAGAAATCCATATTTACAGAATTAACCGCCTTTATCCCTCCGAAAGATTTCGTCAAATTCTTTATCCGCAGTATATATTTATCTTCCTTCATCATTCAAATTTATACTCACCTGCTATACCACTTGGTCTATATCTCATCAAAATAATTAAAAGCACCCCGTAAATCATTTGCCTTACATTTGGAGCGATTGTATTGGGTAGCCCTATAAATCTCAAAATCTCCGGCAGTATGACCATAAAAACCGCTCCAATCAACGGACCTCTTAAATTACCTGCGCCTCCTATCAACACTATCGACAAAATAAAAATCGATTCATCAAGTGTAAAACTCGTTGGGTCAATATAAGACATATAAGTAGCAAATAGACCGCCTGAAATTGCTGTTAGCCCACATGCAATAATGAAAGCATATATTTTTAACTTAAAAACATCTTTGCCAAGTACACTTGCAGCTATCTCATCTTCTCTTAAAGATTTCAGCGCCAGTCCAAACTGCGAATTATAAATAACACGAATAAAAAGATAAGTGAGTGCAGAGATTATGGCAGTGAAAACAAAAAATGAAGGCAAAGAATAAATCTCCTTACCAAATATTGTGGGACGGGGAATGCCAGGTATACCATAAGGACCTCTTGTTAAACTTATCCAGTTGTAGAGTATTGTGAAAATGATAAATTGAAAACCAAGAGTGGCAAGGACAAAATAATCTCCCTTTAATCTTAAAGAAGGATAGGCAACTATATAAGAAGCAATCCCGCAAAAGATTATGGCAACTATTAAAGCAAGGAAAAAATTGAGATGAAATTTCATCATTAAAAGAGTAACTGTATAAGCCCCTATTCCGTAAAATGCAGCATGGGCAAGTGTCAAAAGACCAGCAAAGCCAACAAGCAAATTGATACTCCATCCAAGTATCATGTAAATATTTATCATTATAAGTATGTGCAAAATATAATTCATTGTATTAAATCAGATAAATCCATAATGGCAAATTCACATTCAGTTGCAACAAGCAGATAATTTTTGCCAATAAAAGCAGCACCTGGACAGTAAATGGGAGGACCCCATGTTTTCACAATCTTACCTCTTTTAAGGTCTATCAAAAGCATGATATCGTAATGATAATGTTCTCATTATTTTACCTGTTCGTGTTTCCCATATTTTAATGCCTCTTCCTTCGCTCCCCGATGCAAAATATCTACCAGAAGTTTCGAAATCCCTTTTCTCAATCCTGGAACCACGAATTAAAAACAAAATTCTATCATCTAAAAGATCCACTTTCTCGTATTTATGTTTGCCAAAATGCAATCTTTTAACTTCTCTGCATGAAGGTATTTCGAGTAACGAGAGTCCGCTATCATCAAGAATTAACAAATATTTTTGTGCAAGCGCAAAACTTCTGAAAGAACCTGTCTTCACAAATATGCAAGACTGAGCGAACGCCTGTCCACAACACATAAAGAAAATAAACATATATCTCCTCATACTCCCTCCTTTTCTTCAACTCTTCCTTTTATCCCCAGAATGCCCTGTGGTCTGAAAAGCAAAAACAATATTAAAATGACAAAAACAACGGCTGGTTTCCATCTTGCCGAGAATTTCCACACAACAAGGTTTTCGAGCAATCCAAGTAATAAGCCACCAAGCGCTGGAGCAATGAACCTACCATATCCACCGATTATAGCGGATACAGCTCCTGTTAAGAGAGCAGGCATACCAACATTTGGGTCTATGCCAACATCTATTGCATTTAAGCAACTGGCAATGCCCACAAAAAATGAGCCTATAGCGAATATAACAACGCGAAGCCGTAAAACATCAGTACCAAGGGATTCGAGCAACGAAGGGTTGTCCGATAAAGCCCTTATTAACTTGCCCAATTTAGTATATTTCAATATCAAAGCAAAAATCAAAATTATAATTGCTGAAACGATTAATTCAATGAGCTGAATCTGGGTTACTATAATGTTTCCAAGTGAGTAAGTTTTTTGAATATAGGGGTAAGGAATTTTGGTTTCGCTTCCGTAAATCAAAGCAATTAAATTTACAACAAAAATGTAAGCTCCTATGGAACTTATCAGTGCCACTCCGGGATGTGCTTCCTTTTTGTAAAGTGGCTGATAGATGAGTATTTCAAATAGTATTCCGAGAAGCGTGCCCACAATCAATCCGATTAAAAAAGAGGGTAAAATTGGCATCCCTATTTGTCTATAAAAAGTATAAAAAACATAGGCAGATACGGTATAAACAGCACCATGTGCAATATGGAAGATACGCACAGTATAATAAATTAGACCAAAACTCACGCCTATGAGTGCATATAATGAACCTGTGATTATACCATTTACAAGGAATTGCGCTATCATTTTTCTCCGAGTATTTCTTTTAATACACCTTTCAACTGAGGGATATTTATAGGTTTTTGCAGAAAATATTTTGCACCGAGATTCAAAGCATCTACTGCCAGTTCGAATTCACGATACATACTCATGACTATAGCGGGAATATCCGGGAAATTCATCCTTTGCCACTCCAAAAATATCAACCCATCTCTGTTTGTCATATCTGTTTGCGACAATCTTATATCAATTAGAGTTAGAGATATTGACTTATCCATTTTTTCTTTTGCTTCTTCAAGTGAGCGTGCCTTTACAATTTCATACTCATCTTTCAAAACATTTTCAAGTGAGTTCAAATATGCTTCGTCATCGTCTATTATCAAAATTTTGGGCTTCATATCACCTCCTGTGTCCATGATGGTCACTTACCTCTTTATAAACAAACATCTCATCTAACCTCTTTTCATCTTCTTCTGTCAATTTTATATCGCTTTCCTGTATGTTTTTGATTTTTTCTTTCAATTTATGAGTTTCTTCTGGCAATTTCAAAAGAAATTTTTTCAAATTTTCTGTGGGCTCTTTTTCTGCCTGTATATAAAACAAAAGGCACTTTTTCATCTTTGTAAATGTTTTAAAAATTTCAGCACCTCTATCTGTTATTTTACCGTTTCCTATTTTATAAGCTTCTACTATAAAAAAGTCAAAATCAAGAATATTTTGCGATATCATGATATCAAAATCGGTCAGTAATCTTTGCTCGAATATTTCGCCATTGAAAATATATTTCAAATACCTGATAAGAGATTTATTAATTTCGGCATTATTTGTTATAATATACCATTTCATAACATAATCTGAAAGAGAATTTTTGTAAATGTTTGCCAAGATTTTTCCCCTTTCTCCAATAAAATATAATTTCCCTGCAATCTCAAATTGTAACCTTTTATGTAGTAATTAAAACCGAAAGTTAATTTTTTCTCACTATCGCCTGTATTCTCCCTATCAGGGTCATAGTATTCATATCTTATAACAGGTTCAAATCTTCTTATCCTGTATCCACATGAAACATAATAACCAAGCCCTTTTGTTTCATCGTCTCTTGTATATATAATCTCATTTCTTAAAGTAAAAGGAGACTTTATTTCAAACTGGAAATTATATCTCTCTTTTGGAACCGCTGTATCTTCTCCTGCTTTTCCATAGTAAATAGCAAAGCCCGCTCTTATGTATCTGTATCGGGGTACAAATCTCACAATTATATCTTTAAATTTATTGATTTCTTCTTTATTTAATCCTTCTCCATTTATCAATGCAAAATTAATTTCTGCCCATTTTAATTTGTAAAAGAGTCCCACTCCCATATCCCTTGCAGGCACTATTCCCGTTATTATTGCATTATCAATAAAATCCCTTTTTGGAAAAGATATCAATCTTTCCATTGAAAAAGGAGGTTTAAACTGCCCGAACCTTATTTCTCCCTGTCTGAACCTGTATCTCCCATAAACATCAAACGCAGAATATTTAAAATATTTGTCAAGAGAAATAAGAAAGCGATATCCGAATCCCTTAGCTATATCGCCATCTATACCCAGTGATGTCTTGCCAAGAGAAAACTCATTAAAGGAGTCATGCAATGTGAATTTGGTTTGAAGCACTCCAAGTATCCTGTAATCCTGTGCCCACAAACTTTGTGCTACTAACAAAACAATGAGCCAGCGCCTCATACTCCCTCCTTTTATCATTTTCCTTCGTTTTTGTTATAAATTTTATGATACCTTTGCTTCATTTTTCAAGTCTTTCTCTATCTTTACTGCATGAAATTTATCTGTTTCATGCTTAAGTTTTACTGTAATATTGGAAAAGAAATCTTTCAGGTATCGCTTCACATCTTCTATTTCTTTAAAAATGTAATTATTTTCGCCTATTAACCTTTCGTATATACTTTGCTCCTCACGCCCGCGTTCTCTTACTTTCTTTTCTTTTAACCATTTTTCGTCTCTATCGGTTATGAGAGTAATCAAAAGGTGCCCTTCTTTTATATACTTAAATTGCATTTCCTTCACACTTAAATGTAAGTCAAAATGGTCAGGTTGTAATGCTATAAATGCGGCATAGTCAACAAGAGCCTTGTAATTTTCTAATACCTCAGGTTCTCTTATTAATTCCTCTGATAATGGGAGTGAAGTAAGTTCATTATTTTCAATTTTTTCAATCACATCGTTATAAAAGGATTTTACAAAGAGAGCGGATTCTGTTGGAGTTTTTGTATAGTGGTAAGATATGTTCTTTACTTCACGAGCAAGTTTACGATATTGATATTCTTTATCGTTTTCGATAACTATCTTCTTAAGTTTGCTTTCAGTAATATCACCAACGCGGACTGTATGTATATCAATACTGTCAACAAATCTGAAAAGTGCTGCAAGTTTTAAAAATGACCCTTTAATTTCTGGAGCTCTTTTTTTCAATATCTTTTCAAGAGTAAGAACATTTTCAGGTTTAGGCTCCTTATTCTTATAATAATCAACAGGTATCCTTCTATGAGAACCCCGAAGTTTTATATAACTTTCTTCATCTATAGGAGTATTGCTTTTATGGTACATTACAAACAACGCAATCATCTCGCAAATGGTGAGTTTTTCTCTTTCTCTCCCATAAATAGCCTCAACAGCAGAAACATCCGAGAAGTCAAACTTTTTGTAATAATCATCTTTACCTATAATATTAAAAACTTCAGGATATTTAAGTATTAACTCACCCGCTATATAACCATGATTGTCCCTTATGAGATGAGGCTCCCCATAATGTGAGGTACCTTTATGTCCTATGTCATGCAACCATATTGCCATGCAGAAGGAGTAAAGTAATTCGTCACTTAATTCTTTATTATCAGAATCACAAAAGAAACCATCCTTACCTCGTCTCTTTAATAGCGGAATAATAATCTGATTTAAGTGATTCCAGTCGTTGAGTGTATGGTTAAATGCATGATCGATCATATGATAGCATTTGTCACCGAACCATAATAGATTCTTTTTAAAATGCCAGTACCTTATATTTCCAAGCAAATTCCGGTAATATTCCTGTTTGTCAAAGTATTCCAATATTTTACCCATAGAGATTATATAATCCCATAAAACATAGGGAACCGAAAAAGTCTGATTTTTAATAATATAGTAATCGGCTCCAAATCGTATTGCCTCCCTTATAAGTGCAAAATCATCACTTATACTAAGAACAAAAGCAGGAATCTCGGGATAAACCTCTGTAAGCTGATGCAAAATCTTGAGTCCATCGGGTTGACCGCTTTCAAGATACATGTCTACCAAGATAGCGTCAAATTTTTCTATATCCATCTCTTGGACTCCTGCATTTTCATAATTTTGAACTTTCTTGCATGGCAAATATAAAACTTCCTTTTTCTCTTTCCCTTTTCGTTTCTCAATTTCCTCAAGAAGCCATCTAAAATCTTTGATTTTGCCATCAAAAATATAAGTCTCAATCACAGGTTCAAATAGCAAAAATATCTCGTTTAATTTAACGTTCCCTAAGAAATTAAATCTTTCATCTATCTTTACTAAATCCTGGTCAGGTCGGTTATCTATCAGAAGTAATTTAATATTACATCTTGTAAGCGTAAGCCTTATCAGCCCAGCAAACATGTTTGCTAATTGTATTAAAAAATTAGCTTCACCCTGTCCACTTGCATCGTGAACGATTTTTTCACGCCACTCTATTTCTGTATCAAAATACTTTCCCAGTTTGATGAAAACTTCCACCCACGATTTAGGTATCTTTCCCTCTAATTGAGATACACTTTGGATTCTTTCATATATTTTGTTATTTAAAATATTTTCTAAATTCTCCTTAACTTTCTCCAATTTCTCCCCTATGAGATTTTTTGCATCTTCAATCATTAAATAATTAGGATTGAACGGAACACTTACATAACCTATAATCTCAGGAAATACTTTGCAGAAAAACCTGAATTCTTTTGCTTTCTCATATCTCGGCTCTGCAAAAATTATTTTTTCATTTTTAGATGGGTTAGATTCAAACCCGATGATATAAATAGGAAGAGGATTAGTAAATATTTCTTCTATAACTTTCTCAATTTTAATATCGTCATTTGAAATATCAACTTCCCCATTTTCTTTGCATAACCCTTTACATATTTTCTCTCCCAAATACAAAATATAGCATTTGCTATTTTTTAGCCGTCCTGTTCTGTGCAAATATCGGCAGAATGATTTACATATTTCTTTAAAAATATTTCTTATGAAATAGTCTGAGTTCAACATATTACTTCGATATCCGGAAATGATTTACTGCACCACTCGTTCATAAATTCTTCTAATGTTGAATAACTATCCTGTGATCTTTGATCTTGATTAAATGGGCTTTGCACAATTATTTTACCTCCTTTACATGTAACTAAATAACAATCTTCAGATGGGATACCCCACTCTTTGATTATATCATTAATTTCTTTGTCTTCTTTTATTTTCTTACATAAATAACCGTCTTTTTCTAATTTTTTAATATCCTCCTCTTTAATATTTATTTCTTTATCAAAAATCAAAACTCTCTTCTTCTGGAAGAATTCTTTATTCAGTTCCTTTATTTCTTCTTCAAAACTTTTTACAAATTTAACATCTACATTTTTGCTCATTAAATAATTAATGCCTTTGTATTTTATCCGTGGATTAGGGTCTGCACATCCTATATAAACTCTTTTTATGCCTTTCTCTATAATAAGGTCGGAACAGGATTTTTCTCCTTTAATATGTCTTGTGCAACAGGGCTCTAATGTGACATATAACTCACATTCTTTTAGGTTTATTTTCCTTTCTTCCGCTTTTCTAATTAAAATCTGTTCTGCATGAAGTTTTCCTTCCTTATGGGATTTAAGAATTACTTTTCCTTCTTTAACCAAAACTGCTCCTACTTTTGGATAATTTTTACCTTGAGAAATTATTGAGTATTCTGATTCCTTTACTGCTAATCTCATAAATTCTTTTATTTTATTTATATTGACCAAGTTCTCGAATATCTCACATATTACAGAAGCTGTAATGAGAATTAATATCCGTGGTAGCGGAGCCGATATTCGTTTTATCGGATTCACCTCGTCTTTATATTTTAATGCATTCAAAGATACATAAAATAGACTTATAAGATACTCCATTTCGTTTAATCCTGCTTCTTTCCCAAGAAGGTGAATTTTTTTCAAAAGCAAACATAAATCTTCTATATCTCTATTTCCACACCATACTTTATGAGCATGTCCTCTTGTTATTGGAGAAAAAAGTTTATACAGCAAATCTCTTTCGCACTCTATCCAGAACTTCACCGCTTCCTGCCATTTCTCATAAGTTCGTTCTCTATGCATAATAGTATTATACAGAACATCGCTTATTATCATAAGTCTCAATTGTACCTCCATCTTTGTAAAATCATATGCCAGATGTCCCACCCCGGTATCGGCAAAATCTATTAACCAGAAATTATAACGATTATAAACATCTTTTGTCACAACAATATTCTCGGGCTGCAAATCGCCGTGAATCACTGAATAATGAAAAGTAATATTTTTTACAATTTCCCGAAACTCACTGTTTTTTTCAAACTTATGCTTGAACCAGTATATCGGATTTGGTAAAAATTCTCCAAAAATTTCATATCTATTTTCATTTTCGTTTATCTTAATAAGTTCCTTTTCTTTTCCATTGTGTTCTTTAGGTATATCTTGATATTTACAAAACTCTTTTATTTTATTCTCAATTTCTTTAATTTGCTTAATAAATGTTTTGTAAATCTTTGTAGCATCGGGAGCTTCATTTAATCTCAATGTTATCCTTTTACCCCTTCGTGCCAAAATGTGAGTGCATATTTCTCCCCGATTATCCTTAATTATAAAATTTGCACAAAATTTTAAATCTTTGTTTCTGTAATTGTTTGCTTTCTCCTCGTTATAAGGTTTTATTAACATTGCTTCAATCTCGTTTTCTTCTTTTTTTATTTTTTGCAACTCAAAAGTATAAATATCTCCTTCATCTTGCCATAATAAATCCATCTCTCCGTATGGCGGCAGAAGCTGGCGATAAAATTCCCGTATATCTTTATTTCCATTATTTTCTCCCACAATATTATGAATCGGTCTCAAAATTCTTCTATAAATCCATTCCACTGCGTTTTCAATTTTATTGAAATCCTTTTCTGACAAGACAAAATCTGTAAAACTCATTTGATTTTTAATTTCGTATGGAATACCTACCACGGTATAAGCAATCAAAGCTTTCTCCCTTAATGGAATAATAGGGTCTTCTATTCTTCCACAAAAATTATCGATGTAGCCTTTGATGTAAGTATCATAATTATATTTTTCTTTGTATAATTTAGTTTTTGTATCTATTTTAATAATCCTGAATATTTCCCCTTTAGTTATCCCTTTTTCTTTTAATTGCAATCTAACGAGTCCGACCCATCCTCCGCTTTTACCGCTTGTAAATTTATAAATTATTTCTGGATTGCTTTCTTTACCAAACGCTTTTTTTGAAAACTTCATTAAAATTTCACGAATTTTATTCTCTTTGAACTCTTCTTCTTTTTCCTGTTTTTTTAAGACATAAAGGACTACCTCCTCAAGCGACCTTGGCAATTGATAAAAGAAATGTTTTTTAGGAAAATAGTAATCTGCTCCTTCCCTAAAGGCAACATGTGCTATGTCTGCAAAATCTAATCGACTTAACATGATAATTAAAGGAAATTTATAAACTCCTCTAAATCTGGTCAAATAAGGCAATACTTTTTCTATACCCGCTAATTTGCTTCCATTGTTGGATTCGACAATATCCAAAAGTACAATGTCTATATCCGGAATCTTGTGAAGTAAATTTTCTATTTTCTTTTCGTCAAAAGTATCTTCTTTAAATACTCCTATTGGTTCTTCTTTAGATTTACAAAAAGTCCTGTTAAGGATCTCTTCTATTATCTCAAACAATTTATTACCCTCAGTACTATTATCTTTTAGCTCATCATCTATTACGAGTATATTCCACCGAATATATTTATTACTTTTTATACTTTCTATTTCTCTTTCTTGAATCTTCGAAAAATCCCATTCTTTTTTGATAAAATAATCATGTCCATCCGTTTTCTTTTCTTGAATTGGAATAACCTTTTTTAATTCACTTAGCCAGTCATTTTCACAAACATTTAATAACTTTATAAAATAAGAATTTACTCCATAAAAAGCATATTGCTTTTTAAAATTATCTGCGTTTTCCATGGTAAGTAAATAAATTTCTATTCCACATTCTTTGTTCAATGAATTAGAAATAATCTGTAAAATCCTATGAACAACATCTCTTGGTTCACCCAACTTATTAAGTTCTTCGACTCCTATTGCATCAATTATTATTTTATCTTCTATAACTGGATTCCTGAAGAAATCTTTAATACTTTTAATGGAGAAAGTGTGCTTTTCACCCAAACATTTATCATAATATCTGCGAAGAGATTCAGCCAGCTCTTTTACTTCTTCTTTTTCTTTACAGGAATGCAATAATAACATGCACTTTTTCATTTTGACATCTTCCATTTCTTAAAAATTCAATCCTATTACATCATCCACGAAATTTTCTTCTGAAAAAATGTAAGCAAGAACACCATGTTTATTTATTTTTACACATTCCGGCGTATACTCCACCCCGCTCCTTCTGCCTTCAACCAATAAATTAAGCCGCATCAAGTTGCTTTCGGGGTCAAGAATATCCCTTCCCAGAATGGGAAAAGGTGCAGAATGAGGGTCGAGGAATATTCCGGCTTCGCCTTTGAATATTTTAAACTTTTCTCCGTTGCCGATTATCATAGTATCCAAATTTTGTCCCTGTATGGTATTTTTATTATAATAGCAAATTTTATTCTATCACCGAGTTTTTGTTTTAGCTCGTCGATAGTTTTCCCGCTGTGAATCTCATCTCCTATAATTGCGACAAATTTACCGCGGTATTTTTTCCATATTTCAGCAGAGTGTTTGGCAAAGGTCTCCATTGATTTTTTGCCTATTTCAAATATTTCTCTGGTCTCATGATCTAACTTAATTTCCCCAACATACTTCATAGCCATAACTTACTGCCCCTTTTTATCCTCATTTCCTTTGACATCGCTCTTTCCTGAGTATTCCTTCTTGATTTCTTCCAATTTCCGCATCACATTACAGAACCACTGATGAAAAGGATTTTGCTCAGGATTTTCTGCCCATTTTTTGAATTTATCAATATCGAATTCATTGGGTAAACCCAAATTTATGTTATCACAATTAAACATTTGTAAAATCGCTTCCTTCTTATCATCCTCCAATTTCGCTCTCTCTATTTCTTTTCTGGCTTGATCACATAAATTTTTAAACCTATCTTTGGGTGATGTATTTTTAAATGCCTCATTATAATATTCCTCTGCCCATTTTTCTTTCGTCTTGCCTTGTGGTGGTTTAAAATCATTCTTCAACACCTCACAAATCCCCATCAAATCAATATCCATTGGCAGAAAAAGGTGAGCAATGCGGTGGAGAAGGAGGGTAATTTGCTCTTTTACTTTATTTTTTTTTAATTCTTCAATCACACTATAATCGCATTTTTCTATTCTATTTACTATTTCCCTTTCTGTAGTATGGAATCCCAATATCTCGACATTAATGTTTTCTTGTTGAGCAACTTCACACAATTTATTATAATTTTTGTCTCCTTCTCCTTTATGAATCACTATTATGTTTATATTTTTGTCTGTTGCAAATTTCAGGTAATAAGGAAATGCGTCATGATTTCTTTCTCCTGCAATGAAAAACCAGTTACCAACTTGTTTATATTCAATTTGTTTGTTATCCAGTATTACTACTTCGCTATCTACTTTTATCTCATTGAATGTATTTGTATGAATAACAAGGACTTTTTCGGCATTCATTTTAACACCCCCCAAAATACTCTATATTTTTTCTCAAAAAGATCATCGGGTTCAAGCCCTCTCATAAAAACAGACCTGTCTATCAGTCGGCTATTCGCCCACAAGCATTTCTGTAAAATATCGTGACTTAGGGGTCTTGCTCTACCTGTAACTATTCTTACATATGGAGGTAAATTATCGGGTTCGATTTCATATAAATCTTGTCTAACATCCAACATTCCCAAATGGAATACTACACAATCGTAATTTTTTAAGTCAGGGAAACTGTCTTTATTTTCGGGAATGATAAAAATATTAATTTTTTCCAAATCTTTTAAACTTCCTTGAAACTTATCATACAATTCATTATCGATTATTAAAATCTTGAAAGCCAAAATAGAACATATTTCTAAACCAACTATTTTCTTCTTGCAATCATCCGCATTTTTTAAATAACAATTCTCTTCCTTCCTCCCAAAATATCTACATATTCTATAAGTGGGGTCGTGTGAAAAGGTCAATTTTCTAACATTTTTGTGATTACATTCACGCGGATGACAAAAATGGAATTCTAAATTATTAGATTTTTTACAATCAATAAGCTGTTCTATTTTCCTCCAGTATTCCATTTGCCAGCCTTTTTTTTGACTATTTTCACAGACTTCACAGAATTTTATTTCTATACCTCTATCTTTAAATATTTTATCCCACCATTTTTCAAGCAATAAACAATACTTTTCTTGTTCATTCTTACATTTACTATATTCATCTTCTTCAATGAAAATACTCCTTCTTTTAATCCAATTTAACCACTTTTTCCATTTATCGTCTAACTGTAGATTTTCCTCTTTCCCAATCCAGCATATTCTTTGTGGTAAAACACTCCAATTTTGTAAAATAAAGAAACTATCAGAAGGATTAACAACCAGAAAATCTGGTTTTACTTCTTTGCCTGCTTTAATTCTCTCAATTGTATTTTTATCTCCTTCACTCACATATTTTGCCAGTGGTATTTTAAATTCGTAACTAATGCCATTACCATCTTTAATAGCCTTTAATTCTCCACCTGCCAACCCCAGCGTTCGCCCGATTAACATATTTGCACATATACGCATCTCCTTTATTCCGGGGTTTTCGAAATCGGTTTTGCCCTGCTCATCAATTATTTTGCTATTTTCTATAATATTGTTTATTTTTCTTACTATATCACCACTATTATCAACAACATAATTGGATTTAATCCAAACGCGTGCAAACTTATTTTCTTTTTTAACGGAAAATTTTATGGTAGGGCCTCTTTCTTTATTTTTAGAAGGAGGTTTACAATGTTTCAATACATTTCTTACATAGTTTTCAAAAATAATGTAAATAGCATGGACGCCTATTTCTCCATATCCCGGGCTTACAATCAATTCATCGTCACATTCGGGTTTGTCTATTATAACAAGCTCCCTACCACTTGCCTTTGCAAAAAAATTTACAAAAAGTTTCACTCCTTCATCTGCTTTTTTATATCCTTCGACAGTTTGCAGATATTCTAGTGCATTTTTTAAATTAACCTTACCTTCACAAATAGGGTCGTATACATTGATGATATTAAGTAAAGCAGTTTTTTCATTTATGTATTGCAGATATTTTTCAACGCCATCTGGGTTATTTTGGAGTTCATTCTTCGTTAATCGGGGAATTACATGTGAGCCGTGATGATGTGTAAAATTTCGTATCATTATAGCGGCGACAGCCGAGCGGAGAGCATAGCGAGTTAGATTAAACTTTTCATAGCGATAAATTTCTAAAGAAAGTCTGTCTATAAAAAAAGGCAGTGCGAGTCTTCTTATTTCTTCCACTTGTTCTCGCATTAGACATTCATTAATTGCAAACTCTATACCTCCTACTCCTAGCTCTTTAAAGAATGGAATATGATAGATGTATAAAACTTCATTGGATTTAATCTCAAGCCATTCTCTCAATTTGATAGTATAATAGAAGTACACATATTCAAAGTCCTCTTCCTTATACTTATCGAAATTTTCTTCAAAACCTAACCATTTAAGAAATTTTTCTACTTGATTTCTAAAATCTTCAATATCTTCAGGGAATTCAAAACAACGCACATCAGGAAATTTTTTAGCTTTACCTGATATCAGACAAACAGGTTCTTTTAAATATTTAGGAGGTAGATAAAAGATACGCAAAAAACCAAAGCGTTTTTTAAGGGCACTTTTTATTACTTTTTCTGGTAGCCGTTTTCTCCTTAAATACTCTTCAAATTCTTTTTCAAATTTGATATTAAACGAAGATGTGTCTTCCTCCTTAAACTTGCCATTCTTAGTTCGTATAAAGTTTTTAGAATAAGATAAGTCAAAATCTCCTTTTTCTTCATTAAACATAGCAAAAAAGAACGCTATAGAACACGCAATATTTTTCGACCCTAGTTCGCTTTGTAATCTTTCAATAAACGCTAACTCTTCCATCTTTCTTCCTCCATCTTATTAAGCTTACCGTTTTTCTCCCAATAATAATATCTTTTGCCTCATAAATACTTATTCCATTTCTAGACTCAGGAATTCCTTCTTTTTCAATAGTCCATCCATAATCTTTAAAAAGATTATAAATAATATAATCTCTAATAAGCCAATATTTTTCTTGTAATTTAATCTCATCGTTCTCTTTTCTAAACACTTTCGGCTCATTTTCTGTCAAAAATTCAATTTTTCTTTTTATTTCCGCTAATTGATTATTTTTATTAGCATATTCTTCTAATCTCTTTTCATTAATCCCTAAAGGTTTATTTAATCCTTTTAAGCCCATAATCATTTCTCTAACAAAAATTTCATGCTCATGCATTTTTCTATACCATCTTATAGGTAAAATGCCTGCTTCTATTCTTGCTTTATATTCTTCATATTCTGCAGCATTTTCAAAAATATAGCCATTGTAGTATTGATAAATCCCTATTCCAATACCTATATTTCCGAGCGCACGGATCTTATATTCTTCATACTTAGTATAATTCTCTGGTTTTTTAACATACCAGTCTCCACTCCAATTTTGATAACCATTTTGTGTTAATTTTTCATGGATAAAAATTTTCGCTTTTATAAATCCATCTTCTGATAAGAAATCTTCTTTTCGGTATGTTTTTAATAAAATTTCTCTATCCTTTTTGCGAGGAGCAAACCAAAGCTGATACCATGTGATGGAAGGCGGTCCTATTTCTAAAATTTTGTTAACATCCTCTCTAATAATTTCTGAATCTTGCTTAGGTAAACCATAAATCATATCTAAATTCCAATTGTTAAATTCATATTCCTCTATCCATTTAATTGTTTGCTCATAATTTTTGTTTGACCTTCCCATTTCCTCCAACACATTCTTATTAAAAGTTTGAATACCAAAGCTCAAGCGTGATACTCCATATTTTTTCATAATTTCAAATTTCTTCTCGTTCATAGTTTCTGGATGCAATTCCATTGCAATTTCTAAACCAGTTTTATTTATTTTTTTTCTTAGAGGCTCCACAATTTCTTCGAATAATTGTTTTAAATATTCTTCATCCAAAGCCGAAGGTGTTCCTCCACCGATATAAATTGATGTGATTTTATCCCAGTATTTAAAATATTCACTAAGTATTTCGAGTTCTTTCTTCAGTAGGTCAATATACTTTTTTTGAGTAGGATAATTTCCTTTTCTTTCTTTTCTCTCTTTTCTTTCTTCAGCTAGACTCCATTTTATAAAATAACAATATTTACATTTTCGAGCACAAAATGGAATATGAATATAAAATGTTGTCTCTTGCGGTTTACTAAATATTTTCTCATATTCAAATGGCTCGAATTCTTTTTCGCCGAGTCGCTTTATTTGTGTTAACGGACCTACCGGAATATGAGAAAAAACAAAATCATATTCAAAAGGGCTGAAAGTGAAGCCCAGTTTCCTTAATTCATCGATTTTTCGCTCCTTAAATTTATCTTCAATCTCTTTAGGCCAATTTTCTTTCATTTTACATGTACCCATTTACCTTTAGAGAATTCCTTTATTGCCAAATGATAAAACACATTGCCATTCTTTTGAATTGAAAGTACTCCTAAAAGAGACGGATAATTTTTTACATTTTCTTTTGCTTTTTTAATGATATCTTTTCCTTTGGCATTTATCGGTAAAGACTGCATTACCTTTTCTATTATTTTAGCAATTTCGTAAGCCATTAGAGCATCTAAATCCGGTTCTTTTTTAAATTTTTTATAATATCTTTCTCTAAATGTAACATATTTTTTGGCATTTTTATCTATATTGAAATCGAGTGCATATACCCCTTCCATTGCTTCACCGGCTGTATTTATTACCTTAGGATACGCTATCTCGAAAGACCCTATAATAATTCCTTCGAATTTATTTTCTTTTAACGACTTTATTAAATTCCCCAGCACACTTCCATAACCTATAAGGACAACCGCTGCTGGCCTGAAAGAAAGAGCTTTCGTGACTACTGACCTTATATCTGCTTTTTCTTTAGAGAAACTCACTTTTTTAATCTTATTATCTGTTAATTTCTCAAATTCTTTTAAGAAACCCAATCCAAAGTCATCGTTTATATAAACTACACAAATCTCATTATATTTGATATTTCTTAGGGACAAAAATTTTAGTATTTCTTTTGCTTGATTCTCCGGCGTAGGAATAAATTTAATAATATTATCGTTGTCCTCCGTTAACCCCGGAGCAGCAGCTATTGCAAATAATGCTTTATTATCTTTTATTATAAGAGGCTTTAATGCATTACACACACTACTCATACACCCTATTATTATAGAAATATTCTTCGGTACAATAAATTGATGGTAGATTGAAAGTGCAGTTTTAGGATCGTTTTTACTATCATAAATAAATAACTCACATTTTAAAGGTGTCTTTTCCTTCCAAATTAGAATACCGTTTCTGTTACTTTCTCCAAATTCCGCAGCACTCCCCGTCAGTGGCAATATTGCTCCTATTTTTATTACTTTTTCTTCTTTCTTGCAGGATGTGAGCGTAAATGAAACAAGAAGAGCACCTACCATTAATCCCGCCAATATCTTTTTTATTACACTCATACCTTTCATTTTACACCTCCCGTTTTTTATCTTTAATTCACCCATACCCTCATTAATAATATACAAACTCCGTGACTTTGTCAATAATTTTTTAAAATTCATAATCCATTGCCTTTTCTTCAAAAATATACCCTGCTCTCCTTTCATATCCTCAAATTTTGTGCGATATCCGCACATTGTTCTAAAAACGCACACTCCTTATTGTTTTTATCAGAAATTTAACAAATGCCAGAATAATGCAAATACACACCACTATTATACAAAACAATATCACAATTTTGATTATGACCTTCAGCATCCACATCTTTAAATTTAGTGATAATTGAAAATTGTCAATAAAATTTGTTGACATTGTCGCATTTTCGTTAAAGTAAAAGAAAAATGCTTTTATTTTGTATTTTGCTATATATTTCGCAACATTATATGACAGGTCAAAAATATTTCTTCATTTACAAAAACTATGAAAAAGCATTAATTGAGTTTCACAAAGCCCTCGATGAATCTTCATATGAGCTCAAAGGTGAAATCTTTCACTTTATAGGACTCTGCCATTTTTATCTAAAACATTATGATAGTGCAATTGTGAATTTCAGCAAAACAATCGAGTATAATAAAGGTTGCGCAAGCGCTTACGCATATAGAGCAATTTGTTATTATCACTTAAATGAAATTGAAAAAGCCAAAAATGACATTGATAAAGCTTTGAAAATGAAAAAAGTCCCTGTTTATTTCTATTTCAAAGGATTAATTTACGAAAAAATGAAAAATTATAAAGAAGCTCTGGACGCTTACAAAAATTATATTGATATGGAACCTTATGGTGAATATTGTGAAGAAGCCAGAAGAAGATTAAAGTGCATTTTTGCAAAAATTAAAGAAGATAAAAAACCTCCAGAAATAATAATAACTTCGCAGTGGTATAATCCTCTAAAAAATGTTTACAGGATAAAATCGGATTCAATCCTTTTAGAAGGGTATGCCAAGGATGAGTCAGGGATAGATTATGTTATCATAAATGGTGAAAAGACAGGTGCCTCATTTAAAAAAGTTTTTCATATTGATAACAAACTTACGATCTTTATAAAAGCAGTGGACAAAGCAGGAAATCAAAGTTTTAAAAAGTTAACCATAATAAAGGAGAAAGAAGGGAAAACAATTGATTTATGGCTATTCGCTATTGGCATCTCAAAGTATGCCAACCCTCATTACAATCTATTGGCGCCTGAAAATGATGTCAGAGAAATTGTGAAAATATTTAAATCAGAAACTTTGCTGTTTACGGAAGTTTTTGTAGAAACCTTATTAAACGAGAATGCGAATAGAAAAAATGTCTTAAGAAAAATGAAAGAATTTTTAAGTTCGGCTGGCGACGAAGATATTATTATTTTCTTCTTCTCTGGACATGGAGCGCGTTCAGGTAACCGAAGCGCTATGCAACTTTATGATGATTTATTAACCGCAGATGATATACAAAATGTTTTACAGAAATTATCATTTATTCCCCAGAAATGGATTTTCTTACTTGATTGTTGCTTCTCCGGCTGGATAATAAAAAGCACGGAAGAAACAGAAGGAATAGTTGAAGAACTTATGGAAAGAATAACTGAATGTAAATTCAGATGTGTGCTTGCATCATCAAAACCAAATCAGATTTCAGTGTCACTGGGAAAACATGGTGCCTTTACTCTGGCACTTATTAAAGGACTTAAAGGCGAAGCAGATGAAGATAAAGATGGTATAATTACGATTCACGAATTGTGCAGATATGTATCTTATAAAGTGCCCATAATCACTCATGGATTACAGGAGCCTTATTTTAACATAAAGATTACAGGGACACAGATTGATGTCCCGATTTATACTGTTAAATATTAAACTTTGACGCCCGCTTCTTTTAATTTGATTTGTATCATCGCTTTGACTCTTTCAGGTAAAGGATGCCAGTCAAATCCGTACTTTTGTTTATGTTCTTCCGCCCTCATTCGCAACTCCTTTTCTGTACCTTCTTCTTTATGAAGGTCGAAATATTCTTTTAACTCGTCTATATCCATTCCATTTATTTTTTCTTCCAGTTTTTTCATTAAATCATCGTAAAAATTTCTTGCTTGCCTTATGAAATTTCCTTTGCCCTGTATTCTTCTTCCATCAAATTCGTACCAGTTACGGCTCCTCTTTACCACTCCTATTTCTATAAGAGTCCACAATAAATTTTCATCCACTTGTGCCAGACTCGGTAATATTTCGCGCATATTTGCCACTATTTCTCTATCCATGACATCAAAATAGGAAGTCAAAGGCTCTAAAGGTTTGAATTTTTTTGCCTTAATCTCACTTTCGATTATTTCCATTGATTCTACTCTTTTTTCCCAATATGAATTAAAGTACTTCTCTAATTTCTCTTGTCCAAGCATTTCTATCTCTACACAAAATGTAAAATTGATAAACACCGCTCGATCTGTAATCCCTTCCTCTTGTTGTTCTTCAATTATATTATTTATCCTTCCTCCTGCCATTCTCTTTATATCCTGATTACCTGTTATCAAAAATTGTTCTTTGCGCGCACCTTGAGAGGTAAGCAAAAGTAAAGGGTCACTAACTCTATCGCAAATCTTACTTATCAGTTCGTTCATTTCTTTAGGATTTATTATTTTTTCTCTTATAAGATCAGAAAGCGAAATATTTATGCTATCTATTTCTTTTTGTGCTCTCTCTTTCAACCATTGCTCACATTGTTGGGGTTCGTTCAGGAAAGTTTCTAAACTTTCACAAAAATCTCTCTTAATATCCTCGATTCTTCCTCTTATCTTTTTATTGAATATTTCTCTCAAATTAGCATCGCTCACTCCTATATATCTGACATTTTCGGCACGCAACATCTTTTCCCTCGCTCTTCCTCTTTCTAAATCGCATCTCTCTTTAATACTCCTTAACTTCGATTCTAATCTTCTATACTTTTCACTTATAGGTGCTATTTCTTCCATTATTCTGCCCATCATTATATCGTATACTTCTTTACTTACCCGAGCTTCCAGACAATTTTGATGATATTGCTGTAATCTTCTGACAAAACTGGGGGCATATTTTTTAATTATTCTTCCTTTGAATAGTGTCTTCCTGCATTCCATAGCGATATTCGTGCGCATTCTTTCTAAGTCCTTTCTTTCTTGATGCACCCTTGGTTGTTTCCCTGAAAAATAATCCTGATACCTTCTTAAATATTCATTCGCTTTCTGCTCAAATCTTGCATGACATTCATTTAAAAATCTCAAAATGTCAGAAAGTGACCTATTACATATATTTAAAAAGCGACCTCTTATTTGGTTTATCACCTCATTCGCAATTTCATCCAATTCACTTTCTATTCTCCTCAATTGGTTCACAATATCCGAATTTACCTGTCTATAAACCTTTTCCATATCTGCTATTCCTTTTATTTCTCTTGAAGTAACAGCCGGAATGGAAATCCTTTGGAATATTTCTTCAAACCTGTTTATAAAATTGTTAATTTCATTCTCATATGAAGTCGCTGTATCCGAAAGCAAATTTTCTATTGTTTTTATTAAAAGTTCAAATTTAAGCCATTCATCTACCTCTTTTTTTGGATACTCAATTACTTCCGAATAAATCCCTCCCAATCTTTTCGAATAATCTATTGTGATATCGCGATTTATCTGTGCATAAATTTGACCAAGTGAATCTTCGAGACCTGTGAGTAGCCGATAGATGACTTCAGAGATTATACCAAGGGCCGACAATCTTCTTCCTCCGAGGTCTACTTTGTTGTTAGAATTATCAAGTATAAACATAGTATGAAACAAAGGAGATGTAAAAACTCGAATGTTACCTCCTCCATAATCCACCTGCCATGTTACATTTCTATTTCTATGAAAATAATTTACGTCTTTTAAAAATGCATAAAAATTGCCGATTGCACATTTTTCATCTTCTGTATATTCAAGACTTCCAGATAGAACTTCCGGCGCTATTATGAAAACCTTTAAGTAGTCAGGACCCACTTTATCACTTATCAGTCCAATTACATCAAGCAGAAGTCCACTGCCTGTTCCTCCGGATGCCGATGCAATGATACATACCATTTTTTTGCCATCAGAAACAGGAGCATTTGTTCTGGTTATATAGTTAGCAATAGTCTTTCGGTCAAAAACATGATCAATTTTTCTTTTTATTCCATCATTTACATTTTTAAAATTAAGGAATAAAGCAAGACGCCCTGCCTGACGAACCTGACCGACTCCTCCTCTCCTGGTTTCGTATGAAGGAACATAACCAGAAAACCACTTCGCAATGTGTCTTTCCTCACCTCGATGAACCCGGTTAATAATTTCCTCAACCTGTTGTTTATTTAAAACTGCCTGGATTGTGTCTATCGAAATTTCTCTTAAAAATTCGGGCTCGTCTATTTCCTGTTCAGAAGAAGTATCAATATGCAAAATGTCAATAATGTCGGGCAATCCCGTTTCTCTGTTTAAATATTTCTCCGGAATGCGCTTCTGAATAAGATATTTCAAATATTTGCCCCCAAGCTTGCCTGTCCCCCCAAGCCCTACCACTAAAGTGGGAACCAATTTCATGTTCCCTCCTCCTTCTCCTCCTCTAAAATTGATATGCTAATCCTACCTCTTACCGGGTCCACAACTGTTATCTCAAACTTATATCTGTTAAATTCTATTAATTTAGGATTGGTATCCCTTATTTCTATTTTATCTGTCTCCCGACCTTCATACCTCATTGCAGCTCCTTCACCCGAACTCACTTCAAAATAATGCTCAAATTTTTCTTCGTCAAGAAAATGCCAGATCGTAAAAGAAATCTTTTCGGGAATATTCCCCATAAATTGACATCTTCTACCTGATTCAAATATACGGCATTTCCCTTCGGGTATCACAACTTCAATGTAATTTTTAGTTTCCCTGCTTTTACATATTCCACTGTAAACCACAAAAATCACAATAACACCTGCAATAGCAAATAATACCCATATAGGGAAAGGTCGCTTACACAAAATTAATATTTGACCATCAGGTGGCTCGACTTCCAGCCTCACATTTTCCGCATTAAATGAGATACCAAGTTTGTACACACCCGTGTGTTTAAATCCTTTTAAGCGCAAAACAAATTCTTTTTCTTCTTTTTTACCAGTGCATATAAATGTATTCGGATAAATCTCAACTTCTGTTCCTTCGGGCAAATTTCCTTTCCATGATAAAAACACTTTCTTATTTTTCGATTTCCATGCCTCTCTTATCAAAATTTTAAATTTCCTTTCTACCAAACCTGCAGTCGGGTGTATTTTTATTTTCCTTGTTAATAATTTAATCTGAATAAAAGGAGGTATTCCTCCTGCCTGTGGTGGTATGTTATCCATTATTTCTGCGTGCGTCTGACTGGCAAACTCTTTAAGTCCCGGATGCTGAACTTTGCTCCCGTATTTTATAAGGTAAATGTAAGGTTTCACAAGCTGGAAATTTTCTTTGTAATATTTAATGATATCAGATGCAGTTACACTGGGAGACGCATTACCATAATCCGGCTCGCCATCTGTCAAAATATATAACCTACATTCCCTGTCAGGATATGCCTGATAAAGCTCTTTTAGCCTTTTCAACGCAAGGTCTATCGCTTCCCACATCCTCGTATAGCGCTGATTGAACTTCAAAGCGTCAATTTTTCTGCAAATCAAAGGTTTATTCTCATCGCTTATCACTTCATTGATGAATTCTTCATAAGAATCTCCAAATTTTATTATTACTATTTTTTCGCCATTCTGTCGTGACAAAATATAATTTTTGAGGTCGCGCTTCACCAGGTAATCGAGTTTGCGCTGATGCATACTGCCCGATACATCCACAAGGAAAATATAATTTTGAAAATATGTTAACTTTTGCATGATAACTGCAAGTAAAATTATCCACATATTCCCTCCTTTTTTAAATTATCATACAAATTTTTCTTCATCTCTGTAAATTATAGAAAAAGCATCAAAATGTCAATAAAAAATTTAAAATTTTATTTAATGAGCCTTTTAAATTTAATAACATCTTTAATTTTCACAAATCTTACCATCATCTATCCACACATGCAATATTCCTTTATTTTGTGCCCATTGTTTCCACTTTGCAAAATTACTTTCTATATCATTATTTATGATCTCTTCTTCCGCTTTTTCTTTTAACTTGTTAAATTTATCAAACATCTCCCCTGTAATTATCCTTTTTCCGCCATTTACTATTCGAAGAAAATCTGCTTTAAATAATTTCGTTTTTAAATCTTTGATTAATGGCTTCTCTTTTTCCATTTCATCAATCGTTACATATCCTCCTGTCTGATTCAATTTACTTTTTATATATCTAAAAAGTTCACTGATATCAAAAAAGAGCGGGGGAAATTCATACCAGCCCGGAGGTGGCACAGAAATATGCTTTTCCCTAAAATCATATAAATTTAAATCAGAGGGATGTAAATATTGTATTTTTTCTTCAAAAACATAATACAATCTGGTTGAAGCAAGAGTAAAAGCCTCTGCAAGAAGCAGCGAAAGATTTATTTGATTGGAACCTCCTATCATATTCAACCATACTTCCTTCCTTTTTAAACCACATAAAGTTATGTAAACTTTCTCAAAACAATCATCAAAATCTTTGTAATTCACTTCTATTCCATAAAAATATTTTAATCCATAAGAATTATTTCCAAAATAAAATAAAAATTCGTCAATTTTTTCATTTACTCTCGAATTCTTTGATTTCTTTTTAAGTTCCATCAAAAGATTTTTAATTTCTTCGCTTAATCTTCGCAGGTATTCGAGAATAATGTGCGGGATGCTTTTTTGCAGTTGTGTCTTAAATAAATTATCGGTGATATTGCGAGGCGGCTCGGCTCCACTTAAGACTTCTTTGGAAGAAAAAATTATTAGACCTTCTACTTTCCCTTTTACTTTCTCACTCTCTTCTCCTGATTTAGCAAAAAATTTTAATGCTTTTTCATCTGTTATTGATTGCAACAATAATTTATATACATAAGTTAAAGGAACTGTTACAGCACCTGGATTTAATCCCAGGCCACTTACATGAAAAACTCCCATTATCTTATTTCTTCGAGCAAAATCCAGCCCAAAGGAAGATATTTCCTTTCATCCTTTCTTACCGCCCTCTTTGTTTCGATATCTTTATTTCTATTTATCAAATTTACAGTCAAACCATAATATCCCTGACCCATGCCTATTCTCAACATAAATTTTCCTTCATTAAGCTTCTCCTCTACCACACCATGATCTATCACCTCACCTCTACTAAATTCGGAAAAAGTTTGCTTCTCAAAATCGATTAAATCCTTATAAAATTCTTTACATTTTGCTTTCAATCCATCAAATGTAAGAATTTCGGCAAGTTCCTTATTTCTCTCTGTAAATTTTTGTCTCAGTTTCTCATCTATTAAAATTTCACATTCAAATTCTGTATTTTCCTGCAAAATTTCACACCAGATTCTAAAGCGTTTATTTTTTCTTCTATGTAGCACTGTCACGGGTTCAACTATCAACCTATCCAGCTTTACTGGATTTGTGTCCCGTATGATAAGACATCTTAATATATCATCCTGGGGAGTGTTATTGATACGCAATAACTTTTCTAACTCCCTTTCATTGGAGGGCAATTTTTCCCCGGATTTAAGGATAGAATAAAGTAATGCCGTTCTTATAGCTCCCTTTATCTCCGAACCAGGAATATATGGCCCAGGTTCATTATATTTCTCATTATACTGCTTTATAAAAGTATGGATTTTATCTCGTGGAATTTCTTTATAACTTAATTTATAATAATAGTTTTCTCGTTGCTTTGATTTACTTAACAAATCATTATGTTGTCTTAAAAATTCTGTCATTTCTATTCTGCCCCGCTTCGCTTGTTCCAACAACTCGTTTCCACATCTTTTATATATTTCTTCAAACATTTCTTCTTTTAGGTAATAAACACTTTTATTTTCCTCATCATAGATATAAGTAAATGGTGTAAATTCTTCTCCACTTCCTATAAAAACCGGTGTCAATGTGTGAATTTTAAATTTCTTTATTGTATAAAGAGAGGAAGACATAGTCCGCTCCTTATTACTCTATAATTTTTGTCCTCTTTTACAAAATTAATTTCGCAAATTTTTCCATAAATCTCTTTTTCTTTTAATATTTTAACCTTTGAACCTTCTTTTATAAATTTAATCAACTTTTTATGTTTGCCAAAGGGAGCAAATTCAAATTTAGTTTCAGGAGCATATATTATTGACTCAATTTCGAAACTTTCAGGAGGAAAATGTATCTCTCCGTCATCGGGAATATACCTTGAAAGACAAACAAAATACTCCCCTTTTCTATTTAAAAGTCCTTTAATTTCGGATGGCACATCAATTATCTCCGTTGCAAACTGATTATAGCCCGCACTCTTTTCCCCTCCTATCCCTGTATCTGCCAGATATTTTAAAAGAGGTTCAAAATAACCCTTATCATACAGTGTTCTTAAAATAAAATATAATTCGAAATTCCTGTTTAACATTATATACCGCTTAAAAAATAATTTCCCTTCTTCTGTACTATGTTTCAATCTATTAATCTCATTGCGGATTACAATTCCTGTTGTCATTAATCTATCTTTTATCTCTCCTAAACTCACTATTCCTTTATCTTCGTTTAAATTTTCTTCCGTTTTAAATTCTTTTAGAGTTTTTTCGCCATTTTCGATAAACTTTCTCCAGAAAGACACGCTCCAGTATTTCGCTTTTTTAAATTCTTTCCATTTCTCATCTTTCCCCTGCAATATGCCCATAAACAATTTAATAACTCCAGCACATACAGGAAAAGTAAAAACTTGTTTTTTATAAACCGGAAAAGATGAACTGACACAGAATATTTTTTCACCATTTATAAATGCGTTTATCACTTTGTTTAATTCATTTTCTCCATAAATGAACCTTATTGCCCACATTAAAGCACCAAACAGGGTATCGGAGTGGGGAAAATCTTTTATAAAACCTTTTGGCTTTAGATAGACAATATAATCGTTATAATTCTTCATTTTGAGATTTTCTCAAGTATTTTTAGCAGATTTTCTTTTATTTTCTCCGGTGGTTCTTCAAGTTTTTCGTTATCACCTTTTACAAAAATTTCCTCTTCTGGAACATTTTTTTGATAATATTCTTTTTTTCTGAAAGTAACCCTTACACCTATAAATGAAATTTTACCGTATCCTCTGGTACCTGAGCCTCCGAGATACGAATCTTGCAGTAATCTCATGCCTTCAAAAACTACAGGTAGAAGGTCTTCTACATCGTTTTCTGTAAAGACATCAAATATCATTTCAAATTCAAATTCAGAACCTTTTGGTACTCTCTCCATTGCTCGAGGATTTGCTCTCGCTGTTATCCGATTTATCGTATTTTCCCATTTTATTTCGGTAAATATGTCTTCCCCTAAATTTTCTTTCCATTCTTTAAGTGTATTGCGGGTAGGAAATGCATCGCGCACAATTAATCTCCCCGGTTCTTTTGATTTTTCTGCTGGTACACCAAAAACTTTGCAAATTTCACAATCTCCACATTTGCAAGGTTCACCTTTATTTTCTTGAACTTTATCGTATTTCCACTCTAATAAACTTCTCATTTTCCCTTTTAAAGACGAACCAGGAATGTAAGGATAACCCGTTAGCGGATCTTTTATCACAATGCTATCAACGTCTCCTATTTCTATTTTTTCAACCGCTGAACCTATATGCAGTCCTGTCTCAGTCCTTATTTTTCCTTTTATTATTATTTTACCCAAAAAATTCAAAACACTCATCGTTCCCCCTATTTTCCATGGAATTTATGAAAAGCTATTATCGCTTCCATAAATTCTGTTAATTTTTCTTTATCTTTTTCCTCACAATTGTCTATTAAAGTCTGAGTAACCTCAAAGAACAAATCATCAATTACCCCCTTGCCTTTAGCATATGCGAGTAACGGCATCAGCCTCTGCAAATCATTTTTTATATCCGTCGAAGTTTTGGTCATACGCTTCAGTTCGTTAAAAAATTTTCTCAGTTGTCGCATCTTAATATCAGAACAATAAGCAACCATTTCGGCCAATCCATCAAGTCCCACTCTCACTTTTTCAGAAAGATTAAAAAAATCGCGGGCTTTGTTTTTTATGTATCTCTTAATATCCTCCTTGAGGTTTTTCTTTTCTCTTTGAAGTACTTGATTTTGTTGCTTTTGTTCGCGTTTATCAGTAATTTTTTTAATTTCTTCGTTTCTTCTTTTTATTTTTTTAAACTCTCTTTGCAACTTTTCAAACTCATTCATGACCCCTCCTTGTTAGCATTAAAGTCCAGCATACGGGTATTTTTAAATATTTAAACATATTCAAAGCCTTTGTACTCGTCAGAAGGCACTCTTTTAACCTTTCTCTTACTTCTTCTTTAACATTCCTCACCAGATGATACAACGCAAGTGGCACAAATGCATGAAATCTGTTACCATCACCAAATATTTTCCTTGCTTTCAATAAGAAATAAAGTAAATTCCTTGAAATTTTCTTCTGCTCAATATTTTCTTTCATCTCAAGTGTAAAATCTTTTATTTTTAGTTCTTTAAATTCTTCCCATGTTATTGCAGCATCAAACAATGTTAAGCGATTTTTCCCTTCCTCTTTGGAACGCATCAAAGCTCTGCCTGCCTCTTCTGATGCTAGCAACACTGGTAAATGTGGACGCTCAAACACTATCCCGCACGAAATAGAGAAATCAGCACAACTGCAAAATTCTTTGAACTTATCGTTGAATTCAACAGCAAAATCAGGTAAACATGAAGCAGGTCCTATAAGCATAATATCATCACCTCCTGCAAAAACAAGATAAATAGCATTTTCCTCTTTCAACTTATAAAAATACTTTTTATCAAGCAAATCCGTATTTTTACTGTATTCCTTACAGAATAAGTTAAGATAGCCCGAGAAGAAATAATCCAGAAATCTTATAAAGGTACAATAGGCGGATAAACGCAATTTCCTGCAAACTTCCCTCAATGTTATCCCAAGATTATCCATATCTATTTTTAAATACCCTATCTTCTTATCTCCCAAACTCATCTCCGAAATAGTATCAAGTGATAGAACAGTATCTGGCGCTTCCTCAAAACCTTTCTCGTTTTTAAATTTTATATTTGCTATGGGTACAGCATTACCCACACAGTATATTCCAAAAATACCATCGGGTTTATTTAAAGAAAGAACATCAATTACATCATCGTGCTTCAAAAATTCTTTAGCATCTCTTTTATCGCTCAAAAGATATACAACGCCAAATTTGTCAAATTTTATTAATTTCACTCCGCCCTTAAGAGTCGCTCCTTTTACAGGATTTTTAGCAAAAACAATATAAGAGCATTTTGGTAGAAATGAACCTATTTCTTCAAATTGTTTGCATCTATCACATCTATCATCAACAACTGTTTTTTGCGGTAACTTACAAATAGGGCATTCGTTAACATCTTCTATCTGGAAGAAATTAGTATCTTTTACTATCATCGAAAGTTTATTGCTTTTCCTCTCTTCTATCATCCTGCGTGCTTTCTCATCTGCTACCCTGAATTTGTCAGCAAGACCTCCGGAACCCTCCTCCATTCTTAATTCATAAGAAGAATAACCGACCACAAGAATAAGATTGCCATAAAACAAATACCATAACCATTCGTTAATTTCCTTTACAATTTCCTCTAATTTGTTTACCGTATCTTCCTTTTTTGGAATCTCTATGATAAAATTACCACCTTTGGCAAACAACAAATTGGTAAGAGATAAATCAAATTCGTTAAGAATGTACCTTGCGAGTACATCCTGTAAAATCTGAAGATAAAAAGACCTGCCTCTCAACATTTTACTACCCTGATCAGCTTTTATCTCTTTTGTCTTTAATTGACGGAAGACAAAATCCTGAATCCCTGACAGGTCGCCCACCACATGAAGCATTTCGGTGGCTCCTTCACAGTAAGCATCAGCTAACACAGCCGTGAGCTTTAAATGGTCATAAAGTGAACATTGGGTTTTCTCCATAGAAGTAGAAGGAACAAAGGTCGCATACACCTCCAAAAAATGAAGAAACTGATTCGTGAAACGGTCTATATCTTTTATACTCTTGATGTTTACACCATCTTGCACTACCTTGTTTTTAATCTGCATACACAAATTTTTATATTTCATTTCGGGATTTTCTGTTTTATTTTCCAATGGAAAAATATTTTCCAGTTTAAGCACATCTATTTCGTATATGCACTGCTCACAGAAAGGAGAATAAAGCCAGTATTCTTCCTTTGACTTCTCTTCTGTCCTGTCAGTAGCAGCTGCTAATCTATCGGCATATTGTATAAATCTCATTGCATCTTGTAACTCTTCCTTTGTTTCACTCAACGGCAGATGATGTTTGCTAATTAAAATATCAAGGTCACTCTTTTCTTCTTCACTTAAGCATTCTATATATTGCTGGAAAAATTCGTAGAAATCTGCAGAATAAGCTGCATGTCTATGGGTATACTCACCTTTTTCATTTTCTGGACAAACAGCGGGTACGATTTCATTTTCGATTTCGACCCATGAATTCCTTTTAAATGCATATTTTCCGCGATGGCTCATTTTCCCTATGTCGTGTAATAAGGCAGCGATGCGAACAAGTTTACGCATTCGCATCATAAATTATATGTCCACAGAAGGGTTGTCAAGAAAAAATCAGGGTAAAATTTCTATTTTGTATTTGCCGTGACCAAAAGAGGTTGCCTTACCCACATGAATATACTCCCCCGCTCTGAGATAAGGTAAAAATGGTGACAAATCGCCCTCAAAACCCATCTCCCCTACAAATCCACCGAGTTTCATATCCATCCTCTGACGCTTCGAATATCTAACCAGTTCCTTCCATTTTAAATTACGGAATGTAAGATTGACCCCCTTTGCTTTTTCAAGTAAATACGAGGGTATTTGCCACTCCTCTCCACAATATTGCAATGACAACAAATATAACCTGCGTAATAAGTTTCGGATAAATAAAGGAAAATCCATCTTTTCGGATTCCATCAAAATTTGTTTTTGAAATTTTATCCTGATTGGTGTTAAAAATTTTATCCGCAATTTTTTGACATCCTCCTCCAGAAAATCTTTAAATGTATAGAGAAGTAATTTATCGGGAATAAACGGACTCTTTCTTTCGTATGCCACAAGTGCTTTGTTTTGCTTCACATTTTCAACACTTTCTACACTAAAAGTTATTTTCTCCCTCAATATCCCCCTATTACCCATATCTTCGAACACGCAAATAAAATAAGGAAGAAATTTGATAGCATCGCCTATCAGTATCAATTTAAGCTGTAAAATATCACCAGCACTTATCACTCCGGTGTAAGAGGGAAGTTCCATTACAAAAGGCTGGGGTAAATGCTTTACTTTTTCACCTGTACACGCTTCGAAAATATAAGAATAAACACAGTGCTTTCTCAAAATACAATTTTCGCACTCGGTTTTTCTGATGCAGACAAGTTTTTTAAAACAGGAACCAAAAATTCCACGCAATAAACTACCTGTAAATTTTGTTAAATCTAAATCTTTAAATATGCGGAGATAAAAATTGAAAACAGCGAATCTAAATTTTTTCGGCACATCCACATTTAAATTTAATGCAGATAAAAGAATGTCAAGATTTAAACATATTAGAAAAATTACAATTTTATGCACAAAGAAAAACCTGTCCCTCCTATTAAGGCAGGCAATCCCCCTATTAAGGGTCAAAAACAGGCAAACATTTCGGCGGTGGATAGGTAAAGTTAAAATTGCAATCCCCCTATTAAGGGTCAAAAACTGTGTTATCCGCTTCAGTAATCGAAACGAGATAGACATTGCAATCCCCCTATTAAGGGTCAAAAACACGATTTGCATTTAAAATATCGTTGTCCATTAGATAGTTGCAATCCCCCTATTAAGGGTCAAAAACATTATGGAAGGCCTGAGCACAGTTGCTAAAAAGCTAGGTTGCAATCCCCCTATTAAGGGTCAAAAACGAGGCAAAGATGAGAGTCATGGAAATTTGGAAGAAGTTGCAATCCCCCTATTAAGGGTCAAAAACCTATTATGAAACACAAAAAGAAAGTTGTTTTATTCGCGTTGCAATCCCCCTATTAAGGGTCAAAAACCCGTTTTTCAAGGAGCTCTTTTTCATTATTTTATAATGATTTTTGCAAACTGTCAAGTCCATTTTTTGAAAAAATTCCGTGTCGACCCCCAATAGCCCTGAAACCCCAGGGGATCGACAACCCGCATCCACTTAAATTATTTTTTCAAGTTCATCCTGAAGGAACCTTTTGTGTAAAAGATGTTCACATGTCGTTGTTAAAATCAGTTCAATTCCAATCTCCCCATCACTATAATTAATTTTTATTTTCTCGGGAAGCTCATCCGAATATCTGTCTTTATGTATTTTTGTTTCGGTTCCCTTTTGCAGACGCTTTACTTCTATTTTTTTAATATATTTTGTTTTTTCCAGCTTTCTAATGAATTCCTTAAATCCCCGGGGACGATGATGACCCTCAATGCCTACCTCTTCGATTTCTCCATCGTATCCGGGAGGTCTTATTTTTGATTTTTCGTAATAATCTTCATTTCGTTTGTAAGCTTCCCAGTAGATGTATCCAAGAGCAGAAAGCCAGATTTTTCCTTCAACTTCATCGATGAGTGAATGGATATCATCCAGTTTGCCTGTTTTCTTTACTATTTTTTCTTTTTCAAGCTCCTTTTTTGCAGCGAGCAATGCTATCGCTTCCCTGTATTTGTGTATGATTTCTAAATCTATTGTCACTGGTGGACTAGGTAAGTCAATTATATATCCGAATCTTTCATGCATATAGAAAACGGGGACTTTGTGAACCTGACCGAAGGCAGAAGCATAAGATACCTGAGCTTTATATCCGCCTGTGGCATTTATTCCCCATGAGCCTTCTGTTTCCCTGCGTTTTATGAAAGCAAGTTTTTTCACAAGCTCTACCAGTCCTTTTCTTCTAAAGGTATCGGGGTCTGCATCGGTGAGCCCTTCTATTTTTAATATCTCAACCTTTGATTTCCATTTCTTTTCTATGTAACACTTAAGAAACTTCCCTATAATCTCACCGTCAGAGGTATCTGAAACGAGAAGGTAAACTTTTTGAAGTTCTTTGATATACTTTTGCTCTAAAAGGGATTGTATTGAGTTTATTTCTGCTCCCAGGATTTTTTCCGATGGTTCCAATCCTTTAAGGCAATGATATAACTTGTCGAATTCCCTGTTCTGAAGTAGAGACAACAAATCTCTTTTGCCCTCTCTTTCGAGATTTGTTTTGAAGCTTGTACCCACGGTTACGGCAAGCACTTTTAAATCGAAGCGCCACATACTCCCCCCTTCGCATATTATACACCAAATAACTTATTGTCAAGAAAATCCAAAAATTCCCAATCCCCAAAGAGGGTCTTCAACAGTATATTAAGGAGATACGGGTTAGCAACATAAGAGTGTTTCAATCCCCCAAAGAGGGTCTTCAACTCAGAAAATCGTTTCGCTCAATGACATTAAACAATTGTTTCAATCCCCCAAAGAGGGTCCTCAACGCACGGTATTCGCACCTTCCAAGTTAGCATACGCAAGTTTCAATCCCCCAAAGAGGGTCTTCAACGAAGAGAGAATGAGAACAGATAAAAAAGAGTTTCCAATGTTTCAATCCCCCAAAGAGGGTCTTCAACTTAACCTATACGCCGGGATTCAAGAAAACGAAAACGACGTTTCAATCCCCCAAAGAGGGTCTTCAACTTTAATCCAGAAATAGTCAAAATGGAAGAATACGCTAGTTTCAATCCCCCAAAGAGGGTCTTCAACACAACAAAACATCTTCGCGTTCATACAGCGCAACTTTGTTTCAATCCCCCAAAGAGGGTCTTCAACAAATAGTTAAAGGTCCCAACCTCGAACCTGAAGAAGGGTTTCAATCCCCCAAAGAGGGTCTTCAACGTGAGACCTGATGAGTTGTATTCTCTTGGGATATTGAGTTTCAATCCCCCAAAGAGGGTCTTCAACTAGGCAAAGAGGTAGTGGAATTTTTGATGAAAGACAAGTTTCAATCCCCCAAAGAGGGTCTTCAACAAAAGGAGGTATGATGAGTATGCTGTCACAAATACTAGTTTCAATCCCCCAAAGAGGGTCTTCAACTTAAAACTGATGGAAAATTTTTAATAATTGCTAAAGAGTTTCAATCCCCCAAAGAGGGTCTTCAACAAAGATAAAATTTTATGCCCACCACGTAGATACAGAGTTTCAATCCCCCAAAGAGGGTCTTCAACTAAATTGTATGAAAGAGGCTTAGAATTTTTGAAGGCAAAGTTTCAATCCCCCAAAGAGGGTCTTCAACCGCAAAAAATTTGTTATTATTCTTTAATTTAGGTATCATTTTATCAAAAATTTTTGTCAAACCTCCGGTTTCATTTTCAAAGAACTCACAATATAATTGATTTCACCCATCATACATTATAACCTTATTCTGTGAATGTCAACCATTTTTAATTTCAAAATTTCATCACTAATAGATATGGCAATAAAAGAAATTGTTTAAATATTCTTAACTTTTGCAAATAACTGATGCTCGTAATTTTTCAAAACTATGCCCTCTTTATCACCATCCCTGTAATCGCTCCCTTTTAACAGCTCGTTAATCTTATCCATCGTAAGATACCCCTTATAAAGAAGAGGAATTATGTGAATCTTCTCCAATCCTATCTTTTTAATCAACTTAACTGCATCCCGATAGGGTATAAATCTCTCTTTCTCCAGATCATAAACATCTATGAGGAAAAATTGATTTGTCCATTGTGGATAATATCTCAAAGTGTGAGGATAAAGAAATTCTCCATAAACTATTATATCTTCCGGTAATTTATATAGGGAAGGATTTGTATAAACCCATTCCCAGAATATCCTGAACCAGGGTTTTGCATCCAGATTTTTGTCAGAAAGATAACCCGAGCGTGAGCCACAGAGCAACACCCCCTTTATTTTCCTTATCTGGGTATTGGCTCCATCCAGCTTCTCATAAACTTCCAGAGGATAATTTAAAATCTCGGGAACATATTGCAACCTGTAAATCTTTGGATACCTTTTAAATGGATACTGTTCAGCCATCACAATATTATTAGCATTTTTTGCGAATGTCAATTATTTTTATTGACAAATTCTTTTCACAATTATAATAAATGATGAAAGACCTGCTGTATTTACTCCTAATCCTGCTTTCAATCAGGGTCTCTCCTTTTAGAGGCTTCTTGATAATAGTAAAAGGAGCAAAAACACTGGACAATTATGAATTTGCAGAAAAATATGTTGACTTTTACCTATACAAAGAGCTTTATAGGAGACTGGGAGACACTTTATCGGACCATGAATTACTTGAAAAAGCAAAAAAGGATAATATAATAGGACTCGACTTAACAGCAGTAAAAGAAGCACTTGCGACAATGAAATTCTCCGAAGTGGAGATATGCAAAATGAGAAACGAAGCCATCATCGTAATACCTCTGGAAGAAAAATCAGACGAATTCTGGCCAGTTGACACCGTGTCCTTCCTTATCAGATTCTCTAAAGGTAGATGGAAATTAGTCTTGGGATACGGCGGATACGAAACCCTCATGCTAAACATCCTTTTCAGAAAATTCTGGGGCGAATAAATCTGAAATAAAAGCAAAAATTTCTTGACTTTTTTGGAGTTTAAGTATAAAAAAGTGTGATTAAAATTGAGAATGATTTGAAGGAAAGGGAAGTTTTAGATTATATTTTTTCTATTTTTCATCGCAAAGAAGCCATAATCATAAAAGGAGCAAGAAGAACCGGGAAAACATCTTTGATGAAATTAATGGCTAAGAAGTTGATGAAGGAAGGAGAAAAAGTCATTTTCCTCGATATGGAAATACCTGAAGATAGGGAGATTGCAGAAAAAGGTGTAAGTTACCTTTTGAAAGTTTTTGGTAGAGGGATTTATTTTATCGATGAAATTCATTTATTATCTTCGCCTGCGAGTTTCATAAAGATTGCGGTTGACCATCACAGAGCCGATATGAAATTGATATGCTCCGGCTCATCGAGCATCGCATTAAACATGAAATTCAAAACATCATTGATCGGAAGAATAATCGAAGTAGAACTTTTCCCTCTGAGTTTCCGTGAATTCTTGATTTTTAGAGATAAAAAACATTTGGCAAATTTACTGCCACAGTTCAGTTTTGAAAAAATTAACAAAGTGGAAATTCCGCAATCTCTTTTTGAAGAATTCAAAGAATATCTCAGAATAGGCGGCTATCCAGAAGTAGTTCTTTCTGAAACCGATGAGGAGCGTAAACTTCTTCTCTCTCAGTTTTTCAACCTTTATGCCAAAAAAGATTTACATGATATTATGAAATTGAAAAAAGAAGCGGCTTTTGACAGATTTTTATTTGCATTGGCTTCAACAAATGCTTCTCTACTAAATTTATCAGAGCTATCACGAGAAATTGGTGTCTCTGTAAAGACATTACAAAATTATCTAAAAATTCTCGAAGGCTTATTTTTGGTTAAATTATGCTATCCCTATGCCAGGAAATTACGCAAAGAAATAAGGAGCATGCCAAAGGTTTATTTCGTTGATACAGGATTTGTGAACTGGGCAACAAGGAGGCTTAACGGATTAACCGAGCGTGATATGGGTATCTTACTTGAAAATTATGTTTTTATTTCGCTTTTGAGAAAAAGGTTTGAAAGAGTAAATTTCTGGAGAAAGAAAACAGGAATAGAAGTAGATTTCATCGTCCAAGAAAGAAATATCATACCTGTGGAAGTGAAATGGCGCTACAGGAAAGGACTTAAAAATCTTTCAAAATTCATGAAAGAATATGATATAAAACGGGGTTTTATCTTCTCTTTTGATGAGATGGAGAAAATAAAAGAGCACGGAAAAGAAATCCATATTTTGCCTTCCTTACTTTTAGCCTGAACCCCATCAATTAAAAGTTATGTCCATTCCTTTATCATCCTTTCTATTATTTTCCTTGCATTTTCATCGAGTTCGGGATAATCTTCAAGGCTGAAAACAGCTCCCAGAAAAATTTCAAAACTCTGACCATAAAATTTCTTCTCAAAATCCCTTTTCACTTTTTCCTTCGCCCATTTGTATCTTTCATATAGAAAAGCGATATCATAAATATCTTTGGTCTCAATTCTCCTCCCGGCTGCATAAATTTTGTTCAAGAAAATGTCATAATCGGAAGCCATCTTTAACCCCTCATATTTCACGAGTCGCTTTACATTTTTGAAAGGAAAGTAAACAAAAGAAATTTTTATCCTCTGAGTAAAAAAATCAATGTTATCTTCGCCTATTTCTACCTTTTCCATTTGAAAAAATCTTTTAAATTTTTGTAAAAGACGCATTTTTGAGAAAAATCTTTCACTCAAAAAATCCATATCTTCACTTATTCGGTGTTTGTATTTTATCATCAAAGCAGTACCACCTGCAAGATAAAATCGGGGAAAAACTCTTTGAATTTCTCTCCCGAGTTCTATCATTCTATCAACAATTTCGTTTATCTTCATGCCATTTTTTCATCCAGAATTTAATCCCTCTTTTTATATCGGGATATTTAAAAGTTATGGCATAAGTTTCTTCAGGATATTTTTGATAAAGCCATTTTATATCCTCAAAATCACCGTACTTTAAAATTCTCAAAATGAATTTTTCGAGAAAAGTAACTCCTTCAGGCTCATCCCAGAAAAACTTCTTATATTTTGACGGGATTTCTACTTTTTGCTTGTATGTAAGTTTAATCCTCATCTTTTAATTTACTCTTATTTTTAACCTGTCAACCATTTTCTTGACAAAAGTGAATTTTGAGTAAAAATTTTTGATGGCTCAGATTACCCCTCTCATCCATCAGTATCGCAAGATAAAAGAGAAATACAAAGATTGCATCCTCTTCTTTCAGGTTGGTGATTTTTATGAGACATTTTTTGAAGATGCAAAACTTATCTCAAAAGTTTTACAGATAGCACTTACGAAGCGCCAGGAAGGTGTGCCTCTCGCAGGCGTGCCAATACACGCAGCCCAACCCTACATCGAGCGCCTCGTAAAAGAAGGATACAAAGTAGCAATATGCCAGCAACTGGAAGAACCAAAACCAGGCAAAATAGTAAAAAGAGGAGTCGTAGAAGTAATAACCCAGGGAACAATCGTAGATTCAGAAATCCTGCCAACAAAGGAATATAACTTTTTAATGGCAATATATAAAGAAAACAAAAAAGCAGGAATAGCAATAGTCGATGTATCCACAGGAGAATTTTTGACAACAGAGTTAGATGATAATGAATTACAGGATGAAATCGATAGGTTATCACCAAAAGAAATTTTAATCCCGGAAAATATGGAAGATTTTAATTATCAGAATATAACAAGATTACCTTTATCTTATTTTGACGAAGTGATGGCAGAAGAAATTTTGAAAGAACACTTTGGTGTATATACGCTATCTGGCTTTGGTATAGAAGATAAACCTCTCTGCAAGCGCTCATCAGGTGCGGTATTGCAATACATAAGGGAGACGAAGCGCTCAAAGGCAGAGCACATCAAAAAGCTGAGATTTTACAGACGAAAAGATTACATGATAATTGATGATGCAACAAGAAGAAACCTCGAACTTATCAAAAAAATAGGAACAGATGATAAAAAGGGAACACTTCTCTGGGTAATGGATAACACCCTCACACCCATGGGTGCAAGATTATTAAGAAAAGAAATCCTGGCTCCATTGATAGATAAGAAAAAAATAGAAGAAAGATTGGAATTGACAGATGTTTTCTATCAAAATAAAGATTTGCTAAAAGAAATAAGAGAAAAGTTAGAAAAAATTTCGGATATCGAACGCATAACCACGAAGATAGCACTGGAAAGGGCAAATCCACGGGATTTAATCGCACTGAAAAACAGCATAAAAATATTACCAGAAATAAACAAAATCCTCGAAAAATCTGAAAAATTGAAAAATCTGAAATTAAAAGAGTTAAGAGAAATTTATGAATTGATAGATAGAGCAATAGTGGAAAATCCACCCCAAACAATAACAGAAGGCGGTATTCTGAAAAAGGGATATATAAAAGAACTCGATGAATTGCGGGAAATTTCTTTAAACAGCAAAAAATTGATTTCTGAAATGGAAGAGAGAGAAAGAAGAAGGACAGGAATACAATCACTGAAAATAGGTTATAATACAGTTTTTGGATATTACATTGAAGTTACGAAAGCAAATCTTAAATATGTGCCAAAAGATTATATAAGGAAGCAAACACTTGTGAATGCAGAGCGCTTTGTAACAGAAGAACTGAAAAGATTAGAAGAAAAAATTTTATCATGCGAAGAAAAGATAAAACAGATTGAATATGAAGAATTTTGCAAAATAAGAAGGGAAATAAAAGAAAAAATTGAAGATTTGCAGGAAGTATCCGAAAAATTGGGCTTCATAGATTTAATCTCAAATTTCGCCTATATTTCTATAAAGAATAACTACAGGAAACCCGAAATCCATGATGGTTATGAAATTGTGATAAAAAGAGGAAGGCATCCCGTTGTTGAAAAGTTAATAGAGGAAGAATTTATACCGAATGATACTGTTCTGAATGATAATCAGCAAATTTTGATAATAACAGGCCCCAATATGTCTGGCAAATCCACCTATTTGCGTCAGGTAGCACTCATTGTGATAATGGCACAGATGGGCTGCTTTGTACCAGCAGATTACGCAAAGATAGGAATTGTAGATAGAGTATTTACAAGGATTGGTGCATCAGATGACTTATCCCGTGGAGTAAGCACATTTCTCGCAGAAATGATAGAAACATCTAACATTTTGAACAACGCTACAAAGAGGAGCTTGGTTTTACTTGATGAAATCGGCAGAGGTACATCAACCTTTGATGGTATGGCAATAGCATGGGCTACAACTGAGTATCTCCTGAAAAATGTGGGATGTAAAACTCTTTTTGCAACACATTATCATGAACTCGTTGATTTGCAAACAATATCTTCAAAGATTAAGAATTTTCATTTTTCTGCAAAACGCTACAAAGACAGGTTAATTTTCATGAGAGAATTAAGAGCAGGTGGATGCGATGACAGCTTCGGGATAGATGTTGCAAAGATGGCAGGAATACCCGATGATGTTGTAAAAAGGGCAAGGAAATTATTGAGCGAGATGGAAAAATTACACAGAAAATGGCGGGAAGATAGGGCAAAATCAAGACAAAAAGAATTATTCTTTGAAAAAGAAGAGAAAAAAGAACACCCGGTTATAGAAGAATTGAGAAAAATAGATATAAATAACATGACACCCATAGAAGCCCTCCTTAAACTAAAAGAATTAAAAGAAAAATTTGCTTGACATTTTTATGTAGAGATTAGAAAATCTCATCTTTAATTTATTTGCGGGCTTTTGATGCATTAGAATCTGAAAGATAAGCAAGATTTTATAATTTTTAGCCCCTCCTCCCTGTCCCCACCGCCCTCTTGCACACCCCTCCTTTCAGTCGGGGTGTTGACCTACAACCCATATGTAATAAGCTCGCTTACGCTCGCATTAAAAAATTTAATGAAGGCTATAGGTTATAATCCTATACTCCCGGAAGAAAACCAATTGCATCACTATCATCTATGGAAGATGGTGGGACGGAGTATTGCTTTTTCTTTTAAAAATCAACTGTAAATTAGCTTGACTACATGAAAATAGAGTTAAATTTAGTGATGGATAATAGCAAAGAAGTCCAGAGGTTATTTAAAGAAGCTCAGGAAGACCTGCTTCGTAGCAAAAAAACTTTTGAAATAAATGATTTTGTGGACGCAGTCCATAATGCTCAATTATCAATTGAAAAATTAGCAAAATCTGTAATAGCAGAAGAACTCATAAAAAGAGCAGAAGAAAATTTAATTCTGTGTGAAAAATTTTTAAAAAAAGATTGAACAATGAGATGGAATAAAAGAATAATGTTATTGGAGAAAAAAAGAATTTTGAAAAGGTTAAAAGAGATTTCAAAAGATTTGCCAGATAATTTCAAGGAAGAAATATTAGCTTATGGATTGATTGGCTCTTTCGCACGCAATACAGCAAAAAAACACAGTGATATTGATATTTTTGTAATAACAAAAGAAGATAAAATTAACGAATTCGAATTTTATAAATTTTTTAAAGAAAAATTTAAAAATTTTCAACGCGATATTACCATAATCACATATTCTTTATTCGCATTAAAGAAAATACCCTGCTGGCATACGCTTATTATGTGTAAAGAAGGCATTTTTACCTATGATAAAGGAAACATAAAGAAAATTTTCAAAGAGATATTAAAACTCGCTAAAAAACATGGAGTAATTTGGGACAACAAAAAGAAAGTATTTGTGATAAAAGATGCACCAAGGATTGTCAAATTTGAATTAGAATGAATATTTTATGCCAAAAGTCAGCGGACTCAAATCAGGATAAAGGACATACATTATCACAGATAAAAGTGTATCGTAAAGGAAATGAAAAGTGATTGATGGAGCAAGGTCATACCCACTGCTTTTATACAACCAGCCCATATAAAGGCCTGCAAGTGTAGCCCACGATATTCTTATAAGGCAGTGCAATGGGTTTTCAGATCTTGCATGCAACAAACCAAATATAAGCGCCTGCGATATAAGAGCAAAAATTTCAGAGTCACTTAAGCGGGCAATCTCTGTTTGCAAAAAGCCACGAAATAATGATTCTTCAGCAAGTGCAACATTGCTAAATAAAAAACCATAATACAAAGAATTTAATAGCAAAGCATATTCAGGAGATAAACCCATGCCCCAAACTCTCACCTCGTCTTTTCCAAAAATCGGGGAAGGTTTAGGAGCATCTGACAAACAGATGGAGAGTGCAATACCCCCGCCAAGAAAGAACATAAGCGGTAATATAACTTTCAAATTAGAAAGATTTTTACCAAATGCAGAAAAATATAAATTCCAGAAAGAGTTTTTTGTCCATTTATAGGATATTTTTTCCTCCAAAAGAGCAGTTTTATATGCGGAGAATATTGAATAAAAGTACATCTCCTGTGAAATTAATAACCCTGTGCCCAAACACACAAACGCTTTCTTTGAAGGCACATCATCAAGGTCACCATCGTCATCATCATAATAAATAAAACCACCGATTCCCATCGTCAAAGGAAGAAGTACTCTTATCAAATCCCATCCCGCTTCCTCACTTTTGCCGTTCAAAAAGTTACCAAGACCAGGAGTAGTGTTCACAAGAGCACATAAAAGTGGTTTCAAAGAGATAGATTCAGGAATGCTATCAGATAAATTCAAACTTATTAACAAAAAATAAACATCATTCAAGGTGTTCCATTAACATAATGTATTGGAGAATCAATAAAGCAACATTCACCATCAAATTACAGATACATCCAATTACACAGCCTTTTGTTGACGCTTTTATCCTCTCGTTAGAGATTACTTTTTTGTAAGTTATCTCATATTTATAAACGAATTCAGGGCTTTTACCAATAATTCTGTATCTCGGTGGCGAAGCAGGTACAATTGCTGCAACAAATATCCCATTGGTCCAAAAGCAGCACTAGCAAGATACCACAACTCCTTATCAAAATCACGAAGAGCATCTTGCTTTGCAAGCAAAGCAGGGTCTTCTGTAACAAGAATAAGAGAAAATAAAATCACCTTCACATAAAATTTTAAAAAAATAATAGTTTTGTCAATAATTTTTAGCCCCTCCTCCCAGTCCCCTCCTTCCCATTTGCACACCCCTCCTTACACTCGGGGTGTGACAAAAAACCCTTATGTAATATACTCGCTTCGCTCGTATTAAAAATCTTATTCTCTTGACATACTGATATAGAAATTAAAATTGGAGATGAAAACGATAATCGTTCACGGCGGAGCAGGCATTATAACTGAATTTATCGAAGAAAGATTAAAAGGACTGGAGAAAGCAGTCGATAAGGGCTTTGAGATACTTGAAAAGGAAGATGACCCTGTAAAAGCTGTAATTGAAGCGATTAAAGTTCTCGAAAATGATGAACATTTCAATGCAGGTTTTGGCTCTGCATTAAATTTATGCGGAGATGTTGAAATGGATGCTTCTATAATGACAAGTGATGGCAGGTGTGGAGCAGTTGGATGTATAAAAGGTGTTAAAAATCCAATCGAAATCGCCTATCTTGTTATGGAAAAGACAGACCATATATTGCTTTGCGGTGAAGGTGCAACGCAATTTGCACGCCTATACGGTGTAAAATATTTCAACCCAATAAGTGAAAAAGCATTGAGATTCTGGAGAGAATATTTCGATAAAAAGGATAGGTATTTTAAGCATTATAAAGAGTTTTATTCAACTGTGGGAGCTGTTGCAATCAATTCATCAGGTAGATTATGTGCGGGCACATCAACAGGCGGTATCTTACACAAACTACCGGGAAGGGTGGGCGATAGTGCAATAATAGGTGCAGGAACTTATTGCTCAAAAGAAGGAGCTGCTTCTGCAACAGGGCACGGCGAAGGCATAATCAAAAATTTTATAACAAAGTATGCAGTGGATATGCTGAAAAAATACTCCGCAAAAGAAACAGCAGAATTATGTAAAAAAATAAATTGCAAATTCGGAATCATAATCGTTGATAAAAACGGAGAAATCGGATTTTCCTTTACAACACCACAATTTTTGGTCGGATATAAAAATGAAAAAGAGGAAAAAATTTTATTTCTTAATAGTAAAAATACAGGTTGATGTCAAATAAGGTGCAACGGTAACTTCTTGCTTAAATTCTTTGCCATTTAGCCTTGCTATCATAGTATATGTGCCAGCAGGCACATCTTTAAATAAAAACTCACCGTTTATATCTGAATACACTTTTATATTTAATTCTTTTATAAGAATTTCAACATTCGGAATTCTTTGCTTTGTCTCGATATCTATTACTGTGCCCATAATCTTTCCGAGTGGAGAATAAATTTCAACAGCAGATGCTATTTTACCACCAGATATTTTCCACATCTCATAAGTGCCAAGCACATCACCATTTTCATCGAAGTCAACAGGACCTGATGCTCCTTCGTAATTTATATCCTCACCTATTTCTATTAATTTCTTTCCACGCTCAAATTCACCCGGAGTAACGGTTATACCGGGAGGATTTGAAACTTCAACTAATGCTGATTTTAACTTTGAAGGTTCAATTGATTTTGCTTTCAGCATAGCAAAAGCAAGTAACATCATAAGGTCATAATGAGTATCACACCACACATAATTTGATGGATTTTCACCATATTTCTTCATAAACATTTTGGCAAATTTATCATAGTTAGGACCGCCTACATAAGGAGCAGTACCTACCATGCCTTCAAGATTCGCATCACCCGCTCCTTTAATAAAAGCTTCGTTCTTCAAACCTTCTGAGAAAATGAAAAAGCCACCATAACCTTCTTTAAGCCATTCTCTAACAATTGCAGAACCACTCTGGGGATAACCTATTAAAACACATAACATTGGATTTTTAGAAAATGCCTTTATAACCTCTTCCTTATATGAAGATTTACCCGGTTTATAAGGGACTTTTGCTATTATTCTGCCTCCTCCTTTTTTGAACTCTTCTTCAAATTTATTTGCCAAACCTTTACCATACGAGTTATCTATATAAAGGATACTTGCAGTCTTAAAGCCTTTATTCCTCGCTATTATCGCCATGACTATCCCCTGAAGCTCATCAGATGGACATGTCCTGAAAAACACATTGTTAGGGTCATTATAGGTGAAATAAGGAGAAGTTGAACCTCCATTTAAAATAATGACATCTTTATCTTTTACATAGTTGAGAATTGCCCTTGTAACAGAACTAGACATGGCTCCTATTATAACTTTTACTCCTTGTGATATTAATTCCTTTGCACATTTTACGCCTTCAGCAGGTGAAGTTTTTGAATCTTTTATTATCAATGCGATTGTATCCCCGAGAATTCCTGCTCTATTTATCTCCTCAACTGCCAATCTCAAACCCTTTTCTGCAGGAGGACCGTAAGATGCAAGGTCACCCGAATAAGGAAGGATAACCCCGATTTTTATGGCGAAGATTAAAAACAGCATCGCGCCTCCTTTTTAATAAAAAAGGGGAGGGAGCTCAGCTCCCTCCCCCGCCATCCCATCAGAACCCTATACACATGAAAGCATAGCCCGCAAACATGGGGTCTTCGCCTGCAAAGTATTTACCGGGTAGATAATAGCCGAAAGTAGCTCCCATATCCAGTGTCTTTGAATATTTGTAGAGAAGCAGTAAGTCGAACTCCATTCCCTTATCCTTATCGGTACCAGTGGGTGCCCATACCGCCTGATACTTGAAGAAGTCAAGTCTTATTGAAAGGTCACCCATCTTATATCCAGCATTCACATCTATAACGATATTGTTTGTAACATCATCTGTCCATGGTGCAAGCAGTGAGAAACCATATTGTGAGCGTAATGTCTGACACACACCAAATCCAGGCCACCATTTATAGAAGCCAAAGGTATAAGGTCCCCATGTGGGAGACTCATAAGCCTCGTTTTTATCGGTAGTTGTTCCATCATCACCTGAGAAGTAGAGACCTGCAAAGCCAAATGAAATTGGTCCCGTGCTATATGAAACCTTACCCATGCCATGCATACCAGCATAGCTAACACCTGCTCCATTATCACCCATCATCATGGCAAATTCAAGAGCTAAATCAAGACCAGAAATAGGTGCACCTGCTATCCTCAGGCCTCCCCACATCGGCTTATCATCCTTCAGCACCCTGTAAAATGCATAAGGACTTATATTTAGACCCGCAACCTTGGCTGTTATCCATGTGCCAAAGAGATTCCAGTCAGGAGTAGGATAGCGCGTAGTATCTCCAGCAGGATAAGCACCTACACCAGCACATCCTCCGCCTTCTCTAAGGTCATAGTAGAATATATCGGCATCAATCATTTCACTCCTGTAAAAGAGCTTTGCACCAAGGAAACCATCTTCTCCGCCATCAAAAATCTGGTCACCATAGAGAATATGCTCCTTACCAAATCTAAAGGATAAAGGAGTGCCTCCTATATTTTCAAGAGTTATATAACCTTCTCTGACCGCAACTGCATCACCCGGACTACCACCCTGTATGGGTGTTTCACCTGTAATCGCATGTGTGCCAAATGTTCCCCAGCAACCAAATGTAGTGTGAAGCTTTATACCTTTGCCGAAATCTGTATTAACAGTGAAATCAAAATGTAGATAATGGAACAGGTCGCTGTCCTTCGTATTCTTATCGAAATCCGAATTGTTCCAGTAGAAGCTGTAGTCGTAGAACAGTCCATGATACTCCACCTTTGGCTGTCCCCACAGATATCCTGCGAGTAACATTACCCCCATAATACTCAACACTCTACGCATAGCCCCTCCTTTTTAAAAGAGGGGGCAAAGCCCCCAGAAACATCACTTAGGACATATAGCAAACGCCCTGCACGGAAAACCACTACCATCTTTGGGCTTCGGCCACGCAACCACGATTATAGCACCAACAGGTGGTACCTTATCGAGATTCGTCATAACCTCAACCTGGAAATGATCATGATGGAGTAGCCAGGTTTCACCTTCCAGATTATGCGTTGTATCTGTATCCATCGTTTCATGACCTATTGCAAGAATCTTTCTCTCGGTAAACAGCCATTTGACAGCCTCCGGGTCCCATGCAGGGAAAGGACTGCTCTTAAACTTATCAAAATTACCTTCCTCCCAGTATTTTGACCAGTCAGTCCTCAAAGCAACAAATGCACCTTCTGGAATCTTACCATATTTCTTCTCCCATTCTTTAATGTCTTCCACACTGCACTGATGATAGGGCTCCTTCTTCAACTTCGGTGTAATATCTATCACACAAAGAGGAGCAATCATCCATTCAACCGGCATCTTATCAAGTGTCATTCCACCTTTCTTAAAGTGACAGGGCGGATCAACATGCGTACCATATTGCCCTACATGAGTATAAATATGGGCGATGAAGCCATGCTTATCGTAGGTGTAAACCTCTCCTTTCTTAGCATAACCAGGAATATCAACGGGCGCCCTCGCTCTTTCAAACTTTGCCTGTCCAAAGCCATACCACACAGGCGTATTCTCAGCAAATGTGTGCGTCAGATCAACGAACTTCGCACCCTTTATATACTTGTAATAAACCTTCCACAGTCCAGGAGGTCCCCAGCCCCAGCTGCTGACTCCTGCCAGCAAACCGACTCCAAATATTATTGCATATAGACACTTGCTCCTACGCATGACCCCTCCTTTTTGATGCTATCAATAGACAAATTATAAGACCACCATAAAGAATCAATATACCTATCCCTAACATAATCCAGGCAGAAACAGGCATTAAGCCCTCCTTACTCTCATAAGCAGGAAAGAAGCTATTAAAATCGCACAAACAACACCAAAACCAACCCATAAACATGAAGAAGGATAACCTCCATAACCATTTTTAATCGTATTTATAACCTGCAATATAAATAACACACCAAGGATCACAGGAGTTATTATCTTTATACAAATATCCCACCATACACCAATTTTTATCTCCGAAACTTCATTTATATATTTGCGCCACTCAGAAGGCTTCGAAACATAACCTATCACAATACACTCAATTAAACCAACAAGCGTTATCACAAAGAAACACACAAAATAATCAATTATATCAAGCCAGTAAAAACCTCCCTGACGAGAAAATACTGCACTAGCTATAAGAAAAGCACTACCACACGCCAAAGCAAGAACTTTATTTTTATTGTAACCAAAACGATCCGAGAAACCAGCAGTAAAAGGCTCAACCTGAGAAACAGCCGATGTTAAACCCGCTATAAACAAAAGCAGGAAAAATAAAACACCGAAAACAGGCGCACCAAAAGGTAATTTGCTTATAGCAGAAGGATAAGTAACAAAAGCCAAACCAAAACCCCCAGAAACAACATCCTTAACTTCACACCCTCTCAAAGTAGCAAGATATCCAAGAGTAGAAAATACAGCAAAACCAGCAAAGAAACTAAATCCACAATTGCCAAGCGAAACTATAAAAGCATTATTGGTAATATCAGAACGCTCAGGCAAATAAGAAGAATAAACTATCATAGAACCCATAGCAAGCGACAATGTGAAGAAAATCTGACCATAAGCTGCAAGCCATACCTTCGGATCCTTAAGAACACTGAATCTCGGGGTAAGATAAAATTTCAAACCCTCAATCGACCCCCTCAATGTAAGACCCCTTATCACCATTATCGTAATGAGTATCCACATCACAACCATTAAGTAAGTCACTATCTGTCCGAGACGCTTTATCCCCTTAAACAAACTCAAATAAATAAGACCCCACGAAATTATCAACGCTATAAAAACCTGAGGCCTCAAACCACCAAGTATAAGAGGATGGGTCTTGCGTAAAAACGACCAGTTGAAAAAGTTCTCAGGGTCCGCACCCCATTGCAACTTTATCGAATAGAACAGATAATCAAGACACCATGCCATTATCACAGGATAATAGAAGAAAATTAACATCACTCCAAAATTGGCAAACCAGCCAAGCCACTCTGTTTTCGGATTCACTTTGTAATAAGCAAGAGGGGGACTACCCTGGGTCTTCCTTCCTACCGCAAACTCAAGTATCATCAGAGGAATACCTGCTGTTAAAAGCGCAATAAAATAGGGGATAAGAAAAGCACCGCCACCATTTGTATAGCACATATAAGGGAAACGCCAGATGTTACCGAGACCTACCGCACAACCAAGGGAAGCCATTATAAATGCCAACCTGCTTCCCCAGCGCTCCCTCATCACTACCTATTATAATCATTTTATGCCTTTGTCAAGAAAAAATTTCAAAATTTTTTGACTTGACAAATCAGTATTTTCTTAAAATTAAGATAAAGGAGGGGGTATGAGTAAAAAGGTTGCTTATGCAGTGGGGCTGTTATCGGCATTAACCATACTCGCCATAGTGCTACTGCTGAATACGGTAATAGGGGTAGTGCCAAACCTCGTGGGGATAGACAGGGAAACAGCTGAAAAAATCGCACTATCAAGGGGATTCAAAATCAGCGTCACAGGAGAAAAAAGGGACAGCGCTTACCCGGCAGGAGTAATATGCGAACAGATAACAAAACCTTATCTGCCAAAGTTAAGAGGCTCGGCAATAAATGTAATAGTAAGTGCAGGAATAAGGTTAACGATACCGGATGTAACAGGAAAACCATTTGATGAAGCAAAAGCACAGATTGAGAAAATTGGATTAAAAGTGGGCAAAGTAACAAAGGAATATTCATCCGAAATACCCGCAGGATATGTGATAGCTATTAGCCCATCTGCAGGAACCCAGGTGGAACCCGGTACCGAAATCGCATTTATAGTAAGTAAGGGTGAAAAACCAAAAGCCAAACCTTCAAAACCAAAAGTAGTTTATGTAAGAGTACCGAATTTAAAAGACAAATCATTAATGCAGGCAAGAGAAATTCTTGAAAGCAGGGGATTAAGACTCGGAAAAGTACAAAAAGTAACAAATCCCGATGAACTATTCGATGTTATAATAGACCAGAATCCAAAACCCGGAACAAAAGTGAAAAGAGGAACAGCTGTAAATGTAATCTATAACACTGAATTAGAATAGTATGCTCTTAATTCCTCTTTTAATGGGAGGACTGATGGAGATAAAGTTACCTCCACCGAAACTCGATGGTAAAATGAGCGTCGAAAAAGCAATTTACCTGCGAAGGTCAATAAGAAGTTATAAGAAAAGGGAATTAACATGGGAAGAAATAGGACAATTACTATGGGCTGGTCAGGGCATAACAGATAAGAAAAGGAGCTTTAGAGCAGCACCTTCCGCTGGCGCAACTTATCCACTCGAACTCTACATCATAATAAAAGATGGAATTTACCATTACATCCCAAATGAACATAAATTGGTAAAAATAAAAGACGGAAATTTTAAAAAAGATTTGTATGAAGCATGCCTCCATCAGGACTGGGTATTTGAAGCTCCCCTGAATATCATAATTACTGCTAATTTTGAGCGAACAACGAGATATTACGGCGAAAGAGGGATAAGGTATGTGTGGATTGAAGCAGGTCATGTGGCTGAAAATATTCATTTACAGGCGGTAGCACTTGGACTCGGCTCTGTACCCATTGGTGCTTTTTACGATAATAAAATAAAGGAAATTCTGGGAGTGAAAGAAGCGCCCCTATATGTAATACCTGTTGGTGAACCAAAATAAAATGGGCTTTACCTACATAAATGTAAAGGTAAAAGGTGAAAAATCTTCAAAAAATATAAAAATGCTGGTAGATACAGGTTCTATGTATATAATACTTAGCAAAGAAACCATTCAAAAGCTCGGATTGTTCGAAACACCTTATACTGTGAAATTAACTCTTGCAGACAAAAGACTAATCGAAGCAAAGTTATTTCTGGCGGAAGTAGAAGTAAAAGGCAGAAAAGGTCCAGCATTTGTTGCCTGTGTTGACACACCTGTACCTCTTCTTGGTGTTTACGCCCTTGAAACTCTTGGTTTTAAAGTTAATGTCACAAAAGGCGAACTTGAAGAAATTTCTCCTGAAGGTGGATATTTATTAATCGCAAGAAGGAGGGGGTATGAAGATAAAATTTGTGAAAGGTGATATAACCGATATGGAAGTTGATGCCATTGTAAATGCAGCAAATAATGAATTGTGGATGGGTGGAGGTGTTGCAGGCGCTATTAAGCGCAAAGGAGGGATTGAAATCGAAGAAGAAGCAGTAAAAAAGGGACCGATACCCGTAGGCGAGGCAATAGTTACAGGAGCAGGCAAATTAAAAGCAAAATATGTGATTCATGGAGCAGTTATGGGAAGGGACCTCCAGACAGACGCCGAAAAAATAAAGAATGCAACGATAAACTCACTCAAAAGGGCAGAAGAACTGGGACTAAAATCAATAGCATTCCCTGCATTCGGAACAGGAGTGGGAGGTTTCCCAATGGATATCTGTGCAAAAATTATGATTGATACTGTCAAAAACTTCAAAGCAAATTCACTTGAAGAAGTTTATTTTGTGCTTTATACAGATTCCGCATATTACACATTTAAAAATTATTACGAAAAAAATTACGGAAAAGTTGAAGAATAATTTTTTAAGCAAAAACATCTGCTGGTGGCTTTCTGATAAATCTTTAAAAGAATTTGAAGAAAAAATAGAAAAAGGCGATAAACTCGCAAGAAAACAATGGATCGAATGGACATTATCTTACGGCAAACTTGAAGACATCTTAAAACTAAATTTTGACGAAGTCAGAAAAATTTTTAAAGAATTAAATTTACCAGATAAAAAGATAGAATTTTTAAAATGGTTCTTCAGGGTAAAGGAATAATCACACAAGAGCAAAAAGAAATATTGAAAAAATTTGCAAAAATAGAAGGAGCAGTAGATTTTGTATTGACAGGAGGCACAGCGCTATCAGAATTTTATCTCGCACGGGATATGGTGTAAAAGTGAGCACTTTTTTGGACATAGCTTCACGAAAATTGATGGCATTACAGGAAAGAGCATCAGAAAGAGATTTTTTTGACCTTTACTTTATCCTTCAAAAAATAGATTTTAAAGAACTTTTAAAAATAACGGAAAAAAATTTCAAATACTTTGACAAATTTAGATTGCTCGAAAAAATGTTTAGAATAAAAAAATTACCCGACGATATAAAAGACTGGAGAATAGAAATTGTGAAAGAAACATCAGCCATACAAATAAAAGACAAATTTTATGAATTAATGGAAAAATTGAGAGAAGAAATAGAAGATGAAAACAAAAGATTTCGATTATAGTTTGCCAGAAGAATTAATCGCACAACATCCGGCAGAAAGGGGGAAATCACGGCTTTTAGTTTTGTATAAAGATACAGGAAAAATAGAACATACGATTTTTGAAAGAATAACAGATTTCTTAAATGAAAAGCATATTCTTGTGCTGAATGAAACAAAAGTTATAAAAGCAAGATTTTTTGGCAAAAGAAAAACCGGGGGCAAAGTAGAAATATTTTTATTACATAAATTAAATAATAAAAGATGGAGAGCACTAGCAAGACCTTCAAAGAAATTGAAAGAAGGAGAAAGAATAAAAATAGCAGATGGATTTGAAATCGAAATAAAAGGCGAAGAAGAAGGCAAAAAAATAGTGGAATTTTTAACAGAATTGGATGAGAAAGAAGCAATTGAGAGATATGGGAAAGTGCCTTTGCCACCCTATATAAGAAGGGAAGCAGAAAAAGATGATGAAGAGCGTTATCAAACTGTTTATGCAAAAGAAGAAGGCTCTGTAGCAGCACCAACAGCAGGATTGCACTTCACACAGGAAATTTTAAAAAAATTGGAAGAAAAAGGAGTAAAAATTTTAAAAATCACACTGCATATTGGATTGGGAACTTTTAAACCCATAAAAACAGAAAATGTGGAAAATCACAAAATGGAAGAAGAATTTTATAAAATTAAAAAAGAAGTTTGGGATGAAATCATGAAATCCAGAGATAAAAAAATAATAGCGGTAGGGACATCAACAGTCAGGGCGCTGGAGAGCTGTATCAGAACAGGCAAATTAGAATCTTGGACGGATTTATTCATTTATCCTGGATTTGAATTCAGGATAATAGATGGCATGGTGACGAATTTTCATCTTCCGTGTTCAACGCCACTTCTCCTTGTATGTGCACTCGCAGGAAAGGACAAAATAATGAGAGCATACAAAGAAGCAATCAAAAGAAAATACAGATTTTATTCCTACGGAGACGCAATGCTGATATTATGAGAACCAGAATTTTAATATCAATTTTAAGTGTAATAATTGGAGTCGGTATATTAATAAGTTGTAAGCAGAAGAAAGAGGGCTGTGAATGTGGTGCACCGCTTGAGGCACTCGCTGATAGTGGTAAAACTCTGCCAAAAGTCCCGCTTTCACCATGCCCTGAAGAATTCAAAAGATATGAAGAAGCTCTAACTGCAATTGATAAATTATTACAGAATCCTGCTATTCAAACAGGACTCGAATACTTCCAGAATAAAGGTTACACTTTGTTGAAGACGGACTACAGTGGCTTAATAAAAAGAGATATAGAAGGTCAATGTGTAACAGTAACGATGGCAACTTATGAGAATGAGATTTCAGCGTGGGTGAGGAAGATATAAAAATAGAAGATAGTTTGACTGTCTCTGGAGGAACTTACACTTATAAGGATGTGAAGGTTACAGACGGTGCAATAGTAACCTTAAGTGATTCTGTAACATTGCTATGCGATAAATTTGAGGTAACTGGTAACTCTCGCGTTTCAATAAATGGCAAACTGGTCGTTTATTGCAATGAAATGAAAGTATCGGGAGATGCTGAGATAAATGTGACAGGAGAATCTCGTAATCTGATATTTTTTGTAAAAGATAAAGCCGAGATAGAGGGGAGTGCTAATCTTATCTGCATTTTGTATTCTCCCGAAGGAGAAATAGAAATTAAGGGAACATCAAATGTAACGGGTCAAATCGTAGCAAAAGAAGTGGAGATAAAAGGAAATGCGGAGATAGAGCAAAGGATTTACACGGACTTTTCCTATATTTTGACATTCGGTCCAGGTGGCGTGTGGATACTACCTGTAGGGCCAGAGAGCGAAACTCAGCTTAGCTTTTGGGATTTTCTCAAGTGCTTAGGAGTAGTGATAGGGGCATGCAAGGCTATTTGTAAAAATGACGCAACTTGTGGTTATATTTGCACTGCTGGTGGAGCAGCGTTATGTATATGGCAGTATTTTCTTAAATAATTAATAGCTGCTGAACAAAAGGAGGGGATATGTTTTTGACATGCTGGTTTTTGCTTCCTTTTGTGTGGGACTATCTGTTCATAACGGATTTCGGGTGTAATTTTAAGAAAATGGAAGGTGAGAGATGTTCCTTACCAGTAGTGGCATTTTGGTTTACGAAAGAAAGTAAAGGTATTTTACCTGATGGAGCAAAAATCGATATACCTCTCAGGAGAATTAAAATTGCATTTGAGAACGAAGATTACGAGGTGGATTTCTATTCCGAATGTTTATTTTATAAATTTTCCTTTAAGAGATTTCTCTTTTTCCCTACTCTCGAATTTAATTATTTTATTTTTAATGGTGATAAAAATTCAGATTCATTTCTGGTTTCCACTGCTAATTTAGCATTTTTTATCTGTTATATTTATCGTATTAAAAATACTGGCATATCTGCTTCTGTGGGCATTTCTTATCCAATCGGGCAAAAATATTTGTTAGGTAACAGAACAAAGAATATCTCTGGATTAAAATCTCCAATTATAAGAATTGGGTTGGGTGCAAGAAGGTGACAATGTGGGTGTATCTTTCCTTTTTTCTATTACCTTTCATTTATTTCAATAAGCAGTTTACTGCTTATGAATTTCTCCTCGCGTATCCATACAGAATTGATGTGGGTGGAAATCAATCTAACCTCGAATTTCTTGAAATTAGATGTTTAAAGCAAGGTAAAGTGCTGATTTCAGGACTAACTGGCAGTATTGGGCATGGAGAATGCACTTTTACAAAAAATTATGATATAGATTATGAAAGTGCTGGCATTTTAACTGGTTATCTCTATAAGAAAGGAAAAGCATCACTGGAACTTGCTTTGGCAACTGAATTGTGCCAATTAATGCTGAGCACGGAGCCTCCTTTTGAAAGTATAGAATGGGACAGTGCATTTACGGGATTTAATTTTAAAGCCACAAAATTATTAAAAGACTTCATGATAACTTCTATTTCGGTAAGTGGATACTATCAATTAACTTCTAATCTATCTTTATCAATATCTGTGGGATTTACTCATAAATTGTTTTCCTGGACTTGGCAATTCGAAGGAGTTAAAATAAGAAATGCTCCGGATGTAAGTCTGCCTCGCTTATATTGGGCAATCGGATTGAGATACTTGCAATAAGCAGTGATATATGGAACTTGCCAAGGAATGAAAAAAGAATTTTTAGTTGCAATTTTCTCAAAGACAGATGACAATGTGGGTGTATCTTTCTCTTTTCCTGCTATTTCAAAAAGGAGGAGTGAGAAAATGAAATACCTGTGGGCTGTCATTTTAATAATATTTTTCTATCTTGCATTGAATTTTGTGCAAAAGATTAAATTTGCATGATTGATGATTAAAAAATTATATGTTGCACTTGTAACTTTTTTCGTGCTTTTGCATAATATTTTTATGTTACTTAAACATGTATATTTACCTTCGAACAGATTGCGTTTACTTATTATCATCTGTTGTATTTTTATTTTGTTTTTAATTATTAAAAATCGAAAACAATGGAGAATATTCGCTCTGTGCCTTTATATCTTTCTATTGGGAAAAATTATTCCGCTAATTCTTAATATGGATTTCAAAAAGATGTCTAAAAATGAGTTTTTTATATTTATTTACTCAGCGCTATTACTTTTGGCATTTGTTTATTCTTTATCTATTTTTGCTTCTATTTTATCTGTGCGGGAAAAATGAAAACTTATATTATATTTCTCACAACTTTCACAATTGCAGATTCCTTGCTTTATTTATTGTTAAAATATACAAATTTAATCTGGATGCAAATTTTCATAATGCTTTTTTGTATCAATTTTCTGTGCGATAAAAAGAATAACTTGACAAATTCATAATTTTTATTAAAATTTATCCTGGAGATGTTGATGATGCTTCTTACTCTGGTTATGCGTGAGGCGATGTTTTATGAGCGCTTACCCGATGATTTTATTCGTTGTGGTATATGTTTTCGCAGATGTGTTGTTGCACCCGGTAAAGTGGGTTTCTGTCGAGTTCGTAAAAATATCAATGGCAAATATTTTTTGCTCGTGTATTCTTTGCCTTCGGCGGTGCATATTGACCCGATTGAAAAAGAGCCACAATATCATTTTTTACCCGGTTCTGATATTCTTTGCATTGGAACTGTTGGATGTAATTTTGTTTGCAGGCATTGTCATAACTGGCATCTATCACAGGCAAAATTCGGCGACCTTGAGATGTATAACCTGCCACCTGAAGAAGTAATAAAAATAGCGAAAGAAAGAAAAATACCAACAATATCTTTTACCTACAATGAACCTCTTGTCTTTTACGAATATGTTTATGATATTGCAAGATTGGCTAAAAAAGAAGGGATAAGAATAATATGGCATTCAAATGGCTCTATAAATCCAGAACCTTTAAAAGAGCTTTTAAAATACACAGATGGTGTTACAATTGACCTTAAAGGTTTCAGTAAAAAGGCATACGATAATTCATCTGCGGAATTAGAACCTGTACTCCAAACTTTGAAGATTATAAAGGAATCAGGTAAATGGCTCGAGATAGTAAATCTCATTGTCACAACGATAAACGATGATACAGGTGAAATAAGACGGATGTGCAGATGGATAAGAGAAAATTTAGGTGTTGATGTACCTTTGCATTTTACCAGATTTTTCCCGAATTATAAATTGACGAATGTGCCACCTACTCCTATAAGCACTCTTGAAAAGGCTTATGAAATAGCAAAAGAAGAAGGTATAAAATTTGTTTATATCGGGAATGTCCCGGGACACAAATACAACTCAACTTATTGTCCGAAATGTGGCAAAAGATTAATTTACAGAGTGCATTTCAATGTCCTTGAAAACAATATCGTTAATGGCAGATGTAAATTCTGTGGTTGCGAGATACCGGGTGTCTGGAGATAGTTAAATAATATTTAAAGTTCTGTAATTTCTCCTTTTCTTAAAAGGTAAAAGTCAACTTCAGGTGGCTTTACGCTGTTATTTATTATTGCTCCCCATTTTTCCTGTAATATTGCTCCGATTATTGCATCTATTTTTTTATCTTTTTCAGTTCCAAGATTTTCAACTTCAAAAAATAATTCGCTGAATTGATATTTTTTGCCTTTTGAATCACAAATTTCTCCAGAAATCAAAACAGCCTCTTTGAAATACAAAGATTTACCCCCTAATTCAATTTTTAATGGTTGCACAGGTACTCTGAGACAATCTTTTGTAAATTCCGAGCGAATATAAGAATGCATTGCTCCAGTGTCAATAACTGCGTTTAATACTTTGTCGTTTAAGATTATTTTTACAAATGGTCTCATCGGTAAATTATAATCATCAATGTGTTATGTCAAGCTTGACATTTGCATAATTGTTATAAAAAATAAAGATGAGGAAGTTTTTGTTGATTTTTTTTGCTATCGTTATAGTTATCGTCTGGAATTTGTGTAAAAAATCGAAAGTTTATCGTATTGGAGAAATTTGTGTTGATACATTGAAAAAGGAAATAAGGTTTAAAGGCGAAGTTCTTCGTGATACCGGTTATTTTTATTTTCTTATTTATGTTTCTGGTTATAAATGGTTGCGGGAAAAATGTGCCATCATATCCGATGTTAAGCTTTCTGACCTGCAAAATGCTATTGCTTTGCTCAACTGGATGCTGTGGGATAGTTTGTGGACAGGCAAAGAAAGAGACCGCTTTGATATTTTTATAAAATGTGGAGGGAAAGAGATAAATGCGAAAGAAATCGTTGATGCAGATTTGGAATTTGCCGATATGATTTTTCTTGGCTCTCCCTATTTTGACCCTGTTGTGCTTGAAGAGAGTGCCACAAATTGCACAGATTGTCCACTGCTTCCACGGGAAATTGAATTCATAGAAAAAGAAATATTAAAGGGTAAAAAGGGCTTTAAAATAAAAGGTGATTTTCTGAAAAGAGGCAAAAAAGTGGAAATAAGGATAAAATTGCATGGTTGAGATGTTTTTACTCGGGGTTACTTCTTCTTTCTCGCAGTGTCTTTTGTGTTACTTCCCTGTGATATTTCCCTATTTGATTGCCACAAAGAGAGATTTAAAAAGCACATTGAAATCTATTTCAATATTTTTATTCACTGGTTTAGTTTGTTATACTTTGCTTGGTGCTTTTACTTCGCTTTTTTCTCAAAAACTTTTTTCTATTCTAAAATCTTATAAAGTCTGGATATATATAGCGGGAGGTGGTTTTATAACTTTTCTTTCTTTGCTTTTGATTTTTGGTAAAGAGATTAAAATCTGCAAAATAAAGTTAAGGCAAAAAGAATTTAGCAATCTGGATTTTGTATTACTTGGCATTTTTTTCAGTATTTTACCATGTATCCCTCTTTTTTGTCTTCTGACTTATATTCTTTTGAAGGGTAAATCTTTTCTTGATGGTGCTTTGCTTGGATTTTTGTTTGGTTCAGGGAGATTTATCTCTCCTCTTTTTGTTTTTTCATTTGTTCCTCGCCTTTTGAAGAAGACATTACTTTTGTCGAGAATCTGTGGTTTTGTTATGCTGGTGATAGGTTTGAATTTGATATTTTCGCAGTTGCTATGAGGTATTTAGGGGTTATATTTTTGCTTTTGGTAAATGGTTTATCGTCGCAATATGCTCCCTGGATTCGTGAAGCAAAGTATTATAAAAAGCTGGATGATAATTATGTTCAGTGTTTGCTCTGTCCACGCAAATGCATGTTGCCACCGGGAGCTACCGGTTTCTGTCGCAATCGCAAAAATATTGATGGCAAATTGTATACTCTTGTTTATGGTAGATTGTGTTCGGTTAACATTGATATTATTGAGAAAGCTCCTTTTTATCATGTTTTGCCGGGTAGTAAGCGTCTTGCATGTGCTGCTGTCTCATGCAATCTCCGCTGTAAATACTGTCAGAACTGGCACATATCACAGGTGGGTCCCGGCGAGGTACCAGAATATTATATACCACCGGAGGAACTCGTAAAAATAGCAAAGAAATATGGATTGAAAATTATATGTTTCACTTACACTGAGCCAACAGTTTGCTACGAATACATGCTGGATGTTTTTAAAATTGCGAAAAAAGAAGGTCTTATTACAACTATAGTTTCAAATGGCTACATAAATCCAGAACCTTTAAAGGAACTGTTAAAATATACAGATGCTATAAAGATTGATTTAAAGGGGTTTACAGAAGATTTTTATAGAGAAGTATCGATGGGTGATTTAAAAAGTGTTTTGAGGACTTTAAAAATCATAAAAAAATCTGGTGTGTGGCTTGAGATTGTTAATTTAGTTGTTCCTACTTTGAATGATAACCCGGAGGATATAAGGAGGATGTGCGAGTGGATAAGGGATAGTTTGGGTCCTGATGTGCCCGTGCATTTTACCCGATTTCATCCGGATTATAAGCTTACAAATCTGCCAGCAACTCCCATAAAAACACTTGAGCGTGCAGTAAAAATAGCAAAAGAAGTTGGCTTACATTATGTATATATAGGGAATGTGCCGGGGCATCCTTATAACAATACTTATTGTCCTTATTGTGGTAAATTATTGATAAGAAGGGTTGGTTTAACTGTTCTTGAAAATCACATTAAGGATGGAAAATGCCCATATTGCGGTCATAAAATACCTGGTTTATGGAGTTTTTGATAGTTTGATTTTTATAAAAGCAATTGTTTTCAAAGTGCATAGTATTCCATAGAAAACGATGAAGAATCTAAATCCCCATATTACGAATTTAAAGATGGGTGAGAAGAAAAACAAAACATGAGTTGCTTCTATTGTAGAGGGTATAGGAATCATTCTTCTTTCTCGCAGAAAATTAACGAATTTCTGCGGTAAAATGTATTCTCTTTCTTCAAGATAATGTTTTGCTTCTGCTCTCCTGAAATCGTAAAAGTCGTTTAATAAAATTAAAAAGATAGATATGAGTGGATAAGCCAAATTTATTTTTTGCCCTAGGGCAAGGCAGATTGAAAGAAATATGTAGGAGAGATGGTCTTCAAATATATCGAATATTTTACCGAATTTTGTTATTTTGCCAGTAACTCTTGCGAGTTTGCCGTCAACACAATCAAAAATAAAAGCAATCTCATAAAGAAAGGCGCCTATCAATAGATACTTATAATCTCCTTTTAAAAATAAATATGCACTGCAAAGTTTTATCAGGAATTTTAAGATGCTTATTTGATTTGGTGTAATTTTTGTATAATTTGCGAAGAAATAGGTAAGTGGCAAAGCGAACTTATCTGCTACGAGCACAGTCCACCATGCATCATACTTCTTTAAACCCTTCTCCTTTACTTCCTGATAAGTATATTTCATTTAATCTCCTTTATTGCGTTCAATTTTTCTGTTTCTCCTTTTATATCAAGAATTGTGAATCTTCCTTTTCTCATTTGTGGAGCAATTCTCACTGCTTCCATAAATATATTTTCGTCTATTCCGATTTGCGATAATTTTGTTGGAAAACTTATTTTGTTATATACTTTTTTGATGATAGAAGAGTTCTTTTTTCTTAATTTTTGTGTATATAATGTTGCTATACCTACCTGTATTCCGTGTGGTTTAGATTTTTTTAGTAGTTTATCGAGTGCGTGGCTTATAAGGTGTTCTGCTCCGCTACATGGTCTGCTGCTTCCAGCTATATTCATCGCTATACCACTGAGTGCAAGACATCTTGCGAGTTCATATAAAAATTCGTCCTCTCTTATATTTATTTTTCTATTTTTAAGTACGAACCTTATGAATTCCTCTGCTGCGTTTCTTGCAATCATTTCGCTTAGAGGGTCGAATTTTTCGCCCTTCAGTTTATGTGCGAGAATCCAGTCTTCAACGGCTGATAGGTTTGAAAGGAGGTCACCTGCTCCTGCTTTTATCTGTTCGTCTCTTGCCCTTTTTACAATATCTATATCAATTATTATGCAAACAGGTGCATGTGTTGCTATGCTGCGGAAATTATCTTTCTGCTTCAAAACTGCTACTACAGAGGATATACCATCATGAGATAAAGTGGTTGGGCACACTATTAATTTTTTTCCTGTTTTGTTACTAACATATTTTGCAACATCGAGTACTTTTCCTCCTCCTATAGCAAGCAAGACATCGATTCCATTTTCTTTAACAAGAGTGGAAATTCTATTGCCTTCATCGAAAGAATTTGTCGCAACAGTAAAATGGCTTAATGCACAGTTGAAATGTTTTTTTATGTCGTTTGCAACTTCAAAAGTAAAAGTTTTTCCAGAAATTATCCCGAGATGTGAAAATTTTATATTACTTTCGATTATCTCTTTTATCTTTTCGGACATCCTATTTCCTATATGAAAATATGGGAAGAAAGATTCTCTCAAGTTATCTCCTTTTTGTAAATTTCCTTTGCATATACATAATCTTCAAAAGTATCCACTTCTGTCCATGGCAATCCATCCGTAAATACAGGTATTATATCTATATCACGGGTTATTTCGTTAAATGCTTCTTCATACCATTCATTTACCTTTCCTTCATTTACCATTTCAAAAACTTTTTCCCGTAATATTTTTAAACCCTTTCCGGAAAATTTAGCAATGCCTATATATTCACCAGCAGAAAATTCAATACTCAAATTTTTGCGAAAAAGTAAAACTTTACCATTTTCGATTTTTACCTTCATTTCTTCTTCTCCGAGTTTTTTAACATTGTCGACACATACTGCATTTTCATAATCGCAATTTAAAATTTTATCGAGTATTCTGGGATGAAAGATTACATCAGAATTTACTATGAGGATACTATCGGCATTTTGCAAGTATGTTAGTGCATATTTTAGCGAAACAATATTATTTTTTTCATATTCCGGATTGTAAATAAAATTTACATTCTCATTTATACTGCTTTTTACTTTGTCAGCACCGTGTCCGATCACTATATTTATTTTAAGGTTATATTTCTTGAGGATTTTTATCTGAAATGATATGAAATTATCACCATTTAGAGGTAGCAAGCATTTAGGTATTTTTTCTGTAAGTGGTCTCAATCTTTTGCTCTCACCTGCTGCCAAAATTACTGCATCCATCTTTATATTAAAATCAAAATACTATTTTGTCAACCTTATTTGTAATATGCTTAAAATTTTCAAAAGGATTAGTAGCATACATGTATTTTTAAGTCCCAGCAATGGGAATATAATCACACCGCCGGTTAATCCTCCGAGCCAGCCACCTATTAGGTCAGCAGCATAAAGCAAACCAGCAGACTCAGATATTGATTCACTGCCTCTGAGATAAATTTTGTTACACAGAGGAAATTCAAGCCCAAGTAAGAAGCCCGAAATTAAATTTAGCAAAATAAAGAGAGGCAAATTTAAAATACCGTGAATCGAAATCAGAAGCAGAGCGAAAATCAAAATTAGAAATTCAATTGCGGTTAATATTTTAAAATCATTTTTTATCGTTCTTAAATTTTTTGTAGAAAAATATCCCCCTGTCGCTGTGCCCGCCATAAATGAAGAAGTCAGAATGCCAATCCAGTAATAAAGATATCCGTAAGTTATTTGAAATAAAAAACTGAGAATTAAACTAAAAATCATCCCACAAAATCCGGAAGATGCTATTACGAAAAACATAACCCATTTTTTGTCCTTCTTAAAAGATTTTATAATGAAAATCAAACTCAGTGCAAGAATCATTAAAAGAATTTGCCATAGTTTTATTTTTTCGATAGTTTTAAAGATTTTACAGAGATAAGGAGCAAACTGTGCATCCCAGTATCTCAAAGTATGCCACACAGAAATCGGATGGTAATCGGAATTTATGCCCTTTATGTAACCTTTGAGAGAACCGTAAAACCAGTCGAACCACCTTTTCGAAAGTTTATACTCGATATAAAACGGTGTGATAAAATTCGTCTTCAAATCATATTTTTTTAAATTTTTGATTAAAAACTGAGGTGAAAGGTTTATTTCTTCGTCTGATGCAAGATAAATATTTACATCGCCCGGTATTACTTTCACGAAGTTGAAAGATTTTTGAAGGGTGTTCAGGATGCAACCTATTAAAGATTTCAGTTCTCTTGATAAATAAACAGAAGAGCCGGGTGTATGGAGGACCAGAATTCCTTTTTTGTTTAATTTTTGTTTTGCAAGTTCAAAGAATTCTTTTGAGAAGAATCTATTTATTTGCAATTCAGAAGGTGTTGAGAATCCCACGAATATTATGTCGTATTTTTCTTTGGTTTCTTTAAGGAAAAATCTTGCGTCTGTGTATTTTATATTAACTCTATTATCTTTTAATTCCTTTTCGGTCAATGTTGTTTTGTATTTATGCAGCATTTTCATTACTTCTGGGTCGAGTTCAGCGTAATCTATTTTTTCGACAGGATATTTTAATATTTCTGCGATGATACCCCCTGCTCCGCCACTTAGTATTAAAATTTTCCGGGGCATAGGATGTGCAAGCATGGGGAAATGTGTTATTTCTTCTACAAACGCAATATCGGGTATCGGTGTGGTGATAAAGGGAGTGCCATCATAATAAAATGTATATTGCTCTTCTTCTTTTATGACAGCGATGTTGCCAAAGATAGAATTCCTGTAATCTATGACATTGTAAGGGGAAAATTGCTTTTTTATAGAATTCCAGTGAATTTTCAATGTGACACCGAAAAATATACAAAATGAAAAAAGAAAAAGTATAAAGGTCATCAGGTAAAATAAAGGTTTTTTAAAATTTTTATCCTGCGTGATAAAGAAAATAAGGCAAAGGAAGAGGTTTAATGCGGATATTATGAAAGATGTATTGAAGGAATTTGTTAGTGGGATAAAGAGGTATGTTATCAAAATACCGCCCGCAATGGTACCAGCTGTTTCGAATACATAAACTTTCCCGATGGATTCCGCTTTATCTTCACCTGCAATTTCTGCAAGTATTTTGCATGAATAAGTAAAAAGAGCACCATGCGAGAAGCTCACAGGGAACAAAATAAAGAGAGAAGAATAGATAACCGGCAATAAACCGATTACTTCGCCCGGCATCACCCCTAATATATGGCGTAAAATCCTGGTTAAATAAATCGAAAGAGGAAAGGTTAAAGAGAAAATGATTTGAGTAATTAAGAAAATTTTTATCTTATCTTTTTGCTTTTCAATTGTTTTACCGAGAAAATATGCTCCGGCTGCTTCTGCTATTAGCCAGTTGGCAAGTATTATCCCGATAGTTAATTCATTACCCGAGAAAATTACAAGTAGTTCGCGGATAAGAAGAGTTTCTGCAATCATTCCACTTATTCCTATGAGAAAAATTAATGAGACGAAAAGGTTCATCTATTCTCTTACAAGTTCCCTTTCTATTTTCAGTCTTTTGGCAGCTGACTCAGATATTCCGAGAAGTGCGCAAACAACATCCCAGAGTTTTACTTTTCCGAGTTGCATTAAAATTTCAATATGGTCTTCTTTTTTGGTTATCATGAGTACGGATTTTCTTACATTTTTTCCTTTGAAAATGACTTCTTTCCTTTTCATAAAATCGTCAATTTCTCTCTGTGATATTCTGGCGCCATAAATTTTATAGATCACTTTCTGGAAGGTTTCAAATAATGATTTTGCTTCCTCGTAAAATGGTTGAGCTTCCAGCACTCTTATTCCTTTTGGTAATGCTTTGTTTAAAAGATATACAACATCGCTTCTCACAGGGTATTCCATTTCCATATCGAAATAATCCGATTTGCTTATCACACCCACTGGTATGGGAGGAGAGAAAGAAAGTTGAGGTCTTGGTGTAAATCCTTTTGAATATGCCACAGGTAGCCCTGTGCGCCTTACTGCTCTCGTTATAGCCCTAACAAGGTCAAGATGAGAAAGATAGCGGGCTCCTTCACCTTTTTCAAACCTCACTCTAAAATTCAGTTTCACAGAAGAAAGGGGTTTCACCCTTCTTACTCTGTCACCATAACTTATAACATCTTCTTTTTGCTCTCTATCATAAGGGATTAAGAAGTCACCTTTACACACACCGCATCCAATACATCCCGTTATTCTGCAATCCCTTGTGAAATCTTTTTCTCTCCTTTCTTTTTTCAAAAATTCTTTTGATACACCTGTATCTATTATGTCCCATGGTAGCTCTTTATCTTCGTCTAATTCTTTTGTGTATTCTTTTGGGTCTATTCCTGCTTCTTCGAAACTTTCTCTCCATTTTTTGAAATTGAAATATTCTGACCATTCATCGAATCTCTGTCCTTTTCTGTAAGCCAGTTCTATTACTTTTGCTATCTTTCTGTCGCCCCTTGCAATTACACACTCTAAGAAAGATGCTCTTGCATCCCTGTAATCTACTTTTATTTTTTTGAATTCTCTCAAACTTCTCTTTATGTATTTTTCGATGTTGAATAATTCTCCTGTTTCTTTTTGTTTTTCCCACTGGAATGGGGTGTGGGGTCGGGGGACGAAGGGGGAAATTGATACATTCAAATTTTTATCCTTTAAAATTTTTGATATCCTTTTGCATAAGTCAATAATAGCTTCAATATCATCCTGTTCTTCATCTGGCAATCCTATCATGAAATAAAGTTTTAAGTGGGTGAAATTGTATTTTCTTACATTTTCGGCAGATTTAAAAATTCCATCTTCCGATATTTCTTTGTTTATTCTTCTTCTCAATCTATCTGTGCCTGCCTCAGGTGCAAGGGTAACCCCTCCTTTCCCCAAAAAGCGCGCAAGTTCATCATCCAGACTATCGCCTCTCATAGAAGGGAATGCAAAATTCACTTTTAAATCGAGTTTCTGAAGCATTTTGCAGAGAGTATGAATCTGGGAATGGTCAGATGCCGACAGGGATAAAAATGATACTTCTTCGTAGCCTGTATTTTTAAGTCCAATTTTCATCAAGTTTATTATCTGTTCTGCTGTTCTTTCTCTATAAGGTCTGAAGCAATATCCTGGCTGGCAGAATCTGCATCCACGGGTACATCCCCGTGCTATCTCCACAACGAGTCTGTCCTGTATCACCTCTGTAAGGGGGACAAGTGGAGCATTTGGGAAAAATTCATCGGTTAACTCAGGGAGCCATTGCCTCTCTGCTCTGTTATTGATGGAAGGCACATATACTCCTTTAACTTTTGATAATTCTTCAAGTATTTTATATCTTTTCATTCCTTTGCATTCTTTTAATACATCTATAAACTGTGGCAAAACTGCTTCTGCTTCGCCAACAATGAAGCAATCGAAGAAGTCAGCAATTGGTACGGGATTAAATGCACCGAGTCCACCACCTAAAATTATAGGATGACCTTCTTTTCTATCTTCTGCATAAATGGGGATTCCTCCGAGTTCCAGAATATTTAAAACATTTGTGTAATTCAATTCATATTGCAATGAAAATCCAATGCAGTCGAATTTTTTAATTTCTGTTTGAGATTCAAGTGAAAAAAGGGGTATTTTTCTGCTCCTTAATTTTCTTTCAAAATCAGGTAATGGTGCAAAAACTCTTTCGCAAAGAACATCATCCATTTTGTTTAGTAAGTAATAAATTAATTTTAAGCCGTAAGAGCTCATACCAGTTGCATAAGCATCCGGGAAAGCAAGCAGAAAATGAACTTTTACATCTTCCCAATTTTTATGAAAGCTTCCTATTTCATGGTTCAAATACTGAGCCGGTCTTTTTATCGTTGGCAAAATATTTTCAAATTCTTTTCTCCAATCCATCAAATATAAATTTACTCTAAAATCCAAAATGTCAATATTTATTGATAAAAAATTTCGAAAAAATAAGCTTGACAAATTGAAATTTTGAATATAATAGGCAGTCGGATGGGGGGTGTATGGGTGAAGGAGATGAAGCTAACAGGTTGAGAAATGGAAAGGTACCTTGGCAAGCACATAATTTTAGAATTTTACGAGTGCCCAAGGGAATGCATTCAGGATTCTCGCAAAGTAGAAGAAGCCTTCATGGAAGCAGCCCGTGTTTCCCGTGCTAACATTGTAAAAACAGTTTTCCATTATTTCAATCCACATGGAGTTTCCGGCGTTGTTGTAATAGCAGAATCTCATTTTTCAATCCATACCTGGCCCGAACATGGATATTGTGCAATTGACCTGTTTACATGCAGTGAAGACCTCGACCTTAAGAAAGCGATAGAAGTTTTAAAAGAAAGATTAAAACCCAAATATGTGAGTGCATTTGAATTTAAGAGGGGGACATTTATATGACTCAACAATTTCCAGAACTCTGGTATACCGAAAAATACACACAGCACTTTAATTCCAGCATACGCATAAAAGAAAAATTATTCTCAAAAAAGTCAAAATTTCAGCTGATTGAAGTTTTTGATACTTATGAATTTGGTAAAGTTTTATATTTGAACAATGCTTTGATGGTTACGGAGCGTGATGAATTTTTCTATCATGAGCTAATAGTTCATACTGCTATGACTGCATGTGCTGAAGCGAAGAATGTATTGATAATAGGTGGGGGTGATGGTGGAGTGGCTCGTGAAGTATGCAAATATCCCGTTGAAAAAGTAAAAGTTATAGAAATTGACCCCGAAGTTATTGAGGTATGTAAAAAATATTTCCCTGAAATTGCAAAAGGATTTGAAGATAAAAGGGTTGAAGTTTTAAATCAGGATGGTTTTGAGTATGTTAAAAATTGTAAAGAGACTTATGATGTTATCATAATAGATTCTTCCGATATGGTTGGACCTCCTCCTATTGGACCTGCTGAAATTCTATCGTCACGGGAATTTATGGAAAATTGCAAAAAGATTTTGTCAGAAGAAGGGATTTTCGTTGCCCAATCTGAGACACCTATTTTTTACTTTGAGTTTATAAAAGAGTACTTAAAGAGGGTGAAATCCGTTTTTCCTGTTGTAAAATATGCTGTTATTCCTGCGCCTTCTTATGGCGGGATATGGTCTTTGACTTTTGCTTCCAAAGGTAATGACCCATCGGAACCCAAGAGAGAAGCACCATCAGGTTTAAAATGTTACAATAAAGAACTTCATAAAGCAATTTTCTCCCTCCCGAATATCTGGAGAATTTAAGGTAAAGTTAAAATTTCGGGATTATCTTCTCTTATTACAATGGTATGTTCAAAGAGTGCAGAAGGTTTTCTATCTACGGTTATTGCTGTCCATCCGTCTTTTAATGTTTTTGACTCGCCTTTGCCTGCGTTTATCATTGCCTCTATTGCTAGTGTCATTCCTTTGCGCAAAAGCGGTCCCTTTCCAGGTGGTCCATAGGTTGGAACAGGTGGGTCTTCGTGCAATGCCCTGCCGATACCGTGACCAGTGTAATCCCTTGCAGGAGAAAAGCCGTATTTTCTGGCTGTCAATTCAATAGCATGTGAAATATCAAGCACCCTATTTCCTTCCTTTGCCATTTTGATTGCATTTTTTAAAGCCTCTTCTGCTGCCTGAATCAATCTTTTTTTGAGTTTTGAAACCTCTCCAACAGGAAATGTTTTCGCAGCATCAGCATGATAACCTTTGTAGCAGGCACCTGCATCTATTCCAATAATGTCCCCCTCTCTTAAAACCTTTGTTGATGGCATTTCGTGGACAATCGATTCGTTAACACAGGTGCAAAGAGTAAAAGGATAACCCTTATATCCTTTAAATGAAGGCACAGCTCCATATTTCCTTATAAATTCTTCTGCAAATTTATCCAGTTCTATTGTTTTCACACCCGGTTTTATTAATTTCTCGATTTCGAGTAATAAATTTCCAACGATTTTTCCAGCTTCTCTCATCAATTTTATCTCTGATTCTGATTTTATAAAAATCATAGATTAATTATATGTGAGCATCCAGTATGTCAAGATAATGTAAAACTTTTGCCTCTGGCAAGCGTGGTTCAACAGGTGAACCCCATTTTCTTTCCCCATGATGACTTAAAATCAGATGCAATAATTTTTGTGCCAAATCATCAGGAAAATCTTTTATCTCTTTGATTTTTTCTTTCACCATCTCATAACCTGCGACAATATGCGAAATCATTAACTCTTCTTCATTTATTTTTATTTCAGGTAGTAAATCGTAAGTTTTAATCTTCCCGATATCATGTAATATTGCACCTGTTAGCAATAAATCTTTATCAAGTTTTGGATAGAGCTCTGCGATTTTAAGGCATGCTTTACAAACATTTAAAGTGTGTTCAAGTAGTCCGCCCATCCACTGGTGATGCATTTTTGAAGCACCGGGTGACTTTTTAAATTTATCAACGATTTCTTTATCTTTAAAAATTCTGGATAAAAGTTCACGCAAATAAGGATTTTTAACCTCGCCAGCTATCTTCCTGAATTCTTCCCACATTCCATCAATTGACTTTTCTGTTACCTTTATAAAATCTTTGATATCAACTTCTTTTTCCGTAACTTTTTTGAATTCCTCAACTTCGATTTTTAATTTGTTATTTTCTTTAAAAACCTTGCCTCTTATTTTTACGAAATCGCCCCTTTTAAGTTCTTCTTTTTCTTTAAAAAGGGCGGGTATTTTTCCTGATTTATCACCCAAAATAACTTCATCTTTAACATCAAAAATTACAAAAATATCTTCAAAGTTTTCGCCTTCTTTTAAATTGTTAACGAATTTCTCTTTCATATTTTTCAACTTCTTCTATTTTTTCTTTTATTCTTTTTAAAAGTTCATCTATCCCTGTCACTTTGAGAGCAGAAATAGGTATTGCTTCATCGAATTTGATAATTTCTTTTACTAAATCTATTTTATTCAATGCGATGATGTATGGTTTTTTCAGAATCATTGGATTGTATTCTCTTATTTCATTTTGAAGGATTGCGAAATCCCTTGCTGGGTCGGAAGTTATATCAAGCAGATATAAAAGCACTTTTGTTCTTTCAATGTGTCTTAAAAAATCGAGTCCGAGTCCTTTCCCTTCATGTGCTCCTTCGATTATCCCCGGTATATCTGCAAAAGTTATTCTCTTGTGGTCAATTTCCACTACACCGAGGTTTGGTGAGAGCGTTGTAAACGGGTAATCTGCGATTTTGGGTTCAGCATTTGATATGCATTTTAAAAGTGTTGATTTTCCGGCATTCGGTAAGCCAACGATTCCAACATCTGCTATCAATTTTAACTCAAATGTAAGCCATTTTTCTTCTCCCGGTTTTCCCCTTTCTCTTATCCTCGGTGCCTGACGGGTTGGTGATTTGAAATGGGTGTTGCCCCTCCCTCCTTTGCCACCTTTTGCAACGATTATCTCCTGTCCATCGTATAAAATTTCCCCAATTAGTTTATCTCCCTCATAAATGACGGTACCTGTCGGCACTTCGATTATGCAATCTTCACCTTTTGCACCATGTTGATTTTTACCCCTTCCGTGTTCCCCATCTCCAGCGAACCAGTGTTTTTTGAAGAATAAATGATTTAAATTGTTTAAGTGTTTGTTTCCTCTTACTATGACATTCCCGCCGTTGCCTCCATCTCCTCCGTCAGGTCCTCCCTTTGGCACGAATTTTTCTCTGCGAAAACTTATGCAACCATCACCTCCACGACCTGCTTTCACAAAAACTTTTACTTTATCTACAAACATTTATAAGAGAATATTCAAACCCAAAAGTCCTTTATAATGGCTGTAAAATCCTGCTTCTCCGCTTAAACTTATATAAAATTTTAACTGTCTGATTTGTATTATTTTAAGATTTAAAAAGAAAGATGCTGTTAGCAACTTTTGTGAGTTTGTTTCAAGTTCTATATCCTCATATTTTGCCCTTAAAGGCGTTACAAAGATTGCATTTATTTTTAGCCCTGTTGTAAATAGAAAAAAATCAAAAAGAGTCCCGAGAGAAATTCCCCTTTCATACATGCTCAGCTGTATTTTATCTTTTTCGATATCATATTTTGAAAATACGCTTCCTATTGTCCAGTAATCTTTTTGATAAACAAAGGACAAATGCATTCCATTTCCCGAATATCCTTCCCAATTTATTTTTATATAAGATAAGTTTAACGATATCATACTTAAAATCATCAAAATCATGATACCTCCTTTATTGTTGAATTATAAGAAACTAATTCAAAAATTAGGATTTTTGACATAATTCGATTGCTTTCTTTGCTCCTTCTACCATTTCTTTAACAGGTGTTATACCTGCTTTTTTCAAAATTTCGTAAGCTATTTCTTCGTTTGTGCCTGTTAATCTTACCACTATTGGCAGTTTAATATCAAGCTGTTTCAATGCCTGAACAATTCCATTTGCCACATCGTCGCATCTTGTAATGCCACCAAAAATGTTGAAAAATATTACTTTTACATTTTTATCTTCAAGTAATAATTTCAGTGCGTTTATAACCTTTTCGGGATTCGAACTTCCTCCGATATCCAAGAAGTTTGCAGGTTCGCCTCCGTATTTTTTAATCAAGTCCATAGTTGCCATTGCAAGACCTGCTCCATTCACGATACACCCTATATTTCCCGTTAACTTCACATAAGATAAGCCTTTTTCTTTTGCTTCCAGTTCCTTCTTCTCATCGGGTGTTACATCTCTCATCTTCTCAAGTTCTGGGTGTTTAAAAAGTGCATTATCGTCTATTATTATTTTAGCATCGAGTGCAAAAACTTCTTTTTCAGATGTTACAACAAAGGGATTTATTTCTGCAAGCTGGGCATCGTTTTCTGAATATACTTTCCACAATTTTTTAATAACATCGAAGGTTTTCTTTTGCAATTCTTTATCGTTATAGAGTTTCATTGCCATTTTCCTTGCCTGAAAATCTTTTAATCCCGTTAATGGGTTAATCCATTCTTTATAAATTGCTTCGGGTTTGGTGCGGGCAACCTCTTCGATATCAACTCCGCCTTCAGGGCTACATATTAAGACAGGTTCTTTCTCTCTCCTGTCAAGAGTTATGCCGATGTATGCTTCTGATTCAACATCTATCTTCTTTGTTACCAGTACTTTTTCCACTTTTATACCTTTCAGTTCCATTCCGAGTATGCTTTTTGCGACATCATAAGCCTCTTCCTCTGATTGTGCGAATTTTATTCCTCCTGCTTTGCCTCTTCCTCCTACCAGCACCTGTGCTTTTATGACAACAGGAAAACCTATTTCTTTTGCTATTCTTACAGCTTCATCAGGAGTTTGAGCAACTTTGCCTTCGGGTATCGGTATCCCGTATTTTTTGAAGATTTCCTTTGAGCGATATTCCTGAAGCTTCATTTTACCTCCCCTTTATAAACCACATTAATTTTATTCATAAAATCGGAATGTCAATGATTTTTTCTTGACAAAAAAAGAAAAAAATTATTATAAAATATGATGTTTGTGCTGTCACTGATACTGGTGGTAATCAAAATTGAGTCCGGAGAGCCTTTTTCTGTTACTCTAGATAAGCTTTACAATGCAGGTGTTATTCGTCATAAAACTTGGACAAAATTCTGGGCTATTCTCACAGGTGCAGATAGAAGGATAAAAGCAGGCAGGTATAAGTTGAGAGAAAATATGGGAACTTTTGAGTTATTGAGAATTCTGACAAAGGGTCAAAATTTGCTTGTTACAATACCAGAAGGAGTAACACTTAGAGAAATAGCTCATATTTTGAAGAGGGAAGCAGGTGTTGATTCCTTGCTGTTTATGGAGCTCGCAAAGGATACAATTTTCATAAGGCAACTCGGTATAAAAGAGGCAAAAACACTGGAGGGCTTCCTTTTCCCGGATACTTATTGCCTTTACTGGGGGATAGCGCCCGAAAAAGTTATTAAACTTATGGTTAAAAGGTTTTTTGAAATTTTTACAGATAGTTTGCAAAAAAGAGCAAGGGAAATAGGTTTTTCTCTTTATCAGGCAGTAATTTTTGCATCGCTTGTTCAGGCAGAAGCAAAAGTAACAGAGGAGATGCCGATAATATCTTCTGTGTATCACAACAGGTTAAAGAAAAATTTGCCTTTGCAATGTGACCCCACAATACAATACATCCTGCCAAAAAGGAAGCCCAATCTAACTTATAAGGATTTGAAAATAAATTCACCTTATAACACTTACATCCACAGAGGGTTGCCTCCCGGACCCATATGCTCTCCCGGTAAAGATGCGATAATAGCAGCACTTTATCCTGCCGAAACCGATTACTTATATTTTGTGGCAAAAGGAGATGGAACACACATATTTTCAAAAACACATAAAGAACATTTGAGGGCAAAGAGATGGGTGAGAAAATTCAGAAAATATTAATTTTCTTATTTATAACATCGCTTGCATATTCACAGGAAATGCCTGAAATCATTGATATACAGATAACAGGCAATAAGTACATTGAAGATGGATTCATTTATTCTTTAATCGGTGTGGATATAGGTGATAAATTGTCTCCTACGCTTACTTCTGATATCCTGAAAAAATTGTATAAAACAGGATTGTTTAAAGATGTAAAAGTAACTGCAACTCAAACAGAATACGGGGTTTCTCTGTTGATAAAAGTTATGGAAAATCCCATTCTGGATAGCGTTATCATTTATAAAAGGGATAAAAGATTATCTAGGAAAAAGACGAATAAAATTCTTGAAAAACTGGAAATTGACCTTGGACAATTTCTTTCGGATAAAGATATTTTTGATATAAAGAAAAAGTTAGAAGAGAAATACAAAAAGTATAAAGTGGATATAGATAAGTTTGAGGAAAATGGCAGGGTTTATCTTGTTATAAGGATGTCGAAGAAGAAAATTTATCGTTTCGGTAAAATTACAATATATGGCGAAAAGAGATTGAAAGAGAAGGATTTAAAGAAAGCATTAAAGCTTACAAAAAGGAAGTGGCTGCTTTTCAAGGAGAAAAAGAAATTTTCGGAATTCGAACTTGATAATGCATTATTAAGATTGGATGAGTATTTCAAGAAACATGGATTTATGGAAGCAGAAGTAAAGAGTGTAAAACTTGACACTAATAAAAATAGGGTAGATTTATCCCTGGAAATTTTTGAGGGGAAAAGGTATTATTTTGGTGATTTTAGCATAGAAGGAGCAAAGGCTATTCCTGAAAAGGTTTTGTCAAAGCAAATAAAAATTAAAAAAAGTAAACCATACAATCCCTTTAAGATTCAGAAGTCAATTCAAAATATCGCTGTTTTGTATGCCGACCTCGGGTATATGCGCGCAAATATCCGTCCAGAAGAGGAAATAAAAGATACAATTGTAAACATAAAATTTAAAATAAACGAGGGAAATAAAATGAGAGTAAGGAAAATTTTGATAGTAAATAATACAAAGACATTCGATAAAGTGATAAGAAGGGAACTTGTGATATTTCCTGGTGATGTTTTGAGCCGTGACAAAATAATAATGAGTCAAAGGAAAATATTCAGTTTAAATTATTTTGACAATGTGGAGGTTCAAATGAGGGAGACCGAGAATGAAGATGAAGTTGACCTTATTTTTAAAGTATATGAGAAAAAATTTATGGGTAATTTTTCCGTAGGTGCTTCATATTCCAAGGAACAGGGTATCGCTGGTTATGCTACCGTTACAATGCCCAATTTCAGAGGTAGGGGCGAGGAAATACGCTTTACCGCTACCAAGGGCGAGAAAATAAATGACCTTACACTCGGATATACAAAGCCATGGATTTTCGATACACCTTTAACCGTTGGACTCGACTTCTTTATAACCACAAGAAGGTATATAGATTTTACGAAAAGAAGAAGAGGAATAGGTTTATCTCTAAGCAGACCTTTGCCATGGAATCCTTATACAAAGATATTTTACTATCACAATATTGAAATGGTAAAAGTGAATCTTTATGATACAACGAATATTTCACCTTATATGCGTGAGCAATTACAGAATAGGTTACAAAATTTGATGCGCTTTGTTATAAAAAGGGATTCAAGGGATAATCCTTTTAATCCCCGTGTCGGCACATTGAATTTATTCTCTTTTGATTTTGCTGGTATCTTTGGTGATGTCTATTACAGGAAAATTGAATTTGAGAATTGTTGTTACAATAGGTTATATCGTGATTTTTACATTATGTTGCGTTATCGTTTTGGTGCAGCTTTTGGTGATGTGCCGATTTACGAGCGCTTTCTGCTCGGAGGAGCAGGTGTATGGGGAGTGAGAGGATACAGAGATTATTCTATAGGAATTCCTACAGGTACCATTATAATGGGTGGAAGATATGCTGTTTGTGCCACAATAGAGATAAAATATGCACCGAAAACACAGAAAATGCAAACATTTTATCCTTTAATATTCTTTGATGCTGGAAACACTTCTGAAAATCTTTTTGATTTATCTCTGACTAAAATGAAAATAGGAGCAGGAATCGGCATAAGGATGGAGTTGCCGATGATAGGTGTTATTGGGATTGATTATGGATACGGCTTTAACAGACCTGAGAAGAGATGGCGTGATAGGTGGGAGTTGCATTTCCAGGGAATGAGGATGTTCTAAAATGAAAGAATTATTAACAATTTTGAAGGAAGATTTAGACACGCAAAGGAAAATATTCGGATTGTTGCAGAAGATGACAAAACTGATGGAAGATAAGGTGAAAAATGTATACGCAATCGAAAAGTCGCTATCAGAAATGGAGAAATTGGTGAAAAAGATGAGAGAAAGCGAGATTAAGAAAAAATTACAGGAATTTATCGAAAAAGAAGGAGAAAAATTGCGAAGTTTAAAGAATGAATTAAAATTGAAGCTGTTTACACAGTTAAAGGAAAAATTGCAAAAGGGAGGATTAAATTTAAAAGGCCAATATCCCAATTTGTACTGTGGGATTTTTACATTGAAAATAGATTTTGAGAGAGGGGCTGTGAGATTGCTAATAGGACCCGAAGAAGTATCGAAATTGCAGTTAAATCCCGATAATGTTGCTGATTATATTTTGAAATATATGAAGGAATTAAAGGAAAGGGAATTTGATGCATCTAAATTTTATAATCTTTTGCGTCAGGCATACAGGAGATATGTTTTGTTGAATAATATGCAGGATGGTGATAGAGCACCCATTGTTGGTGTGTATAATGAATTTGTGTTATTAAACCAGCCAAAAAGTTTCTTTATAGAGCCAAAGAGGGAGAACTTTAAGCCTTATCCCCGTTTATTTTTCGCATATGACCTTTATAGACTCAGACGGACACAGTTTAAAGATAAGATAAATTTGATAGTCGCTACATTGCAGGCAACATCCGATCAGACAAAGTATATGTATATTTTTGATACAGAAGAGTCAGGTACAAGGTATTCTTACATTATCGTAAGATGATAATCCTCGGTATAGAGACATCATGTGATGATACATCGTGTGGGATAATAAGGAGAGAAGATGAAGAAATAGAAGTTTTATCAAATGTTACGCATACTCAGTTAATCCATGCAGAATATGGTGGGGTTGTTCCTGAGCTTGCTGCTCGTGCTCATGTGAAAAATATTTTGCCTGTTTTACAAAAAGCACTTGAAGAAGCCAAAATTGATTTGAGTGAAATTGATGGAATAGGGGTTACTTATGGACCTGGTCTTATAGGGTCTTTGCTCTGTGGAGTGGAATTCGCAAAAGCTTTTTCGTATGCATTGAAGAAACCCCTTTGCGGTGTAAACCATCTGGAAGCCCATATTTATTCACTTTTTCTGGAGAACAAGATAAATTTTCCTTTTATTTGCTTAATCGTTTCGGGAGGACACACTGACTTATTGATATTTTATGAGCATTTCAACTATAAACTCCTTGGTACAACGGTTGATGATGCAGCGGGAGAGGCTTTGGATAAGGTTGGAAGATTACTCGGACTCGAATATCCCGGAGGTCCTGCAATAGATAGAATATCAAAAAAGGGAAATCCAAAAAGGATAGATTTTCCGAGGATGAATGTAAAAGGCTTAGATTTTAGTTTTAGTGGTATAAAGACATCTGCTCTCTATTATATTAAAAGGATAGGCAAATGGCGAGAGATACCCGTTTATCCTGTTGAAGATATAGCAGCGAGTTTTCAGGAAGCAGTTGTTGACTCTTTGATAATGAGGATAATGGAAGCGGTGGAGCTTACAGGGGTTAAGCGTGTTGGTGTATGCGGGGGGGTGGCGCGCAATTCGAGACTCAGGGAGAAGTTAAGAGAAATGGATATAGAAGTTTTTTATCCTTCAGGTAAATTCTGTACGGATAACGGTGCAATGGTAGCGCTTTGTGCTTCTTATTATATTGAACGGGGAATAATCTCCGACATAAATTTAACATCCAATCCCTCTTTGCATTTATAGATGAAAAAATCTTGACAAATCAAATAATTGTGTTATAATAATATAATGTTGATGATAAGTTTTTTAGTTGGAATTAGTTTATTTTATAACCCTCTGAAGATAACTATGGGCTATAATTTTTATAACCACAGACCGTTGGGTGAAGTATATCTTAATACCGTGGGTTTCAAAGTAAAGAATGTATCTGTGGGAGTAAGTTTTCATTATTTTTCTTATGTCCAGACAACTAAATATATAGAATTTGGGAAAAAGGTGCAAACAACTGTGGGAGAGTATGAGCGTGCCCGTGTAATCTATGAAAACATTGACCATTTTGGTGTAATGAATATAGGATTTTCTTTTAAACGCATAAATTTTCGGCTCACGATACCACTATGGGTTATAAACGATGACTGGTATATGTGGGGGTTGATTCGTTATTTTGATTCCGATTCGAGTTTAAGCTTCCTTGATTGCCAAAGTGAGCCTCTCTTTTTTATAAAACCTTCTCTTTGTTATCAATTCAAGGGAAATAAATATGGATTATTGAAGCTTGAGGCAGGATTATTTTTATTAAAATTTCCAAGTCTAAGGGGTTATGACTATTCTACTTCATTGGAACCTTCTCCTTTATCAAATAAAATAAAAACTTTCTTTATTTCTCCTTATGTTCAGGCAAATTGTGATTTTTCCAAAATAGAAATTTCGAGGCACAATACTCTTACGGATATGGCATTAAATATAGGTATTTGTACTGAATTAACATTGTGTTTTTTCTTTTACGCTCCTTACATAGATGAAGTTCCACTGAGTACAAGGCTTTTTACTGCCTCTTTATGGACTATGAATACTTTAGTAACTTCCTTCTTGGAACATAAAGTAAAAGAGAAGTATGGAAATAAATGGTTTATTAAGTTGTTGTCCGGTGCATCCACAGGGCTTATATGGGGAGCGGGAAACCTTTTATTTGCTGGATTGACGGATGCGGAAATTTATTTAGGAAGTGGAGATTATCTTGCAACTACTTACAGTTGTGTGACGGTACTGGGAATAGGGATGCTTTCGCATGTACTAACATCTTTAATTTTTGATTAATTTATTATGAATGGAAAAGTTCTTCTCGAAGTATTTTTACACTTTCTTTGAATATATTGGGCATCTGTATTCCGAAATATTTCTTTATATATTCATCTATTTCTTTGTGTGCACTCTTTATCAGTGCGATGTCTTTTGAAGTTATATGCCATGTCCCGTGTGTCAGCCTTCCTAAGTTTCTTATGTCTCGGAGAGGTTCTAATACATCTTTTTCTATTTTTAAAAATTCCTTGATTTTTTCCGTTCTTTCATCGTCAGGATGCTCCGCGCACCATTTTTCTAATTTTTCTATTTTTTTAGGAAATCTTTTTTCTTCTTTGGTAAGCTTTATTCCTATTTCTTCCAGAAAGCATTTTATTATATTTTCGTTTATAGCGAACAGCTCCATAACTGCTTCTGTGTTTTCATCTCTATCTATGTAAATCTCTGCAATGTCTTTCATCAATTTTATCAATACTTTTTTATTTTCATTAGATGCTGTTAATGTTTCTTCAAGGTTTTCGAATTTCTGTGCGATTTCAGGCTCTTTTTCTTTCAACCTTTCGAATCTTTCCAATGCTGCCCTTATGTTGAAGTCCCATAATATCTGTAATATCATGAGTATTTCTTTTGCCCATTTCTGATGTCTGAATGGTGAATTGTCTATCTCTTCTTTTGCTGGTGCGAACAGGCATTTATCAAGTAATCTTTCTATTCTTTCTTTTGCTCTATTTTGCAATATTTCTCTGAAATAATTTATCTCCCTTGGTTCCCCATCTTCACCTTCTTTTGGTTTTTCTCTTGATATATAATAAAATCTTGTATTTTCGTCCAGGAATTCCATTGCAAGGGTGAAGTAAGTTGCTGGTGCTCCTGCTGCTACCTGAATGCATTTGCACGGGTATTTTTTTAATTCTTTTGCATGTTCTTTGCTGAATTTCTTCATCCATTCTGACATTTTATCGTAATCCGCTGGATTTTCCCTTATTTTTATTATTTCCGTTTCTATGTTAAAATTCTTCTCTATAAAGTTCTTAGTGATATTTGCAAGAAATATCGTATCCTGTCTGTTTTTCTCTCTATCTTTTTGATCCGTTGCAAGGAGAAATATCTTTTTAAGAGTGAACTTATCATTCAGCAGTTTTATAAGTGGGGTTATCAGCGGGAATTTTATTCTTTTTACGAGAAATCTTTCTCTTTCTCTGGTATCCCGTTTTACGAGTTCCACTTCTATTCCATCTGTGATTATCATATTGTTTTCGATTTTTGTTTCTCTTTCTATTTCCCGCTGGAGTATTTCTGTTGCTTCTCTGAAATTTATGAATTTTCTACTCAATTCTCTCACCTCTGTATCTGAGAAAAGGACTATATCCGAGTTTCCGAGTGTGTAAAGCAGGCATGCTTCTTCTTTTGCTGGCTTTGCATATATTTCTCCTGCTTCATTGATTTTTGTAATCACTACATCCATTTCTTCCCCCTTTTTATATTTTAGACGCGAATATAAATTAGCTTCTTTCCCATTTATATCGATTATTGTTTCTCTGTATTCTGAAAATTTTACTTTTGCCTTATAAATTTTACTTTTCCCTTCTTTTAGTTCTTTTATCATTTGTGCCTTTTCAATCGATACTATTGCGGTATTGTTATTTTCATTGATTCTTTCCACGAACACATCTATTTTTTCTTTATTTTCAAACTTATCTGCTTCCCAGTTTTTTTCTATCACCTTGCATACATATCCTCCATTGAGTAACAGGATTGTTTTTTTATCTTTTTTACATACGATTGCTTTGTTTATTGATTTTGGCAGTGGGAATGTTTCATCTTCGAAATATTTTTCCACACAATATTTTGGCATTTTAAGGTACAGCGATGTTCCTCTTTTCTCCAGTATTTGCACCGTTAATGTGTCGCCATTTTCCGGTCTGTCACATACTTTCTCTTTGCTTCTCGGCAAAAAGCAATCGACTCCCATTATCTGCACAATTGAGCCTGCTTCCTTTACCTCTTTAACTATACCGGTAAAAATGGCATCGCGGTTATCCTGCCATGTCTGAATTATCTTTGCTTTGTTTACAGATACCTTTGCCCTCTTATTCCTGTAATCAATATAATCTATGAAAACAGGGATATGATCATATGGTGTTGATTCTAATTCTTCGTATGTTTCTCCTATTATTCCTGTTGGCAATTCGACTTCGCACAAATGTCCTGTTTTTATTATCCTTCCATAGACAATAATTCCCTCGCGGATTCGCGGAATCTTTTCAATTTCTTCCTTTATCCGGGGTAATTCTTCAATTGATGTTATTGAGCGTTTTTTCATCTCAAACTCATTTATTAATACCGAGTATCTGTATATATCTGCTCTGAGCAAATTGATGGCTTCCTTTGTCTCCTCCATGCTTCTTTTAAACTCCATTTTTCTTTCTCGATCAAGTGTATAGCCCTCTCTCTTATAAAATTCCAGTTCCTTCCTGAAAGCTTGCCTTATTTCTATGAGGTCTTCTATCATCTTTTTTCTTTCTTCTTTCAATTCTCTTATGAGCTCGTTGTATCCCCTTATTAATTCTGCTCTTTTTGCTTTTCTTCTATAATAATATGCTTCTCTTTGTTTAATCCTGTAATATGTTCTTCTTCTTTTTTCTTCTTCCTTTTTTCTTTCGAGTATCTTTTTTGCTATAAATGCACCTACGCCTATTGCAATCCATATCCACATTATTTTTCCGGAATTAATTTAATTACTTCGTTGATGTTAATGTAAAATTCGGCTATTTTATCATTTATTTCTTTCAATTTATCATCGGTTAATGCGTTCATTTCTCTTAGTTCCTCTTTTACTTTTTCATATTTGCTTATGAATTTTTCCAGTTCCTTTATCTGATTGATGAGTTCTTTTCTTCTTTCTCTTTTTTCCTCGAGATATGCTTTAGCCATCTTTACCACTGCATCTACTTTTTCTTTCCATATTTCTTTTTCTATTTCGGCTTTTTCATAGATGTGTCTTATTTTTAATCTTTCTCTTTCGGTTAGTTCTTTTTCTTTTCTATAAGCGAAATATTCTGCAGCAGCTCTGCATGCCTCTATTATTGCCAGTCCCATTGCTCCTATTGTCGTTAGTATCGGTATCATCAGCCTGTTTTTAAAGCAAAAGGAGTATATGTTAATTGCCTTGAAATTTCAAGTCTATGACCCAATATCTCTGTTATTTTTTCGCCCACCTCTTTTATCTTATCTAATTCATAACCGTTTTTAATCATTTCGAGATGCACAGATGTGTATTTATGTAGTATTTCGTCTATTGACTGTATTGTCTTTAAAATTGCTTCTCTTGTTTCCTTTGCATCTTCTCTCTGCATTTTCAGATATTTCAGATTGAACTCTATTTGTTCTCGCAAAGCCGTGAGCTCTGTTCTCATTTTTTCTCTCTCTGCCTCAAGTCGCATTTTCAGCTGATTTGTCCTTTCCTGTTCAATCTTCCACTCCATGAATTTAACAGCGCAATCTTTCATGGCATCTATCAGTTCGGTAATTATGAAAATTCGGCTCAAAATTTTACCGGTTACAACCTTGACAGGGGGTTTAGGAGATTTCTTCATAGCACCTCCTTATTTCATAAAAGGGATTTTCACCCGTTGAAACATCAACATGCGAAAGAAGTATTTTTATATCTTTAAACAACTCTTTTATGCCCTTTCCGTAATGCTTTTCAATATCCTCCTTATCTATTCCCTCATATCCATGTGCACCTATTGATTTATGCCTTAATGACACCAGTTTATGTAGATTATCAAGAATAGATTCGACTTCCGGATTTACTTTGCCTTCGGTATTTAAGTTCTTAAAAATACATTTCAGTAGATAAAGGGAAATCGTTTCCAGCCTTAATTTTTCCTTTTCTATTATCTCTTTACATTTTTCCTTGCATTCTTCGATAAATTTATCGTCCTCCAATGGCAATCCCCAGTATTTATACATTATCAGCCTGTATATCATCTGTATGAATGTGTAAAGTCGTGTTAACATGTCGATATATTCTCCTTTCTTCTCTTTTAGTTGCATATTGTAATATAATTCAGTCAGTTTCTTTTTAAAACCTGTTATGTCTTTTTTCAACAATTCATCTATTTCTACCTTGTGTCTTATGAGGATATCCTGAAGATGTCCTTTTTCGTCCTTTATTGCCATTTCCAGATATTCCTTTGCTTTTTCAAACAGGAATAATTCTCTATAGTAAAGGTAATTATAAACATTACTTTTATCAATATGCATTGCTCCATAAAAATCATAATGTTCGATTAGTGCTTTTGTATTCATTTTTGCGAATGTCTGAGAAATCTCTTTCCCCAACCTTAAATTTATGGGTATTGATTCACCTTTTGTATCTATTTCTTTTGAGTAATAAATTTCGACCTTTTCTCCGAAGTATTTTACTGCCTGAAAAGCGAGAGCAAAATTACATGCAGGTGTGCCACCTGTAATCGATACAAAAATTCTATCATAAGATTTATGCAATCCTTTCTCCATAAATTTTTTCATCCTGCCGTCATAATAATCTAGCATCAAATCATAAATGTTGGGTTGAAGTGTGATACAATCAGAAATATGAATTGTCCCCAATTTTCTAAACCCTTTTTCTTTTCTCTTTTTTTCATCCAAAAATTTTTTGATTATCTGTGCATAAAATATCGTATCTTTCTTTTTAAACTTTTCATCTTCCTGATCCGTTGCAAACATTACGATATCAAGAATCTCCGTACGCTTGAAAATTTCTTTAAGTACAGGTTCTATAATTGGTAATTTTATTTTAGTTTTGAACTTCTCATAGTTAAGTAATAAATATTCGCCTTTTTCCCTTGGTACCTGAGGCAAAGAAGGGATATCTATTAAGATATCATTATTACCTATATTTATGAATAAGACATCTTTACCCATCCCGGTGGTATTACATTTTCTCCTTTCATGATGACTGCACGGGTATCGGGCAGATATTTTTTCAATCTCCTTTTAGTCCAGTATTTTGTATTTTGATAATTTTCCCACTGCCTTAAAATATCCTTATCATCTTTTATCAACATAATAACCGTTTGACACCAGAATGTTTTACCAAATCCTATTCTACCTATGCATTCGTTTTGCTTTAAACTTTTCATCTTATATAAGAGGTCTTCATAAAAATCTATCAAACTTCTTATAGGATTATCTTCTTTTGCTTTCTTTATCTCATTTATTTCCATTTTTATGAATTCTTCGAAGAATTCGTTTACTATTTTAAAAATGTTCTTCAAGTCTGTGAACACATCTTTTAAATTTTTGTTTAATATCGGTATATTTAAAAGATTTATTTCGGAATTGATTTTTGTATTTTCAACTATTGCTTCGCATGGCTGTGGTACTCCTTTCACCCTCTTTGCAATGTATAATCTTCTTACATTGAAAATTTTAATATTTTTTTCTTCGATAAATTCACTATCTTTTATAAGCAAATTTTTAAATGGGTCTCTATGAGGGTCGCCAAAAATTCTTCTATTGAGCTCAGAAAATTCATATTTTGCTCTTTTCTTCCATATATTCCTGATTTCCTTTTTTAACAATGAGATATTGTTTTTCAAATAATGATATGCAACGCATGTTCTTATCATTCCTTTTATGGAAGTTCCGGGCATATAATATTTTCCGTCGGTCTTTATATACGATGAAATTTCACCACTTATTTCATCATCTGCAGGTATCTCCCTTTCTATAACATCATCAAATCTTACCCCATGCTTCCGGGCAAATCTTTTGATATCTTTCCCAGATTTTATCTCCCCTGTTTTTACTTCTGATATATATTCCTCGATAATTCCCTTTTCCGAAAGTTTTTCCATGAGTTTACTCTCGGATATTATTCTCACCTTTCCGCTTTCACAAATGTAATCTATGGAGTGATATTTCTGTTCACTTCCTATATGTACAGGGCTTAATGTTTCGATAACCAGTTTCATTTTACACCGAATTTTATTCCAAAATTTATACCATAATGATAGACAGGATGCTCCAGTTTCCCTGTATCTATTTTATACAATTCGCCATGGGGGATGTTTTTAATAACGCTTCCTTCCTTTATCATCATTATTCTTGGTTTCAAATATCCAGTGCCTCCTATTGATGTTATCCATCCTCCTCTTGGTATTATCTGATATGATATGAAATCGCAATTCTTAAGGTCAGCGTCAGATGGATATACGAGTGATAGATTTACACAATATTCCCCATCTTTTATATTTAACTCAATTTCTCCTTCTTCAATTTCAAACCTTCCTGCTCCTGATGAGCGCTCAGCACCTATTCCCTCTTCAGCCATAAGCTCAAAATAGTAAGTTTCGTCACCCAGATAAAGGAAATAAAAGAAAGGTCTAACATCTTTGTAATTTATACCATAAAGAAATGTCTGATAAAAAGGAACAGAACCCCTCTGTAGCCTGTCAATTCCGACACTTACTTCATCGTGGAATACAAAAATCTCAATCCCGTATTCGGGTAGCTCATCTTCCATAACACCAAACTTACCAAAGGTTACCCTGCCAAAAGGTGCGGAAGTAAGAAGTGTATCATCAAGTAATTTGACATTGTTCAATATTTCTTCAAAAAGTTTCAGAGATACATATTTTACTCTTCTTAATCTTTTTTTCATCTCTTCTTCATCATCTGTTTTTTCTGGTTTTATAAAAGGTCTTGGTAAGAAATAAATTTCCTTATCGTTGATTTGAATTCCGAGGAAAGCCGAAGAGAGCAAGAACTTGCCTTTTAGCGTTTTTTCTATTATTTCCTCTGCTTTATTTTTGTCCAATTTTGCAACAGAATTTATGAGTGCAGAATAAAGTGTATCCGAAGGGATATAATCGATTTCGTATTTCGGCATACCTATTTTTAGTTTGATACCTGTTTTACTCTTTAATTTTATCGCTTTAAACTTCATTTTTGAATCTCTCCCATATTTCATCTATCTTTTCTTTTAACTCTTCAACACTCTTTAATGTGTCGATTTCGACTGGTTTTTCTTTTGTTCTATAATGTTTTTGTGTTTTGATTTTTACTTTTATTTCTTTGAATTTAACCTTTCCATATCCTCTTGAGCCCGAGCCTCCCAGATAATCGTCTTCCAGCAATCCCATTGCTGTTATAAATGCGGTGAAGAAATTTTTGTCTCTATCGGTGTCATAGACATTAAAAACGAAATCTCCTTTAAATTCTGCACCTGCAGGTACTCTCTCGAAGTGCCTTGGATTTGCAGCAGATGTCAATCTATCAATTGTGTTTTCGAATTTCGCCTCGGTATAAAGGTTGTCTTCCGCTAGCTCGGGGAAGTCCTTTTTGAACTTCTCTTCATCGAGCAAAGCATCCCTAGCATATAGGCGTGTTGGCTCAGAAGAAGAATGCTCAGCAGGTCTACCAAAAGTTACGCATATTTCACAATCATCCCTCGGGCAAATATGTATAAATACACCTCCCTGCTCATGCCAGTTATACTTTTCTTTCAATTCTTTTTTTATATTTTCTAATTCTTTTTCAATTTTCTCTTTTTCTCTTTCTTTGCTTTTTCTCTCTTCTGATTTTCTTGGGTCATTTTTTTCTTGTTGTTTAAGCATTTTTATTTCTTTCTCTAATTTTTTCTTTTCTTCTTCCTTTTCCCTGTAAGGTTTAAGAGGCTTTAAATCTTTTTCTTTTCTTTCGAGCAGGCATCTCATTTTACCTTTTATTGAGCTACCAGGGATAAAGGGCACTCCTCTTGGATCTTTTATAACAGGATTATCGAGTCCTCCTATTTCCAGTGTCTCTTTTCCAGCCCCTATTGACAAACCCGTTTTCGCCTCTAAAACATACTCTATTATTATCTTGCCCAATAAACGCATATCACCCCCTTGAGTTAAAATATTTGTGATAGGCTATTATGCCCTCAAATAGCTGTTTGAATTTTTCCACATTTGATTCTGTTTTGATACTTTGTATTACTTCTTCAAGCGCTTCGCAGAAATCTCCAAGTTCTTTCTGTCTGGCTCCTGCGTATGCCAATCTATATCTCATTAAAGCGAGTTCCTCGGGTTTATTAATCGTCATTATTTTGCTATAAATGCTTCTTAATTGATGCATTGAAACTTTTTTCAGCTTTTCTGCGCACTTCCTTATCCTGTCTACAAATTCATTTCCTTCTAATGAGAGAATATCAGCGAGAATTTGTTTATAGGGATTTTTGTCCTTACTTGCTTTTCTCTCATTCATGGCTCCCTCCTTCTTAATTTAAAATCTACCAATCTTGCTGCAACAGCAAGCAAATGTTTATTCTCTACTTTCATATCTTCTATCATATTTCTGATGATTATATCCTGATTTATCTTTACTAGTTTTTCTATCGAATCTTTTATATTTTTCTTTTTTGCTTCGTGTCGCAAATAATATGCGAATCTCCATACCTTTTTCACATTTATCTTGTTGTGAAGCGAGTCCTCAAGCAATGCTCCGAAGCCCTTTGTTGCCTTTATAATTTTGCGACAAATACGCAATGCATCCTCTTTGCTTTCAATATCGGAGAGTTTCTCAAGCTCATCTTTTATCTCGTTAAGATACATAAATTCATCGCTGTTAAATATTTCACCCATAACATTTATGTTGTTCTTCATCTCTATGCTTACACCATTAACTTTTTCGATTTTCTTCTTCCCCTTTGCTTTCTCGAGGCGTTCTTCAGCTATCCTTACTGCTCTTATCACAGGAAATTTCTCATCTATAATAGTATAACTGCCACTCATTGTTACATATTTGTTTTTTGCAACAAATTCTTTAAATGTATGTCTCATCTCACACAGTAAATTATAAACTTTATCCCATGCACCGAAAAGAAGGGTATCGTCTCCACCGGAGAATACAAGATAAATATTTTCGCTGTATCCCTTATTTTCTCTGATTAATTTCGGGAAATATAATGAAAAGAATAAGTGCATCATATTGCTCAATCTCATTCTTTCGAGGAAAGTTGCATCTTTTATTCCTTTAGAGAATATTTTGCCAAGATTATCCACATCGCATTTCAATATTCCAAGTGCCTTTATGCCTTCGCTTCCCTGTGCTATTTCATCAAAGTCTTTAATATTGTTATTTGTCATCGGCAAATTCAAAGGTATGAATTTAAAACCATCGACATCCATCTTTGTATCGTTTATCTCATAATAAATCCCATCTGGACCTTTGCTTTCTGCAAATCCGATATCAAATCCCAATTTTTCGAATATCATTTTGTAATTCTGTGCTTCAACATTATTGCACTCTTTTTCGTAAAAATATTTCGCAGTTTTTAATTCATTCGTAAGTTGTTGGAAACTTTCGCAGTATTCGCAAATGCCATTTTCTTCTTTCGCTTCCCTGAAATTACATATTTTACATGGCTTTCCCTTAATTTCAACAGAATTAAATATTTCTGGCAAAATGTCTTTAAACTTCCTGTTCTTATCGCGATTTACTTTTGAGAAAAGTATTTTGTATTTTTCATTTAATTTATCTGGCTGTGATATATCCATTGCATTTAATTTTTCCCATGCTATTGCGATATAAATTTCGCCCCGATGCACCTCCCATAATATTTCGTGAATTTGCTTTTTTAAATCTTTTAGCCTATCTTCGTCCTTTAATCTGGCTATCATCTGGAAATTTGCGCCACCGCAATACAATAGATTGCTGATAGGTAAATTTAAGTTCTTCAGGATGAATTTTGCAATAAACTCGCATAATAAATCGAGATAAAGTGAGCGTCCTCTTAACGATTTTGCAGCTCCTTTTGATGGAATATCAAAGATAAAATTTTGCACCCCGGAGATATCACCTGCGATTATTAAACATACATCTTTTTCGGGATTACTTTCAATTTCGTTCAAAACAGATTCGTCTGCACCATACTGGTCGAATATCGCGAGCGCAAGCGATGACAAAAGCTTAGATGCTTCAAAAATGGAAACAGATTCAAGGGAAGAATATTGAAGCGGATAAAAGAAGAAATATTTTTCTATAAGGTGCAACAATTTTATGAAAGGTTTGTTATAATAAAGGTCTGTATTTTTGATAGCGTTTTGTAAATTATTCCATTCTTTTTGCAATTCCTTTTTGAATTCATCGATGCAATTTATTTTTGCTGGATTATTACAAGGTATATTTAATTTAGTTGCGAGGAGTGGTTCTTTATTATGAAATTTTTTGGTATCCTGTTTAAATATTTTTGAGAAGATGGAGAGGCAATTTTCGATTTGTGTTTTTTGTTTATTTTTGAAAATAAGGTTATATGCTATTTTAACGGGAGGAGCATTGAAAGGCAGATTGAGGTTCAAATTGGAGATTTCATTTACGGGATACAAAAGAGCACCGAGATATAGCTCGGTTCTCCTCATTATAAATTATACCTCCTTTTCCAGCATGTCAAGAATTTTTTCAAAAAATTTTTCATCTCATTATTATATACGAGTGAGAGTGCAAAAATGTGACAAAAAATTTTCAAAAATTTCAAAAGAACAGGATTCGATGACAAAACTTAAAGTCCCAATCCCTTATAAATGGACTCAAAACCTAAACAAGTTTCAATCCCTTATAGCAGGCTCGAAACTATCCGAGAGATTGCTTGGAAGTGTGGTGGTATGCTTTAAAGTTTCAATCCCTTATAGGTAGGCTCGAAACAGGTAAATAAAAGGAGGCGACTATGAACTTAAAAAATTTGTTTCAATCCCTTATAGGTAGGCTCGAAACATATTCGATTGGATATGATGTTGTCATAGCTCGACAAAGTTTCAATCCCTTATAGGTAGGCTCGAAACTTTCTTATCGGATTATTGGTTTATTGGCTTTTATCAAGTTTCAATCCCTTATAGGTAGGCTCGAAACTTTTACTCGCCTCGCCAATTCGCAGTCGATTTAGATGTTTCAATCCCTTATAGGTAGGCTCGAAACTACCCATCTGGGAGAGGAAACGCTTGAAGAAGATTTGTTTCAATCCCTTATAGGTAGGCTCGAAACCAAGACCAAGTTGTCCTCGCCACGCTCCACACTTCTTAGTTTCAATCCCTTATAGGTAGGCTCGAAACTTTGACATCGATTTCTGCCTTTTTGATGATTTTGTCGTTTCAATCCCTTATAGGTAGGCTCGAAACGAGATACTCAGGGAAGAATAATAGGAGCAAAGTCTCGTTTCAATCCCTTATAGGTAGGCTCGAAACCTTAAATTTAATGGTAGGAACATTAAGAAGTATATAAGTTTCAATCCCTTATAGGTAGGCTCGAAACCGGCCGTGAAGCGTATCATGGATGACCTCGTGCCTTACGTTTCAATCCCTTATAGGTAGGCTCGAAACGCTGAAAAGCCCCGTTGAAGGTGACATCAGAGAAGGTGTGTTTCAATCCCTTATAGGTAGGCTCGAAACCTAAATGGAGCAAAGCCAGCCTCGTAATCGGGCTGTGGTTTCAATCCCTTATAGGTAGGCTCGAAACTCTTGTGGCGTGAATGTATCTCTGACATAATATTCATCGTTTCAATCCCTTATAGGTAGGCTCGAAACTATGCTTGTGACGAGTTTGAAAGACAATTCCCTTACAGGTGTTTCAATCCCTTATAGGTAGGCTCGAAACGAATTACTATACAGGCGGAATACAGAATAATGCATTAGTTTCAATCCCTTATAGGTAGGCTCGAAACTTAGCAGGTGCAACGGCAACAGGCACCGCAGGTGTTATAGTTTCAATCCCTTATAGGTAGGCTCGAAACTCCGTTAGTCTGCAAAGGCATGAACGCAGATTTTGAGTTTCAATCCCTTATAGGTAGGCTCGAAACTCGCTTTTTCGACATTTACCAGGTCAAAATTTTCGATGTTTCAATCCCTTATAGGTAGGCTCGAAACTTTTATATTAAAAAGTATAATTTAAATATTAATCCTGTGTTTCAATCCCTTATAGGTAGGCTCGAAACGGGATAGGTATATAGCCACACTTCCTTATTTCCCCATGTTTCAATCCCTTATAGGTAGGCTCGAAACGGATAGGAAAGCGGCGCCGTTGATTTTCAAAAAGGAGTTTCAATCCCTTATAGGTAGGCTCGAAACGATCCTCGATTCGATCATTTTCGTGTCCGCAAATGGTTTCAATCCCTTATAGGTAGGCTCGAAACTGGAGGTGGTATGTTGAAGTTGTTTTTAAAAGAACAATGTTTCAATCCCTTATAGGTAGGCTCGAAACGTTAATGAGGAGGATTGATGTATCGATTGTTGACATATGTTTCAATCCCTTATAGGTAGGCTCGAAACATCAATTTTAAGAGATTTGCCTGGTGGTCCAATAGGCCTTTCAATCCCTTATAGGTAGGCTCGAAACGAGTTTTATATTAAATGCACAAAATGCAATAAAATACTTTCAATCCCTTATAGGTAGGCTCGAAACTGTCGAAGCCTCTTCTTCTTGTTGAAGTTGATGAAATTTCTTTCAATCCCTTATAGGTAGGCTCGAAACGGGAAAAATATCGTCAGTATTTGCGTGCTAATGTCGTTCTTTCAATCCCTTATAGGTAGGCTCGAAACAAAATTTTCAAAAGAAGAAATTGAACTTGCTAAAAACTTTCAATCCCTTATAGGTAGGCTCGAAACTAGATTTGCCATCATCTTCGGGCAGGGGACTCAATGTCTTTCAATCCCTTATAGGTAGGCTCGAAACGAAAATTGAGGAGATTGAATGGAGTGAGAAAGAATTCTTTCAATCCCTTATAGGTAGGCTCGAAACCTATTAAGAGGTTTAGGTAGTTTGGTTTGTAATCGTTCTTTCAATCCCTTATAGGTAGGCTCGAAACATTCCATGCGTCTGCTTCTTCACGAGTAGTGTTGCCAACTTTCAATCCCTTATAGGTAGGCTCGAAACGTGGTTTTACAGGTGGAATACATGATATAATCGAAGCTTTCAATCCCTTATAGGTAGGCTCGAAACAGAGTGGATAGAGGAATTCTTTGCCGAACCTGTATTAACTTTCAATCCCTTATAGGTAGGCTCGAAACGAAACAGCGAAGAATTGTATTACGATGGGCATAGGATAACGCTTTCAATCCCTTATAGGTAGGCTCGAAACCCGTTTTTCAAAGAGCTCTTTTTCATTATTTTATAATGATTTTCGTAGATTGTCAAGCTCATTTTTTGAAAAAATTCTGTGTCGACCCCCGATAGCCCCGGAACCCCAGGGGATCGACAATCCGCTTCACTACATTATTTCCTATCCCTTTCCGGGTATCCCTCCGAGACGATAAATCACCTCTTCTTTCACACCACATTCTTTACAAACTTTTAAATCCCTTTTTAACTCATCGAAACTCAATTGCGGCTCCAACCTTGAAATATTTCTTAAATTATGTAATGTAAGAATGTCAAGGGTAAAATGAAAAAAGTGGATTTTTATGAATTCAATAATTTTTCAGCTTGACAATTTGGGATTTGGGATAAAATATAGGAGAGCCGAGGTAGCTCAGTGGTAGAGCGTGGGACTGAAAATCCCAGCGTCGGTGGTTCGATTCCACCCCTCGGCATGCCGGCGTAGCTCAGCGGTAGAGCGGCGGTTTCGTAAACCGCAGGCCAGGGGTTCGAATCCCCTCGTCGGCTAATTTTTATTTTATGAAAGCATTTGCACTTATTGGAAGTCCGAGAGTAGGCAATACCTTTAAATTGTGTGAAATTTTCCTTAAAAAATTACAAGAAAAAATCCCAATAGAATACGAGATTAAAAGGATTGAGGACTTTAAAATTGAGTATTGTAAAGGTTGCGGCAACTGCATAGCGGGTAAAAATTGTCCTATTAACGACGATTTCAAAGAAGTCATTAATAAAATCAAATCTTCGGATTTATTTATATTTGCATCTCCTGTTTATGCTGAAAATGTAAGTGCTCAGACGAAAACTTTTATTGATAGAAATTGTGGCAATTTCCATTTTCCTCCTTTTTGCGGTAAATACGCGATTGTGGCGTCAACCACAGCTGCTCATGGCTTATCCACTGTTTTGAAAATATTAAGAGCAAGTGTTGTGTGTTGGGGGATGAGTTGCATAGGTGAATTATCTGCAATATTTTGGGGAAATAAAATGAAAGACGAAGAAAAAGTTAAAAGAGAGATAGACAAATTGGCAAATAAAGTTGCGAGGATTTTAAAAGGAGAAGAAATATTTTCACCATCTTCATTTGACCTTATGATTTTTGAATCAATGAAAAAAGAAGCGTTTTATTCAAAATACTGGAATAAAGCAGAGTATAATTTCTGGAAAGAGAAAGGATTATTTAACCAAAAATATTATTCAAAGGATGTAAAAATAAATTTCCACAGGGTTTTACTTGCGAAATTTTTAATCTCTCTTTATTATAGCTTTGGGAGGATATAAATATGCCATGGTGATAAAAAAGGGGGATGATGCGTGTGTTGTTGTTATTTTTTATTATAGGCGGGTTATATTCGGTTGGTTCAGCGGATACTATTACGGTAATAGACGGCGGTAAGGAGGCAAATTATCATGTCTCCGATAATTTCTACAATTACAGCCTGCTCGAATACATATATCCCAAGGATTCTCTTACATCTGGTATCATAACTCGAATATGGTTTAAGCATAATGATTTTACTTACACGAAAACCAATCAGGTGATTTATATGGGGCATACGAATAAAAGTCATTTTGAGAGTAAGACCGACTGGATACCTTCAACCGAGTTAACACAGGTTTACAGTGGCTCTTTTAATATAACAAATGGATGGGTTGAAATTACTCTGGATAATCCATTTACATATTATGGCTCAAAGAATCTTGTTATTATGATTGATAACAATCAGGGGTCTTACCCTGGTAGTGACCGCAGATGGTATTATGAGAGCGGTTATAGTGCTCGATGCCTTGATTATCGCAGTGACGGAACCAACCCTGACCCTGCGAATCCACCTGAAGCAAACTATTTACGCGATGAACTGGCGAACTTAAGAATAGAAATCAGTTACCCTGATACAAACATAGGAGTAATTGGATTTGTTTTCGCATCTTATTATCAAAAAAATTCCACAGATTCTATTGGACTTATTGTAAAGAATTTCGGAAATCATTCTCAAACTAATTTTTATGTATATTATGACTTCAAAAGCGACCCGGGACGAGATTCCATGCAATATACATCGACACTGGCTCCTCAATCGGTTGATACAGTATTTATAGAATGGACTCCACAAACAGCAGGTGAGGACACTGTTTTTGGCTGGACTGAACTCGATGGCGATACATGGGTTCATGATGATACTTCAAAGAGCTGGATAAAGATTTTAGATGAAGGCGTATTTGTGGATGAAGGATTTGAGAGAACGACTTTCCCGCCCACTGGCTGGACAACCCAAATAGTGAATAACACTGGATGGACCGACCCGGAATGGACAAGGGAAACATCAGGCAGTAGTCCATCCTGTTCGCCTCATAGTGGTGTAGCTATGGCAAAATTTAACTCCTATTCCTGTGACGATGGCGATGAAATGAGACTCATTACTTATAGTTTTGATTTAAGCAGTGTATCCAGTTGTAGTCTGACTTTCTGGTGGTTTCACTGGTATAGCAATTCATTTTACAGAGATTCATTAATCATTGAGATTGACACAAATTCCAGTGGTAGTTGGATATGTTTAGATAGATTTCAGGCAGGAACTAAAGGTTCTGGTACAAACAGCTGGAAGAAGCGAGGAATTGACATCAGCTCTTATTGGACACAAGAAAGTGCGTATCGCGATAACAGGTAAAAGCGATTACGATTATAACATCTATATTGATGATGTTAAGGTATTTAAGGTAGAAGTATTTAATAATGATGTTGGTATCATAGGATTTGTTAAGTCACAAAATTACATGGTGGGCAAATCCGATTCAATTGGACTTATAATAAAGAACTTCGGGAATAATTCCCAAAATGATTTCTGGGTGCACTACGATTTAAAAATTGACCCAGGTAGGGATTCTCTTCATTACACATCTACATTGAATTCTCAACAAATTGATACAGTATTTATTGACTGGACGCCTCAGACTGCTGGTAGCGATTCTATTATAGGCTGGACAGTATTATCCGGGGATGAAAATACAGGGAATGATACATCAAAAACTTCTGTCAATATCCTTGAATCGGGAACTATACTGACAGAAGGATTTGAGAGCTCCACCTTTCCACCTGAAGGCTGGTGTATGTTTGGCTGGGATGAAGGAGTAGAGGTTGATGACCCCTGGCAGCGCTCTGATTTTAATCCACATGGTGGTGGATGGTGTGCCCGCACCAAATATGATATGAGTGGTGGCACAGATTACTGGCTTGTATCTAAAAGAATTGACCTATCTGGATATGACATTATAACACTTAAATTCTACCATATACCGAAATATAACGATAACGCAAATTATCTTAAAATAACAACACAGGCTGACTCAATGGATACAAGTGCATACACTATTCTACATACATTCTATGATAAAGGTACTGATTGGGAGTTATTTGAAATCGACTTATCAGATTATGCTGGTTGCACAATCTTTATTGCATGGAATGCAAAAGAAGAAAATGATTACGAGTACTGGTATCTTGATGATATTACGATAATTGCAGAGACAAGCCTTACTCATGATATAAAAATGGTTTCGATAATATCGCCACCTAAATTTGTAATGGAGCAAACTCCTTATATCCCGCGTGCAAAAATCAAAAATATAGGGAAAAATACAGAGACATTCAAAATCTTTTGTAAAGTTGACTCTTCAGGACATACGATTTTCAAAGACAGCGTTCAGGTCAATAATCTCAAACCAGATTCCACAAAGGTTGTGAATTTCAGTTCATGGACACCTGCATCCGATGGAAATACTTATACACTTACTTTCTATACTGCATTATCAAATGACGGCGATAAAAGCGATGATACTCTTACTTTGTCGGTTAAAGTTGTTAAACGACTACCTGTTGAGGCAATTAATCCTCTTCACTGGCCAAGTTTTATGCGTGATATCGCAAATACAGGGAGAACAGATTGCGTTGGACCCGACACAATAGAATCGTATGCCTCATATTCAACTGGTGGAGCCATTCATTCCTCACCTGTTATAGATAGTGATGGTACAGTATATTTTGGCTCTGATGACGGATACCTTTATGCGATGCATCCTGACTTATCGGGATATAAATGGAGATACGAGACACCCGGAGAAGCCATACGCTCAACCCCAGCAATAGACACAAATGGTAATATTTACTTTGGTTCAAACGATAATTACTTTTATTCTTTAGATTCAAATGGTAACTTCCGATGGCGTCATCTTTTAGCCAATCTTTATAATGTAGTTCATCCAGCGGTTATAGGAGATGACCAGAAAATATACATTGGAGCTGGCTCTAATTTTTATGCATTTAATCCAGATGGCTCAATCGCATGGCAACTTACTGCTCCAACAATAGCAGGAGATATCTCTACAGGAGCAGCACTCCGGGATAGCATCGTATATTTTGGCACAACCAATGACCACTATCTTTATGCTGTGTGTAATGGCGTAGTCCTGTGGAAAAAACCATTACCAAGAGGAATAAATTCAACTCCTACTCTCAAAGGCGATACAATATTTTTTGCATTGAATGATGGCAAACTTTATGCGATAAGGGACACAGGTGAGGGTTACAAGGATTTATGGGCAGTTCGCATAGACCCGCCTAAATCTGGCTGGAGCGATGTCTATTATTCTTCACCTGCTGTTGGGTTTGACCACACAATTTATGTTGGAACGCCTTTCAATCATCTTGTGGCTGTATATCCCGATGGTGAAATAAAATGGAAATTTAAAGTTCACGGCAAAGTATGGTCGTCACCTGTAGTTGACAGCAACGGCATAATCTATTTTGGCTCTCATGACGATACACTTTATGCCCTTGAAGATTTGGGCTCATGTGCACAGGTAGTATGGAAATTCGGAACAGGAGGCTCAATACGGAGTGCAGCAGCAATAAGAAACCCACTTTACTTTACATCCTTAGATGGTAAAATCTATTGTATAAATCCACCCAGTGCTGTTAAATTGAAAGAGAAAACCACACAAAAATTGAACGCTTTCTCACTTCAAGTTTATCCAAATCCTTCCAATAAAGAAATAATCATTCGATATTCCTGTCCTTACTCCTGTGAAGTTTCACTTAAGATATACGATGTATCAGGGAGATTGGTGAAAACTCTTGTGAATAGCAAAAAGAAGCCTGGCTCTTATATCATAAAATGCGATAATAAGGAATTTCCGTGCGGAATTTATTTTATCAGAATGCAAGCAGGAGAATTTCGTGCCACCAAAAAATTACTGCTAATACAATAAGCATAGAATTGGAATTACTTCGCTCTTTAACAAATTAAGGGGTAAGATGCGAGAAACTATTATTATCTTTAAACTTGTGAGTATGTCAATGGTAGTTAAATAACCATGGAGTGGTGGCAAAATTATTTTGATGAGATTTATCTCAAATTATACTCACCAAAGGTGGACAATCCCAAAAGGATAAAAAGGGAAGTAGATTTCATAGAAAAAGCATTAAATCTTAAAAAAGATATGAAAATACTTGATTTGGCATGTGGACAGGGCAGACACGCAATTGAGCTCGCAAAAAGAGGATACAATGTTATTGGATTGGATTATTCTGATTATCTTTTAAATGTGGCAAAGGAGAGAACAAGGGAAGAAAAAGTAAAAGTAAAATTTGTAAAAGGAGATATGAGAAATTTACCTTTTGAAAATGAATTCGATGCAATCTATAATATGTTTACATCTTTTGGATATTTTTCGGATGAGGATAACTTTAAAGTGTTAAAAAGTGTGCACCGGGCACTCAAACCGGGTGGCAAATTCCTTCTCGATATAGTAAACATATTTTGGCTGATTAAAAATTTTCAGCATAAAATGTGGTTAAAAACTGAAGATTTGATTTGTCTGGAGCAAAATGAATTCAATCCCGTTAATATGCGTTGTACAAACAAAAGAATAGTATTTGAGAAAGGAAAAGAAATAGACCAAAAGGAACATACAGTAAGATGTTACACTGCTGGCGAAATATCTTTCCTCATGAAACTTGCAAGATTAGAGGTCGAAAAAATTTACGGAGATTACGATTTAAATGAATATTCTCTGGATAAAACCAGAATGATTGTCATAGCAAAGAAGAAGAGAAGCGATGAGAGAAATCGAAATTGATAAATTACAACCATCTCAACTTTATATAGAGAAGGAAAGATTTCAAAAAATTTTTGATGAATTTGACCCTGAAAACTATGAACCTGTGCCTGTAAATAAAAAAGTTACTTTACATAAAAATAAATGGATTATAATTGACTGGGATATTTCTCATGAGTTTCTTGTACATGAAGATATCATTTTCTTTTCGTTTCACACTTCAAAAGCGCCAGATAAGAAAATGCTGTGTTAAAAATGATATAAGGGATACCGGGAATAATTGGAGGTAAAAATGAAGGAAGAAAAAATCAAAATGATAGGACCTTTTGAAATTGAACTGAAGCCGATTGATACGCAGGGATTTATTCTGGATATAGGAGGCGGAGGCGAAGGCATAATCGGTAAATTGAACGGCAAACAGGTTGTTGCGATTGATATAAAAGAAGAAGAGTTGCTTGAAACGAAAAACGAAGCTCTAAAAATAGTGATGGATGCAAGGAAACTGCAATTTTTACCTGAATCCTTTGATGTATGTACCGCTTTCTTCACATTCATGTATATCAAGAAAAAAGACCATTATACGGTATTCAAAGAAATAAAAAGAGTTTTGAAAAGAGATGGCAGATTTTTACTGTGGGATGTTGTGATACCCGAAAGGGAAGAAGATTATAATATCTTTGCGGTGCATCTTAAAATAAAGATTAAAAATGAAATCATTGAAACGGGTTACGGAGTGAAATGGGATGATACACAGGATATAAATCATTTTAAAGAACTTGCAAAAGAAACAAACTTTGATGTAATAAAGGAATGGCAAAAAGATGAAATATTTTATCTGGAGATGATAAAGAAGTAGAAAGGGGGTAAAATGGCGTTACCTAAGTTGATACCCCGTGAGGTGCTTTTGGGACTACCCGAGGTAACAAACCCAAAGATTTCGCCCGATGGCAGGAAAATAGCGTATCTCAAGCGAACCGACGATGTGCTTAACATATGGTTGAAAGACGAGAAAGGCGAAAGACAGTTAACTTTTGAAAAAGAAAGAAGTATAGTCAATTACATCTGGGCTGAAAACAGCAGACACATAATATACATGAAAGATTACGATGGTGATGAAAACTGGCACATATACAGGATAGATACTTTAACAGGCAAGATAAAAGACCTTACACCTTTTGAAGGCGTCCAGGCAAGTATCCTTCGTGCTCATCCTTCAAAACCTGATGAAATACTCATACAGATGAACAAAAGAGACCCTTCGGTGCATGATGTTTATAGATTGAATCTTCAAACAGGTGAGATGAACCTTGAAATGGAAAATCCAGGCAATTTAATGACAGCACTGGGACTACATGGCTGGGTTACAGATAGGAACTTAAAAATAAGAGCAGGACATTTTATTTGCGATGATGGGAGCGTTGAATTAAGAATACTTGAAAAGGGTGAATGGAAGCCAGTTCTGAAATGGTCTCCAGAAGAAAGTTTATTCTCAACCTGTATTGAAGCATTATCAGAAGATGAATTTTATATACTGGATGCGATAAATTCACCTACATACAGGATTTCTGTTTTGAATGTGAAAACAGGAGAAAAGAAAGAAGTAATATCAGACCCTGATTATGATTGTACATGGTGGATGTTATTCCATCCTTATACTGATGAACTACTTGCTGTTTGCATTTATAAAGAAAAAGCTAATTGGGTAGCTGTCTCAGAGAAGGTAAAGGAAGACATCGAATTTCTAAATAATGAATTAAAAGGTGACTACGCCATAATCAGTCAGAACACCGATAATAATATATGGGTCATAGAATTTACAAAAGATGATACACCAACGGAATTTTATCTTTATCGAAGAGATAATAAGAAGCTGGAGTTTTTGTTCTCAACCCAGCCCGAACTTAAAAAATACACCCTTTCTAACAAAATGCCGGTATTTATACGAACAAGAGACGGCTACAAAATGTTATGTTATCTCACATTTCCTGAAGGCTTACCCAGAAAAAATCTGCCGATGGTACTCAAAGTGCATGGTGGTCCTTGGAGCAGGGATTTTTGGAGATTTGACCCTGTGGTGCAATGGCTCGCAAATAGGGGTTATTTATGTCTGCAAGTTAATTTCCGTGGCTCAATGGGATTTGGCAAAGAGTTTCTGAACGCAGGTGATAGGGAATGGGGTGGCAAGATGCAAGACGACCTTGTTGATTCAGTTAAATGGTGTATTGAAAATGGCTATGCAGACCCTGAAAGAATAGCAATTATGGGAGCTTCATACGGTGGATATGCTGCACTTTGCGGAGCTACATTCACACCTGATTTATTCAAATGTGCAATCTCCGTATGTGGACCGAGCAATTTAATCACATTTTTGAAGTCAATTCCTCCTTACTGGAAAACATACTGGGCGATATTCAGGAAAAGAATAGGTGACCCCGATAAAGAAGCAGAATTCCTAAAGTCAAGGTCACCCTATTTCCATGCAGACAAAATCAAAATACCATTACTTATAGCTCAGGGAGCAAATGACCCAAGAGTAAATAGAGAGGAGAGCGAACAAATCGTTAAAGCACTCAGAGAAAGAGGCAAAGAAGTGGAATATTTGCTTTTCGAAAACGAAGGACATGGACTTTTAATTCAGGAAAATAGATTAAAGTTTTACGAATCTGCTGAAAAATTCCTGGCAAAGCATCTTGGTGGTAGATGTGAGGAAATTCATGGGATTTAAAGATTATGTAGATTCTTCAAAAGAGCTTATTGATTTTGTGGATAAGGTGAAGAGTTTATCGCCCAATAATATTGATGTTGCCCAATATATATTTGATTTTGTAAAAGAAATTAAGTGGGGTGCTTCTCCAATTTACAAAGCTTCTCAAGCCTTTCGTAAAAGGAATAGACCCCAGATATGCGTTTCAAAAGCTATCCTGCAGGTGGCTCTTTGCAGAATAGCTGGAATCCCAGCGAGATTTCATTGCTGGAAAATTAAGTTTTCGCAAAGTGTAGTTGATGCGATAAATGAGCTCTTATTTAAAGATTCAACTCGAAAGTTTAGGAATTTAGAGCTCTATCATGTGGCGGCTGAGGTATATTTGAACTCTTGGCTGGTCGCCGATGCAACTGTTGATAAAGCTTTACATCCGGTTTTCCCCATAAACACATGGGATGGCAAATCAAATGCTTATCAGAAAGGTTTTGAAATCATAGAAGATTATGGAAGCTTTATTGATGTTCCGGAAATCGTATTAAAAGCAAATAAACTAAAAGTTCCATTCTACTTAAAACCATTTTCGCCACTAATAGTTTTTTTAATAAATAGACAAATTAACAGCTTACTCGAAAAAATAAGACAGATATTATTAACAAAGTAACATCATGGTGTGGATCATAATCGACTGGGATATATCGCACAAATTTGACAGGGAAAATACAACTTTCCTAATTTCATTCCATACTTCAAAAATCAAAGAAGATGTATAAATCCAAATATTCTTGGAATATCTTATGGAAATGGCAGTGGTTTACAAGGGAAATATGGATTAAAAAATACTGGATAGAAACAGAAAGAGCAGTTAAGCCAATTTTAAAGATACTGCAAAAACTAAATGTAGAATATCTACTCGATGCCACATGTGGCTTGGGATTCAAAACAATATTATTCGCAAAGGCAGGTTATAAGGTAGCAGGTAGCGATTACAGTGAAATTGCAATAAAATACGCAAAGAAATTAGCAAAGGAAGAAAAAGTAAATATTCAATTTTTTGTTTCGGAATTTCATAAATTACCACAAAATACAGAAGAAAAATACGATTGCGTATATACTGACTATTTCGATGAATTGCCAACTTATAAAGAGCTCTTATCATCCGCAAAAGGAATATATTCGGTTTTAAAATAAAATGGCAAATTTATATTCTCTGCTCCTTCTCCTGAGATAAAGAAAGAAGACCTCAAAAATATTATAGAAAAGGTCTATGAAAAGCGAAAGGTTATCGTTTATCCTTCTGTAAAGAAAAAGCAAAAAGAGGTTATGTTATAAAAAATGGCAAAAGAATAGGTGTGGAAATAGCTTCTATAATGAATTCAAGAATCAAATGGACTTTTGATGATTTTGTTAAAATATTGAAAGAAGTGGGATTCAGCAAAATACAAACGAAAAAGCGAGCAAAAGATGAGGTATTTGTTATAGCAATAAAATGAGGACTGAAAAATAGTTTATATGATATAAGCTTGTAGAAATGAGTCAGGTAATTTTTATAAATATAAAAGAACTTTTTATCTCGCAATATACGATACCATTCACAATGATACTTTAAAATATTTGGTCACGAATATCGTTTACGAAAAATATGATGATATAGACACAATATCGAGCTGGTTTTCAAGCTGGTCTTGCTACAAAATTCTTCGCACAATTTATGGAGAAAATGATACTTCCACCGAGATTTGGTGGTATTCTCAAACTGAAACTGCTTTGCTATGGATTGCTTACACATTAAATTATAAAGATATTCCGAAAGTGAAAAGCAAAATAAAATTTTGTATAGGTAAAAAGATTTTTAGCTCACTTGAAGAGCTTTCATCCTATCTTTATTTTCTTAGACATGGCATTATGTTTCGAAAATCGGATACTATTTTGTGGTCTCCTCCTAAAAAATTGTTTGCCCTGCCTTTGAAAATAGGAGTCCAATGGATTGCGATGACAGATCCATGGCTCGAAGGGAGGAAAGTAATAGCAAAAGAAAATGTAAATGTGCCTGCCGGTAAATTTCTTTGTTTAAAAATACAGATTAACTCTGAATGGATGCAAGAAAAAGATTCATGGTATTTATGGGTCAAGAATATAGGAATTATAAAAGACTCCTTGCATTTCGGGGTAGAAGCATACGATACTTCGGGAAATCTCATAGGTCACGGTGAAGGATATGATGTATATAATCTCGAAGATTATCACATTGAATAGAAAAAATGATAAAACAAAAACTTGACAATATGAGAAAATAATTACATTAATCAAATGAAAACCATAATTCTCAAAAATCCCTGTAAAAAACTTGTTAATGTATTAATAGGTATAAAAGTCGGCTGGAGACATGAACCAGAAGGTAAAAAAGGCATTAGCCATTTTACAGAGCACCTCATATTCGAAGGAAACGAAAATTATCCAGAGCCCGATAATTTTGCAAAAAGTTATGGGATAGAAATCGATGGAATGACTCTTTTTGAAAACACACTTTTCTATTTCACAGCAAAAAAGGAAAACTGGAAAGATATTTTTGAAATGCTTTTATCAATTATTTTTTATCCTTCCCTATCAAAGAAATTTAAAGAAATCAAAGAAAATGAAATACTAACAGCGATAATTCAGGAGTCAGATTATACTCCATGGGAACTCGCATACGAATGGGCGCATAATCTTGTATTTGAAACGGATTTCAGAAAAAGTCTGGGAACAAAAGAAAATCTTAACTTAATCGAAGTTAATGATGTGAAAGAGTGGCATAAAAAATATTATCACACAGAAAATAGTTTTATCGTTGTAAATGGTGATGTAGAAAAAGAAGAAGTTAAAAATCTAATATCAAAAATGAACTTACCGGATAAAGGAGAGAAACCAGAAATTCAACATGTTTTCTGGAAAGAAAAATGTAAAAAGATAAAACTTAACACTCATAATGTTGAAATGGTGTTGGGAGCAAAAGTTGATTATCATCCGGGCTGGCAAATTCTTCTCGAAATAATAGGAGGATGTTCCCCTATAAAAGAAGAATGGAAAAATATTTTTGGGGAATACACCTATACAATGGAAACAAAATTAATAAATCATCTTGTTGATAGCGGTATATTTTTATACTTTGGTTGCACTTCTTATAAAAATGCAGAAAAGATAAGAGAAATTTTACCAGATTACTTGAAAAATATGCAAATTCATAAAGAAGAAATAGAACTTGCAAAGAAAAGAGTAGAAATTAAAATTTTGAATACCCTTGAAGACGGCGAAAATGCAGTATTGGAAATACCTTTAAAAATAAATCCAAGACTTCAATATATGGAACCCGAAAGATATTTAAATGAGATAAAAAGAGTTACTGTTGAAGAGATTGAAAAGTTAAAGGATAAATTATGCGCTTCTCTTAAGTATGTTGTTATGGTAGGGGCGGTATGCTAAAAAATCATCAAGATGCACATGGACATGCTTTTATGGACTTCCTGAAGGGTAAAGGAGGGTTTGAGATAGTTGAGCGTGATGACGGATATTTTGATGTTTCAGGCGGACCTCATCTTTATTTTTCTGAATATGATGAATGGACAGAACACGAGAAAGAGGCGATGAAATATGTAAGGGGCAAAGTGCTTGATATAGGATGTGGTGCGGGAAGGCACGCTCTTTATCTCCAAAATAAAGGATTTGATGTCCTGGGAATAGATATTTCGCCCTTGGCAATAAAAGTTTGTAAATTAAGGGGGCTTAAAAAGGCAAAAGTATTATCAATTACCCAAATAAGTTCAAAACTTGGCAAATTTGATACAATTTTGATGATGGGGAATAATTTTGGATTGTTTGGAAATCCCAAAAGAGCAAGATGGTTGTTGAGAAAGTTTCATAAAATAACAACGGAAAAAGGAAGAATAATAGCAGAGACAAGAGACCCTTACAAAACGGATAATCCCGACCATATAGCATACCATGAATGGAACAAAAAAAGAGGAAGAATGGCAGGCCAGGTAAGAATTAGGATAAGATATAAAAAATATGTAACGCCTTGGTTTGATTATCTTTTTGTCTCGAAAGATGAGTTAAAAGAAATTTTGGAAAATTCTGGCTGGCAGGTAAAGAAATTTATAGATGGCAAAGCAGGGCTTTATATTGCGATAATTGATAAAAGTTGATAAGCGCTTAGATATGGGTTTAAAATTTAAGCTTCTTAAAGGGAAGAAAGGCATCCAAAAAGTTTACAACATGATGGCGAAAGATTATGATAAATCAAAGTATTTATTCTGGACAAGGAAATTTGAATATTTTGAAGAAAAAATAATTAAAAAATGGCTATCTGAATTTAAGGGAGTTGTATGTGATATTGGATGTGGCACAGGAAGATACAGTTTGAAATTACTTCCCTATTGTGATAAACTAATTGCTCTGGATTTCAGCAAAGGGATGCTTACCATTTTAAGAGGGAAAATAAAATCAAGTAAAATCTCCGTAATAGTAGGTGATGGTGAAAATTTACCTTTCAGAGATGACTCAATTGATGGTATTATATGTACTTTGGCACTCGACCATTTTTCATCACACGAATCAGGCATTAAAGAATTTCACAGAGTTTTAAAAAATGGTGCAATGTGCGTAATTAGCATTTTCAATAGAAGAACCATGGAAGAAGTGCTAAAAATGGCGAAAATACCTTATGGATATATACCTTTTCGTACAGAAAATTGCCCGCCTGCTCTTATTGAGGAAAAATTTTTGTATCACGAAGAAGCAATTAAAATTTTATCAAAATATTTTAAAATTGTTGAAGTAAAAGGCTGTTGCTACTGGCATATATTCCCTTTTCCGCATTTTTATTTTCCCTTTTTAGATAAAATGTTTAATAGATTTAAGAAACTAATAAAATTTGCCGAAATATTTACATTTAAACTGGAAAAAATTTGAATCACCATTTCATTTTACCCTTGACATCTTATTTTTTCGATTATAATAAGTGATGAAAGTTGTTTGTGATAAATTTAAAGGGAGGGTGTATGGGGTATTGATTTTAGTGCTTACTTTAGAGCTGGGAGCGAACTTTTTGCGATATAGACTTTATCAGTATAAGGTCCTGCTTTTTATGCTTTGCCTTTGGGATATGTGTTAATGTATGGAGTCTTACACGGTGTACCTATAGGTTTAGTGAATGGCACAGCTGTATGGGAGCGGGAAAAATGCTAAATCAAAGGGGTAAATGGTGGAAAGCAACTTTAAGTGCGTCAATAGCAGCTACATTATGGGGATGTGCGCTTTATATAAAGACACTTTTCGGAGGACCTGATGATGCGATAGAAGTTACATGTTTGAAAATAGTAGAAACTGGATTTATCTTTGCCCCTTTATTTGCAGTTATCGGCTATAATCTAAAATAGGATTTTCTTTTTTAACTATAAAATAAGAGTGATGGGTAACACCTTCAGGATAGGTGCAAAAAAGAAAGGCAGGAAAAAGCCTTACACAGCTTCTGTTAGTTTTTCAGATATTATTTTCAAGATAAAGAGTAATTTGTACCCAGATTTTTAATTACCAAGGGGTTTTATCTTTTTCTATGTCAAAAACTATTTTGCCATTAATTATTGTCTTTTCTACTTTTGAGCGTACATCAAAAGGTTCTCCCGACATTATTACTATATCTGCATCTTTGTCTTCTTTTATACTTCCCACTCTATCATCTATTCCCAGGATTTCCGCAGGTGTAATGGTTATTGCCCTCAGTGCTGTATCTTCATCCAGTCCTTCTTTTACTGCAAGTGTTGCGCACATCAAAAGATAATGAATACCTATAACATCATGGTCTGTTATGATACCAAATTTCACTCCTGCATCTCTTAAAATTTTTGCCGCTTTAAATGTTAGTTTTTGGGTTTCTATTTTTGATGGTGTACCCATTGTTGGGCCGAGCAAAACAGGTACTCCTTCTTTTGCTATGAAATCTGCAATTAAATGTGCTTCTGTTCCGTGCTCTATTACGATTTTCAAATTAAATTCTTTTGCTATTCTTATTGCAGTTGCTATGTCATCTGCTCTGTGTGCGTGAGCTCTTAGGGGTATTTGGCGCTCAATTACGGGTATCAAACTTTCGCAGAACAAGTCTTTATCCGGTGGTTTTTCATCTTTTTTCTTTGACCATTCTAAATTTTTCTTGTAATTCAATGCTTTTGTCAATGCTTCTCTAATAAGTGCTGCTACTCCCATTCTTGTATAAGGTGTGCGTTTTCTTTCCATTCCTGTATATTTTGGATTTTCTCCAAATGCTATCTTTATTCCAACTGGATTTTTAACAATCATTTCGTCCACTATTTTGCCTGCTGTTTTTATTGCGCAAACACTACCACCTATGGGATTTGCGCTACCGGGAGCAACACCGCATGTTGTAACTCCACCTGCACGGGCATATTCAAAGCCCTTATCATAGGGATTTATTCCATCAATTGCTCTGAAATGCGGACTCAGCGCTTCATAATCGTTGTAATCCGCACCTTCTTCCCTTATGCCAACTTCACCTATCCCAATATGCGTATGCCCGTCTATGAATCCAGGTAAAATGTGTTTTCCTTTAGCATCAATAATTTCCGAACCTTCTGGTATTTCGACATCTTTACCTACTTTTTTGATTTTTCCATTCTCTATCAAAATTATTCCGTCTTCAATTATTCCATTTTCGATGGTATAAATTTTCCCTCCTTTTATTGCGAGCATTTTGCCTCCTACTTTATGAAGTGAAGTATGCTCATAAATGTTGTGAGCCAAGCCAGCCCTAGCCCTATCATCCATTGAATAAAATTAAATCTTTTGTTCATATCTTCGAATCTTTTATTCATGTCTTCAAATCGAGCATTAGTTTGGTTTATTAAATCTTCGAATCTTCTGTTCATATCTTCGAAACGGGCATTTATTTGATTAACTAAATCTTCAAATCTTTTGTTCATATCCTCGAATCTCTTATCCATTAAATGAATCATCTCTTCGAACCTTTTGCTCATCGTATCTATTATCAGTTTTTGATTTTCCATTAGTTGCCTTATTTGTTCTTCTATTCGGATAACCCGTTCCAGTAAATCCCTGTATACCGTCTCCCTTAATTCTTCTCTTACAATCTCTCTGACTCTTTCTTCAGTTAACACATCAGCCATTATTCCTCCTACTTTAAGAAGTGAAGAATGCTCATAAATGTTGTGAGCCAAGCCAGCCCTAGCCCTATCATCCATTGAATAAAATTAAATCTTTTGTTCATATCTTCAAATCTTTTATTCATGTCTTCGAATCTTTTATTCATATCCTCGAACCTTTTATTCATATCCTCGAATCTTTTATTCATGTCTTCAAATCGAGCATTAGTTTGGTTTATTAAATCTTCGAATCTTCTGTTCATATCCTCGAAACGGGCATTTATTTGATTAACTAAATCTTCAAATCTGGCGTTAGTCTGGCCAATTAAGGTTTCTAACCTTTTATTCATATCCTCGAATCTTGCGTTAGTTTGATTAACTAAATCTTCGAATCTTGCGTTGATTTGGTTTATTAAATCCTCGAATCTCTTATCCATTAAATGAATCATCTCTTCGAACCTTTTGTTCATCGTATCTATTATCAGTTTTTGATTTTCCATGAGTTGTCTTATTTGTTCTTCTATTCGGATGACCCGTTCCAGTAAATCCCTGTATACCGTCTCCCTTAATTCTTCACGCACTATCTCCCTGACTCTTTCTTCAGTTAACACATCAGCCATTATTCCTCCTTTTTAATTTTCTGTTTAATCTTTTCCAGAAATCAATGGGATTTTCTGTTTTTACTTTTAAATTTTTGGCAAAAGTTTTAATTTCATTATCGCCTGATATAACAAGAATTTCCCCCTTTTTATTTAGTTTCCTTCTTACAAATTCTTTTATAATATCGTCTGCTTCTTTTGGATAAGAATAAACGACTTTTACTTTTCCAATTCTTTCTTCATTTAAGCCACATAGATTTGCTCCATCGACTATTAAATAAATTTCACCTTTCAGGATTTGCAGATATTCATTTGCAAAATAATGGATTGCATCGTCTTTGCTGTATTTTTCCATATGCTCTCTTAACTCTTTTATTCTGTGGATTACATTATCCCCATCAATTATACAAATCATCAGTGTGTCAAAGCATACACCACAATATTTACTCCCATTCTAAATGCCTGTTCGCGCTTATCAGGTGGGTCGTTATGCACTTCTGGGTCTGCCCAGCCATCCGATACATTCGATTCATAAGTGTAATAGACAACCAATCTACCTTTGTAAAAGATGCCATAACCCCTGGGAGGTTTCCCATCGTGCTTGTGAATTTTCGGAGGTCCATACTTAAAATCATAAAAACAGTGATAAATTGGATGGTCAAAGGGTAGCTCAACGAGTTCCAATCCCGGGAATACCTTTTTCATAGCCTCTCTGAAATATTTATCCATACCGTAATCATCATCTGCATATAAGAAGCCGCCATTAATTAAGTATTCCCTTAAGCGCTTTGCTTCTTCGTCTGAAAAATTCACTTTCCCGTGTCCTGTCATGAAGATGAAAGGATATTTGTAAAGGTCAGGAGATAAAAGGTCAACAACTGCCTGCTCCGGTGCAACACTTATTCCTGTTCTCTTTGTTATTTCTCGTGCAAGGTTGGGAATGATGGAAGGGTCATTATACCAGTCACCGCCATCATATTTTAATCTCGCAATCTGCAAATCATAAGTTAACAGGAAAATTAAAATTGTCATCTTTTGTTTAAAATCTTCCAGCCAACAGGTAATGTGAAAGTGGCGAGTAATATTTTCAGAATATCACCGGGGATAAATGGATAAAATCCGAGTTGTAACACATTTTTGAAGCCCACAAAAAGTGCCAACCATGTCAAGCCCAAAATGTAGATAATAAGGTTTCCCGTAAGCATAGCGATTAATGTTTTTGTAATGAATATGCTACTGCAAAAAATTAGTGCTACATTATACCATAATTTGTATCGAGTTACTTTTCTAAGTAATACATCGGCGTAAGTCATCACTTAATTATACCTGTAAAACAAGTTTGTCAAGTTTTAACAAAATTATTTTCTTTTATATGTTTTATGAAATACGGGTTAATTTCTTTTGGCGCTTGGTGCATCGTATCGTATGCGTGCCCTGCCTTTATCCTTGACCAAGTCCTCTAATGGACAACCAAATTTGAAGGCGGTCAGGGCTATATACTAAGGTATCGTTCAGAATCAGGCAATTTTACATCCTTCAAAAACTCCATCCCATAAAAATCCACTTTTTTCATTTTACCCTTGACTTTTTGAAAAATTGAATTAAAATAGAGTATGAAAGTTTTGATAAAAAAAGAAGACCTGAAGCGAAGGATAAAAGAACTTGCAAAGCAAATTTCAGAAGATTATCGTGGCAAAACTCCTGTATTTATCGCAATTTTAAAAGGAGCTTTTGTTTTCTTATCGGATCTGATAAGAGAACTGGAAATAGATTGCATCGTTGATTTTATGGCTGTAACGAGTTATAATGGCTCAACAGAGAGCTCAGGAGCAGTTGAATTTTTAAAAGATATAACAATGGATATTCAGGGAAAAGATGTAATAATAGTGGAAGATATTGTGGATACAGGGCTTACCCTTGATTACATCAAAAAAGTGCTTGAATTAAGAAAACCTGCTTCACTTAAAATTTGTGTATTACTTGATAAAAAGAAAAAGCGAAAAGTTAAAATAGAACCCGACTATGTGGGATTTGAAATTGATGATGTTTTTGTAGTGGGATACGGATTGGATTTCGGAGAAAAATATAGAAACCTTCCAGAAATATATTGCTATGAAGAAAGATAAGGATAAAAAAGAATCGAAAAAAAGGATATTACAGATTTTAAGCGGGTTTTTAACTTGGACTATCATTATAATAATAATCGGGGCTATTGTTCAATTGTATCAACAAAGAGAAATAGGTTATAAAAAATTGAGCTTCACACAATTTTACAGCAAACTTGATAAAGGAGAAATCAAAAAAATATTTATAGAAGATGGTATCGCAAAGGGTATTTTTACAAATGGCGATAAGTTTAAAACGGTAATCCCTATGGATGCAAAATTCATTGAGGAGTTAGCGAAAATGGGCATAGATGTAGAAATCAAAAAATCTGGTAATATATGGAAAACGATTTTGCCTTATTTGCCTTTGTTCCTGCTTTTCTTTTTGTGGTTAGCATTACTGCGTCAGGCACCACAGATGCCAACAGGAGCACTTACTTTCACAAAAGTAAAACCAAAAACTTCGGAAAATATACCAAAAGTAACTTTTAAAGATGTAGCAGGGGTTGATGAAGCAATAGAAGAGCTTAAAGAAATTGTTGAGTTTCTGAAAAATCCTGATAAATTTAAAAAAATAGGTGCAAGGGTGCCAAAAGGAATTTTGCTGGTAGGACCACCTGGCACAGGCAAAACCTTACTTGCGAAAGCCGTTGCTGGAGAAGCAGGAGTGCCTTTTTTCTCTGTTTCAGGCTCTGAATTTGTGGAGTTATTTGTAGGTGTTGGCGCTGCAAGAGTAAGGGACCTTTTTGAAAAAGCAAAGCGCAATGCACCTGCAATTGCTTTCATAGATGAAATTGATGCTGTTGGAAGACATAGAGGTGCAGGGTTAGGAGGTGGGCACGACGAAAGAGAGCAAACCTTAAACGAATTGCTGGTTCAAATGGATGGATTTGACCCCAATGAAGGCATCATCGTTATGGCTGCAACAAATAGACCTGATATACTTGATAGAGCACTTTTGAGGCCCGGAAGATTTGATAGAAAAATCGTGTTAGACCTTCCGGATGTAAAAGGCAGAGAAGAAATTTTTAAAGTGCATTTGAGGAAAATAAAAGTTTCAAAAAATGTCGATGTATCAATCCTTGCTCGTTCAACTCCTGGTTTTTCAGGTGCTGATATTGCAAATCTTGTGAATGAAGCTGCTTTGCTTGCTGCAAGAAGAAAGAAGAACAAAGTAGATATGCAGGATTTCGAAGATGCAAGGGATAAAATTGTTATGGGAACAGAAAGAAAAATTTTGCTAAGCGAAAGGGAAAGAAAATTAATAGCCTATCATGAAGCAGGTCATGCTATCTGTGCCAAGTTCGAGAAAGAAGCTGACCCTGTTCACAAAATAACGATAATGCCAAGAGGAATGGCACTTGGAGCTACACAAAATTTGCCAACAGAAGATAGAAGGACATTTACAAAAGAATATCTAATGGCAACTATAACAGTTTTGCTTGGTGGAAGAGCGGCAGAAAAAATTGCGCTTAACACTATGACAAGCGGAGCAGGGAACGACCTTGAGAGAGCAACAGAGTTAGCAAGAAAAATGGTATGCGAATGGGGAATGAGTGAACTGGGACCTATGACTTTTGGAAAAAGAAAAGAAGAAGTATTCCTGGGAAAAGAAATAGTACATCTAAAAGATTATTCCGAAGAAACTGCAAAACTTATAGATGATGAAGTGCACAAAATTTTAACAGAATGCGAAAAAAGAGCAGAAAAAATAATAAAAGAAAATGAAGAAAAATTACACAGATTGGCAAAAGCTTTACTTGAATACGAAACCCTAACAGGAGAAGAAATAGACAAAGTTTTAAAAGGAGAAAAAATAGAGAAAAGAAAGAAAAATGGAGGTAAGAGAGTTAAATCTAAAAAAAGATGAAGAAATAATCGAAGAATTAAAAAAAGTAGAAGTAGATGATGAAGCTTTTAAAATTTTATTACCAAAATTCAAATTAAAAGTTATAAAAGTATCTGGCATTTCATCTCCTGCTTTAAATATTTTGAAACAGGATGCACTCAGCTGTGGTGCGGATGTAGCTGTGCCAAAGTGGGCTGTGAAATGCGAAAAAGAAAAAGGAAACGCAATAATCACAGGAACAGAAGCACAATTGAAAAAACTGGTAGAAAAGTTAAAAAATCAACCTTTTAAACTTAAAAAACTCGCAGAAGAAATCGAAAAAATTTTAAAAAAAGATAGACTGAAATGGAAACTGAGAAAAAGAGAACTTGAGATGAACAGGACTTATATTTGTGGAATATTAAATGTAACACCTGATTCTTTTTATGATGGTGGGAGGTATTTTGATGTAGAGAGAGCCATTGACAGAGTTTATCAGATGATAGAAGAAGGAGCAGATTTGATAGATATAGGTGGTGAATCTACACGCCCGGGTGCAGAACCAGTAACAGAAAAAGAAGAACTAAAAAGAGTGATGCCTGTAATCGAAAAATTGAGCGGAATTGATGTGCCTTTATCAATTGATACATATAAAAGTAAAGTCGCAAAAGAAGCGTTATCCGCAGGGTGTGAAATAGTAAACGATATAAGTGGACTTTCTTTTGACGAAAAAATGAAAGAAGTGATTGCAGAGTATAAAGCAGGTTGCATAATAATGCATATAAAAGGAACACCAAAGGATATGCAAAAAAATCCCCATTACGAAGATACAATCGAAGAAATAATAAATTACTTGAGAGAAAAAATAGAAATCGCAGAAAAAGAAGGAATAGATATCGAAAAAATAGCGATTGACCCAGGGATTGGATTTGGAAAAAGGAATCCTTATGATAATCTTTTGATTTTAAAGAGATTGAAAGAATTTAAGGCACTTTCTCGTCCCATTTTCATTGGTGTATCCCGCAAATCTTTCATCGGGCTATGTACTGGGGCAAAAGTTGAGGAGCGCCTGCCGGGTAGCATTGCAGCAGCAGCTGTAGCTGTTATGAACGGAGCAAATATAATTAGAACTCACGATGTTAAAGAAACAAAGCAAGCTTTAAAAATTGTTGACGAAATATTAAATGTGATATGAAAGGATTGATAGAATTTTCTCCACTCGACCTTATTGACATAGGAGTAGTAGCAGTACTGATTTACATTTTCCTGAATTTCATAAAAGGAACAATGGGAATTCAGATGTTAATTGGTCTTGTTATAATAATTCTTGTGATATTTACTGGAAGTTTATTTGGTTTACCAACTTTAACATGGCTTGGTAAGGGCCTCGGTATTGCCTGGATAGTGCTTTTTGCAATTTTATTTCAAAACGAACTGAAATATGCATTTGCTAAGATGGGTTCTCGTCGTTTCTGGCGTAAGTTTTTTCGTGGAGAAGCACAAATTGATGTCGTAAAGGAGATAGTGGATGCTGCATTCGAAATAAGAGCACATGGAATAGGTGCACTTATAGTTATAGAAAGAGCGGTTTCACTTGAAAACATTGTAAGAAGTGGCAGACCTTTACAGGCACTTGTATCAAGTGATTTGATATCAACGATTTTCACTCCATACTCGCCTTTGCATGATGGAGCGATCGTGATAAGAGGCGATATGATAGTTGCAGCAGGTTGTATTCTTCCAATCTCCGATAATCCAAGGATTGACAGAAGATATGGTATGAGACACAGAGCAGCTGTGGGTATCACAGAGCAAACAGATGCAATTTGTGTGGTCGTATCAGAAGAAACAGGTCAGGTATCCTTTGTGCAAAGTGGACAACTGATACCGATAAAGAAAAGAGAAGAGCTAAGAAATATGCTGAATTCTGCCCTACCGGGATGATTGAAAAATTAATTGACATTATCAAAAATTCAATAAAAAGGAAAGATAAAAGGGGGTGATGATGCTCTGGGGTTTCCTGATAACATTTGTAATATCATTTGTCGTTTATCTTTATGCGATGGCTCCTTCTGCATCTTTCTGGGATTGCGGTGAGTATTTGTCATGCGCTTATTGCCTTGGAGTACCGCATCCTCCTGGTGCACCCTTAAATGTAATACTGCGAAAGTTCTTTATGCTTGTGATACCTTTCTGGCGTGATTACGCAGCGAGGTCAAACTTTATGTCGGTAATAATGTCGGCATTCGCAGTGGGACTCCTTTACATCTTTGCCTATAAGATATGTAAAAGTATTTTTGCGAAGCGTGAAGAAGAAAAAGAAGATAGATTAAACAAAATTTTACCACATGCCTGTGCGATAGCAGGGGCTCTGGCAGCGGGCTTTTCTTTCTCATTCTGGCATAATGCAGTGGAATCAGAGGCATATGCACCTGCCACATTCTTTTTAATACTGGCACTGTGGCTCGCACTTTTATGGGAAGAAAATCGCAATCCAAGATTTTTAATATTATCTGGGTATGTGATGGTGCTCGGGATGCAGGTGCACTGGATGGCTCTGCTTGCTATGGTGCCAGTTGTATTCCATTACCTTTATTCAAAAAGAAAAGAGATAAGGAAAACAGAAAACAAAAACGCCTTTTTTGAATGGATTAGAATTTATCTTATTGGTATCGTTATCTTTGTGATATTTATCGCATTACCTGTTACAAGAGCGTTAGAAGTGCCGCTTAAAGAAGCGGTATTTGGGAGTCTCGGTATAGTGCTGGGAATGATACTCATGCATATCGCAGTGCAGTGGATGGAACTTAAATACGAAAAGAAAATGTTCTTAATCTCTTTGATCCTCATAATAGCGGGACTATCAATTTACTTTTATTTGCTTATAAGAGCAAGGCACTATCCTGAAATAAATGAATGTGAGCCAACAACTTTAAGAGCTTTGTGGGATGTATTCACAAGGAAACAATATGGTCCGGAGAAAGCTTTGAGTTTATTCAAAAGAAAAACCTGCATAAAAACAGGTTATCCATTTATCGTTGGATTATTCTGGCAGATACATTTTTATCTTAAATACGCAAACTGGCAGTGGCTACCATGGCCAAGAGAGGCAGTATTCGGAGGATACGAAACTTCCACCATAATCCAGAAATTATCGGTATTTGGAACAACAGTAATGGCATTGACATCAATTTACGGAATTTATAACACATTTAAATATAACAAAAAATTATTCATCCTTATATTTGGTGCATATTTCATGACAAGTTTTGCCCTGATATTCTATATGAATTACAAATTCGCACCTTCTGACCCGAATCCTATGCATCAACCAAGGGAAGTGAGGGAGCGTCAGTATTTCTTCGGACCTGCATCAGCACTGCTAAGCCTATTTATAGGCGTGGGAATTTATTCATTAATCCTTGATATTAGAAAATATCTTAGAAAAGCATCTCTAATACTGCTCGGAATGGGAATTGTCCCATTAATATCAAACTGGCATTCTCATGCAAATAGACACAAAAATTATATTTGCTCTGAATATGGTAAAAATATGCTACTATCATGCGATAAAAACGCTGTGTTATACACAAATGGGGATAATGATACATTCCCATTATGGTTCGCCCAAACAGTTTTGGGAGTAAGAAAAGATGTAAAGATAGCAAATTTATCACTATTAAACACAAACTGGTATATAAAACAATTAAAAAGAAGAGGCGCACCTATAAGCTTATCGGACTTCCAGATAGATAATCTAAATCCATTGCCTGCTATGAAAGATGGTAAAATGGTGAAAGGACAAATTTTATATGTAAAAGATATCGCAATAAGAGATATGGTAGCGACGAACGCTGGGTTGAAATTCGAGCCAAAATTACTTCTACCTGTGATGGTAAATACATTGCCAAAGAAATATAGAAAATTATTTAAAGGAAGAGACATCATTTATCCACGGGAATATGTAAGAATACTACCAAAAGAATACTGGTTCAGATTGCCAGAAGAATATCTGTTACCAAAAGGTGAATTCGAAGATTTAGTTCTATCCAGGGGATACAAAGGTAAAATACCGATTTATTTTGCAGTAACGGTATCCGAAGAAAATACAAAGGGCTATAATAAATACTTAAGAATGGAAGGACTTGTTAGAAGAATTGTGCCAAAAGAAGAGGCAGGATTTTCCATAGAAAAATCCGAGAGTTTATTATACAAAGTGTATAGATATGATTCTGCTCTTGACCCCGAAGTGTATAAAGATAAAAATATAAAGCGTCTTTTATCGAATTATGCTGCTATATTCTGGGCGCTCGGACAGGCATATTACAGAAAAGGAGATATAGATAATGCAATAAAAGCATTTGAATTTGGGAGACAATTTAAAACATCACAGAAAATACCATTTGACCACTATCTCGCAGTATTGTATATGGAAAAAAGAGACACTGCAAATGCGATAAAATATTTGAAATCAGCAGAAAATATAAAGAGTGCTGAAGGATGGTATCTGCTCGGAGAATTTTATTTAGAAGAAAATAGAAAAAATTATAGGGCAGCGGAAAATGCATTTAAAAATGCAGTAAAGGCAAATCCCAAAAATCCAATAGGTTATGTTGGATTGTTAAGAATTTATAAAGAAACGAATCAAGGTAAAAAGCTTGATTCAATAATTTCAAAATGTGTGGATAATGCTAAACTTGCTGGTAAAATCCTGGGATTTGCTATCGCTGAAAAATATTATGATATTGCAGAAAAACTGGTAAGAAAATGGCTCAAAAAGCATCCTTATGATAGAAATGCTAAAAAATTGCTCGATAGTTTAAAAACATTAAAAAGGAGGGGATGATGAGAGTAAAATTTCTGGGACATGCAACTTTCCTGATAGAGTCAAAAGAGGGGACAAAAATAATAACAGACCCCTATAAGCCGGGAGCATACGGAAGCCTTAACTATAAACCCATTCCTTACGAGGCAGATATCGTTACTGTGAGCCATGAACATGATGACCATAACTATGTGGATGGAGTAAAAGGAAATCCAGAAGTTGTAAAGGGCACAGGCGAAAAAGAAATCAAAGGAATGAAATTTAAAGGAATTCAAACTTTCCACGATAAATCAGGAGGTAAAGAAAGGGGATTAAATACCGTCTTTGTAATGGATATAGATGGATTCAAAGTTTGTCATCTGGGGGACATTGGAGATACTCCAACAGATGCCCAATTTTCAGAGATAGGAAAAGTAGATGTACTCTTAATACCGGTAGGAGGGCATTTCACGGTAGAACCCGATGAAGCATGGCAAATAGCACAAAGAATAGCACCAAAAGTAATAATACCCATGCATTTCAAAACAGAAGCAATAGGTTTTCCGATAAAGCCCGTTGATGATTTCATAAGGGGAAAAGAAAATGTCAAAAAACTGGGTAAATGCGAAGTGGAAATTACACAATTGCCAGAAAAAACAGAAATATGGGTGCTCGAACCTGAATTGAAATAATTGAAAAATAAAAGGAGGTGAAAATGGTAGACGGATTAAAAATCATCATAGGAAGGTCTAACCCTGAATTAGGCAAAGAAATTGCAGAATATCTGGGAGTGAAACCAACCGATGTTATAATAAAGGAATTTTCAGATGGAGAGATATTTGTGAAGATAAACGAAAATATAAGAGGAATGGATGTATTTATAATTCAATCAACACATCCACCAGCGGAAAACATAATGGAATTGCTATTGTTGATTGACGCTGCTAAAAGAGCATCTGCACAGAGAGTAACAGCGGTCATCCCCTATTTTGGATACGCAAGACAGGATAAAAAAGATGAACCCCGTGTACCTATATCTGCAAAACTTATGGCAAATCTCTTAACTACAGCAGGAGCAGATAGAATTTTAACAATAGACCTGCATGCAGCACAAATTCAGGGCTTCTTCGATATACCGGTTGACCATCTCCTATCAACACCCGTTATAATCGAAACTTTTAAAGATATAGCAAAAGATGACCTCGTAATAGTAGCTCCTGATGCAGGAGGAGCAAAGAGGGCACATGAGATAGCAAAGAAAATGGGAGACTTATCGATGGCGATAGTTGATAAAAGAAGACCTGCACCAAATCTATCTTATGTAACTTATGTTGTTGGAGATGTGAAAGATAAAAATGTGCTTATAGTTGATGATATTGTAGATACTGCAGGCACACTCACAGGAGCAGCTCAGGCATTAAAAGATTCGGGTGCAAAAAAGGTTATGGCTTTCTGCACGCATCCTGTATTATCGGGAAAGGCAAAAGAAAGGATAGAGAGTTCACCTATAGAAAAATTGTATGTAGCAAATACAATACCTTTAAAATGGAAATCAAAGAAAATAGTTCAGGTGTCGCTCGCAAAGTTGTTCGGCGAAGCAATAAGACGAATCCATAACGAAGAATCCGTTAGCTCACTATTTGTGTAAAGAGACAAAATGAGGGAAATACAGGCAAAAATAAAATTAATAAATTATGAGGATATGGAATTATATGCAGAAGGTTCGATAAAAGATACACAAATAAGAGTGGTAGAAGAAGAAGGCATAATTGACACTAATTTAAGACGCCTCATCATACCAAGAAGAATCTTCGAAAAACTTGGCTTAAGAAAAATCGACGAAGTTGAAGTTACTTATGCGGACGGAAGAAAGGAAAAGAAAACAGTCGCCTCCGTAGTGATAGTGGAAATAAAAGGAAGAAAGGCATACACCACACCGATAGTTGAAGAAAATGACAAAATACTGATCGGCAACCCAATTCTCGAAGAGATGGATTTCTATATCGATACCGTAACAGGGGAGATAAAGCCGCGCCACCCCGAGGCAAAAGGTCCGGTTGAATTTATAGGGAGTGTAAAATGAGAGAAATACAGGCAAAAATAAAATTAATAAATTATGAGGATATGGAATTATATGCAGAAGGTTCGATAAAAGATACACAAATAAGAGTGGTAGAAGAAGAAGGCATAATTGACACTAATTTAAGACGCCTCATCATACCAAGAAGAATCTTCGAAAAACTTGGCTTAAGAAAAATCGACGAAGTTGAAGTTACTTATGCGGACGGAAGAAAGGAAAAGAAAACAGTCGCCTCCGTAGTGATAGTGGAAATAAAAGGAAGAAAGGCATACACCACACCGATAGTTGAAGAAAATGACAAAATACTGATCGGCAACCCAATTCTCGAAGAGATGGATTTCTATGTCGATGCCGTAACAGGGGAGATAAAGCCACGCCACCCCGAGGCAAAAGGTCCGGTAGCGTATATCGAACAAATGAAAGAAATTTCAACAGGAGGTAAAAATGGATAAAACAAAAATCCTAATAGGACATATCTTTTTGATTGCAGGATGTATACTCCTAACTTGGGGGCTTTACCTTTTACCCTATTCAAAGCCCACCTTCATAGACATTTTCACAAGACCGCTTTTCTGGGGACTAATATCAATATTCGGAGGAATTTGTGCAATATTCCATGGCTTCTGCAAATGCACAAAAACATAAAAAAATTATTAAACGAAAAGATTAAAAAATTATCAGGAATAGATAAATTCGAAATACTGGAGCCAAAAAGAGAATTCGGCGATTACTCAACAAATATCGCATTGAAAGCAGGAAAAGGTAGAGAAAAAGAATTCGCAGATGAATTCATAAAAAAACTAAAAGAAGATAAAGAAATAAGTAAAATCTTCGACAAAATAGAATTCGTAAAAGGTTACATAAACTTCCATTTCAAAAAAGAATTTTTGCAAAAAACAATAAAAGAGATAGATGAAAATTTTGGTAGAGAAAACCTTGGCAAAGGACAAAAAGTTTTGTTTGAATTTGTATCCGCAAATCCAACAGGTCCCCTAAATGTGGCAAACGGCAGAGCAGCAGCGATAGGTGACTCGCTCGTAAGAATTTACAGATTCCTGGGGTGGGATGCACACTCAGAATATTATGTAAACGATACAGGAAGACAGATAAGACTGCTGGGAGAATCACTCAAAGCACGATATAAACAATTAAAGGGAGAGGATATACCCTTGCCAGAAAATGGATACAAAGGCGAATACATTATAGAAGATGCAAAATTATTGCTGGAAATGGAAAAAAATGGAGAGTTACCGGATTTCACAGAATTCGAAGTAGAAAGAAGAATAGAAGACCACAGAGAAACACTAAAAGAAATGGGCGTAGAATACGATAAATGGATAAGAGAAAGCCAGATTGTAAAAGAAGGAAGGGCAGATGAAGTTCTACAAAAACTCAGAGAAAAAGGACTCACTTATGAGAAAGAAGGAGCAATTTATTTCAAAGCAAAAGATTTCGGAGATAAAAGAGATAGAGTACTGGTGAAAAGTGATGGAGAATATACATATTTACTGAAAGATATAGCCTATCATATATACAAATTTGAGAGAGGATACGAAATTCTATACGATTTATTGGGACCCGATCACATCGACCAGTTTATATCGGTACAGGCAGGATTAAGAGCACTAGGTTACCCAGCAGAAAATGTAAAACTATTGATAATACAATGGACTACATTGATAGAGAGAAAAGAAGGCGAAAAAGTAAAAGTAGGGATGTCAAAAAGAGAAGGCAAACTGGTAGAACTACATGACCTTATAAAAGAAGTAGGCAAAGATGCAGCAAGATTTTTCTATGTGATGAGAAGACCAGAAAAACATCTGGAATTCGATGTGGAACTCGCGAAAAAAGAAGCAAAAGAAAATCCTGTATATTATGTAATGTATGCATATGCAAGAATAAGGAGTATATTCAGAAAGTTAAAGGAAGAAGGTATAGAGGTAAATTATAGGGATGCGGATACATCGCTCCTCAACGCACAGGAAGAGATAGAATTAATGCGAAAATTAATGCATTTCCCGGAAATTGTAGAGTTATCGGCAAAACAATTATCGCCACATAATATAGCATTTTATCTGATAGAACTGGCGACACTATTTCACAACTATTATGAGAAGCATAGAGTTATACAGAAAGATATAGATATAATGTCGGCACGCCTTTTATTATGTGAAAAAATAGGGTATGTAATAAAAACAGGATTAAATCTTTTAGGTATAGAGCCTCCGGAAAAAATGTAAAATGAGGATTGTGATTGAATTTAAAAACGAAATATTTTTGCCCTTTAAGCATTACAATCATATTTTGCAATCTTTCATTTATCGTAATTTGCCGAAAAATCTGGCAAAATTCCTGCATGAGGAGGGCTTCTCACATGGTAAACGCAAATTCAAACTATTTACATTCTCAAGATTAATAGGCAAATCAAAAATAAAAGACGAATTCATAAAAATTTCACCACCTGTTTCACTAAAAATATCCTCCCCTCAGAAAGAATTCATTATTGGTTTAATAAACGAAATAATGAAGAAGCAAAAGTTAAAAATAGGTGAAAACGAAGTAGAAATCGACAATATAAGAGTAGAACAAAAGCCACAATTTGAGAGTATAACAAAAATAAAGATGCTATCACCCATGACTGTATATAGCACATTCAAAAAGGAAGGTAAAAAGAAGCAATATTTTTACAATCCGAAGGAAAAAGACTTCTCAAGACTCATTGAAGAAAACCTGAAAAAGAAATACAAAGCTTTTTATGGTAAAGATATAGAGGGTAGATTGGAGGTTTATCCCTTACATATAGATAGTAAAGATTTAAAGATTGTATATTTTAAAGGCACGGTTATAAAGGGATGGATGGGCAGGTATGAGTTAAGGGGCGATGAGAGATTGATGTCATGGGCATGGGAGGTGGGTCTTGGTGCGAAAAACTCCCAGGGCTTCGGCATGTTCGAAGTAATCAGATAAATTTTTTGGAAATTTTTTACTTGACAAACTGAGAATTTAAATTATAAAAGAAAGATGAGGGTTGAAGAAAAAATTAAAGAAAGAAGAAAAAGTGAAAGAGAAGGAAAGGAGCTTCAATTTACTGGTAATTGGTTTATTGACGCAGGGATTTTAGGATTTGTAAATTTAATGGAAGAAGTTTATGAGTGGGATTTAGATGAATTACAAGATAAACTTAAAGATGATTCTGAAATTGTGTATTATGCTTACTTTCCATTCGCATATTTTTATAAACTTTCCGGGAAAGAAAACAAAGCTATTAAGGAAAAATTTATTAAATTTATTACTAAGAACCAAAATTTGAATGGCGAAAAAATTTTAGAAGAAATTTGGTGGAATTTTATTACCAAACTTTTTAAAGAAAGATGGACAAGAGAGAGATTAGAAAAAATGCATGAATCAGAGTGCTTTCAGAAAAATGGAAAGCTAAACTCTTTATTTAACGACGAAACATACATAAATTTAGTGAAGGATAGAGAAAAGATGTTAAATGAATTAGTAACAAATGAAGAAGAAAATCTTAAAAAAATCTTGGAAAAACGAAAGTTAAAAAATAAAAAAGGGCATAACTTATCTCTTAAGGATATTGAAGCAATAGAAAAAAGGTTAAAAGAATTCACAAAAAACAACAAATTCTACGAAATTGCTAATAAAGTTATAAAAAAGCATAAAGAACTTGAAAAATATTTAAATGAATGCTGGAATAAAATAAATCCAGAGAAAATTTGCGAAGAAAAATTTTATAGAATCCCTGTTGATAGTCGTTTTTTTAAAAACTTTGCATTTTTTAACCCTTCAAAAGGAATCCTTAGTCAATTAAAAGAATTGAAAAATCTTATTGCAGGTAATACAGAAAGTAAAAGTTTACAGACACTTAATAAAGATATCAATAAATTTTTGCCTTCAGATAATAAATTCCCAAATATTTCTTATACACCTTTACGAACCAAAGAACTTGTGAAACGCATTCCTCATTTGTTTGTTTATTTGATTAATTTCTTGAACGCTTTTACGGAAATAAAAATGAAAAATGATACCATGAAAGTTTTCTTCTATAGCAATGATTTGCGTTTCGCTTACCTTGTGAATAAAAAAATAAAAGAATACATGAACAGAGTTAAGGGGCGTAATTATTCAATTATATTAAATGTAACTTGGAACGCAGTAATAGATACTTTTACCGAAACCGAGTCAATTTGGAGTTTAGAAAACATGTATTTAATAAAATACAAAAAAATAGAAAAACAAGATTTAATCGGAGTAGAATACATTGGAATCCCAAAGCTTCAAGCTAGTGTGATAAAAGACGAGGTACTTAGAAAACATTTAAATGTAGAACTCCCTGTAAAAGTATCTAATAATGAGAAACAAAGTATATGGATGCTCATGGAATTTATAAAAAATAATCCCTTATTACCCTATCTTACGCAGTATGTGCATATTTACTTAACTGATAAAATAGAAGAAGATAGATGTCCGGTAGGTTCGCTTGTTTATATAAATATGACAGACTCTAAAATAAAAGAATTTAAAAGAGATGAAAAAGTATTCAGCGAAAATTTCTTTGAAAGATATAAACAAATTGTAGAAGAAATAAAAAGTGATGCCAAATGGAGTTTTGGCATAAGAAAAATTTTCGCTGAACTATTTGAAAATTTAGATGAAAGAAAAAGATATGCAAATCTTTTATTAAACATAATTAAGAAAGGCAACAAGTATCATTTTGTAAATACATTGTTAAAGATCTTTACTGCAAAGAAGGATAAAAATATAGATATCAAAAAATTAATTAATTTCACTTTTAATAAAATTCTCTTTAATGACACAAGCTGGAAAAATTATGCTTTTATTTTTATCACTGGTTTGTTAAAAGGAGGGGAAGATGAGGGAAAATGAAATAATTACACCTATAAAACAAAAAGATTTAAAGGAAATATGGGAATTGACAAAGAAAACTTTTAGTAAAATAGGCACCGAACATTCGAGACAGAGGCTAATTTATGATTTACTTAACGCTTTGAGAACCCATAATAGAAAAAAGTTCATAGAGTTGATTCTTAGGAAAATAAACACACTTAAATCGGAAGACAAAAATAATAAAATTAAACTTATGAATCGTCTTAGTAATGTTTATATTGAATATGACACAACCGAAAATTTTGAAAAAATGGCATATACTATTATAATGGGGATAATGAGCGTTGAAAGTGAAGAAAAAGGAGGGAAAAATGAGTAACGAAGGAATAAATAAAACAAAGATAAAATTTATAACAATGGATATTGTATTTTATGGAAGCTCGTTAAACTACGATTGGGGAGAAACGAATTATCAGGAACTTAAAAAGGTAACAAAATGGGACGGAAGACAGTATGTTTTGGTAAGCAGATACGCTCTTAGATATAGTATATTACATTGGGCAAATAAGCTATTCCCAGATGAGTGGAAATTGGCAGGACAAGATGTATTGATAGCCCCAAAAGAAGGTGTAGCAAGGTTGAAAAGTAAAGAAGAAGTAAATAAAGAAAATAAAGAATATAAAAACTTCCTTAAAGAAGTTTTCGAGAAATACCCGGAATTTGACTTGTTCGGCTTTATGGTAGCCAAAGAAAAAGAAAAAGGCAAAGAAGGAGAACAAGCTTTGACGAGAGTCTCTCCTGTGAAAATAAGTCATGCGATTTCTTTAACTCCAACGAATCTCGACACTCATACTATGGCAAATTTAGATATGGTTAGAAGAGCGGGAGGTAAAGGAAGTAACCCCGTTGGAATCGAAGAAAAAACAGATTTTTATGTGTATAACATAACCATAGATGTTGAAAGAATAGGTAAATATCTTAAAAGCGAGCATGGTGATAAAAATATTAAAGAAGATATTAAAATCGACGAAGATAAAGCCAAAAAGAGAATTATTCAGCTGATCGAAACAGTTCTGAACTTGAAAAGAGATATAAAAGGCAGGAGAGAAGATTTATCGCCTTGGCTTGTTATTTTGGGTATATATGAAGATGGTAGATATGAAACTTTCGTTGATAAAATAAGGTTAGAAAGGAAATCGCACTATAAAGTTAAAAGGACACACCGGAAAGAGGGAGATACTGAGATAATCGAAAATGAGATTGAGGAAGGGTTAATGCCGCTTTTTATCATTGATCTCCCACCCGCGAGAAAAAACTTATGGATATATTACAGAAAAGGATTTTGCGATTATGAACCTAAAATTGCTCAAGACCTAGAGCTTACAAAGAAGGAAAAAATAATAGAAATTATAGAAAATAAACTTCAAATAAAAAATCAAAGAAAAAAATAAAATGGGAAAAGTGCTTTATATCAAGATTTTTCAACCCTTTGCTCAATACAGGAATCCATATACTTTTTATTATGCGCAAACTTATCCTTTACCTCCCAAATCCACAATCATTGGAATGTTACAAAATGCAACTAACAGATATTATGATGAAAAATTTTGGAACCTTGAAGTAAGTGTTCATGGAGGGTTTGAGAGTATTTTTTGGAACTATCAACAATTAATTAAAGGATTTCCTTATTTGGAGAAAATAGGAGGAAATATTTATTTAACCGGCAAAGATAAACTACTGCTATACGGTAAAGGTAAAAAGTCTCAGCGAACTCCTGTGTATCAACAGGAACTATTTAACGGACATTTGCATATTTTCATTAGACTTAAAAAGAGCAAAGATAACGACAATCTCCTTGAGGAAATTAAAGAGGCTTTAAATAACCCTAAGAAAGTATTATCTTTAGGGAGAAGTGAAGATATAATTTTTATAAGAAAAGTGGAATTTGTTAACAAAGAAAATGTAGAAAAAGCTAAATCATTTAAATTATTTTACCCAACTTATATTAAACAAAAAAATCTCCAAATAAAAAAGCAAAAATATCCTGTATATTCGGTACCGGTAAAGGTTATATTTAAAAACAAAGGAATTCCAATAAAAAATAAATCTGAGATTTCGAAAAATACCGAAAGAGAAGTCGAATACGAAGTTGTGATATACACAGGGTTCGATTATACTATAACCTTGAAAGAACCTAAAGAAATCGAGGAATTTAACATAGATGGATTAAGATTTAGAATAATTAAGGATTTCGGATGGTTATGAATTTGGATTTATTGGAAATGTTAAGAGCCAAATCTGAAGGTGCTAATCTCTTTTTAAAGGATCATTTGCTCGAAACTTTAAAAAGAGTGAAGAAATTAAAAGATTTTATAAAAAATAATAAAATAAAAATAGAAAATGCCGACAAATTTTTTGATAATTTAGCTCTCGCAGCTATTATCCACGATTTGGGTAAAATTAGCTATAAGTTTCAAAAAGAAATGTATAAGAAAGATGAAAGCGAATGGGAAAAAATAGAGAAATTCTTATCCCCTTTAAAGAAAGCCAAAGTACGCCATGAAATTCTTTCAGCAATTTGGGCTTCAATTTTACTTCAAGATAATGATGAATGGTCAAGGAAGATAAGAACAGCTGTATTATTGCATCACCGCAATGACTTCGTCAAAGAAGATAAAGAAATAAATTTAGCTGAAATCGTTGGAGAATACGAAGACGATGTTAAAAAATATGTAGAATTTATCTGCAATAATTGGGATAATTTAAAAAAATTTTTTGATGATTTAATTTCATACTTTGAAAAAGGAAATATAAAATTTAAATCCTTAGAAACCTTTAAGAATAATTTGGAAAATTTAAAAGAAAGGGCAAACGAGCTATTAAAAGTAATAAATAACGGTATTGGCTATCTTGAATTTGCTGAATTTTATGAAGCAAATAATTATAATCCTGATTATAACTTTTTATTTTTTATGGGATGCCTAAGAAGATGCGATCACTCATCTAGTGCTGATGTCGATATCGAGAAAAACATAAAATTAGAAGATTTTTACAATGAAATGGAAAAGAATATAAAACAAGAAATAAAGGCTCAAGGAAAGGAAATTTGGCAAGAAAAATTGTTAAAAAATGTTGGCAAAGAGTCAATAGTTCTAATAGCACCCACAGGTGCCGGAAAAACTGAATTTGCTCTACTATGGGCTAAGAATATAGGTAAAAAACTCATTTACACTTTACCCTTAAGAGTAGCCTTAAATGATCTTTATAAAAGATTCATTAATTACATGTCTAGCAAAGATGAAAATGTGGGATTACTTCATTCTACTGCATTTATGGAATATGAGATTAAAAAAGAAGATTTGCTTCTTGAAGCAGAAATTGAATCAGAAAAAGAAATTACAAATGAAATTGAGAAAAAGATGTTAACGGCAAGGCTCCTTTCATATCCATTAATGCTTTCTACTCCCGATCAAGTTTTTCTTACTTCACTTAACTATTACGGTTCTGACATCATTATCTCAATTTATCCGCTATCAGCTTTTGTTGTCGATGAAATACAAACATATACTCCAACGATGGCCGCTGTAATCATAAAAACTCTACAAATCATTAAAAACCTTGACGGAAAAATACTTGTGATGACTGCTACATTGCCGCCTTATTTTGAGCCTTTCTTTTTTGAAGATGCAAAATATATTGAAGAAATTAATGAAAGTAACCAAAAAATTTTATCTCAATATCGCTTAAATTTACAAAAAATAGATACGAAAGATATGAAAAAAGAAGTTAGGAATTATGAATTAAAAAGACATAAAATTAAAATTGTTGAAAATAGCTTAATAGATGATTTAAAGGGTGACTTAAAAGTAAACGAAAAAATTTTAGAAAATTGCTTAACTGAACTTAAAAATTCTGGCAAAAGAAACATCCTTATTGTTGTAAATAATGTAAGTAAAGCAATCAAAATTTATGAGTACTTAAAAAAGAAGTTTAATAAAAATATATTTCTACTTCACTCACGATTAATTGAAAAAGAGAAAGACAGGCGAATTCAATTGGTTAAAAAGCTCATCAATAAATCCAAATCAAATAAAGATATAGAAGACATTGAAAAATTACGCTTAAAAAACGAAAATATTGATGTTAATTCTCCAACTATTGTTGTTGCAACCCAAATAATCGAAGCTTCTGTTGACTTCGATTTTGACGGTATGATAACCGAAATTTCACCGATTGATAGTCAAATACAAAGGTGGGGTAGGGTTTATAGAAACCCAGAAAGAAGAGGCAATAAAGATTATAGTGAAGAACAACCCAATATTTATATTTCCACCGTAATCGATAAAAGAACAAAAGGTATTTACCGTGGAAAAATAATGAAGAAAATTCTGGAGGAAACTGTAAATGTTTTAAAACAATTTCAAAATACATTTTTAAATTATGAGGAAGAAAGAAGAATGATAGAAGAAGTCTTTGAGAAGAAAATTAACGGAAAAACTTTAAAAAATCAATTTATAAATGAAATATGTGAAACCTTAAAGTTTCTTAAGTATTCTTATTTATTTATCAAAGAAGAAACTGATGCAAGAAAACTTTTCAGGGAAATCACTTCATTTCAAGTCGTAATTCCAAAAATTATGGAACTTTACGGTCAAGAAAATCATAAAAATCTCGCTAAATTTATCGGTAAGTCTGAAAACAGATGTTTATCATGGAAAGAACTTGAAAAAGAAATGAAAATGGATAAGTGGGAAATAAAGAAAATCTTGTATCTGTATTCTATAAATGTTCCTTTTTTCTACTTTACAAATTTGAAACTTCAAGGAAAATTGAGCGAGTTCAAAGGACTTTATGTATTAGATGTAAACGAAGAAGACGCGAAAATAATTTATGAATTCGGATTAGATAGATTTATGAAAAAACTTGGAGCCAAAGACGAAGAGGAAGAATTGCAAAAATTCTAATAAATTTCCTATCCGAATAAAATGATTAGTGTGACAGGTACCATCCTAAACGCCTTTCTCATCTGTCCGAGAAAAGCATGGCTATTGGCAAGGGAACTATCTCCTGACCCAGATAACGAACTAATACAACTCGGTAAACTAATCGCAGACGAAACTTTCAAAGATAAAAGAAAAGAAATTATCTTAGAAAATATAAAAATAGACCTTATTGAAACCAAAAAGGGAAAATTAATAGTGGGAGAAATTAAAAAAGCATCCACTTTTATAGAAGCAGCAAAACTGCAACTCGCTTTCTACCTGTGGAAACTCAAAGAAAAAGATGTCAATGCCGAAGGCGAATTGATAATACCAAAAGAAAGAAAAAGAATCAAAATAGAACTATCTGATGAACTGATAAATAAACTTAAAAATACCATCTCTGAAGCCGAAAATTTAATAAAAATGGATAAACCGCCAAAACCCGTTAGAAAATCATTCTGTAAAAATTGTGCTTACAAAGAATTGTGCTTCGCTTAAAATGAAGTCAATTTACATATTCTCATCAGGAGAAATAAAAAGAAAAGAAAATACAATCTTCATAAACACAGAAGAAGGCAAAAAATTTATACCAGTCGAGAACATAAGAGAAATCCTGATATTCGGAGAAGTATCCATCACCAAAAAATGTCTCGAATTATTATCACAAAAAGAAATTTGCGTGCACTTTTTCAATTATTATGGATATTACACAGGAACTTTTTATCCAAGAGAACATTATAACTCAGGATACATGTTATTAAAACAATGCGAACATTACCTTGATTATCAAAAAAGATTATATCTCGCAAAAAGATTCGTCGAAGGAGCATTCTTAAACATGTCAAAAGTATTACAATATTACAACAAAAGAGATATAAATCTTGGAGAAGAAATCGAAAAATTAGAAAATCTGGCATCGAAAATAAAAGATACCCAGAATATTGACGAATTGAGGGCGATAGAAGGAAATATGCGACATCATTACTATCTTTCTTTTGATAAAATAATATCAAATGAAAATTTCAGATTTAATGTGCGAAGCAGGAGACCGCCACAAAACAGACTTAATGCATTGATAAGTTTTGGCAACTCTTTGCTTTATGTGGTGATTTTAAGTGAAATTTACAAAACACATCTCGACCCGAGAATAGGATTTTTGCACGAAACAAATTTCAGAAGATTTACACTAAATCTGGATATAGCAGAAATTTTCAAACCGGTAATCGTTGACAGGATAATTTTTACGGTTTTAAATAAAGAAATGATAAGAGAAAACGATTTTGATGAAGAACTGAAAGGAATATATTTGAAAAATAAAGGAAGGATAACTTTTATAAAGGAATTCGATAAAAAGCTGGATTCAACAATAAGGCACGAGAAGTTAAAAAGGAATGTGTCTTACAGGACTCTGATAAGGATGGAGTTGTATAAATTGGAGAAGCATTTTATGGGGGATGAGGATTATTTTCCTTATGTGGCGAGGTGGTGATGTATGTGATACTTGTTTACGATATAAATGAAAAGAGGGTGCAAAAAGTATTGAAGACATGCAGGAAATATCTTTACTGGGTACAGAATTCTGTTTTTTGAAGGAGAGATAACAGGTGCGAAATTTGAGAAGTTGAAGATGGAACTGGGGAAGATAATAAACCCGGATGAGGATTCAATAATATTTTACATTTTCAGGGCGAAATCCTACACGAGGAGAGAGACAATGGGAGTGATAAAAGGAGGAGAGGCAGAAATAGTGTAGTGAAGCGGATTGTCGATCCCCTGGGGTTCCGGGGCTATCGGGGGTCGACACAGAATTTTTTCAAAAAATGAGCTTGACAATCTACGAAAATCATTATAAAATAATGAGAAAGAGCTCTTTGAAAAACGAGTTTCGAGCCTACCTATAAGGGATTGAAACACTCCTGATGGCATAGAAAATATGCAAGCGATTGATCTATTGTTTCGAGCCTACCTATAAGGGATTGAAACCGATTTTCCGAGCTATTGCTTCAAGCCCTTCAATCGCCTGTTTCGAGCCTACCTATAAGGGATTGAAACGATTTTTTATCCTCACTGACATTTGTCCCTCCTTTTAATGTTTCGAGCCTACCTATAAGGGATTGAAACTTAGATACTTGAGTAATTCATCCGCGGATTTTATCTCGTTTCGAGCCTACCTATAAGGGATTGAAACCGTTTTTCTTGAATTCACTCTGTAGGAAATATTTAGGGTTTCGAGCCTACCTATAAGGGATTGAAACTTATCATCAATCTTCACGAAATCAGATTTCATAAAACAAGTTTCGAGCCTACCTATAAGGGATTGAAACATTTTTTATCTCCAACAACAACATATCTCATGATTCACGTTTCGAGCCTACCTATAAGGGATTGAAACTTTTATTCATTCAATTGGTTGCTTGTATTTTTTGGCCGGTTTCGAGCCTACCTATAAGGGATTGAAACGGCTAAATCCCATCATGACCATTCGCCTGATTGCGAGTTTCGAGCCTACCTATAAGGGATTGAAACAGGTCCCTGTTCTTCAATCTTTTCCAGTATGCTACCAAGTTTCGAGCCTACCTATAAGGGATTGAAACCGCAAGTGCGCTGAATTCTTCGCACCGCCGATTTCCTCATGTTTCGAGCCTACCTATAAGGGATTGAAACTCGCCAGCACACTTCTCGACGTGTCCTGCCTTTCAGTCACGAGTTTCGAGCCTACCTATAAGGGATTGAAACGTTCAAAGTCATACCAAATCCTTCCAAAAAATATAAAGTTTCGAGCCTACCTATAAGGGATTGAAACTTTAAATAATCCCAAATAGAAAGCTCAAAAACATATTGGTTTCGAGCCTACCTATAAGGGATTGAAACTTTGCATACGGCGGGGTTGCTGGGCGCAACATTGTCGATGGTTTCGAGCCTACCTATAAGGGATTGAAACTTAAAATTTCACGCAGATGGTCTCTTACTTCTTCCGCGTTTCGAGCCTACCTATAAGGGATTGAAACTATCGGTATTACTACATACCAGACGCTCAATTGATTTCCTGTTTCGAGCCTACCTATAAGGGATTGAAACGTATTCGCGTAGCGTCCACCATGTCTTCTTATAATGGTTTCGAGCCTACCTATAAGGGATTGAAACGATAAAGCTAAGGAAGTAGCTGAAAAAATCCAAGAAAGTTTCGAGCCTACCTATAAGGGATTGAAACTAGTTCAATTTTGTCAATTGTAGCTGGTTTAAGAGATTGTTTCGAGCCTACCTATAAGGGATTGAAACATCCATGAACTCGGTAAAGAAGTCAATAACGCGGTCTTGTTTCGAGCCTACCTATAAGGGATTGAAACAAAAGCTCGAAAAGAACAAAAGGCTGACAAGGGTGGAAGTTTCGAGCCTACCTATAAGGGATTGAAACTCTTTAATCTGCGGAACTTGAGCCATAATGTTAAAGTTTCGAGCCTACCTATAAGGGATTGAAACGAAGACTGCACGGTTCGGATCTTTTGTTTTCACAATTTTGTTTCGAGCCTACCTATAAGGGATTGAAACGTGAAAGTCGAAATTGAAAAATTGCCACATAAAGTTGGTTTCGAGCCTACCTATAAGGGATTGAAACTGAAAATCATCGAAGAACTTAATGCCGAAAAAACTGGTTTCGAGCCTACCTATAAGGGATTGAAACCCTCGTCGTTTTCAACCCCGGCGTCATATAGGTTAAAAAGTTTCGAGCCTACCTATAAGGGATTGAAACACTGAACACATACTTTCAGCCCCAATGTTTCTTTGAAAGTTTCGAGCCTACCTATAAGGGATTGAAACTCCCGAAGGCTTAATCGTAACCTTTCTGTCTCCAATGTTTCGAGCCTACCTATAAGGGATTGAAACTTTCCTTCTATACGCTTTAACCATCCTTTCTGGTGGAGTTTCGAGCCTACCTATAAGGGATTGAAACTCGCTTGGGTGCTAACTTGAACTGACATTCCTTCATTGTTTCGAGCCTACCTATAAGGGATTGAAACTTGTCATTTAATTCAAAAACAACCGCTGTAGCAGGAAGGTTTCGAGCCTACCTATAAGGGATTGAAACTGAAGAAGTCCCTTACCACGCAAAAGGACGGAAAATTGAGTTTCGAGCCTACCTATAAGGGATTGAAACCGTCTACCCGTAATATGCATCCGCAGGGTTGGATCGTTTCGAGCCTACCTATAAGGGATTGAAACACCATATTTCCCTGTCAAATGGCTGTAAACATCCAAGTTTCGAGCCTACCTATAAGGGATTGAAACTTTCAGAACAAAAGACAAAAAGTTTTGGTGGCAACCGTTTCGAGCCTACCTATAAGGGATTGAAACGAAATCTCTGAAACTGAAAAAATTTCCGAAACTGAAAAGTTTCGAGCCTACCTATAAGGGATTGAAACTTTCAGAACAAAAGACAAAAAGTTTTGGTGGCAACCGTTTCGAGCCTACCTATAAGGGATTGAAACTTGTAATAAGCTATGAGATTCGGTATCTCTTTTGCTAACTGGTTTCGAGCCTACCTATAAGGGATTGAAACTCCTTATAAACTCAACGCCGAATCATGGGACTACGAATGTTTCGAGCCTACCTATAAGGGATTGAAACTTCCTCCTTCCCTTATCTTCCACAAATATTTAATTAGTTTCGAGCCTACCTATAAGGGATTGAAACGATAGGCTTAACTTTGAACGGGGCAATACGCAAAAGGGTTTCGAGCCTACCTATAAGGGATTGAAACTTTCCTTTTCCCTGCCCAATCCGATATGTTGTCAACGTTTCGAGCCTACCTATAAGGGATTGAAACTTTTAGTTGATGGCAAAAAGCACTATGTCTGCGATGTTTCGAGCCTACCTATAAGGGATTGAAACCCTTTTATTTTTTACCATCATTCCATACCTCCACCAGTTTCGAGCCTACCTATAAGGGATTGAAACCATTATGAGGTGTTAAATTGACTATTGACATTTTCCCGTTTCGAGCCTACCTATAAGGGATTGAAACGATTTTTCAAGTTCACCATCGGCTCCTTTGCCTTTAGCGTTTCGAGCCTACCTATAAGGGATTGAAACGAAGCTGAAGCAATGCCAATTTCTTATATTGGTAAGGTTTCGAGCCTACCTATAAGGGATTGAAACATGGTTTCGCCAACCGTGAGCACTCGATTACTATTCACGTTTCGAGCCTACCTATAAGGGATTGAAACGATACAATTTTAGAAACAGCAGCTGACATAACAGCAAGTTTCGAGCCTACCTATAAGGGATTGAAACCCCAAAATCGTCAAAGAAAAAGAGGAAATCGTGCGTGAGTTTCGAGCCTACCTATAAGGGATTGAAACGTTGTCTTATGTTTTCGATGTAGGTCTTGCGCAATTCTTCGTTTCGAGCCTACCTATAAGGGATTGAAACTTAGAAAAATATCATTATTTTTCTGATATAAAAAGACAGTTTCGAGCCTACCTATAAGGGATTGAAAGAGATTTGATAAAAGGGAATTTAGTGAAAAACTTAAAAGTTTCGAGCCTACCTATAAGGGATTGAAAGATTTTTTTCATCACAGGAGAATCATATATTTGTTCCAAAAGTTTCGAGCCTACCTATAAGGGATTGAAATTTCACCAATCTGTGGGCCTCACTGATAGTTAATCTCGTTTCGAGCCTACCTATAAGGGATTGAAATAATACTACATTGCTCATAAGCAACACGACAACCTTTGTTTCGAGCCTACCTATAAGGGATTGAAATAGAACTGCTACAGGGGATTGAATTTATGGAAAAATTATCTTGACAAAGGTGCGACAGGATTATAATAGCTGATGGAAAATAAAAAATTAAAACTCGGAAAAAACATATTATCTCTCGGAATCACAAGCTTCTTCACCGATATGTCCACCGAAATGATTTATCCACTACTGCCGATGTTCCTGTCAGAAACCCTTGGACTTACAAAATCCTTCATCGGAATAATCGAAGGAGCAGGTGAAAGCATCGCAAATGTCTTGAAAATATTTAGCGGATGGCTATCGGATAAAATAAGAAAAAGAAAATTACTCGCACTACTAGGTTACTCCATATCTACCGCAATGAAACCACTTTTTGCCCTGATACAAACAGGCTGGCAGGCACTTATCCTGCGTGCATTCGAAAGAACAGGAAAAGGAATAAGAACAGCTCCACGCGACGCAATAATAGCAGCATCAGTAACAGAAGATGTAAAAGGCAGAGCTTTTGGCTTCCATAGAATGATGGATACACTGGGAGCAGTAATTGGACCCCTATTCGCAACATTATTACTCATCCATTTCCATGGAAATTACAGAAAAGTATTTCTCCTATCTGCAATACCCGCACTCATCGCAGTATTTGTAATCGCTATCTTTGTAGAAGAAAAAATAAAAGAGAAAAAAGAAGAAATCATAGAAGAAAAATTCAAACCTTATTTTAAACTATTTTTAACATCTGCCTGTATTTTTATGCTAAGCGATGTATCAAAGGTATTGCTTATGATAAGATTAAGAGAAGTAGGAGTAGGTGCTGTCTATATCCCGGTAATATGGATGTGCTTCAATCTTATTTATGCTGGCTTATCTTATCCCGCAGGAATACTCGCAGATAAATACGGAACATACAAAGTTTTAATATTCGGCTTTATACTTCATACTTTCGTCTATCTTGCTTTCATATTTGTTACCCATAAATTTTCTGCAATCCTCTTATTGTTGCTTCTCGGGGTATATAAAGGTATTTCCGATGGACAGTTAAGGCGTTTAACATCTACCTTTACAGAGAAGAAATTGGGAACAGCTTACGGACTTTATCATTCACTTACAGGTGCAAGTTTGCTTATCGGCAACTTAATCTTCGGAAGATTATGGCAAAGCTTTTCTGTAAAAATGGCTTTCACTTATGCATTCATCCTTTCGCTTTCAGGCACTATACTCTTTATAATCCTTTCCTATTTAATAACAAAAAGCGAAAGAGGATTTACAGGTTTGCCAAGATAATAAACTCCAAAATGTAGATGCGGAGCAGTAGCTCTGCCAGCTGCACCAACTAGCCCTATAATCTGACCCCTGCGAACAATTTGACCTTCAATCACAAATATCCTATCTAAATGACAGTAAAATGTATATAAGCCCATGCCATGGGAAATTATAACCGTTTTGCCCATCAGATAAAAATCACCTGTCAAAACTGTAAGCCCCGAATTTGAAGCAAAAACAGGCTCACCATATCTACCTGCAATATCTATCCCTTTATGTATCGAAATTTTCGAACCTATTCTCCTCCTCTCGCCAAAATAAGATGTTATTTTGCCATGCAACGGCTTAATAAAACCACTTTTAAAGTAAACTTTGGCAGTATATTCCTTCATCTTTCTTATGCAAAGCAGATTCTCCTTTCTTATTCTTTTGCGAATACGCTTTGGAAATTTATATCTCAATTTTAGTTTAACTTCTCGCACCCTCAATGGCTTTATAGAAATACTCTTGCTATATATTTTGCCTTTTATCCTCAACTTTATATCCACCTTGCATGTTTCTGCAAACATATCAACGCGACCAATTGATAACCATACACCTTTGTAGCGAAAAGGAGAAGAAAAATTGAAATCCTTTGTAAGAACCTCAAAACTATCCCTCGAAGCTATAAAAATTAAATCACCCTGATGAATTTCCGAAGGAAGTATTAAAAACTTTGTGAATAAAAGCAAAAGTTTCAGCATCAGAAATTTTATTTTAATCTCATAATTGTAAAGTAATTTTTAGCCCCTCCTCCGCTGTCCCCACCTTCCCGATTAAGTCAGCCCACTACTACCCCCGCTATAACGCAATCAGAAGATAAAGCATAAAACACCAGAGTAACCCACAACCCCGTAATGGGCTGACATATCAACCCATATGTAATGTGCTCGGCTACGCCTCGCATTAAAATTTTACAGGTCATACCCGATACTGATATGGCTTCTTACCTCCTATGAAATAATTTGTTGACAGAGGGAAATGTTGATTATAATTATGCAAAAGGAGGGAGTGTGAGACATGTTGCTTTATTATTTCTCATTTTAACAGGGACGGCTTTCGCAAAGGTGTGGGTTGTAGATACCACAGGTGCAGAGGGTGACTCATTACAAAAAGCGATTGATTCTGCATGGCAAGACCCGGGGATTGATACAGTGCTGGTAAAGAACGGAACCTATCATCTATTTATAAATGACACTATTGGTTTGATAATGCGTGATTCCGTGGTGCTCATGAGTGAAAACGGAGCTGAAAAATGCACGCTAACAGCAGTATCAGAAGATGGCACAGATACCGCATGGCATGTCATCTATTGCAGTGGATGGGATACTGCATCGCACGCAGCAATTATAAAGGGCTTCACAATAAAAGATGGCAATGCAACGGGTCCTTCTACTCACAAGCATGGTGGCGGAATCTTTATCTCCCGTGCATCACCCACAATAGACTCGTGCATAATAATAAACAATTATGCCTCTTATGATGGCGGAGGAATTTACATTTATTCCTATTCCTCACCCACACTGAAAAGCAACACAATAACAAACAATCACGCTTATGATGATGGAGGAGGGATTTGCATTTCTGACTGTTCTTCACCCATAGTAAATTCGTGTATAATATCAAACAATTCTGCTTCTGATGATGGCGGAGGAATTTACATTTATTACCATTCCTCACCAACAATAGATTCATGTGTAATAACAAACAATTCTGCTTCCGATAATGGTGGCGGGATTTACATTTATTACTATTCTTCGCCTGTACTGAAAGGTAACACAATAATAAACAACTCCGCTTCTAATGGTGGAGGCGGAATTTACATCTGTGACAATTCTTCACCTGCATTATCAGGCAACATGATAACAAACAATTCTGCTAATTATGGCGGAGGAATTTACATTTATTACTATTCTTCACCGACAATAGATTCGTGTATAATATCAAACAATTCTGCTACTTATGATGGCGGAGGAATTTACATTGATTACTATTCCTTGCCTGTACTGGAAGGCAACACAATAACAAACAACTCTGCTTCCGATGATGGTGGAGGAATTTACATTGAAGACCATTCTTCACTCACAATAGATTCTTGCATAATAACACACAACTCTGCTTCCGATGGTGGAGGTGGAATTTATATTTATTACTATTCTTCACCTACACTAAAAGGCAACGCAATAACAAACAATTCTGCTAATAAAGGTGGAGGAATTTACATTTATGACCATTCTTCACCCACATTATCTGGCAATATAATCGAAAGCAATTCTGCTGATGCTGGAGGCGGGGTTTACATTTATAATTCCACGCCTACATTGAAAGGCAACACTATCTACGCTAATTCAAGCGAACTATCAGGTGGAGGAATTTACATTTATTACTATTCTTCACCTGTATTACAGGGTAACATTATTTACAATAATTCAGCTGGATTGAAGGGAGGCGGAATCCGCATTAATCGGCATTCCTCGCTTACCTCAATAGGAAATATTATTTACAGTAATTCGGCTGATTCAGGTGGAGGTGGGCTTGCTATACGAAATTATTCACAGGCAAAATTAATGAAATGCGTTATAGGTATGAATAAAAGTGTAAAAGGTGGTGCAATATTTGATACGCTTTATTCAAAAGTTATAATTGATAGTTCGTTCATCGTTGATAACGGCGATTATTCTAACGCAGGACTCGCTTATATTGCATCGAATGCAGATTCAGGGATTACATTTAAACTCACATACAGCCATATATACTACAACACTCTACAACCTGACACTGAAATTGTCAATTTATCCGGTGTAACAATAAATCTTGAAAATAACTTCTGGTGGGATACGACAGACGCTGAAATATCTGCAAAAATATATGGTGCAAATGTCCATACTCCATGGTCTAATGACTTTATACCGGGTGTGCCGGGCGAACCTGTTAGCATTGACTCTTTAAAAAATTACGATAAAGATTTCTCACAGGTTGTTAATTCACTTGACAAAGAAGATACACTTTATATAAGGATTTACGGAGAGGACAGGAATGCACATCTACATGAAATCGCAGTTGTAATAATAAAATCGAGTGTTTACCCACAGGGAATAGCAGTTGGGCTCGTTGAAACAGATACAAATTCAGGAATATACGAAGGTATCGCTTATGTTCTGGAGAGCACAGGAAATGAGGATATAAGGGATGACGACATAAATCAAATAATACGGGTCGATCCAGCAGGTGATGATATAACACTTCAAAGCAATATTGATATTACAAAGAAATTCATCGTCAAGTATAAGGGCGGACTACCACAACCCGATATTGCCCTTTCGGATACCATGCATGACTTTGGAACATCTTCCCTTTATGACACAATTGACTGGAAAATGTGGGTAAAGAATGCAGGTAATGAAACTCTATCGGTTGACAGCGTTAAAGTAAATCTGCCTTTTAAATTAATCTCACCTTCATTGCCTCAAATCATATTGCCTGGTGATAGCACAGAGTTTACAGTAAGATTCAATCCACAGGATACGGGCAATTTTGTTGATACTATGAAAATTTACTCGAATGACCCGGATGAACCTGTTGCAAAAGTGGTATTAATTGCATCATGCGTGGGATTACAGGAAATATTGCCAAAGACATTCAAAGTAAGCAATATGCCAAATCCATTCAGCAACTTCACACAGATTAAATATCAATTACCAGAAGAAGAAAAAGTTAAGATTGAAATAATAGATATAACAGGAAGATTGATAAAAGTATTGGTTGACGAAAAGAAATCACCGGGGTATTATTCTGTAACATGGAAAGGTAAAGATACGCAGGGCAGAAATGTCCCACCTGGAATCTACTTCTATCTCATAAAAGCAGGAAAAAATAGAGCGATTAAGAAAATGATAAAATTGAAATAAATTGGGTAAAGGAATTTTCATAAGTGCAACAAAAAGAAACATCGGTAAAACATTTTTCATAATCGGATTGATAAAGTTGTTAAAAGAAAAGGGCTTCAAAGTTTCTTATATAAAACCAGTAGCCCAGCATTACATTGAAGTTAATGGCGATAAAATATCACGAGATGCTTATCTTATGAAAAAAATTTTTGACTTTGATGCAGATTTAAAACTAATGAGCCCATGTATCCTTGCTCCAGGTATTACTGCTGATTTCATCACTGGTAAATGGAAGCCACCTTTATCAAAAATTTTAAATTCTTACTTAGAATTGCTCGAAGATTCCGATTTCGTATTGATAGAAGGAACAGGGCATGCAGGAGTTGGCTCAGTTGTAAAGATATCAAATGCAAGAGTAGCAAAGGAACTAAATGCAAAAGTGGTTTTAATCGCAAGAGGAGGAATAGGTAGCACAATTGATGAAATAACATTAAACTCTGCACTATTTGAGAAATTCGATAGAAAAGTAGAAGCAATCGTAATAAATAAAATACTGCGGGAAAAATATACAAAGATAAAAAATACACTTGAAAAAGCATTCAAAGATACAGGAATTTACCCTATCGCATTCATTCCCTATGAGCCAATTTTATCAAGTCCAACTTTATCGGCAATAAAAGAAGAAGTAGGAGCATCTATCCTTACAACCTATCAAGACCTCGATGTGCATGTTGATAATGTAATTGTAGCAACAATGGGTGCAGGAGAAGTGCTCGAAAATATAATGAATAATAATGCAAAATCTTTAATAATAACATCGGGTGATAGAACAGATGTAATACTGGCATGTTGCACATTGTATTATCAGGGTAGAAGAAACATCGCAGGAATATTGCTGTCATCTCCACCTTCAAGAAATGTATTGAAAATACTCGAAAAGATAAATATAACGGTTCTCTATTCAAAAGAAGATGTGTATTCTCTTGCTGCAAAAGTAAACAACTTAACTGTAAAAATACATCCGCATGATAAAGAAAAGATAAATCTTGCATGGAAACTGGTGCAAAATTTTCTGGATTTCGAAAAATTTATGGAATTCACGGAAAAAGAAGAAAAAGTAACCGTTACCTTCAAATGGAAAGCAACATTTTACAAAGTTCTACATTTTTTAAAGAAAATTTTCTATTTCGGAAGATAAATTTAAGGTCTTTTCAAGAAGCGTATTATCGCTACGCCTTTTCCCCAGTGTTTCCTCTGCTCCCATATTTTCTTAAAACCATTGTTTGTCTTCATGCCCAAATATGCCCATTGGTCGTTTTCTCTTACTCGAATTGCTCCTTCTTCTTCGGGTTTAATTTTTTCACTTTGTAAAAGAATTGCCAAACTGTCTCTTTTTTTCTTACCATCTTTACCTATTAATCCTCCCACTCCATCACCACAGATACCTATCAAAACGGTATCACCTACGGATAATGATTTTAGGTAATTGTATAAACGTTTGGCTTCACGGACTCCTTCTTCAAGGGAGTATGTATGAAATCTTTCGGTATCTATTGGAGTTCCATTTCTTATGACAACTACCCAGATGCCAGGTTCATCTTCAAAGTTTATCACATTTCCAGCTGCAAGGAACTTTATGTAGTTTCCATCTTTACTCCCTGCTGACTCTATTGCGTGGGGATATGCTGCTGAGCCGAGAGGCATTAAGCGCTTTTTATGAATTCTTAATGGGAGCCGAGTAGAGATTTTCCCTTTCTCAAAAGTAGTGTACATTGTGTCCATATAATGGCGTGTAAATTTGTCTTTTGTTACTGGCAATGTAACTCTTTCTATACCCTTATTCCTAAAAGGCTCTAAATCGGTAGTGTAGAAAGGTTTTACATTGTTCCAATACAAATCCACATGATATCCATAATGGTTAACTGTATCAATAAGAACCTTTAATCTTATTTGTTTTCTTTTTCCATTATTATGTTTAATTAAATCCCTTAAGGATAAATCTTTTAAATTCAATAAAATTGAGGTATCTTTAATCACAATGTCTTCTTTCCAGCTCAAATAAGGTATATCTGTTCTTATTTTTATTCTTAATTCCCCTTCTTGTGAAGGTAAAGATAAATAAGGAGAAAATAATTCTAACTCAATTATAAGCGTATCCCTGTTTATATTTTCATTTATTATGGCCCAAATTAAATTGTCTTTTACAAAATTATTTCCGTGATAACGGTTAATAAGACTTTTCTGAACGGCAAATCTATAAATAATTGAGCTTTCATGAACCCAATCATTTGAATTATCAGTAAACCATACATCTTTTTCTGCAATATTTTCCGGACCCACATTTATTAACTGCTGCAAATTTTCTATCAAAAAGGCGTTAAGATCATCAATATTAAAAGGAATCGTTTTATCCCAAAATCCCTTAAAATATTTTCCATTAGAATTAAGCCAACCTGTAGATTTCCACATATAATATTCAACATAATTATTAACATATTCTCGCGGAATAAAGGTATCTATGTTACAATAATATTTACTTAAATCTATAGAAGGATCCCCATAATGCAACGCAATTATCGCGTTTGTCTCCCATGATTTTAAATCTGAGACTTTTATTAAAGGTATCTCGATTGTATCATTGCGTTTAGAAGTCCAGAATAATATCCTCCATTCGGTTCTTACACTTAATTTCAATTTTCCTTCTTCATAATCCATTAGCAATGAAGGAAAAAATTTGATATCTGTAATTAATCCTCCAATTATTCCTCCAATTATTCCAATGGGTAAAATTATAGGAGGTAAGTTTAATAATTTTTTATACCTTTTCCCTTGATTTTTGTATTCGAGTATACCTGTTAAGAATGACCTTGAAATAGGAGAATTAATTAGTTGAATTGTGAGAACCTTTAAAATATCCATTGAAGTGAAACCCACGATATCTTCCACTATTTCTTCAAGAGCGATTGCGATAGGCAGAGTAATAATCAATGGAAGGAAAATAGGACCATAAAAAGCAGTCAATAGCTCAGGCGTTTTTAACAAAATCACTATTGCGTCCTCAAAATCTCTATTTGATAAACAATAATATACCCAATACAATTTTAGTAATATCTCAGCGGAAGCTGTAACAGTTACATCTTCCGCTAACAACGCTTGAAGGCAATTCTCTAAAGCTGAGTATTCTACAAAATCCAATATATTATTTAAGGCAGGAGAATGTTTATAAACATACGCATCCATCATAGTTTCCATCGATTTAAATTTCTTTGCCTCTGCTTTGCTTATTCCAAGCATCGGGTATCCCACCCCTGTCTCCACAACTAACCACGGCACATAAAGGTCATATCCGTATTTATCTTGTAAAAGATGAGTAATACAACCGAGCCAAAAGCAAACACCGTTTATGTCTTTCTTTTCCCATTTAGTTCGTAAAATCTGCAAACATTTTTCCATACCATGAAATTCACCTTGATTTAAAACCTTTTGAAAGTAATCAGGTCCTATACATCCGATAACAAATAAAGCTCGATGAGTCTGTGTAAAGTTTACATTTGGAAATTTTTCTTTTAACATCTCTTTTACAGTAGGCCAGATACAATCACCCGAATAAAGGTGTGTCGCCAAATCCATTGCCTTTATTTGTCTACAAAAAATGCTCATAAGGAACAACATTGGATACAATTTTTTCATGTCCCCTCCTTCTTAAAATTTGCAGATTTTTTGCTGAGAGACATTATTATTTCTTTTTACTTTTAAAATATACACTCCTCTCGATAAGTTCGATAAATTTAAAGGAAATTCTTGAACTCCTAATCCCTTTAATTGGAAACTTTCTCTCATTCTTAATCTTCCCATAATATCATAAACTTTAACTTCAACCTCCTCGTCTCCAACAGCTATTAATTGTAGATTTATAAAATCTCTGCAAGGGTTAGGATAAGCAACAAAGTGCTCCCTGCACGCCTCAACATCCCACACTATCCTGCCAAATATTCTATCACTTTGCCAATCGGGAGAAGTCTGTCTCTGATACACTACTAAAAATTGTCCAAATGCACCTGCCAGATTAAAATCATCCGCAATCGGAGTTATAGTATTAATATCAATAATCTTACCATTAGGAGTAAAAAGGGAACCAATTATCTTATCTCCATGTGCCCAGATTATCATAAAATGCTTATTATTATGTGCTACTATAGGCCAACAGCAATCTCCTTCGTCTAATCTAAGCGAAGTAATTCTCCCTAAATTTTCATTTAAAATTATAAGAGAAACATCTGGAATGCCTCCTCCGTATGCCACAAAAATCTTTTCTCCATTATAAGAGACACTTTGACCAAAAGTAAGCGTACCTTCATATCTAGCTGGATTACAGGAAATTTCTATTTGCTGTGCATTCGTCAAATCTTTTGTCAATTTAACCCCCAAAAGGTCTGAATAATAATACCCAGCACATCCATAGATTATAAAATAATAATTCTTTGTGTTTACAATATCAGGAAAACAAAAATAATATCCTGTTTTATCAAGTACCACGGGCTCTCCGAGGACTTTGCCTTCAGGCGATACCTTCACCACTCTCAACTCATCCCCTGACTCCGTCTTACAAATCCAGCACACAACAAAATTTTCACCATCGAAACAGGCAGAAGAGGGACCATACGAATCCGTGATTAAGAAAGGAACACTATCCAACACAACGCCATTAATGGTTACTCTTACTCCGTACAACATACTTTCCTTCTTTGAAATAATACATAAGAAAACTCCTGCTCCATAAGAGAGTGCCCATAGATAACTACTATCTGCAATTAAAATTGAAGGTTCTATTACCTCCCCTGAAGGTGTTATTAAATTCCCCCAAACACTTTTATAATAAGTTCCATTACCAAGATATTTCCATTTTACCCATGCCACAAAATAGGTATTTTCGCCAAATACCACTTTTGGACGTTCCTGCCCATAACCTTCTTCACAACCTCCAATTGTAAACTCGTCCCCCACTATTATTTTTGCTGTATCAGTGAAGAAAATTAGTGCTAAAACTACCCCATCGTAAATTTTAATCCAATTATTTTAATGTCAACAATCTTATCAAAATTTTCGCACTTTTTCATTTTACCCTTGACAGATTAAAAAATGAATTAAAATAAGAGTATGAAAGATATTGAACTTGTTGATAAAATCAAAGAAGCAAAGCAAAAGTTACTTTCGGAGATTCATAAAGTCATAGTTGGTCAGGATGAAGTTATCGAGCAGATACTTATTTCACTTCTGGCAGAAGGTCATGCTTTAATCGTTGGAGTACCGGGTCTTGCCAAAACTTTAATGGTTAATACACTTTCAAAACTACTTTCTTTATCATTTAACAGAATTCAATTTACTCCCGACCTTATGCCACTCGACATAATAGGCACAGACATAATTCAGGAAGACCCAAAAACAGGCAGGCGTTATTTCGTATTTGTAAAAGGTCCGATTTTCGCAAATATAATTCTGGCTGATGAGATAAACAGAGCGCCACCAAAGACACAATCAGCATTATTACAGGCAATGCAGGAATACAGGGTCACAGTCGGTGGCAAAACTTATGAACTGGAGAGACCTTTTTTCGTACTCGCTACACAAAATCCAATAGAGCAGGAAGGAACATATCCACTGCCAGAGGCACAAATCGACCGCTTCATGTTCGAAATTAGAATAACTTACCCTTCTTTTGAAGAAGAGGTAAAAATAGTTGAGGAAACCACAAGCAATTATAATCCCGATGTAAAAAGTGTTATGACAAAAGAAGAATTATTGGAGTTGCAGGCACTTATTCGCAGAGTACCTGTATCTGATGAGGTTTTGAAAGCAGCTGTAAGATTAACATGGCTAACAAGACCGGTTGATGATAGTGTCCCTGAATACATTAAAAAATGGGTGAAATGGGGAGCATCACCAAGAGCTTCTCAATACTTAATCCTTGGAGCAAAAGCAAGATGTCTGCTTCAAGGAAGATTAACACCATCTTTTGAAGATATAGAATATGTGGCTTTGCCTGTTTTGAGACACAGAATTATTACAAATTTCGTCGCAGATGCAGAAGGTATAACATCAGAAGACATAATCAGAAAATTGTTAAAAGATAAGAAATGGCAGAAAATTTAATTATTCTATCCATATTTTTACTTTTGCGTCTTCTGTTTCAACATTTACGATGTCACCTTCTATTTTATCCAGTTCATCAAGATGTTTTATTATTTCATGGATGTTAACTCCGCCTGCCTGTTGTGGAATGAGAGAAGTGGATAATAAAATCTTTGCAGCAGATAGTGGTATCCTTACATTTACTTTTGTGCCTTCTTCATCTTCAACTTCTATCCTGAATATCTTTCCTTTCTTTTTCTCTTCTTTTACCTCTATCTCTTTAAGAAGTTTTTCTGCCTGCTCTACTTCCATTTTGCCGTCTCTTACCATTTCAAGTATTTTTTTAATATCTTCCATATTCCCTCCTATATTCTTATGTCAACAACTTCTTCTTTTGTTTCAACTTTTATTTCTGTTCCAAATGCAAAAGGTATTTTGCGGAACCTTTTTGTAAATTTGCAAAAAAGAATTAAAACGAATGTAAGGAAGCGTGGCACCACTATCTTGAAATCAAAATCAGATGTCCTTACATCTATCCATGAGAAAAATACTTTTGAGGGATGTAAAATTGTACTTTCCCATAAGATATAAAGCAGAAAATAAAATGAAGAAAGACCATAAAACCACGGCCTTGGAAAAAGAAAATAAGAAATCAAAACATTGATGAGAAAGAAGAAAATAACAACAATTCTCAAATATTTCTTAAACTTTGAGATATACAGGCAGCATAATAAAATGTAGATTAAAAGGGTGAAAGCAAATAATATGGATAAAAGGATTTTACAGATCATTTTAACTTTTTAAATAACTCGAGCAACTTTTCAAAAGTTATTTCACCACGCTCGAACATAGAAAGCGCTTCTTTTCGCTTCTCCGCTTTTTCGTTTTCATCACTAACTTCATATCCCATCTCCTCAATTGCCTGCTTTATCAGACTTTTTGCTTTGGGATAGGAAATGCCGAGTTCTTCACATACAGCACTTATGTTACCTTCTTTCAGTAAAAATACTTCGAGAAATTTCAGCGTCTCATCCGATAATCTCAAAATCCTACTCTGCTCGAACCTGCCAATTATTCTTGTGCCACATCGCTTGCACTCATACTCCCTCACCACAAGCTCACCACCACACGAAGGACACTTCCTGACCATCAAATTATTATATCAAAAATTTTAATTTGTCAATAAAAAATTTTAATTTTTATGTTAAAAATTTTAAAAAATTTGTTAAAAAATTTAAAATTCATGTTAAAAATTTTAAAATACATATTTTTTTAATTTTTCGGGCAGAATACACACTACCTTTTATCCAGTTGAATTATATCCTTTTTAGAATTAGTTGCTCTAGTGAAAAATTCTTTTTGTGTCATCTGGTAATACAACTATTGTTACTTTTCCCATCATAATATTGTAATAAAAATAAGAAGATGTAAAGGGTAAAATTTAATGCGAGCGTAAGAGAGCCTATCACCAATGGGTTGTGAGGAGGGTGGTGGGGACAGGGAGGTGGGGCTAACAATTTATTTTTTAAAGTAATTTATTGCATTTTGGAATATTTTAAGTCCTGTTTGATTGTAGATTTTTCTTTTATCCGGGTGATGGTATGGTGTCAGGAAGCGCTCTGGGTGTGGCATCATTCCCAATATTCTTCCTGTTTTATCGCATATACCTGCTATTGCTTCTGATGAGCCGTTTGGATTTAAGGGATATTTCATCGTCGGTGTGCCTTTCTCATCAACATATTGAAAAACAATTTCATCCTCTCTTTTCAATTTCTCGATATAATCATTGTCTCCCACAAATCTTCCTTCTGCATGTGCAACTGGCAAATCGATAAATTCTATTCCTTCTGTAAAGATGCATTTCTTTGAAGATACTTTTAGATGCACCCATCTTGCTTCGAAATGACATGATTTATTCATAACAAGGCTGACCCTGTAATCACCGAGTAATCCGCATTTTACAAGTACCTGAAAGCCATTGCATATACCTATAATCAAATTGCCTCTTTCAACGAAATCAAGTATTTCATCTTTCAAATATTTTTCTATAAGCAATGCAAGGATTTTACCGCTCGCTATGTCATCACCATAAGTGAAGCCCCCGGGGAAAGATATAATTTGGTGCTCTTTTATCAGATTTTTATTTTTTATGAGTTCTGTAATCAGGATTTCTCTTACTTTTGCTCCACACAATTCAAAAGCGTGTTTTGTTTCTTTATCGCAGTTTGTACCCGGTGCAAGTATCTGGAGTACTTTTATCACTTTAATTATAATTCTCTGATGGATATGTCAATAATTCTTGACATCGAGATAATTTGGTTTATAATTTAATGATATGATTATGCACAGGAGAAGGTCGCTTTCCTTTGCGCGTTCGAGTTTTATTCTGGGTGTATTAACTTATGTATTTTGCTGGTGCTTCATTGGAATTATATTAGGAGTGATTGGATATGTTCATGGTAAAATAGCTTTGCAAATGATGGAAAGAGAAGGTAATGTGCAATCCAACAAATGGCTTGCAGAATCAGGCAAGTTATTGAGCATTATCGGGGTTGTGGTTAGTGTTATTGTTTCAATTTTAGTGATAGTTTTGGGTAAATAAATGGGGCGTGAAATATAGTGGAAATGAATATTTTGAAGCATTAAAAAATTTCTTTGCTGAATATAAAGAGCATAAAGCTGCTCCACCTTCTTTCATCTGGCGGTTAAAAGGAGATGTACGAGAAAAGCATGGACAAAGGAATTATACTCACAAAAGGATATCAATTCGTATCTCGAGAAATGTATAAAAGATGAAGAGAAAAATAGGATTTTATCTTGTAAGATTCACCATTGAGCAACTTGAATATTATAAAGAAAACAGAGATAAATACCTGCACTGGAGGAAGCTGTCAGAGAAGAAATAAAAAACACCCTTGACATTGAAAGAAATTGATTTAAATTACAAGATGAAGAGAAGTTCTACATACATTCTTGATGAATTCTTAAGGAAGAGAAGGGAGGAAAATGAGAAAGAGAGAAAAAGGATATTATTGAAAGTTAAAGAAACTCTTATAAAGATTAGAAATAAGTATGGCATTGAAGGGGCATTTGTTTTGGGTTCGTTGATAAAGCCTTATAGATGGGGTAAATTTTCGGATGTTGACATTGCAGTGGAAGGTGCTTCAAAATATATTCTTGATATAATGAAGGAGATTGAGGATGTTACGAATTGTTCTGTTGATGTGATAGACCTTGACCGCCATCCTTTAAAGGATTACATAAAAAGGAAAGGGTTAAAAATTTATGGAAGAGAGGATTAATATATTAAAAGCCGATATAGAAGAGCAGTTAAAGATTATAGACAGGATTTATGCCAAGATTCAGAAAAGGAAAACACATTTTAAAGAAAGTGAAGAAAATTTGGAAAGCATGGCGTTGCAGATTCACAATTTTTATTGTGCTGTTGATATTGAAATAGACCCTGAACGCCTTGAAATAATCTTAAATTTCACAGAAAAAGCTTATCCTGAGTTGAAGAAGGATATAGAGGAGTTTATGGGAAAGTTGGGGTGAATGAAGATACGGGCTATCCTGCGTCCACTTTTTTCATTTTACCCTTGACTTTTTTGATTTATGAGTAAAAATTAAATGTGGAATTCAAATTACATTCAAAATATAAGCCGACAGGCGATCAGCCACAGGCAATAGAAAAACTTGTTGAAGGAATAAAAAAAGGATACAGGTATCAAACACTGCTCGGAATAACAGGCTCAGGAAAGACATTTACAATAGCAAATGTAATAGAAAGAGTGCAGAAACCAACTCTTATAATCTCCCACAATAAAACCCTTGCAGCTCAATTATACGGCGAGTTAAAAGCATTTTTCCCGGAAAATGCAGTGGGATATTACATAAGTTATTATGATTATTACCAGCCAGAAGCATATCTTCCCGAAACCGATACATATATTGAAAAAGATGCGTCAATCGATGAGAATCTGGATAGATTGAGATTAGAAGCAACAAGTGCACTGCTCGAAAGGAGAGACGTAATAATAGTAGCTTCGGTATCCTGTATTTTTGGTATAGGTAATCCCGATGAATTCAAAAAAGTAATAATTCAAATAAAAAAAGGAGATTTCCTGGAAAGAGATGTTTTTATTCAAAAACTTGTGGATATTCATTACGTTCGTAATGATGTTGATTTTTTAAGAGGGACATTCAGGGTTCGTGGTGATATTGTTGATGTTAGACCTTCGCATGCAAACTGGGGTTTGCGGGTGGAGTTCTGGGGCAATCAGATTGACAGAATAAGAAAAATTGACCCTGTTACAGGTGATACAATTGAAGATGTAGAAAGAGCCATCATTTACCCTGTTAAATACTTTGTTACAACAAAGCCACGCCTAGAAGAAGCGATAAAATCCATCGAAAAAGAACTGGAAGAAAGGGTAGAATACTTCAGGAAACAGGGAAAACTTGTAGAAGCTCAGAGATTATGGACAAGAACAAAATATGACCTCGAATTGCTAAGAGAGATAGGTTACTGTCCCGGTGTAGAAAACTATTCAAGGCATCTTGATGGAAGAAAACCGGGTCAGCGCCCTGCCTGCTTACTTGACTATTTCCCTGACGATTTCCTTTGTGTAATAGATGAATCTCACATGACAATCCCTCAGCTCCGTGCAATGTATAATCAAAACAGAGCAAGAAAAGAAACATTGATAAAATATGGATTTAGATTGCCATCTGCACTTGATAACAGACCTTTAAAATTTGAAGAATTTTTATCACTTGTGAAACAGGTAATATTTGTATCAGCCACACCGGGTGAATTTGAGTATGAAGTATCACAGCAAGTTGTTGAACAGATAATAAGACCTACGGGTTTGCTTGAACCCGAAATCGAAGTGCGTCCAAAAAAGGGTCAAATTGAAGATTTGCTCAGTGAAATAAGGAAAAGGATACAAAAAGGAGAAAGAACACTTATTACCACTTTGACAAAAAGGATGGCAGAGGATCTGGCAGATTACCTTGCGAAGATGGGAGTAAAAGTTCGCTATTTACACGCAGAGATAGACCCTATTGACCGTGTGGATATCCTTAGAGGATTGAGATTGGGTGATTTTGATGTAATAGTGGGAGTAAATCTTTTGAGAGAAGGGCTTGACCTTCCCGAAGTTTCACTTGTAGCAATACTCGATGCAGATAAACTTGGCTTTTTGCGTTCTTACACTTCTCTAATACAGATAGCTGGTAGAGCTGCGAGAAATGTAGATGGCAAGGTTATAATGTATGCTGACAAAATAACAGAGGCAATGGAAAAAGTGATAAAAGAAACAGAAAGAAGAAGGCGATTACAAATGGAATATAACAAAAAGCATGGTATAACGCCTCAAACAGTTTACAAAACAAAAGAAGAAATTTTGAAAACAACTATAGTGGCGGATGCAGACCTGAAAGATGAGCGACACGAAGAACTCATGGAGGAAACTTTGCAATATCTTGATGAAAAACAGATTGAAGAACTTGAAAAAGAAATGAAGCGCCTGGCAGAAGAATTAAGGTTTGAGGAAGCAGCAATTATTCGTGATAAAATAAGAATGTTAAAAGGAGAATTGAAGCCAAAAGATTTGAAGAAGAAAAAATATCACAAAAAAAGTCCCTTAATGAAACAATTGAGAAAATACGCAAAAGAACATCTTCGTGAGAAATAGTTATTTAATCAAAATTACTTTGCGTGTTGCTTCGAAATCTTTCGTATTTAATTTGAGGAAATAAATGCCTGTTGCACATTTTTTACCTTTATTGTCCTTACCATCCCATTTTATAGTGTAAATACCAGGAGAGAGTTTACTATCTAAAAGATTTCTGACGACTCTTCCTGTAATATCGTAAATTTTGATTTCTACATCCGACTTTCTACCGATGGAATATTTGATGACCATTGAACCTTTGAAAGGATTAGGCATAGGATGTCCCATCCAGAATGTATAAGTAGGTTTGCTGGATGTTGGTAGTGCTCCACCTGTGGGACTACCAAGTGTAATTAACTTCAGGGCAGGATCTGTTGATGCTTTCGTAGAAGGTCTATAAATGGTGACAATACATCTTAGAGAATCATAGGTAAGTGTATCAAGCGCTCTTAAATCTACCTCTCCTCTTATCTGATTTGTGAAGAAACCAGAAGAGTTTCCTGGTAAATCGGTATCGGATATGAGCTGCCAGACACCGTTTTGACGGTACTCAATTTGTACTTTGATAGAATCATCAGCTGAGGATTTCTCCCATATAAGATATCCCCAACCAAAAGGCCTTGGTTTGTTATAAGTCCTCGATAAATCTTTATAGTATACTCCGAGTGTTATCATTGAACCTTCCGTGTTTGTTATTTTATACCATTTTACCAATTTGATGTTATCTACTGCAGCCGCCCAGCCCCAATTACCTCCGTCAGTATAATGCCATCTTACCTGTACACTTTCGGCTGGTAGATAGGTTGACAAATCAATTTTTGAATTGCCACTGCCAGTTGCGTTATGCGTAGCAACCACTGTCCATGTTCCCCAAGAAATACCATCGTGGAATCTAACTTCAGCAGTCAGTTGTTCACCAGTTTGATAAAGTCTAAAGCCCCATCCATAATACAAAGAGCATTGTACTGCATCTCCAATATATTTTGCGGGTGCAGTTAAATATTCGTCTGCCGTAGAATTATTTCTGCCTGCATCGTCATCAGAATAATATGCATAATAACTGCCAGCGGATGGTGGGTCATATCCTCCGAGATCACTTTGCCCTGTAGTTGTGATATTCCATGTATATCCATCATTATCACCATCTGTTATCGTCCAGCCTGTAGGCAGACTACCTGATTCGAAGTTTTCATCAATTAATACTATTCTATTAGTAATAGTCTGGGATAACACTACGCTATCACCTTCTACATAAGTCCCACCTGTAAATGTGTTTTCACTAAATTGCTCTCCGCTGCATTGAGTCCATGCACAAGTAGATTCTGGTAATGTTGTATCAACTACGAAACATCTGACCTCACTCCATGGACTCCAGCATCCCGAACCTGCTGGGTCTCTTGCTCGCACTTTCCACCAATATGTGACATTATGCGATAAAGTTGGGAATGAGAAAGTCACAGTGTCACCACTTGGATACAGTGAAGTGATACTACTTTCAGGTGTGGAAAAAATAGAACTTGTATCCCAATAAATTTTATATTCGATATCATCACCCTCATTGTCAGTTGAATAAAATTGCACCTCAGGCGTAGGATCAAACACTCGTGCATTGTTAAAAACTTTAAGTATAGTAGGTTTTGAAGGAGCTCCGGAAACTATTGCAAAGCCTTCATATGGATAGTAATTATGTTTCGTAACTGTTATCCACATTGTATCACCTACATTTTGCGGATTTATATTAAATGTTACTGTACCTGTTGCATCTGTATAATCTGCTTCATGCAACTCAGGTGTTTGAGTGTAAATCCACACACAAACAAGTGCATCTTCAATTGGAGTGACTCCATCATTGTCTTTAACAGTCACAGTAAAAGTACCTGGTCCTGGTGCTACAAAATTATCATGGATTACTTGTAATGTATCCGGAATATCTGTCCACATATCCATAGAAGGTTCATTAAATATATGATATGCTTCAAAGTAATATTGTTTGCGCGAAGATGAAGTATTGTTTTCAATCCAATAAAGTCCCCACTGTGTCCATCTTCCAACTTCATATAATCTTCCGGGCACACTATCTGTAAACATTGCATCGAACTCTCTTCTCTGTAGCCAGTCATCTTCATCCCAATAAGTTGGAACTACACTTCCAAAATAGCTGACTCCTCCATGTTTATCTAATTTAGCCCATGTTTCTCCAAAACATTGGGTAACATTCGCATCTTCAAAATCACCTGTCAAACAACAGTGCCCTATTGCCATTGGATATCTATTAACATTTGTAGTTAAATTTGTCAACTCCGTTACATTGAAGTCACTTGAATATCCTATTGCCCACTGGTCTTTATCTCCATGTGCTGTATAAACGCAAAATGCAATACCTGTATCATTTATCTCACTTACAATACGACCTTCTTCTTCACCTGATGCATAAATAAATGTATCAACATCTGCTACTGCATAACCGTTATTTATAAGCAATTGACGGCAATAAGCGTTTGTCGCGATTCCTACATTCTGGAAGTTTGCATCATATCCTGCAATGAATAATGCGCGCTTAAGCCAATCTGTTCCTTGTGCACCAAAATCTGCGTGTTCCCATTGTATTATTTTATTTACAGCAATTTTTCCTTCAATAGTATCATTTACGGAAATTCTTCCATAAAACATATCCGGCAAATATCCTACGCCGTCAACTTCTGCATAATATAGGTCTGTCTGATCGCCTGAACTATCACCTACTGCAGACGCAGGTAACCCAATCGTACTGGAATTCGGATCACCAATTATAACAAGGTAGGTAGCAATAGGGGTTTGCGCTTCAATTGTGTCATCAATTTGAGAAGCAGTCCAACCACTCGCATCCCACATTCTTACTTTAAATCCTTTCTTCTTTTTCCAACTCGCTAATAGATCAGCGATTACTTTACCTTCGCCTTTATAGAAAATGTCATAATAAATGGGCACGGGAGCGACATCTTTTCTTTCGACATAGTTTAAAATCATCCTTTTCATAAAATGTTCCCACGCAGGAGAATAGTGTTTCTTTATCATTTCTTCAGTTTTTTGTAGGTCACCACCTATAGACACAACACGCGCAACGATTTTAGTGTAAACTTTTATTTTGTCTGTAACAGGGTTATACTGGATAGGGTAAAAGCAAACAGTCACAATTCTATGTCCGCGAGCAAAGCCTTCGTGGTGCATCAAATCAACAAGTTTGCCGGGGTAATACTCATTTGTAGAATAAGTTTTTTCATCAAGAACGAATACAGGGCGCGCACCTTTTATCTTTGGAACAGAAGCAAGTGCAGGCATTATTCTATAAGGAATGCCCAAATCTTCGAGCGATATTTCTTTGTATTCAGCGTCTATTACTTCGATTTTCAATTCTGCCTCATGCGGTACTTCGATTACACCTGTCAGCATTGGCATTTTCGGTTTACCTATTTCTCCAGTGTACGCATAGCCAGGTAACCTTAATAACGCAAATGTTTCACCCGTTGAGTTTTCCATGAAGTCAGTTTTTATAACTTTGTAATCTACTCCCTTAACTTCAGCTTCCAATGTTACATCCACCAGTGACTTTGTAAGACACCTGACACTCGGTTTTTGCGGCTCCTTTGTACCATCAAAAGGAATCCATTTACCTTCAATAAATACAAACGATAGAAACACCAATACCAGCATCCCCCCTCCTTTTTGGCTTATTTAAGCAAGCAAAAATTATAACATTAAAAATTTTAAATATTTCCTTATGAAATTAACATTTTTGTGAAACACTTCATGCACATCTTGCATTATTTTTGCAATTTTTGCAATCTTTTATATACACCTTTTACTTTTGGATTTATTCTCAATGCTTTTTTGTACATTTTAATTGCATTTTTAATTTCTCCTTTTATCTCGTAGAGTAAACCAAGTTTGGCATAAGGTTCAGCGTATCCTTGGATTTTGAGTCTTATTGCTGCTTTATACATTTCTTCTGCCATTTCATACTTACCCTTTACAAAATAAAGAAAACCAAGCCGTGTAAAATGCATTGCTCGAATATAATCTTCTTTTGTAACATTAATCACTTTCCTATACATTATAATGGCTGAATCTATTCGGGTCTTCATCTCATACAATCTGCCAAGCATCGAATAGGGTACATAGCAATCAGGGTCTTCCTTTATCTTCCTTTTTAATTCAATAAAAATACTGTCGTGGACAATTTGTTTTAAAGGAGTAATTGCTGGATTGAAAAATTTATATCTCTTAATGCCAGGAGCATCCTTAATATAAATTACAAATTTATCGTCAAAATAACAAAGATTCCATTTTTCACTATTCCATAAATAGTCATGAATAGGGTAATTCGTTGCTCCGAAAACATAATCGACTAAAACACATTTTATCTTGTATTTTTCCAATATTTTTTCGAAATTTTCTTTAGCATACAGCACTTTCAAATAGTTTTCAATTATATCTTTACCGCACACATCGCTGCGACCATCAATGAATACTTTAAAGCCACGCCAGATTAAGTATTCACCAATATTATATGTATTGAATATGTTCCCACAAATTTCATTCTTTTTCAAAAAATCTACTGCTTTTTTGGGCAAATTCCTTTCATCGATTCCAAATTCTACAAATCTTTTAACTCCGCCACTTATTATCTGTCCACATTTAAATGTATATACCGTAAGTAATAAAATTATTCCTTCAATGAGAAATCCAGCCCATTTTTTCTTTACCTTTATTCTGGCACTAAAATTATAAGCAACAATTGGCGCAGATATTATTAAAAATATAGGTATATTCCTTATAGCGAAAATTGGAAGAACTACAAAAAATATAAAGAGAAAAACATGCAGAAGATTAATTCTTTTGTTAAAAAAGAAGGAAAAAATACAAAAGATTAAGTATGTTTTAAATAAGTTAAGTGGCAAAATTCCTTTGTGTGCAAGATGAAAAAGTGGATTATATTCACTAATAAAAGAAAGAACATAGCGCGATTCTTTGAAAGCAAACAGCCATTGAATGGGTTTTATCAAAATTTTATATCCCCATGGATTAATCAGGATGCCTGTGCATGCTATAATTAAAAAACACAGATGATTCAAACATCTTTTAAAGTTTCTTTTTAAAAGATTAGTCATTAGAAAAATTCCTATGAGTGATAATCCGTATAGAAATCCAAGATGAAAATTTGACCATAAAGTAAAAATAAGAAAAATCAACAGTGCAATTTTCTTAAACGGGATTTTACTTTTTTCGTATGAAAACAATGCTAATTGAAGTAAGCTAAGTAATAAAAAGCTGATAATTTGTGCACGGGTTCTATAACCAGGTCCAAATGATAAAATTAAAAGCATAAATATTAAAGCACAGATATAAACATCCGCTTTTAGAACTTTTTGTGCAGTTAAAAAAACTATCAGCAGAGTTAGAGAAAGGAGTAAATATTTTAGAATGATGAGACCTTTAGCTCCTGTTTTTGAGTAAACGGAATAAAAAATAACGGAAGAAAGCCAGTGGTGTGGTATCCATTCTCTGCCATATGCAGTATAAGTGAAAATATCTTTGCGAGGGATGGTATGGTTTTCTAAAATGTACTTTCCTGTATAAAAATGCAACCAAATATCAGGGTCAGAGATTTTAAAAATCGACATCGATGAGAGAAAAAGAAATAAAAGTAAAATTAGCCGCAAATTTCTCACTTTAATTTTATATTTTAATCTGGCTTTGTCAATCTTTTTAGGCTATTTTTATTGACAAAATTAGAAAGCGATTACATATCTTATGATGAAAGAAAGTTTGCTCGATTATTTGCGCGATATTTATATCGCTTTACCGGAAGATATAAGAGATGTTTATAAATTCTTTTTTCCCATTGAGAGATTAGCACTTCATTATTCTTCTTTTTTAATGTATTCGCAATGGTTTTCTGAAGAAAAAATAAAAGAATATCAAATAAAAGAACTAAAAAAATTACTTTCCCACGCATATAAAAATTCAAGATGGTATAGAAGAATATTATCAAAAGCAGATATTTCTGATGCAGATTTTGAAGATTTTAAAGTTTTATCAAAACTTCCTATCTTAAAGAAAGAAGATTTAAAACATCATTTAGAAGAGATTTGCATTGAGAATTATAAAAGATATTTTCACATTAGAGGGAGTTCGAGTGGTTCTACGGGTACTCCTGTGCAGTTTGTTGCAGGTAAAAGATGGATAGCTTTCGGTAAAGCGGTTGTGAACAGGTTTATGAAATGGCATAACTGCGATATTAAGTTGAGAAAACTGGAGATAATGTATAGAATGACAGATGACCTTTATATTAAGAGATGGAAGAAATTGATAATCTCTGCATTCAAAATCGGTGATAAAACTGCATCACAAATTGTAAAACTGATAAAAGAGTTTAAACCACAGGTAATAAGGAGTTTTCCCATGACAATCCATACATTGATAAAGTATCTTAAAAAATATAATGTTAAAATTAGACCAAAAATGATTTTCACAACTTCAGAGACTTTGTTTCCTCATATTAAAGAAGAAATTGAAAAATTTTTTGTCTGCAAAGTATTCGATTTTTATGGAGGAAATGAGACGAATGTAACGGCATGCGATTGTGAATACCAGTCAAAACATGTAAATTTTGAATGCGGTATTTTAGAAATAGTAGATGAAAAAGGCAAACCTGTTCCTGAAGGAAAAGAAGGTTTTGTTGTTATTACAGATTTTACAAATTATTTGATGCCTTTAATAAGATACGAAATGAGAGATTTAGCAGTTTTATCGAAAGAAAAATGCTTATGCGGTAGAAATTCACCTGTAATCGAGAAGTTACTCGGAAGACAGGATGATATTCTAATAACGAAAGATATGAATTATGTAAGTAGATTGGATGAAGCTTTTCACAAAAGCAAAGGAATTTTTGAAGCCCAAATTGTTCAGGAAAAACCAGGGTATGCGGTAATCAAGATAGTGAAAGACGAAGATTTTCAGCAAAAAGATTTAGAGATTTTGACAGAAGAACTGAAAAAAAGATTGGGTAAAGATTTTGAAATAGAATTTGAATTTGTGGATGAAATCCCCCGTTTAAAATCGGGAAAATATAAATTTGTGATTAATAAGTGCTTGGAGAATTTAGAAAGGACATAAAGGATTATCTTTCAGGGCATTTAATTCCTCCTGCGATAAATTTGGCTTATATTGCTATATTTACCAGAATTTTTCCGCCTTCTGCTTATGGTAAATTTATTTTGTTGATGGTTACCATAAATTTTTGTTTTAACTTTTCATCGACATGGATTTATAATGGAATAATAAGATTTTATCCCGAAGAGAAAGAGAAAATTTCTAAAATTTTGTTTCTTTTAACCCTTTTATCATCACTTCCTTTTATTTTCATTTTTTTCTTTTTTGAAGGTATTTATTTCAAATTAGGAGCGTTATTATTTATTTTGAAAAGTATTTTTGATAATTCACTTGCATTTTTACAGGCACAAAGAAAAGCAAAAAAATTCTCTGCCATGCAAATAGCTTATTCTTGTTTAAATTTAATCTTTTCTTTCATTTTTGTGAAATTTCTGAGAATTGGACTAAATGGCTTAGTTATGGGAGGAATTTTTGCTGTTCTTGTTTTGCTTTTTATGTTGAAAGAGGTAAAAATTGAATTTTATTTTGAAAAGAAGATAGCAAAAGCAATGTTAAATTACGGTGTCCCTTTAACATTTTCTAACCTTTTTTCACTTTCGCTTATTTATATTGACAGGTACTTTATAAACTTTTTTTTATCAGAAAAAGAAGTTGGTATTTATTCGGTAAGTTATACATTAGCAGAGCGTTTTATAATTTTGCTGACTTCGTTATTTGTGACAGCAAGCAGACCTATATGTTTTCAGCTATATACCAAATCAAAAGAACAGGCTGTAAAATACAATAAGAAAATTTCAAAAATATTTGTAGTTATAGGTTTATGTCTTACTCTTTTAATTATAACATTTTCAAAATTGATTTTAAAAATATTTGCAGGGAAAGAATTCTGGGAAGGAATCACAATTTTCCCCTATATAACATTTTCTGCTTTTTTCTTCGGTTTACAGAAAATCAGCGAAACTTTTATACTTCTGGAGAAAAAGACAAAGATTTTGCTTTTTATCTTTATGATAGCATGTTTCTTAAACATCGCACTTAACTTTGTTTTAATCCCTAAGTTTGGCATTACAGGAGCAGCTATTTCGACATTTATTGCATATTTAACACTTTTTATTCTTACCGCAATAAATAGTTGACAAGGATGTATTGAGGTTAAAATGTAAGGTGAGAGCTATTGCTAAAACTTTTGCAAAGGAAGGTCTCGAGATAATTGATGTTAAGATACCTGAGATTAAGGAGAAAGAAGTTTTAATAAAAGTAAAAATGGCAGCCATTTGTGGGACAGATGTTCATATTTATAAATGGGATGAGTGGGCTCAAAGCAGGATAAAAATACCTCAAATTATAGGACATGAATTTTGTGGAGAAGTTGTTGAAGTGGGCAAAGCAGTTTCGAAAGTGAAAAAAGGCGATTTTGTATCTGCTGAGACGCATATTGTTTGTGGCAGGTGCATACAATGTTTATCAGGTCAGATGCATTTGTGTTCAAATTTGAAAATACTGGGTGTCGATTGTGATGGATGTTTTGCGGAATATGTGAAGATACCGGAAGATATTGTCTGGATCAATGAACCTTCTTTGCCACCTGAAATTGCAGCTATTCAAGAGCCTTTCGGTAATGCTGTTTATTGTACACTTGTTGAGCCTGTTAATGGCAAATCTGTGCTAATAATGGGTGCCGGACCTCAGGGACTATTTGCTACAGCTATTGCCCGTGCATCAGGAGCAACTCTTGTAATCGTGGTTGAGCCATCGGATTTCCGTAGAAAAATGGCAAAAGAACTGGGCGCCGATGTGGTTATAAATCCAAATAAAGAGAATGTTGAAGAAATTGTTATGGAAATGACAAAAGGAGTGGGAGTAGATGTGTTTCTTGATATGGCTGGTATCGAATATTCTATAAAAACAGGACTTAAACTCTTAAGAAAAGGAGGAAGATTCTCTGCGTTTGGTATTCCTTCGAGACCTATTTCGATAAATTTCGCTGATGACATAATTTTCAAAGGTATAACAATTTACGGCATAAACGGTAGATTGATGTTCGATACATGGGTTAAAGCGAGAAATTTTCTATCAACTAAAAGAATAGATATTTCTAAAGTAATCACCCATAAGTTTAAATTCTCCGAATTTAATAAAGCGTTTGAAATATTAACTTCACCTGAAAAGAATTGTGGCAAGATATTGCTTATTCCCGATTAATCCTTTTCTTTATGTATTCGCAGTAGAGGGCAATTGCAGGGTTGTGACCCAACACTCTATCTTTTACGATAAAAGTGGTAACAGGTGCTTTTGAATATCTTGTAAAAATTATATCATGACCTATACACAATCCACAAATTATATTTAAATCGGTCTTCTTTTCATTCAAAATATATGCCTGGCCTACTGGATTACACATCGCTTCTTCTCTTTCTTCTATTATCTTTTTAAGATTAAATTCATCTTTTGAAATTCCACAGACTTTACAACAAACAGAATAAACTTCAAAACCTGCATTTTCAAGAATTTGAGATAAAATTTTGGCTTCATGGGATAAACCAATACAAAAAGCAATTCCTATCTTTTTATAATTCATTCTTCGGCAAAATTCTATTATTTCTTCTAACCTATTCTTTTTGCAATAAAATTCACCTTCGATAGAAGTCGCTACCTTCATCATTTCTTTTAATTTCTCGTCCTTTTCATAAATTTCTTTTATTTTTTCTTTTAAATTAAAGCAATCTTTTCCCTTATAACAATCTTTATTTTTACAATTTACACATTTCATTTGTGTTTAAGAAGTAGCATCAACATAATTCCGAGCAATATGAGGACTATTTGAGGTATTGATTTTTTCCATTCCGTTTGCTTTCTGAGTTCTGGTATGAGGTCGACGAGTGCGATATAGGCGAATCCACCGGCTGAAAAGGCAAGAAGAGGCGATTTTAAAGCATTTATACTCTCACCAACAAAAAAGGTAATAACTCCTCCCAGGATACATGTTAGCGCTGATAAAAAGTTATAGAAAATAGCCTTTCTTATTGTTAATCCGGCATAAAGCAATACTCCGAAATCTCCGAGTTCCTGTGGTATTTCGTGTAAAGCAACTGCAATTGTGGTGATTACACCGAGATGTTGTGATGTAAGAAAAGAGCCAGCTATTACAACACCATCAAGAAAATTGTGAAAAGCATCACCAATTATGTTGAGATAAGCAACAGTATGAACCGGGCATTCAACCCTGTGACAGTGTCTCCAGTATAGAAATTTTTCGAGTATGAAGAAAACTATTATTCCAAGCACAAAGTTATAAACGGCAGATTCCGACCCTTCCCAGGCTTCAGGAAGTAAATGAAACATTCCTCCACCAATCAAAGCACCTGTAGCGAAACTCACAAGAGCATAGATAATCTTTTGTAAATTCTTGCGAAATAAGAGTGATAAAATTCCAACTAAAGACAATAAACTAATACCCGCTGTGGCAAGAATAATATTTAACAAAACATTCATGAGTTATCGATTAAATCTTCGGGTATTTCTTTTACAAAGCGTGACAAAGGTCTTGGAAATCCGTAAGCCACCTGTGGTGCGAGTAGAAATACTTCTTCTTTTGCTCTTGTAAGTGCAACATAAAAAAGACGGCGCTCCTCTTCCATCTCATCTTCATCATATAAGGCATCACGATGGGGGAAACATCCATCGGTTAGACCTATCAAAATTACTCTTTTAAATTCAAGACCCTTTGCATTATGTGCAGTCATCAAAATTACTTTTTCTCTTGAATCCGACTCTTTTAATCTATCCACATCTGTATAAAGTGATATTCTTTGCAAAAATTCGAATATCGTATCGTAAGGGCGAGCAATTCGCAATAATTCTTTGACATTCTCAATTCTGTCCTCTGCTTCAACCTGTTTACTTCCTGTTTTTAATTTCTTTAAATAATTTATACTCTCCATAAACCTTATCAAAGCATCATAAGGTGTTGCATTTCTCTCCTTTATATCTTTTATCAATAAGTGTAGAGACCTTAATCTCATTATTTTTGGTGCAGAAGGCAGTATTTTATGAACTTCATTTAAAGCTTCCACAGGTGATATTCTTTTTCTCTCTGCATAGTTCAAAATCGTATCGACTGTTTTTTTACCAATATTCGGTAAAAGTTCGAGCACACGCCTTAAAGAAACACCATCTTGAGGATTATCCACTATTTTTAAAAACGCAATTAAATCTTTTATTTCTTTTCTCTCATAAAATCTGAAACCGCCTATTATTTTATATGGTATTCCTTCTTTTATGAGCATTTCCTCAATAGGTCTTGTAAGATGATGCATTCTATAAAGGATTACTGTATCTGATATTCCATTTTGTTTCAATATCTGGCAACATATTTGAGCTTCTGCATCCGGATCTGGTGGTCTTATTAATTTTATCTTTTTTCCTCCTCTTTTATCTGTGTATAAATTTTTGCCCAATCTTTTTTTGTTATTTTTTATAACCGCAGATGCTGCACGCAGAATAATTTCGGTTGATCTGTAATTTTTTTCAAGGTTTATTATCTTTACATCTTTAAAAATTTTCGGGAAATTTAAAATGTTGTCTATTTCTGCTCCTCTCCATCCATAAATTGATTGATCTTCATCGCCCACGACCGTCAAATTTTTGCATTTTTCTGTCAAAAGTGTTAATAATTTAAATTGTGCATAATTAGTATCCTGATATTCATCCACAAGAATATAGCGAAAAGGCATGCTTTCTCTAATATCTTTAAAAGTGGACAGTAATTTAACGGCGTTAAATAGCAAATCATCGAAATCCATTGCATTTAATTCTTTTAATTTTCTTTGATAAATTTGATAAACATTTTTTATCTGGGGGTCATAAAATTCAATTAATGGAAATTCTTCTGGAGGAATTAGTTTATTTTTTGCAAGAGAAATTCTGTATTGGCATAATTCTGGTTTTACAGAAAGTCCCCCTTCCTTTATTATTTCCTTGATAAGTCTTTTAGAATCTTCTTCATCGAAAATAGTGTAATTGGGTGTGTATCCTAATCTTTTTGCGTAGAATCTGAGTAATTTTGCACAAAATGAATGGAAGGTAGAAATCCATACTTTTTCTCCTGTTTTTCCTACAAGTTTTATTACTCTTTCTTTCATTTCATCTGCAGCTTTATTTGTAAAAGTTACTGCAAGAATTTCATGTGGTTTTATGCCTTTTGACAGAAGGTAGGCGACTTTACAGGTCAACACAAGGGTCTTACCGCTTCCTGCACCAGCGTTTACAAGAATAAAGCCCTCTGTTTGCAAAACAGCTTCTCTTTGATTGGGATTTAAAATTTTTAAAAAATCGTTCAAATTTATTTAATAGAAAGATTTCACCATTCAAAACTTTGCACAACTATTATATCTTTTTTTCGTGCTTCTTCTATAAATTTTTTCCTTGCGAAATGAGTTACTATTACTTTGACTATATTCTGTTCACCGTATTCTGATACTACTGCATTTACTTTCTCTGCGAGTTCATCAAATACTTCTTCCTGTTCGCGTCTCTCAGATATTCTTAATTTTGCTTCTCCTATTATTAAGACATCTTTGCCATCTTTTTTGCCTTTACCGAAGATATTTATCTCTTTGCCACCGATTTCTTCTCTTATAAATTTTTCTTTTATTTCTATGTTATATTTTTCCTTCAATATTTTTGGTAACATTCTTGCTGCTTCGTTTTCGAATGCGTAGCTTATTGTCCTTGATAGTCCACCGAGTTCCTGTCTCGTTGATTTAATGGCTTCTGTAAGAGTCCTTATCTCATCTTCTGTTCTTTTTTGAGCTTCTGCTAATTCTTCTACCCTCTGTTCTGTTCTTTTTTGAGCTTCTGCAAGTTTTTCCACCCTCTCTTCTGTTCTTTTTTGAGCTTCTGCCAGTTCTTCTACTCTCTGTTCAAGTTTCTTCTGAGCCTCTGCTAACTCCTGGACTCTTTGCTCGGTTTTCTTCTGTGCTTCTGCTAATCCTTCCACCCTTTTTGCTAATTTTTCCACTCTTTGCTCGGTTTTCTTCTGTGCTTCTGCTAGTTCTTCCACTCTTTGCTCAGTTTTCTTCTGAGCCTCCGATAATTCTTCTACTCTCTTTGCTAATTCTTCTACTCTTTTTTCAGTTTTCTTCTGTGCTTCTACAAGCTCCTTGATTGCCTTTCGTATTTCTTTAAATTCCATAATTTCTTCTCTCAATTTCTGGAATGCCTCATATATAGGTTCTCTTATCGCGGATGGTAACTCACTCAGTATGTCCCTTATTGTTCGCATCCCATTTATTATAATCAAATTAAAAATTTGTCAATTAAAAATTTTTTATAAAAAACTATTGACAATTTGATATTTTGTTTAAAATTTCAAGTCATGGTAGTGCTGATATTTTTGGTAGGGATAAATATAGGAGACGCCGTAAGAATGTTAAATGAAACCTGTCTCGAGCCCTACATATCGCCTGTGATGAGAGGATTTCTTATGGGACTTAATACCAATCTTTATCATACCGGACGCTCACACGCATTGCTCGGAGGAGATGTTAGCTTAAGCCTTTCTTTTGTAACTATACCGGATAAGTACGATTATGCTACCTATAAAGTGTTGAAATGGAATTCGTCAGCTCTTAATTTCACAGATACAGTTGAAATAAAGTGGACAACAGCATCGGGTCCTGAGAAAAGCGATAGTACACTGGGTGAAGAATATCTGCCACCTGTCCTTCCCCGTGGTTTCAATGTAAACTTATTACCGCTTCTTCTCGTTCAGGTAAATATAGGTTTGTTGCGAGGAGTAGAAGTCGGACTTAGATATCTCCCTGTTTTTAAATTACTGGGCGAAAAGTTTGCTTACTGGGGCGCAGGAATAAAGCTCGACCTTAAGAAGATGAGGGTGCTAAAGACTCCTTTCCATCTTACTCCATTCTTTTTCTATCAATCTATAAGATGGGGTGAGTTTGCAAAAGTTGATATTATAAGTATTGATTTGATATTTTGTAAAACTATAAATTTGCATTTATTTACGTTGACACCTTATATAAGTCCAGGGATAGGTTTTGCTACTGCGAGATTCTCCTATGGCTTTAAATATACCGATCCGCTTACTAACGAGCAAAAAGAAATACAGTTATCACCTTCTTTTGGCTATTTTGCTCCGAAATTATCAGGGGGACTGAGATTTAGATTTCCCTTAATGCCACTTGTTGGCTGGACGCTCGTATTTAACGCTGTATTTACTGAATTTCCATCTTTTTCAATTGGTCTTGGTTTAACTGCGAGATGAGTGATTTCGAACCCAAAATTGTTTGCTTTTTCTGTAAATGGTGCACCTATGCTGGAGCTGATCTCGCTGGCACTTCCCGTATGAAATACAAACCAAACGCAGTGCCTATCAGAGTAATGTGTTCTTCAAGGGTGTCACCTGCACATATCCTTAACGCTTTAAAAGAAGGAGCTGATGGAGTTCTCATAGGAGGATGTCATCCGGGAGACTGTCATTACCAGACCGGTAATTACAAAACCTTAAGAAGGATTTTATTACTGAAAAAGATGTTACCGCAATTCGGGATTGACCCGAGAAGAGTTAGACTCGAATGGATATCAGCAGCGGAATCCTCAAAATTTGTTAAAGTTATGGATGAATTCATCGAAGAAGTAAGAAAACTGGGTCCCCTTAAGATTCACCAGTGATAGCCAAAATAAATTCAGCAGCGGTTATAGGAATAGATGCTTACAAAGTGGATGTAGAAGTTGATTTATCTCAAGGTTTACCCCAATACCTTACCGTAGGACTTCCAGATAGTGCAGTTAAAGAATCAAGAGACAGGGTAGAGAAAGCGATAAAAAATTCTGGTTTTTCCTATCCTCTAAAAAAGATTACGATAAATTTAGCACCTGCTGATATCAGGAAAGAAGGCTCTGCTTTTGATTTACCAATAGCCATTGGAATTTTAACCGCTCAGGGGCTTATAAATCCCGAAAATTTAAAGGATAAAATAATCGTAGGTGAATTATCACTCGATGGAAGTGTAAGAAAAGTAAAAGGAGTTTTACCTATTTCAATTTTTGCAAAAGAAAAAGGATTTAAAGGCTTAATTGTTCCTGATGAAAACAAAAAAGAGGCAGCAGTTGTTGAAGGAATTGATGTTTATCCTGTGTCTTCGCTTGAACAAACAGTTAAATTTTTAAATGATGAAATAGAAATTGATAAATTTACCGTTGACAAAGAAGAAATTTTCAAATCATCTCAGGAATATGGTGTTGATTTCTCGGAAGTTAAAGGTCAAGAGAGTGCTAAGCGTGCAATTGAGGTAGCGTGTGCAGGAGGGCATAACATTTTGATGATAGGACCGCCAGGTGCAGGTAAAACGATGCTCGCAAGAAGGATACCTACAATCTTACCGCAAATGACCCTTGAAGAAGCACTTGAAACAACAAAAATTCACAGTGTTGCAGGCTTTCTGCATGGTGATATGCCGATAGTAGCTGTTAGACCATTCAGAGCACCACATCACACAATCTCTGATGCAGGTCTTATAGGTGGAGGTTCTTATCCCCGACCAGGTGAAGTAAGTCTGGCTCATAATGGTGTTCTTTTCCTTGATGAATTTCCTGAATTTTCAAGAAGAGCGCTTGAAGTTTTGCGTCAACCTCTGGAAGATGGTTTTGTGACGATTTCAAGAGCAAGTATGTCTTTAACTTTTCCAGCACGATTTATGCTTGTAGCTGCAATGAACCCCTGTCCTTGCGGATATTATGGCGACCCGCATCACAACTGCACCTGTACCCCTCAAATGATTCAGAGATATGTTTCAAAAATATCAGGACCTCTACTCGACAGAATCGACATCCATATAGAAGTGCCTGCACTATCTTATAAAGAACTTGCAGAAAAAAGAGAAGGAGAACCATCGGCAAAAATTAGAGAAAGAGTAGAAAAAGCAAGAAAAATACAACTTGATAGATACAAGGGTATAGAAGGCATTTATTGTAACGCACAATTAGATTCAAAATTGATAAAAGAATTTTGTAAGTTATCGAAAGAATGTGAAAATTTACTTTCTACTGCGATAGATAAATTTGGTTTATCAGCGCGTGCACATGATAGAATCCTGAAAGTAGCCAGAACAATAGCGGATTTAGAAGGCGAAAAGGAAATTGCTCCGCATCATATAGCTGAAGCAATTCAATATCGCACACTCGATAGAAAATACTGGATGTTTTAACGGCTTAAATAATTTATATCACCATAAATCACAAGTTCAAGTTCGCCTCTATATTCTTTTATTCTTCCATAGCATTCAACTTTTTGACCGGGGAAAATTACGAAATGAGGATTAAAGATTACACATTTTATTGTGTTTTCGGGAGTTTTACCATCAGCGAGCACAAATATTTTGCCTTTTTTAATATCCCAAACATCTTTAACCCATCCCCTCACCCACACTACTTTACCCAGATATTTTTCGTTTATTTCCCCTATTTCAGTATATCTTTTATTCAAAAATTTTAATCTGTCAATTGCATTCAAAAGAATTACAGGTTCTCCTGCTTTTATCTGTATTACTCCTGTTACTTCTACATAATCTCCTTCTCTTGGTACATGCAATCTTTCTGCTATATCGCCGTAAGCACGCACCCTTATTTCGCCCGTACCATCATCAAGTAAAAAAGAAATATACCCCTGCTTTATAAAAGGATGACGAATAACTGTGCCCCTAACCCTTACCGTTGCAAAATTCATACCAATGTCAATATCTTTTATTTTTATCAGGTCAACTTCTTTTACTCTTGCCATGAAATAAATTGCAGCTAAGCCAACTATGGATACACAAATTGAAAGGATTTTTGTCAATCTAACGGATAACCTTTTCTTGATTTCAGCACCACAATAAGGGCATTTTTCAAGAGCCCCCACAAATTTGCCACAACTGGGACAATAACTGCCTTTCTCTTCCATTTTATAAATTTTATTCAAAAAAATAATTTGTCAAATTAAAATGCAAAATTATCAAATGTAAGCTTCGCTGCACCAAATAAGCCTGCATCATCTTCGAGTGATGAAATTGTTATCTCCAAATCTTTACGCATAAGATAAAAAACTCTTTCGTTTATTTCTTTAACCATGCTTTCCCAGAAGAATTCATGTGCACGGGAAATTTTACCACCTATGATTATCTGTTCAAGGTCGAGCAAATTCAAAACAATGGATATCCCTATCCCGAGATATCTTCCAAATCTTTCCCATACTTCTTTTGCAAAATTATCACCTGCTTTTGCATGTAAATAAACTTTTTCGCAGGTTATTTCTTTTTCTTCTCTCAGTGATGTTTTTATCCCCTTTTCAAGTCCTTCTTTTACCCATCTATGTATTGCCTGTGCTGATGCGTATTGTTCGAGACATCCTCTTGAGCCGCATCCACATTTCACCCCATCTTTTTCAACAGTTATATGACCAAATTCTGAAGCACCACCGTGAGTACCGCTCCACAATTTACCATCAAGAATAAGCCCTCCTCCCACTCCTGTCCCTAATGTTATGAAAAGAACATTACGCTTACTACGAGCAGAACCCAACCATTGCTCACCAACAGCAGCACAATTCGCATCATTCTCAAAAATGAAAGGAAAAGGTAAAATTTTAAATTCCTCCCTTATTTTAAAACCATTTAACTCAGGAATGTTTGGAGATATTGTCAAAACTCCATTTATTTTATCAATGATGCCAGCAAGCCCTATTCCACATCCCACAATATCATTAAATTCTTTTTTAAAATCATTGCAAATCTCATATATCAATTTTACAATTTCTTCTTTTTTTCTTGGAGTCCTAACCTCTTTTCTTTTTAAAATTTTACCACTATAATCAAAGAGTGCAAATCTTAGATTAGTTCCTCCAAGGTCAATTCCTATTGCTTTTTTATTTTCTCCCATTCTTTTTTTAACTTCTTTTTATTTACCCATTTCTCAATGTGCGAAAAGTCAAGATTTTTATACAATTCTAATATGCTCTTTATATCTTCAAGATGCCTCGAAGAACCCGTTTCCTTGTAATATTCCAGTTTTTTTATAACCACATCTTCTGGTGAGCAAAAAGATGCTTTTAAATTTTTACTAAAAAATTCTTCGCGCCTGCGGTTAAATTCTTCTTTGCTGAATTCATCTTCTTTAAGCAAAAAGAAATCTATTTTAACACCAAGAGGTATGTAAATAAGATTGAAATGATGCTTTCTTTTAATAGCGTCTTTTATTTCTTCCGGGTTACAATACCAGTTTTCATCAAATTTTTTTACAAATTTTTCAACATCCCCTTTCTTTATATCCACTATGATATCCATATCATAGGTCATACGCGGTCGTCCATAAATCGCAACTGCAACTGAACCGCTGACCATATAAGGTATAGATAAATCGTTGAGAACTTTAATAACATACTCAAATATCTCTCTTTGGTTCATTCAAAAATTTTTTGGCAATTAATCTCTGAATTTCTTCATCCTTTAAGTGCGGATTTTTCCCTTTATAGTAATGATACAAAAGATTTCTAACAAAATCATGTAATTCAAACACTATTTTAAGCTTTTCATGAGGTTTCAATTTCTTCAATATTTCATTCTGCAAATCTAATCCTTCATCACTATTGCCTTTTTGGGACACACTGTGAGACATTGTCCACATCCGATACATTTTTCTTTTAAAATTTTGTATTTTTCGCCCTCTTTTACTATTGCTTTAAACTGGCATACTTTTACGCATTCACCACAGCCATCGCATAAATCGGGATTTATAACGGCTTTTGGACGGCTCTTTACTCTATCCACTATTGCTTTTGTAGGACATTTTGCTACACAAATTCCACAGCCCGTGCATTTTTCATAATCAACAACTGCAAGGTTATTTTCGACTTTTATCGCATTTTCGGGACAACTTTTTTCACAGATTTTACATCCGATGCAGGCAACTTCACATGCATCCCTTGCTTTCTTACCGAAATCAAGTGAAGCACATGCAACAAAAATTTTGGCATCACGGGGTATAAGTTCAATTATGCCTTTGGGACATGTTTTAACGCATACACCACAGCCCGTGCATTTCTCCTCGTCAACTTCGGGAAGCCCAGCATCTGTCATATAAATTGCATCAAAAGGACATGCTTTCACACAATCGCCAAATCCTAAGCATCCGTATTTGCACATTTTATCGCCATCTCCGAGCACCATCATCGAAGCACAACTTTTTACCCCGATATATTCGTATTTGAATTTGGCTTTTTTTATCCCGCCTCTACATTTTATTTTTGCCACTTTTGCTTCTACTGTCTTTATTTCTTTACCGAGTTCTTTTGCGAGGGCTTGCGCAACTTCAGGACCACCCGGTGCACATAGGTTTACATCTGCTTTGCCTTCAAGGAGCGCATGAGCATAACCTTCGCATCCGGGATACCCGCATGCACCGCAGTTAGCACCCGGTAATATTTCGAGCAAGCGCTTTAGCTTCTCGGGAACTTCTACAGCGAGTTTCCTGTGTATTAAAGTGAGAATCATTGCGAAGAAAAAGCCAAGCCCTCCGAGACCAAGAAGTGCCTTCCAAATCATCTCCCCCTCCTACAAGAAGAATACTTTTATAAGTATCCCGATAATAGCAGCTAAACTCGTAATTAAAAACCATTCAAGGCGTGCTAAACACCGTTCTATGGAAGTTATTCTCCTATCAATTTCTTTGTGCTTTTCTTCAAGCTGTCTCTGCAAAAGTTTGTGCCTCTCCGTATTATGCTCTTCTATAAGAATAACTGTATCCTTAATGCTTTTCACCTGTTCTTCTATTCTTATTACTCTGGCTGCAGTCGATTCTTCAAAAATTTCAAATAACTTTTCTCCTTTTAACATTTCCTTAATTTCTCTTTTTACTGCCTCTTTTACTATTTTTTCAATCTCTTCTTTTGTAAGAATTTCTGCCATCTTACCTCCTATATTCTAAAATAAACTCATCTGGGATTTTTTCTCTTCGAGACCTTCCAGCTTTATTCTTATCTCACCATATACTCCGTCATAACCAGGGATAACTTCTACCTTGCCTTCTCTCGCATTTATAACACATTGCGCTATTTTTTCACTACTCGCATGCTTTATCTCATCAAAAGATAAATTCAACAAAATATCAAACTCGTTACCAAGTTCATGTATCATTCTTTTATAATCTCTTTCAACAACAGGTGACTCTTTTGGTCTCCCGGTCGCAAATGCAATGATTTCCCTCAAAGGTATTAAATGCTTATAAGGAATTGCATTTTCGGGGACAAAACCTTCCTCTCTATCTGCAAGATTATGCACTCTATGTAAAACACCTATTGTTAACCTTTTTCCACATTTCGGGCATATACAATTTGTGGCTTCGGCTTCCTTCGGTGATACCCTTATACCGCATTTTCTGTGTCCATCATAATGATATTTGCCTTCTTCTGGGAAGAATTCAACTGTAAAGCCAAACTTTTCCTTATCTTTATTTTTTATTGCTTTCATTATTTCCCAGTAATTCAATTCGCAATTAAAATAATTTGCTTCTCTGCCTATATTTTGTGGCGAATGAGCATCGGAGTTAGATATAAGTGCAAACCTATCAAGTGATGATAATCTCCAGTTCATGGGCGGGTCACTTGATAATCCTGTTTCGAGCGCAAGCACTTTATCTGTATATTCTTCAAAGCATTCATCAATGGAGTCAAATCCGGAATTTGCACCGAAAAGCGAAAACCAGGGCGTCCACACATGAGCAGGTGCAACATAAACGCCATCAATTTCACTTAATCTTTTAAGCATTACTTTTGAATCAAGAGATAACTGTGGTCTGCCATCGGAAGATAAATCACCATATTCTCTCAAAATTTTATTGATTTCTTTTACCCTCGCAAAATCAGGTGCAAAAATTATATTGTGAATTTTATAAGTTCTTCCATTTTTTTCGTAAACATTGCTTACTTCCGCTGTCAGCATATAGTAGACATCTTTATAAATGTAAAGATTTCCATTAACTGGCTGCAATTTTTCTTCAAGTTCTTTTAGCCATTCAGGATGAGTGAAATCACCTGTTCCCATGAGTTTTATTCCTTTCATCTTTGCAGCGGTTGATATTCCATCTAAATTCATCTCTTTACTGGTGGCTCTTGAATATTTTGAATGTATGTGTAAATCTGCGAAAAAGCCCATTACCACCTCAAAATTACAGACCCCCAGCTGAATCCACCTCCAAATGTGTTTAAAAGCACAATATCACCCCGTTTTAACCTGCCCTGTTCTACTGCAACATCAAGTGCAATAGGTATTGTAGCAGCAGGCACATTTGCATATTTATCAATAGTAACTACTGTTTTCTCCCATGGTATGCCCGTTCTTTTCAATGTCGCCTCAATAATTCTTATATTTGCCTGATGAGGAACATAAAGGTCGATATCATCTGCAGTTAATCCTGCCTTTTTGATGCATCTCTCGGCTGATTCAGCCATCCAGCGAACAGCATGTTTAAAAACCTCTCTCCCCTGCATCACAACGGAATGCAATTTTTTGTCAACTGTTTCATGAGAGGCAGGAAGTTTTGAGCCACCTGCTGGCTGTATCAGAAGGTCACCAACAGTGCCATCTGCTCCCCAATCCCATGCAAGAATATCAGAATCATCATCGGAATTTTCAAGGATAGCAACTCCTGCTCCATCACCGAAAAGCACACATGTATTTCTGTCTTCCCAGTTTACAGCACGGGACATGGTTTCTGCACCAGCAAGCAAAACCCTTTTGCATGCACCCGTTTTCAATAACCCTTGAGCAATTATAAGTCCATAAACAAAGCCAGAACACGCAGCTTCTATGTCAAAAGCAGGGAAGCATTTTATATTAAATTTTTTCTGCACCCAGCATGCAGTAGCTGGATACATTGTATCGGGTGTCACTGTCGCAACAATTATACAATCAATATCTTCAGGCTTTAATCCTGCTTTCTTAAGTGCTTCTTGTGTCGCAAATACAACCATATCGGATGTTGCAAGATTCGGGTCATCAAGGATTCTTCTTTCTTTAATTCCCGTTCTCGTTGTAATCCATTCGTCAGAGGTATCGACCATCTTTTCGAGGTCAAAATTTGTCAAAACTTTTGGTGGTAAATATCTTCCAGTTGCGACAAACTTTATACCCATATCAGCAAGTCAAATGCAAAGCAGCTACTACTTTTTTCTTATCGACAAGTTTATTAAATTCTTCACATGCCAATTTTGTTGGCAATACTTTAACTTCTATTCCCCTTTCTCGCAGCACTCTCAAAGTCTCATCTGGCACCCTCATCGCCCCATAAGCACCCGTTCCTATTATCAAAACCTCCGGCTTTTCCTTCAGAACATCTTCAAGGTCTTCGATGCACAATGAATGCCCTTCTTTTCTCCACCAATCAGGTTTTACTTTGTCAGGAAAGATGATAATATCTGCCCTATAAGCTTTTCCATTCACTATTATTTCTCCAAAATTATAGCCTTCGATTTTCATACCACTCCCATCTTTTCACGGGGCCTGCATAACACAAAAAATAATAATCCAATTATGGTTGTGTAAAGAATATTTGGTAGTGATTGATGAACAAACAGGTATGCACTCATTTTTTTGTTTATAAGGAGGTAGTAAACTTCAAAGAGGATTTCGGTAAAAAATACAATAAGAATGTATGATACTATGTTGTATTTATACATATTTTCCGCAAGTAATGAAAGTCCAAATGCTATCAATGTCAGAAACAATGCTAAAAAACCCAAACCGGGTGAAAAAAATACATCCATAAAAAGACCTATAAAAAAGCCATAAAATAAACCTGCTTTACCTTTAAAAAAGGAAACAAAAAGCACACAGATTAACAGAAGATTCGGAACAAAATTAAATGGTAATTTGGGCAAAATACTTATCTGAATAATCGCAAAAATAAAAGCCAGTAATATGAGATATGAATTTTTCATTTTCTTTTCAATACATATACAAATTTCTGATTCTTTATTCTGTAAAATGGTTCGATTTTGATTATTAATCTCAATTTATCGGGATTTGTATCTACCTCTGTTACTTTTCCTATAAGCAGACCTTTTGGGAAAACTTCACCCATTCCCGATGTTATTACAGTATCACCTTTTCTAACATTAGCATCGATCTCAACATAATCAAGAACCAGTCCAATATCGGGACTATATTTTACAACACCGTTTACTCCCTTTCTTTTAATTGTGGCACTTATTCTGCAAGTATGTCCATAAATTGTTTCAATCCTTGAATAATGATTCCCGGCGTTTATTACCTTACCATAAACTCCTTTATTGACGGTTACAGGCATTTGATTTTTAACCCCATCTTCTTTGCCTTTGTTTATAATTGCATAAGCAGGGAACAAGCCCTGAGAAAGCCCTGTTATTTCTGCTGCTATTATTTCATATGAAGGAATTACAGGTAGATTCAATAGTTTACGCAAATTCTCGTTCTCATTTTTCAAATTCTGATAGAGCTGAATCTTCATCTCCAGTTCTCCTATCAGTTTTCTTAACTCTTCGTTTTCTTTCCTAACCTGTGCTAATTCCATCAATCTGTCAACCCAGTTCGTAAGTGGATTTAATACTTCTGTCAGTTTTATATTCATCTTTTTCCCAAATTCTGTTTTTGATAAAAGCATAAGAATTATGGAAATTAAAATTAATATTATAAATGTGGTATTCCTTTCTGTCATGATGTTTTTTCAACCAGTTCTCGATATTTGGCGAAGTTCGACAGCATTTTACCAATTCCGTTAATAACTGAGAAAAGCGGATTTTTACTTCTTTTTATCTTTAAACCTGTTTCTCTTGAGAGTGCTGCATCCATTCCGCGCAGTAATGCTCCACCACCGACAAGTGTTATTCCTGTTTCTATTATATCAGAAGCAAGTTGAGGAGGCGTTATCTCAAGCGTTTTCTTAACAGCAGAGACAATTTCGGAGATGGGTTTTTGCAATGCCTCCCTTATTTCTTTTGAATTAACGGTTATAGTTTTTGGGAGATTTACAGATAAATCAAGTCCCTTTACTTCGATGGTCTCTTCCGGGTCAATCGGTGCAGCAGACCCTATTTTTATTTTTATCTCCTCCGCTGTGATTTCACCTATCGATAATTTGTATTTTGATTTAAGATAATCGATTATTGCTTCATTCATTTCATCTCCTGCTGTCCTTACTGATGTACATCTCACAACTCCACCCAGTGATATTACAGCGACTTCTGTGGTTCCTCCCCCTATATCAATGATCATGTTTCCATGTGGCAAATTTATGGGCAGGTCTTCTCCGATTGCTGCTGCAACAGGCTGGGGCACAAAATGAACATCCCTTGCACCTGCTTTTATAAGTGAATCTCTAACGGCTCGCTTCTCAACCAGTGTTATACCGCTTGGAATTGCAATTAAAACCGTTGGCCTAAAGATGCCTCTACTGACCCCTATTTTTTGCATTATAAGATGAAGCATCTGCTCAACTTCTTCGACTTCGGTTATGACCCCATCTTTAAGGGGTCTAACAGCTCTTACATAGGGGGGCGTTTTACCCAGCATCTTCTTCGCTTCCCTACCAATTGCTATTGCACGCTTCACTCTATCATTAATAGCCACAACAGTAGGCTCATTGTAAACTATGCCTTTACCCTGCATGTAAACAAGAGTATTGGCAGTGCCAAGGTCAATACCAACCTTATGTCTCTCGAAAAATCTCACCATTTAATTTAAACGAAAACTCAATTTGTCAACAATTTTTTCTTGACAGATATAAATATTGCTATAAAATATGGGAATGATGAAAAAATTCTTCATAAGTTTTTTAGGAATATGCTTTCTGGATATCCTTTTCGCTTTACCCAATCGGATTCTCGAAATACCGACCCCATGGTTCGCACCTGTTGAGCCTTACTGGGAAGGTGGATTAAGCACTTCTACCGCAGACCTTTCACTTCATCCTCTTGATTTAAATTTACATTTCTATTACAAAAGCAGGGAGTATGAAATAGCATTCTCGATGTTCGGATGGACAGATTATGCCATTGACTTCGGATACATCATTAAAAGGGAAGATAAATATCTTTTACAAATAGGCGTTGATAACATTACTTACAGGAAATACATTACAACGGTTGGTCAGCATGGTTTTTATGACGAACAATATGCCCATCGTCAGCCAGAAGTATTCTCTATCTATGCTGTCGGAAGAATACAGTGCGATGAAGCAGGTAAACTCTTTGCATATGTGGGACTCGGCAGAGGTAAGTTCATTGGTTACGGTCCTTTATCAAAATTTATGAACCTCGACATCCTATTACATTCTTACAATCCTTTAATTATTGGATTATTCCTGGGTGTAAAATATTACTTTGAAGATAGATTTTGTGGCATGATAGAGCTCACCGGTAGAAATGTAAACATTGGTTTGCAATACCTTGGTGAGTATGCGGAAATAAGCTGTGGATGGTTGAAGCTCGAGCATCTGCGTTCAATTGGCAAACAAAGCATTTATGAGTATCTCTTCCCCAGGGTCTTCTTCACATTTGGGATACATAAAAAGTTGCCAATCGCAAAGCCACTCGCTTATAAGGCACCCAAAGAAGAGCTTTACATCTTCGGAAAAATATTAGATGCGAAGACAAAGAAGCCGATAAAGGGGATAAAACTCGCTGTAATTCCGTCATCTGCATACGGCTCTTTTGAAATCCATGAAAATGGCTCGTATATGCTGATGCTGAGAGCGAAGAAATGTAAAGTAAAAATAGAAGCACCTAACTATTTCCCCGTGATAAAAGATGTTGTTTTGAAAACGGGTCTAAAAGAAGTAAACTTTTTCCTCGAAAAAGCAGGTCCTCCTGCTGGTAAAAGGGTGGTAGGCACGGTTACAGGTAGAATCGTCGATGGCAAAACAGGTAAACCTGTCCCGGGTGTCAGAATATCGATAATACCATCATCAGCTTCTAAATCTTTCAAAATAAGCCAGGATGGAACTTACACTATCGAGCTGTTAAAACCAAAATGCAAAATAAAGGTCTCTGCTAAAGGTTATAAATCTGTAGCAAAAATGATTAATCTAACAAAAGGAACATATGTTGTAAACTTCTATTTGCATAGAATTACTCCTTCACCAACAGATTATAACAAAAGATTAAAAATAAAAGTTTACGATGAAGAATCAAAGAAAAAAGTAAAAGATATAAAAGCAAATATATCAGAGGGGTCAGCAGAAATCCTTACAATCACCGAAGGTGAAATCGATGTAATGGCTTATTCCCCTGAATTCAAAATAACAATAATGGCAACAGGTTATGAAACAGTGCAAAGGAAAGTTAAAGAAGAAGAGAAAATTGTTAAAGTTTATTTGAAAAGGAAAAAAATAAAAAAACTCCCGATACCACAAACAACTCAAAATGTGATAATAACCGGAATCATAAGAGATATAAAAACAGGCAAACCCATATCTAAAGTTAACTTCGTTACACAGCCAGCTGGCTTAATAAAATCAAAAACCGTATATCCAGATGGAAGATATAGAATCGAACTGAAAAAAGGAGGATGCATCCTTAAAATAAGTGCCCAGGGATATTTCACAGAAGAAGTAAAAATAACATCCGCAAAAAAAATAATAAAACAAAACTTCTCCCTTAGACCCAGATGAAAATAAAAATAACAATCACAAATATACTCATAAATCTATTTAAAAAATTTCTTTTGCCTATCTCCATCTTTTACCTGTCTCTTCTCGTTTTTGCATCACTTGATAAAACATTTTACCTGACATCCATTCAAAGGCTTATTTCTTTAATTTTTTCCTCTGTTATCCTAATCTTGCTAATCTGCAAAATAAAAATTGAAAATGTGGTATTTTATCTCGAAGAAAAATTCCCATTTAAAGGATTACTATTCTCCGCACTTAAAAAGTACGACGCTAAATATAAATACTCTGAAGAAATGATAAGCGAAATAAAATGCAAAGCAAAAGAATTATTGAGGGAAGTAAATTTTTTAAATATTTTTCTGAAAAGAATATGGAAAACATTACCTGTCATAAGTATCGCAATTTTCTTCTTCTTTACTTATAAAATCAATAACATAATAAGAATTTTAAAGCCATTTTTAAAAGAAGAAAGGATACTTCTTTATCCCGGTGACTTCTATTGCGAAATAGGTGATAGCGTGGAAATTTATGCAAAGCCCGTTGATTTCTCACCCGATTACATTTATTTACATCTCCCGCATGAAATAGTGAAATTAAAAAAGGAAAAAAAATACAAAGTCATTGTGGGACCGATAGTCGATAGCCTTGAATATTACGCATATTATAAAGATGTGAAAAGCAAAATTTATAAAATTAGATTAAAGGTGCCTCCTTATATTACATCATTAAAAATAATACTCGATTTCCCCGATTATACCGGAATAAAAAATTATGTAACCTCAGAGCCAAATATAACGGCACTTAGAGGCACAAAAGTGAATTTCTATGCAAAATGCAATACTCCCTTAAAACAGGTAAAATTTAAATTCAAAAAAGGAGGACATTTAAAGAATATAAAAATCAAAGACAATGAATTTACAGCGAATTTTAAGGTAATGCAGAGCGATACATATTTTATTAAATTAATTTCCGTAACAGAACTTGAAAATGTTTTCATGTATCACATAAATGTAATAAAGGACGATTCACCAAAAGTTACGATAACTTATCCTGCACATGATAAAAAACTCGATGAAAGTATGCGGGTTTTGATTTCCTTCAAAGCAGAAGATGATTTTGGCTTGTCAAAAGCTCTCTTCATATCCGACCTTGATACATTTACTTTTTATTTCAAAAGAGAACCTAAAGATACCTTTATAACATTCTTGTGGGATTTATCACAAAAAAATCTTTTACCGGGGGATAAGGTTTATTATTATGTAAAAGTTTTGGATAATGATGCGGTAATGGGGGAAAAGCCTGGTTTTTCCCAGAGATACAAAGTTTATTTCCCATCGCTTGCAGAAATGTATAAAGAAGTAGAAGAAGAGGGAGCAAAAGTTGAAGAAACTTTAAAAGAAATTCAAAACCTGATAGAAAGTGCTGAGAAATCGACGAAAGGCGATGTAAGCGAAGCTTTATCAAAAGCTAAAAAACTGTTGAAAGAGCTGGAGAAAGCAACAAAAGAATACAACGAACTCACTGAAGAAATGGAAAAAAATCCTTTTATAGACGAAGAATTAGCAAGACAAATAAAAGAACTTCAGGATTTGATGGAAGAATTGATGACAGAAGAAATGCGACAGGCTCTGCAAAGATTAACAGAAGCATTGAAAAAGCATCCAAGAAAATTGGCAGAAGCCTTAAGAAATTTGAATTTATCCTATGAAAATCTTAAAAAATCGATAAAAAGGACATTACATCTCTTAAAGCTTTATAAAAAGGAATTAAAGTTGAAAAGGTTTGCGGAAAAAGCAAAAGAACTTGCAGAAGCGCAAAAAAGTTTAACGCAAAGGATGCGAAAAGAAAATCCACAGGATTTGAAAAAATTGCAAAGCGGGATTTTACAAAAAATGAAGGATTTGAAAAGCGAAATCGATAAACTCGAAGGATTTGAAGAAGAGAAAAAATTATCTGCGCAAATTTTAAAAGATATGGAGAGACTCGAAAAAATGATGGGCGAAGGTAAAGCATCTCCAAAATTATCACGAAAGATAGCAAATGACCTCGAAAAGCTCTCTGAAAGATTTAATGTAGCGTTTAAGAATTTTTTAGCAAAGACAAAAGAACCTATCTTTAAGGATTTTAAAGATTTACTTCAGTATTTACTTTTTGTATCCTTTGAGATTGATAGTATCGGGATGGATTTAGAATCAGCATATAGATTGCAGGCATTAATTGATGGTATGAAACTTGTGAAAATAAGAGTAGATGCAATATTGATGGAGACACCTTTTATTCGGGGAAAATTCGAAGAAAACATTAAAAATGCAATAAATGCAATGGAGAATATGAAAAGAGCTATAGAAGAGCAAAAAGAATGGCAGTTTAAATTTGAGAAAAAAAGGTCGAAGTCAGAAATTGTTAAATCGATAAAGAAAATTTTAGATGAGTTAAACAGATTACAGACGCAATCTTTTGCATCGATGATGCAGAGTTTATTTGACAAATTGTCGCAGATGATAAAAAATCAGGAAGATTTGATGAAAATGGCACAAAGTATACTGCCGTTACCGCTCTCTAACCCTCTCACACAGCAACAACTGCAATCACTCATTCAAAAACAAATGGAACTGGCACAGAGTTTGAAGAAACTTGCACAGGAAATTAAAGAAAAAGGAGGAAGTAATCTTGGAGATGAGCTTGGCGAAATCGCAGAGGAAATGGAAAAACTTGCAGACGATATGAAAAAAGGATTAACAGAGGATATAATAAAAAGACAAAAAAGACTACTCGATAAAATGCTTGAAGCAAGGAAATCGGTTTATAAGAAGAAAATAACGAGGAAAAGATATTCAGAGCCGGGTAAAGATTTTACAGATTTAAAGAGTCCACCCGTGCCGAAGCTCATCACGAAAAGAGGTGTTGACCAGGAAAAAGTAATAGCAGAAAGTAAGAAAAAAATACCAAAATATCTTGAGAAAGCCCGGAAGGAATATTTTGAGGAGATTTTAACACAATGAATTTGCTTGATTTAAACTTGCTTTCAAAAATTAAGTCACTCGAATTGAAAGCAAAACATGTTATTGAGGGCTTTTTAGCGGGTTTACACAAGAGTCCTTTTCATGGTTTTTCAGTAGAGTTTGCAGAGCACAGACAATACATGCCCGGAGACGAAATAAAGAGGATTGACTGGAGAGTTTATGCAAGGACGGACAGGTTTTACACAAAACTTTATGAAGAAGAGACAAATATGAATGTCTTTATTCTGGTGGATAAAAGCAAATCCATGGATTATGGATTAAAAGGTTTGAAGAAATACGAATATGCATCAATACTTGCCGTTTGTATTTCTTACATTTTGATAAATCAAAGGGATAAAATTTCTGTTTTCACATTTTCGGAAGATATTTCAAAGTTTTTACCGCCTTCTTCTAACTTTTCTCATCTCAAGGCAATAATTAATTTACTCGAAGAAGAGAAGCCCGATGGAGGTACAGATATATCAAAGGCGATAAAAAATCTCACAGGATATGTGAAAAGAAAAAGTATGATAATTTTAATATCGGATTTACTTACAGAACAAAAAGCCGTATTGCACTTTATAAAGGGGCTTGCGGTGCAAAAACACGATGTGCTTGTGCTCCATATACTTGACCCTTCTGAGACGGATTTTCCTTTCAAAGAAGAGATGGTCTTCAAAGATATGGAAAATCTATCGGAAATAATGATATCCCCTTATATACATGATTCTTATAAAAAGGTTGTGCACAATTTCATAGAAAAATATAGGGATGAATTTTTGAAGTCGGGCATTGATTATAATTTGATAAAGACAGATGAAAAATTTGATAAAGCTTTAATCTATTGTCTGAGAAAAAGGTCAGAAATTTCCATTTAGCTTATCAGCTTTGCAAAAGTGTCAATCATATTTTTTGCGTGTTTAAAACCAGACTTTATGGCGTTGACCTCAATACCTCCTCTATAATAACCGTAGAGATGAAGAATATCGTAAACGGCGTAAAACTGTACTTTTAATTTGCCGTTGCGAGGTATTTTTGATAGCCATTCCATATAACTGTTGAAATCCTTAGGTAACTCGTCTGGATTTTTACCTTTCTTTAAGATAAAAGAGTCGATAGCGAATAGCACGGCAAGATACCCAATAGCACATGCTTCTCTTACAGGTTTACTATCGGAATAAATAATTCCATATTCAATCGGTGTTTCTTTCAAAATTTCTTTAGCATTTTTGTAATACCTTTTTGCTTCCTTTATCGCTTCTTCGGGGGTTTTTGGTATTTTTCTTTTTTCTATCCTCATTCTACCGTTACACTTTTTGCAAGATTTCTTGGTTTATCAACATCCAGTCCTCTCATTCTTGCTATGTGATATGCGAGAAGCTGCAATGGTAATGCGACCAGCATGGGTGATAAATCTTCGTGACATTCTGGGATGTAAAACACATCTTCTGCGAGCTTCGATGCCTCTTTATCTCCCTCTGTTAAAATTGCAATTATTCTACCTTTCCTTGCTTTAACTTCTTCCATATTCGATAGCATTTTGTGATAGACAGATGTCTTTGGATTTACGCATACTACTGGCATATTTTCATCAATGAGAGCAATGGGTCCGTGTTTCATTTCACCTGCTGCATATCCCGTTGCATGAATATAAGATATTTCCTTCAACTTTAAAGCACCTTCAAGTGCAGAAGGATAATTCACACCTCTACCAAGGAAAATGAAATTTGGCGATTTATAATATTTCTTCGCTATCTCAATAATTTCATCTTCTTTCTCAAGAATTCTTTCCATCTTATCAGGAATCTGTCTCAATTCATCGACCAGCATTTTTATAGTTTCTTTATTTACTTTTCTTTTAATTTTTCCGAGATACAATGCAAAAGTTATAAGTGCGAACAACTGTGCTGTGTAAGCTTTTGTTGATGCCACGCCTATTTCGGGTCCTGCTTTTATAAAAATTACGGCATCGGATTCGCGAGCAATTGAACTCGTCTCAACATTTACTATCGATAAAACTTTCATAAATTTGCTTTTCGCTTCTCTTAAAGCTGCAAGGGTATCCGCTGTCTCACCTGATTGACTAATTGCCATAACTATTGAAGAGCCATCAAGAACAGGCTCCCTGTATCTAAATTCAGACGATATATCAATTTCTGTATGTATTCTGCAATACTTTTCGATTAAATATTTCCCAACATAACCGGCATGCCACGAAGTACCACATGCCTGAATGAATATCTTCTGAATACGGGGTAATAATTGTCTTATCCCCTTTAAATCAAAAGGAACAATATCGCTGTTTTTTAACCTTAATTCAATATTTTTTCTTATTACAGAGGGTTGCTCGTAAATTTCCTTTATCATAAATGTTGGATAACCTCCTTTATCTATCTCTATTTCTTCCTTCTCGATAGGTATTGCTTTTTTCTGTATTTCTTTACCTTCTTTATTATACACCTTTACACTATCTTTTGTTACGATTGCGAATTCGTCATTTTCCAATATTATCATTTTATGTGCTATTCCTGTTAAAGCCGGGATGTCTGATGCAACGATATTTTCTCCATCTCCTATTCCTATTATCAATGGTGAATCTTTTCTTGCGCAAACTATTTTATCGGGCTCTTTAACGGATATTACACAAATAGCATAAGCACCTACAAGGCGCTCTGCTGCTTTCATAACAGCTTTCAACAGGTCACCTTCGTAATATTCCTCGATTAAGTGCGCGATTACTTCTGTATCGCCTGTTGTCCTCCATATGTGTCCCTTTGCTATGAGTTCTTCGCGCAGTAGAAGGAAGTTTTCAATTATTCCATTGTGCACAACTGCGATTTCGTTATTGCAGTCAATTATTGGATGGGCATTTTCGACAGATACCTCACCGTGAGTAGCCCACCTTGTGTGCCCTATCCCGATGTTACCACCTACAGGTTCTTTATCAAGCAAATCTGCAAGTTTTTTGAGACGACCAACTACTTTGCGAGTGAATAATTCACCTTTTTCTATAACAGCGATACCAGCGGAGTCATACCCCCTGTATTCAAGGCGCCACAAACCCGATAAGAGCACAGAACTGACATCCCTATCGCCAACATACCCAACTATCCCACACATAGTCCCCCCAATTCAAAAATATCCACAGGAATTAATTTTTTGTTAACGGGGTCAACAGCAAGCCCCATAGCTTCAAGTGAGATAGAACCAAGCACAGGTATGCCTTCTGGAAGACAAATTGTAACAGGGCTCACAGTCCTTTTGCCTCTTACTTCAAGAGCAACATAAGTCCACTTCTTTTTGACTTTTCTTCCATCACTCAATTTAACTTCGATTTCTCCCAATATCGGCAAATTGCAACTCTGCACAACATCTTCGGGAATTGATGTTAAATGAGAACCTGTATCAACAATCATCTCTATTTCTTCCAAAAATTCAAACTCTCCATTTTTAACTATCCCAATTTTAACTTTTTCTTTAAATACACTCATCTGAATTTTTTAATAATATCTTCAATTATTTCCTTTGTCAAGTTTAAGTTACTGGTTTCACAGATTATCCTAACTACCGGTTCTGTATTTGATTTTCTTACATGCAAAAAGCCCTCTTCAAAACCCAGCCATAATCCATCTTCCAGATTAATATCTGCATCAGGAAAATCTTCCAGTATTTCATCTACAGGTATTTCCTTATCCCATCTTATTTTTTCCTTCATCATATAATATTTCGGAAGTTCATCAACGATTTCCGATAATTTTCTATCTTCTTTCGTCAGCAAATCAAGTATAAGAGCCACTCCTGTTAAGGAATCCCTTGTAAAATTTATTTCGGGATAAATAACACCTCCATTTCCCTCACCACCATATTTTGCACCTACCTCGAGCATCCTTGATACCACATTTGCTTCGCCTACTGCAGTCCTGTAAACTTTTGCCCCGATTTTATCCGCAATAACTTCAATCAATCTGCTCGTTGATAAATTTGTCACAATTTTATCTCCTTCTTTTATAACATTTAAACCGCAAAGAGGAAAGGTATATTCTTCGCCGATTGCCCTTCCTTTATCATCAACTATCGATAACCTATCGCCATCGGGGTCTGTTGCAAAGCCCACATCTAACTTTTTATTCTTTACAATTTCGCACAAATCCTTGAGAGCAGAGGGAACAGGTTCGGGAGACCTTGTAAATTCACCCGTCAATTCACAGTTTATAGAATAAATTTCACAATTCAATTTTTCCAGTAAATATTTTAACGCATACGAAGTTGCACCATTACAGCAATCAATTCCTACTTTGAACCCCTTCTCTTTAATCCTTTCTACATCTATTTTTTCAAAAATTTTGTTAATATGTCTTTCAATTGCTTTCCCATCCTTTTCTTCTTTCCCTTTACCTTCTTTATAATTTTTGCTTTCATAGATTTTGTAAAATTCATCGATTTCTTTTTTTGACAAAAATAATCCTTTTTCTGATACGAATTTAAATCCGTTCCATTCTTCAGGGTTATGGCTTGCTGTGACAACGACACCTCCTGCCAGCTTCAATTCTCTTACATTTAAAAGCAGAGTGGGAGTAGGTGCGATATCAAAGTCAACAACATCACATCCCGCGGATAACAACCCTTCTTTAAGTTTTTGTAGCAAAATTTTGCCAGATCTACGGGTATCACGGCAGACACCGATTTTGCCATGCTTATAGGTGCTAAAAGCTTTTCCAAGCGTAAAAGATAAACTCTCATCAAAATCTTTTCCATAAATTCCCCTTACACCCGATATAGTAAAAAATAAAGCCATCCAATAATTTATTTATAAACTTCAAGATGTTTCTTTGCTACATTATCCCATGATGTCATTAAACCATATTCTTTTGTTTTTTCTTTTATTTCTCTGTAAAATTTTTCATCTTCTACGAGTCTCAGAATTAATCTACAGAGTGCTTTTTTATCTTCTGGTAAAATAAGCAATTCTGGTGATACATTTGCCAGTTCTTCGAATTTTGGTATTCTTGAAGCGATAACGGGCTTGCCTGCTCCCATAGCAAGATGGAAAGCACCCGAAGCCGACCTGTAATCTTCATAATAGGGGAAAAGAACAAGGTCGGATGCCCCAAAGATATAAGGAACATCTTCATTTGGTAAAAATCTGTTCGGGAAAATAACATTTTCCTCAAGTCCCAGATCTTTTATTAAATTTTCGCACATCTTGACATAAGGATGTTCCTCGGGTTTCCTTGGATATGCACCGCCTGCTATGAAAAGATAAACATCTTTTTTCTTTTCTACAATCTCTTTCATGGCTTCAATCACTATGTGGATTTTTTTATGCGGTCTTACAAATCCAAATAATAAAATTATAAATCCTTTTTCTGGCAGATTTAGATGTTTACGGGAAACTATCGTGTCAACATCCTGTATCTCTGAACCATGTGGTATCACCACCAGTTTTTCGGAAGGCACTCCTTCTCTTTCCAGAATTTTTTTGCATTCATCAAGATGCAATATAACTTTTGTAGCGGGAGATAAAAATTTGCGATTGAATTCTTCCATATCCATTTCAACACCGTAATCCCTTCCGTAATCGCATGTTACATTTGTGTGAACACAGTGCATCGTTATAATAAGCTTTGCCTTTTTTGATAATTCTTCTGTGAGATGTGGTAATCTTTCATCAAATCTCCAGATACTATATTCATGTTGCATGTGTATAACATCAACTTCCTCAAGGTTTTCGAGAATCTGTGATACATAATCTTCTTTTCTGCTCCAGCAGGGATTTACTTTGAGCCGGTCTTCTTCAACTTTCTCTGCTTCTTTTTCAGCCAGTATCAATACCTTTATATCTTTATCAACTCTTTTCAATCCGTGTATCAAATAATCCGTGTATGTAGCTATACCGCACTGCTGTGGTAAATAGGTTGATAAGATGCAAATCCTCATAATCCCCCTTTTATATTTTGCAGAAATAATAAATTTGTCAATAAAATTTTTAATGCGAGCGAAGCGAGCACATTACATATGGGTTGATATGTCAGCCCATTACGGTGATGTGGGTTATTCTGGGTTTTTACGCTTTATCTTCTGATTGCGTTATAGCTGGAGTAGTAGTGGGCTGACTTAATCGGGAAGGCGGGGACAGCGGAGGCGGGGCTAAAAATTATTGACAGAAGTAGGGATGGATTAAAATAAATAAAAATTATGGAAATTTTTGTTGGAACTTCTGGATGGTATTATTCGTGGAATTTAGAAGGAACTTTTGACTGGTATCTTAAAAATTCTGGTTTAAATGCAATAGAATTGAATGCTTCTTTTTATCGCTTCCCTTTTCCCAATCAGGTAAAGAGCTGGGCAAATAAAGGGAGAAATCTCCACTGGGTTGTAAAGGTTAACCGTGCGATTACTCACATATTCAGGTTGAATGAGAAAGCTTTTGCAAGATGGCAGAAATTTAAAAATTTATTTTCCCCTCTTGATGATTTTATTGACTTTTACTTATTTCAAATGCCACCGAATTTTTCACCGAAATTACTTTCGAGGGTTTTTGAGTTCTTTGAAAAAACGGGTCTTAATGGGAGATTTGCCTTTGAGCCGCGTCACATTGATTTCTGGCATGAAAATGTAATTTCTGAAATAATAGAAAAAGGCATAATATTTGTATCTGTTGATGCTCCAGATTTACCAAGGACAATAATAAATTGCAAAGGAGTAATTTACCTGAGGATTCATGGCAGAACCGCGTGGTATTCCCATTATTATTCAGATGAAGAGTTAAAAGAAATTGCCGAAAAGATTTTACAACAATCTCCTGAAAAAGTTTATGTATTTTTCAACAACGACCATGCAATGCTCGAAAATGCACAAAGGTTATGGGAAATCCTTAAAGGATAGAATATTGCCACAGGATTTTTATGCAAGGGATGCAAAAGAAGTAGCAATTGATTTGCTTGGCAAAATACTTGTAAGAAGATATGGCAGGAGGTTTTTAAAAGTAAAAATAGTTGAAACGGAGGCATATTATGGACATGATGACCCTGCTTCTCGTGCATATCAGGGCAAAATTACAAGGATAAGCAAAGTTATGTATGAAGAACCTGGCATTACGCTCATCTACATGGTGCATGGTGGCTGGCTTATGAACATAGTTACAGGTAAAAAGGGCGACGCACAGGCAGTCTTAATAAGGGCAGGAGAGCCCATCGGTGGTATTGACCTTATGAAAAAATTCAGAAAGAAGGACAATTTGAAAGATTTAACAACAGGACCTGCAAAATTGACCGAAGCATTAAAGATTACGAAAGAACATCATATGATAAAAGTTTTCGATTATAATTCTCCTGTTTTCGTAATTGAGGGAGAAAGTGATTTTGAAGTGTGTAGCTCTGGCAGAATAGGGGTAAAACGCGATTTACCCGAGCCTCTTCGCTTCTATATAAAGGGAAACGAATTTGTCAGTAAAATTAAATTTTAAAACTTGACAAGAAGAAATTTTGAATATAATTGAAGGAGAGCGATGTATCTTGGAATTGATGTAGGTTCTGTAAGTACCGACCTTGTAGTAATCGATGAAAAATATAATGTTTTATGTGATGTTTATTTGCCGACGGCAGGTGATCCGATTTCTGCGATCAAAAAGGGGTTGAAGGAGATAAAGGAGCGTCTTGGCGAGGTAAAGATAAAGGGAGTGGGTACAACCGGTAGTGGGAGGATGCTTGCGGGGATTGTGGTTGGTGCAGACATAGTGAAGAATGAGATAACTGCTCATGCAGTAGCTGCGATACATTATGTTCCCGATGTTCAAACTGTTATAGAAATTGGTGGTCAGGATTCCAAGATAATAATAATAAGGGATGGTGTTCCTGTTGATTTTGCGATGAATACGGTGTGTGCTGCGGGTACCGGCTCTTTCCTTGACCATCAGGCTCATCGCCTTGGTATTCCCATTGAGAATTTCGGTGAAATGGCTTTGAAAGCGAATGCACCCACTAGGATTGCAGGAAGATGCACTGTTTTTGCTGAATCAGATATGATTCACAAGCAACAAATTGGTCATACGAAGGAAAATATAATAGCGGGTTTATGTCATGCTCTTGTTCGCAATTATCTTGCTAATGTTGCAAAGGGCAAAGAGATTCTTCCGAAAGTTGTATTTCAGGGTGGTGTTGCTGCAAATAAGGGTATGAAAGCTGCATTTGAAGAGGCACTTGGTATGGAGGTTATAGTTCCTCCTTATCACAAAGTTATGGGAGCGATAGGTGCTGCGATGCTTGCAAAGGAATACACAAATGGTTACACAAATTTTAAAGGTTTTGATATAACCACTAAAGATTTTACTCCCAAGAGCTTTATCTGCAAGGATTGTCCTAATGAGTGTGAGATTGTGGAAATATGGAGTGGTGAGCGTTTATTAGCGCGCTGGGGGAGTATTTGTGGCAAGTGGAATGTAATTTAGTGCCGAAGTGGCGGAATGGTAGACGCGGCGGACTCAAAATCCGCTGGGGGTTAACCCCGTGGGGGTTCAAGTCCCTCCTTCGGCACTTGAAATGTATCTGTTTATTGTAATATTTATTCTTTTAATTGCAGTTTTCGGAATCGTAATCGGTGCACAGAATTATTCTACACTTGTTGACATACAGATTTTAAACAAAACAATAAAAAGTGTTCCTCTCACACTCTTAATAATCGAATGCATCGTTGTAGGAATTGTGCTTGCTTTTATCGCAGCCATTTACGATAGAATTGTTCTATCAAGAAAATTAAGGGAAAAAGAGAAAGAAGTTAAAGACCTTTTAGAGGAGGTAAAGGCTTTAAGGATGTTACCGCCTGAGAGTAGCAGTGAAAGAGAATCTTCTTGAAATTTTAACAATAGCACCTGAGAGCGAAAGAGAAGTTCTGTTGCGTAAATATATCGACCAGAATCCGAGAGATTTAATAGCATATTTAAAACTGGGAGATATAGTCAGGGGACGCAACCCAAGGGAAGCAACGAGAATCCATCTCAGCATAATTTACACTCCGAAGATTGACAAAAAATTGAAAAAAATGGCATTAAAAAGCTTGATAAAAGATTCACTCCAGGATAATAATGTTGAGCGCGCAATTTTTTATGCAAAAGAAATTTTGAAAATAGATTCAAGGGATATTGAAACTTATGAAATTTTATACAAACTTTATGAAGAAGTTGAAAACTGGGAAGGTGCTGTTCATACTTTTGATGAGTTAAGGAAAATTCGCAAACAAAAAAGTGACATGGAAGAGGCATCCCGGCTTTATGCACTTTGGGGCAAAAGTTTACTGGATAAAGGTGAAGATAAGAAAGGTCTTGATAAAATAAAAGAATCTCTCAAGATAAAAGAAAATTCATTCTGGGGATTGCTGTATCTCGGCGAGTATCACAGGAAAAGGGGTGAGCTCGATAAATGCATAGAAGTGTGGGAAAAGCTTCTTTTCACTTATCCCGATAAATCCCATCTGATACTCGAGAAGCTCGAAGAAGTATTTTACGAAAGCGGTCAATATGACAAGATGGAAGATTTGTATAAAAGATTTTTGAATGAATATCAGGATAATGAAGAAGCATCTGTTCGTTTTGCCAGAATTTTACTTGCAAAGGGCGAAACGGAAAGAGCTTTAAATATACTCAGTGCAATAAAGAACAATTTCAAAGCAAAAAGAGAACTCATAAAGCTCCTGATAAAAAATGGCGAAATTGATAAAGCATTACAGGAACTCGAAACACTTGAACCCTTACAGAAATTTATATGCAAGAATTGTAAAAGAATTTTTGATGAATTTAGTTTGAAATGTCCACAATGTAAATCGTGGCTGACAATAGAGCCAATTTCCTGAAAGAAAAAATCAAAAATTTACCCGATAAACCAGGTGTTTACATAATGAAAGACGCAAAAGGAAAGGTTTTGTATGTGGGTAAAGCATCTTCTTTGCAGAATCGCCTCAAATCTTATTTTTCTTCTGACCTGCCTGTAAAAACAAAGGCATTAATGAGAAAAGTTCATGACTTCGATTACATAGTTACAAAATCTGAAGCAGAAGCACTTGCACTTGAAGCAAGTTTGATAAAGTTTCATAAACCAGATTACAACATAAGACTAAAAGACGATAAAAAATATCCTTACATAAAGATTACGATTTACGAAGATTTTCCTGCTGTTTATCCAACAAGGGATTTAAGGGATAAAAATGCAATTTATTTTGGCCCCTATACAAGTGTAAAGACGATGAAGCGTGCGTTAAAAGCTGTTCGCGATATTTTCCCGGTAAGGATGTGCAGGACGATGCCTAAAAAAGCTTGCCTTATGTATGATATTGGCAAATGTTCGGGACCATGTGAAGGACATATCTCAAAAGAGGAATATCAAAACCTTGTGAAAAAATTTATAGATTTGTTATCGGGTAAAACAGAGGAAGTCGAAAAATTACTTGAAAAGGAGATGAAAGAATATGCCGATGCACTTGAATTTGAGAAAGCAGCTTTAGTTCGCGATAGGTTGCTTTCGGTTCGTGACCTTGTTAAAAAGCAAAGTGTTATTTTTGATAAACCAGAAGATGCAGATGTTTTTGGTGTAGCACATGCTGGAAATGTTGCATGCTGTGAGCTCATGCATGTAAGAGAAGGAAGACTCATAGGTGCGGAACACTATATCCTTAAATGCTCAAAAGACGATAAAAATTCGCAAATTTTAAGTGCTTTCGTATCACAATATTATTCGAGCGCTTATTTTAAACCTCAAAAAGTGATAGTGCCGGAGATTGAAGATAAAGAATTAATTGAAGAGTGGCTTAAATTAAAAGTTATTATTCCTAAATCTGGCAAAGAAAAAGAAATTTTAAATTTAGCAATGGAGAATGCAAAATTACATTTGATGGAAGAGACGCCGGAAAAAATTCCTGCTGTTTTGTCGCAGTTAAAAGATATTCTAAAACTTTCTAAAGTTCCAAGAAAAATATATGCTTTTGATGTGTCGCATACTTTTGGTGATGAAATCACGGGTTCCTGTGTGGTATTTGAAGATGCCCGTCCAAAAAAATCAGAATATAGAAGGTTTAAGATTAAAACGGTTAAAAAGATAGATGATTATTCAGCGATGAGAGAAATCGTTTTTCGAAAGGTTCGCGATGATGGAGCACCTGATTTTATCCTTGTTGATGGTGGTGTAGGGCAAATAGGAGCTGCTTTAAAAGCTCTTTCGGAACTTAATGCCGATGTGCCGGTATTCGGGCTGGCAAAGCGCTTTGAGCAACTTTACACTCCTTCAGGCGAAATAGTGTCTATACCAAAAGATTCAATCGCACTAAGATTGCTTCAAAGGATAAGAAATGAAGCCCACAGATTTGCAGTAAGCTACCACAGGAAATTAAGAGATAAAATCGAATTATCTCTTACTGAAATCCCGGGTATCGGTGAAAAGCGTGCAAAAGCTCTCTTGAAATATTTTTATACGATTGACAGGTTAAAAAAGGCATCTGTTGATGAAATAGCAAAAGTCCCCGGTATTGGTAAGCGTTACGCAGAAATAATTTACAGTTATCTCCATAAAGAATGAAAAGAATTTCTTTATTTTCAGATGTACAATTTTTAAGGGGTGTGGGTCCAAAATATCTTCCCCTTATCAAAAAATTGTTGAAAAAAGATTCACAGAAAATAAGGGTTTATGATTTGCTTCATCATTTTCCTCGTGATTATTCAAAAAGGAAGTTGATAAAGGATTTGCGTCCAGGTGAAAAGTCCTTTATTTATGCAAGGATTATTCAGTGTGATGAAAGACAAACCAGCAAAGGTCCTGTTTTTACAGTTGATATCAGTGATGGCACGGGCAATGTTCAATGTGCTTTCTTTAACTATTCAGAAATTGCAAAAAAGAGATTTAGATGGGGGAGACTTGTGAAAATAGAAGGCGAGCCCCAGATGTTTGGAAAAGACCTGCAATTTGTAAATCCAATTGTAGAATTCAACCCTGAAGATAAAAAGCAAAAGTTACTTCCAGTTTATCCTTTAACAGAAGGATTAAGATTAGAACATTTAAGATTTATAATGGAAAATGCAATGAATACGATAGAAGAAGTTGAAGAAACACTCTCGCCTAAAATCAGAGAAAAATACAATTTGATTGAGAAAAAAGTTGCTTTAAAAAATATTCACTTTCCTGAAGATGAAATAATGTTGCAGAAAGCAATCTATAGATTAAAATTTGAAGAACTATTCTTTCTGGAACTCGCAGTTGCTCAAAAATACAGGAAATATAAAAAAATAGGGATACAGTTTGGCAAAGGAAGCAAGCTATCCCGTCAATTTTACGAAAGATTGAAAAAAGAAAATCCCGATTTTGAACTCACACGCTCGCAGAAAAAAGTTTTGTGGGAAATTTTTCAGGATATGGAGCGTCCCGAAGCTATGAACCGTCTTTTGCAGGGCGATGTAGGAAGTGGTAAAACAATAGTTGCATCTTTTTGCATCTTAAAGGCAATAGAAAACGGCTATCAGGTTGCTTTTATGGCACCAACAGAAATACTCGCAGAACAACATTTCATATTGCTAAAAGATTATTTTGAAGAACTCGGAGTTAAAATAGCTTTATTAATAGGAAGTACGCCAAAAAATGAAAAGGAGAAAATTTATAAAGAGCTGAAAGAGGGAGAAATCGATCTTGTGATAGGCACCCATGCCTTACTTTTTGAGAAAGTTGAATTTAAAAATCTTGGTTTTGTTGTGATTGATGAGCAGCACAAATTTGGGGTGCTACAGCGTGCCAGATTGCGTGAAAAGGGCACAGCACCTGATTTGCTCGTAATGACAGCAACACCCATCCCACGCAGTTTGTCTCTAACTCTATACGGAGAACTTGATATCTCAACAATCGAAGAATTACCACCCGGAAGAAAACCAGTGAAAACTTACATAATATCGGAAGAAAACATAGAAGGTGTTTATAACTTTGTCAAGAAGGAACTGGATAAGGGACATCAGTGTTACATTGTCTATCCTGCAGTTGAGGAGACACAGGATGAATTGAAAACAGCAAAAGGTGAATATCGCAAATTGAAGGAAATTTTTAAAGATTATAAAGTTGGTTTGTTATATGGCAAAATGACAGGTTATGAGAAAACAAAGGTAATGCGTGATTTCAGGGAAGGCAAAATTCAGGTTTTATGTGCCACAACAGTAATAGAAATAGGACTCGATGCTCCAAAAGCTACCTGTATCGTCATCCAGCATGCGGAAAGATTTGGATTGGCACAGCTGCATCAATTGAGGGGAAGAGTAGGAAGAAGTGAGTTGCAATCTTATTGCTTTTTAGTAGTATCAAAAAATAAAGTGAAGGATAAAGCAGCAGAGAGATTAAAAGTTTTATTGAGAGAAAACAATGGCTTTAAAATAGCACAGAAGGATTTGGAAATAAGGGGACCTGGTGAATTTTTGGGTATACGCCAGCATGGCTTTTTGCGTTTAAAAATAGCAGATATTGTGAAAGATTTCGGAATACTGAAAAGAGCAAGAGAAGCGGCATTTAATTTGATAAAAGAAGACCCTTTACTTTGTAAAGAAGAAAACAGATGTATACGCAAAGAATTTGAAAGATTGATAAATGAAGGAGAGATTTCACTTGATTTTGAAATAAGCTAAGGGCTGTATTTTACTAAATAAGTTTTTGGATGAGGCGAGACATACATAACTTTGAATTTCTCGATGCTATCTTTGATTGCTGGTATCAGGTATTTGTAAGTGGTCATCGTCCATCTGAAAGCATCTATAACTATGTAATCTGCTTTTTTTATAGCCTGCCACATTTTTATGTGATCTGAAGTCATTGGATAGCCAAATGCTTTTCTATCCGAAAAGAACCACATAAATTCCGGTTTTCTGCACAATATTTTGGCATCCCTCTCAGTATATTTTTTACACCATTTTGCGACATCAAAGTAAGAAATCCAGTCGGGTGGATAAGGTCTTCTAACTTGCTCGGAATACCGGAAGATAGCGATAAGGGCAAAAATTGAAAATATTGCGGTTAAAATATGTAAACCAAATTTTATCTTTTCCACGCTCTTTGAAACAAAGTATAAAACGAAAGGAAAAACAGGAAGAATGAATCTTGCCCCGGTCCATACTTCTGGCCAGATAAGAACAACACCCATATAAAAAATCAGGATAAGATGCAAAATGTTAACTTTTCTCAATTTCAACAATGTAAAGATAAAACCTGCTATCATCAGCCCTGTAATTATTAACGATGCAAAAGTGTTTATTTTACCGATTAATAAAATTTTCGACATCAAAAATCCGCTATACATCTTCAAATTGTGCCATATTCTTTTCAGCAAATCCAAAAATGTTATCCTCCCGAGTTCAGGTGCATATGGGTTTTTCCAGAGAAATTGTGCAAAATAACTTTCGCCTCCACCAGCATACCTGTTGCGTATAAGCCATGGCAAAATCAAAACAAAAATGATTAAAAAAGCAACTAAAAATTCGCGATATTTTTTCCTGATTAAAAGATAAAGCAAAATTGCAGGAAAATAAGCAATGCCAACGCTCCTAACATAATAAGCGAATATGCTCGCAAAGACGGAAAAAATAAGATAAAGAAATCTCCCCTCTTTTTCCCATTTCAAGAATAGATAAACAAAAAGTAAAGAAGAAAAGATAAAAGGAACTTCAGATAAAATGACAGAATGATATTTCAGAAAAAGAGGGTTTATCGCGAATAAAGGCAACAAAAAATTTACTCCTTTTTCCCATATCATTTGCAGGATAAGGTAAAATAAAATTGTGGACACCATTCCCATTAAGAAAACCCAGATTTTAAATGCCATTATATTCCTGCCGAAAAGTAAGTGAGGAATGGTCAGTAGAAAGGGGAAACCGGGCGGAAAATGTTTTGCAGCAGGCTCATCGGGCTTATAAATCTCTTTGTAACCTTTACCCGAAATTATCGATTCACACAAAGCAATATAACAAACATTATCGCCACCTGTGGATAATTTTTTATCGAATAAAAATACTCCAAAAAGAAATTGGCAACAAAGAGAAATTATAAGAATAAAGTGCTTTTTCATCAAATTATTTTAAATGAAATTTTATGTTGTCAATTCTTTTTCTTGATTATAATAAAATGATGTATGTGCTTGAGGTGAAAAGGAAGTTTTCAGCAGCTCACAGTTTGCGAGGATATGGTGGGGAATGCGAAAAATTACATGGACATAATTTTGAAGTAACGCTGAAAGTAAAAGTTGAAAAATTAAATAAAATAGGAATCACGATTGACTTTAAGAAGATAGATGAAATATTAAAAGAAATACTGGAAGAGCTGGATCATCAAAATTTAAATGAATTACCTTATTTTTCGGATAAAAATCCATCTGCTGAAAACATAGCAAAATTTATTTTTGAGAAAGCAAAGGGGAGAATAAAAGAAGGGAAAGTTATTGAAGTAAAAGTAAGCGAAACAGATAAATATTCTGTCAGTTATCGTGAAGATTTGTGAATTATTTACGAGCATTCAGGGTGAAACCACTTTTCAAGGATTGCCTTTCACTTTTATAAGAGTAGCAGGTTGCAACCTCAATTGTAAATGGTGTGATACGCAATATGCAAGGGGCAATGGTAAGGAAATGAAAATAGATGACATTATAAATTTTGTGAAAAGACAGGGTTTAAAATATGTGATGGTTACAGGTGGAGAACCCCTTTTGCAGGAAGAGACTTATATTTTATGTGATGATTTACTGAAAATGGGATACACTGTACTGGTTGAAACAAATGGTTCTATTCTGGTTGACAAATTGAAAAAAGAAATAATAAAGATTGTGGATGTAAAATGCCCTTCATCCGGTGAACACGAAAAAATGAAGTTTGAGAATTTCAAATATTTGACAGAAAAGGACGAAATAAAATTTGTAATAATGAATAGAAAAGATTATGAATATGCTAAGAGAATCATTCAAGAATTTGATTTATGGGGCAGAAAGATTTTATTTTCTCCTGTTCATAATGTTATGTCTGCGAGAACTCTGGCTGAATGGCTTCTGGAAGACAAATTAAATGCAAAATTACAGATACAATTGCATAAATATCTTTCTATGAAATGATTGAATTTGTAAAACTTGCTTTAACTCCAATTGTTTTAATATCTGCAGAGGGATTAATAATTTTAACTGCACAGAATAGATATGGAAGGGTTATTGACAGAATCAGGGAATTGTACAGCATCTATCGTGCAGATGTTGAACGGCGCGATATTTTAAAGACAGAACTTTTAATTTTACTTAAAAGGGGCAAAATTTTGCGTAATGCTATGATTTTTTATTTCACTTCGATTTTCTTTTGCCTCATCACATCTATGGGTTTATTTTTAAGAATTAGACAGTCTTTTTGTATAATTACTTTTTCAATTGCTCTCTTTCTTTTTATTTTGGGAGTAATTTTCAGCATCTGGGATTTGATTTTTTCTTATAAAGCTGTTGAAAAAGAGGTGAGTTTATGAAAGCGGTTGTTCTTGCATCAGGTGGCATTGATTCCTGTGTTTGTCTTGCTATCGCCATACGCCATTATGAAGTTGCGTTGCTACATGTAAACTATGGACAAAGAACAGAAAAAAAAGAATTGGAATGCTTTGAAAAACTCGCAAATTATTATGGAATAAAGGAAAAACTGATTGTAAATTTGCCTCATTTGAAAGAAATAGGGGGCTCAAGTTTAACAGATGAAAAAATGGAAATAGAAGAAGGTTTAAGTGATGATATACCATCTACTTATGTTCCTTTTCGCAATGCCAACATTTTGGCTGTTGCTGTCTCCTGGGCAGAAGTTATAGGTGCTGAGCGCATATTCATAGGAGCAATCGAAGAAGATGCGCCTGGATATCCTGATTGCAGAAAAAAGTTTTACGATGCCTTCCAAAAAGTGATAGAAACAGGAACGAAAAAAGGAAACATTAAAATTTGCACACCTTTGATAAAATTGAAAAAGTCAAAGGTTGTCGAAATCGGTGCAAAATTGGGCGCACCTTTTCATCTCACATGGTCATGCTATAAAAATGAGGAAAAAGCATGCGGTAAATGTGATAGTTGCTTGCGGCGCTTGCGAGCATTTAAAGAAGCAGGAATAAAAGACCCTATCCCTTACGAATAAAATTAATTGTCAAAGTTATTTTGAGGTTATAATTGGTGATGAGGCGGGAGCTTGGTTTATTTTCTGTTTTCTCTATTGTCGCAGGTGCTATGATAAGTTCCGGGCTTTTTGTTTTACCCGGCATAATTTACAGGATTGCTGGACCTTCCATAATTCTATCTTACATCCTCGCAGGTATTTTGATTTTGCCAACCCTTTTCTCCAAAGCAGAGTTAGCTACCGCGATGCCAAAAGCGGGTGGTACTTACTTCTTTGTAGGCAGAAGTATGGGTGCATGTGCAGGAGTAATTTCCGGGCTATCAAATTGCTTTGCAACAATCTTAAAAAGTGCCTTCGCATTAATAGGAATTGGCGCCTTCCTACAATTGATAAATCCACAGGTGTCTGAACCGCAAATAAAACTGCTTTCCATAATTCTTTGTGCTATATTCGTAATCGCAAATCTTATAAGCATAAAGGTAAGCGGAAGATTACAGGCGTTCCTCGTTATCTTTTTGTTAACCGTTCTATTTTTGTTTTTCATTCTCGGAATCGAAAAAATTTCTCTCTTTCATTTTCATCCATTTTTCTCAAAAGGCAAACTCAATATGCTCAAAGCAACGGGCATTGTTTTTATCTCCTACATTGGACTTACAAAGGTAGCAGCTGTAGCCGAAGAAGTTAAAAATCCCGGTAAAAATTTGCCTTACGGTATGTTGCTTGCACTTATCGTTGTATCTCTTTTATATGCTGGATGTGTCAGTGTAACAATTGGTTTACTTTCGCCGGATGAAATTTCTCATTCACTCTCACCTCTTTGCCTCGCTTCCACACACATTTATGGCAGGATAACTTTTATTATAATGGCAATAGCTGCAATTTGTGCATTTGTAACAACGGCAAACGCTGGAATAATGACGGCATCAAGAACTCTGATAGCAATGAGTAAAGATAAATTATTGCCCGGAAAGATAAAAATTAATTCAGCGGTGATTATCACAGGAATTTTTATGATTGCAATGATTTTATTTTTAAAAATTGAACAACTCGTAAAAGTAGCATCAACCTTACAGATAATTTTGTTTATTATGGTGAATATCTCACTTATAATAATGCGTGAAAGCAAATTGAGTGCCTATCGACCTCAATTCAAAAGTCCCCTGTACCCCTGGGGACAAATAGCTGGTGTCATAATTTATACTTTTTTACTTTTTGAAATGGGCAAGTTTCCGCTCATAACTTCTGGTGTTTTCATCCTTGCCTGTGTTTTGTGGTATTATTTTTATGCCAGAAGCAGAGTCCAGCATCAGTCGGTTTTGATGCATGTTTTAAGCCAGCTAACAGGTGCAGATAAAGAATTGATAAAAGGGAATCTCGAAGAAGAATTGATTCAAATTTTAAGAGAAAGGGACGAAGTAAAGGAAGATAGATTCGACAGATTGATAAGAAAATGCGAAATTCTGGATTTGCACGAAAAAATGAATCTCGAAGAATTTTTGCATTTTATATCGCAAAAACTTTCACAAAAATTGGGAATATCTGAAGATTATTTGTTTAATGAATTTTTGAAAAGAGAACGCGAATGTTCTACCTGTATTCATCCTGGTCTTGCCATTCCGCATATCGTTTTACCTGGTGAAGGAAAATTTGAAATGATGGTTATAAGGAGTAAGGAAGGAGTAAAATTTACAGAAGAGTTTCCTCCTGCTCATATAATTTTTGTGCTGTGCGGAACAATGGATGAGCGCGATTTCTACCTTAGAGCATTGATGGCAATAGCCCAGACAGTACAGGAAAAGGGATTCGAAGAAAAATGGATGAAAGCTGAAACAACCGAAGATATAAGAAGATTGATTCTACTATCTCAAAGAAGAAGGCTTTAATCTTTTCTTGACTTTTTCAAATTTGTCTTAAAATTATTAGTGAAGGATATCATAAAGAAAAAGGTAAAAGGAGAGGAGTTAGAAGAATTTGAAATAGAAAAAATTGTTAATTCTTACACAAAAGGTTTACTTTCTGATGATTTAATGGCAGTATTTTTGACTTCTGTTTTTATAAATGATTTTAGTGAAAATGAATTACTTTATTTTACAAAAGCCATGATGGAAAGCGGGAAAGTTTTACACTGGCGAGGAGGTATTTATGCTGATAAGCATTCTACAGGTGGTGTGGGTGATAAAGTATCTTTTTTGATAGCACCAATAATGGCATCAGCTGGTCTCAAAGTGCCGATGATTTCGGGCAGAAAACTCGGACATACAGGCGGAACAGTGGATAAACTCGAATCCATACCCGGATACAGGGTAAATCTATCATTTGAAGAATTTCAAAAAATAGTAGATAAAATTGGCTTAAGTATCATAAGCCAGACGGAAGATTTAGCACCAGCAGATAGAAAAATATATGCACTTCGGGATAAATTAAATCTCGTAGATTCAATTCCTCTAATAGCATCGAGTATTATGAGTAAAAAACTTGCAGAAGGGATAAATATCCTTGTGCTGGATGTGAAGACAGGCAAAGGAGCATTTATGGAAAAATATGAAGATGCAAAAGAATTGGCACAAAAAATGGTATCAATTGGGAAAAAATACGGAATTAAAGTAAGAGCACATATCACAAATATGGATGAGCCTTTAGGAGAAGCTGCCGGTAATTCCCTTGAAATACTAGAATGCATAAGAATTTTAAAGGGAGAGCATTATCCAGATGATTTAATGGAAGTTACTTTAACACTCGCAAAAAGTGCTTTTGAACTTGCAGGCATAAAAGAGGAACCGCAAAAGTTTATAGAAAATGGAAAAGCATACGAAAAATTTAAAGAAATGATAAGAGAACATGGAGGTAACCTTGAAAAAGTAAAAGTCGCGGAAAACAAAATGGAAATAAAGGCAGAAAAAGAAGGTTATTTATTCCTTCATACAAAGGAAATAGGCAAAGTAATAAATGAATTCAAAAGCAAAAACTCTGGATGTATTTTTAGAAAAAAATCAGGCGATAAATTGAAAAAAGGTGAGGTAATTTGTGAAGTTTATTTTGAAAAAGATGAAAAAGAGATTGCCGAAAAGATTAAAAGGCACATTGAGATAAGAGAAGAAAAAATTGAAAGGAAGGAGATGATTTTTGATATAATGGGATGAAAGATTATCCCAACATAATTCTACTTACGATAGATGCTTTGCGACCCGATTTTATCGATTGTTATAATGATTGTGGATTGACACCGGCACTTAAAAAATTTGCAAAAAATTCAATTGTGTTTGAAAATACTTTCACACAGGGACCTTTAACTCCTTTATCTTTCCCTGCTATTTTCACAGGAATGTATCCCAGAAAAGTAATGGATGGATTTGGCAAAATAAACAAAAATTTCCCAACTTTCGCACAAATTTTAAAAGAAAAAGGATACGAAACATGTGGAATATGTTCAAACCATTTTCTGGTAAAAGGAACAGGCTTTGAAAAAGGATTTAACATCTTCTATGATGCAAATGATTTTATGAAAGTAGGAGGGCTTCTTTATCGCTGGATATATCCCGCTGCCTTTCCAAATGCCGATACCGTTAACGAAAAAGCAATAAAAATGCTGAAAAAAATAAAAAGACCATTTTTCCTGTGGGTTCACTATATGGATACTCATGGACCTTATTTTACAGGGATAAAATTTAATCCCGTGCATAAATTTCACAATGAATTTCTGTGGATAAAAGCAACAAGAAGACCAAAAAGCGTGACGAAAAAAGAAAAAAGAAAATTAAAAACATTATACAAAAAAGCAATCCAATACATCGACCAAAAATTGCACGAATTATTCAAAGTATTTGAAGATATGAATTTATTTGAAAATTCGATTATAATTATCACATCGGATCATGGAGAAGAATTTGCAGAACACGGTGAATTCTCTCATAGCCGTAAACTTTACGACGAATTGCTTAGAGTTCCATTGATAATATATTCACCAAAATCAAAGCATGTAAGAATTAAAAAAATTATGGGATTGATAGACCTTTTACCCACAGTTTTTAAAATTGCTAAAATTGAAACCGATATAAATTTTGAAGGAAAAGACATTTTAAATTTTGAAAGAAAATATGTCATAAGTGAAGCGAATCCAGATAAGAAAAAAAATTTTATAGCGATAAGAACTGAAAACTGGAAATACATATTTGATGAAGAAAAAAATAAAGAAGAACTTTATGATATAAGAAGAGACCCACTGGAGAAAAAGAATCTTGTTGAAAAGGTTTCGAAACAAATTTTATACGAATTTAGAAATATTTTGAAGGAATTTACCGAAAGCTGTCCAAAAACAGGAAACACTGCGGATAGATATTTTGACGATAAAATCAAGAAACATTTAGAATTTCTCGGATATATTGACGAAGTGAAATAACTTGACATTTGAGGAGAATAATTAAATTATTAAGATGAGTGTAAGGGTAAGGATAGCGCCTTCTCCCACTGGCTTTTTGCATGTAGGTACCGCTCGCACTGCCCTTTATAACTATCTATTTGCCAAGAAAATGGGAGGAAAATTTATTTTGAGAATTGAAGATACAGATTTGCAAAGGTCAGACCCGCGCTATACCGAGCAAATAATAGAAAGCTTGAAATGGCTCGGATTACATTGGGATGAAATTTATTATCAATCACAGAGATTTGATATTTACAGAAAATACGCTGAAAAACTTTTAAAAGAAGGAAAAGCATATTATTGTTATTGCACAGAAGAAGAACTGGAAAGGAAAAGGAAAGAAGCTCTTGCAAAGAAAAAACCATGGAAATACGATAGAAGATGTTATTATTTAACACCCGAAGAAAAAGAAAAATTTGAGCGTGAAGGAAGAAAAAAAGCATTGAGATTTTTCATACCTCAAGGTAAGGTAGAATTTGAAGATTTATTACATGGTAAACTCGAAAGGGATTCTTTTGATATTGAGGATTTTGTGATAATGAAATCGGATGGCACTCCCAGTTATAATTTTGCGTGTGTAATCGATGACCACCTGATGGGTATAACGCATGTGATAAGGGGTGAAGACCACATAACAAATACTTTTAAACAGGTTTTGCTTTACAAAGCACTCGGCTGGGAGCCACCAAAATTTGTGCATCTACCTTTGATACTGGGAGAAGACAGGTCAAAATTGTCAAAGCGCCATGGTGCAGTAAATGTGCTTGAATACAGAGAAATGGGATATTTACCTGAAGCCCTGATTAATTTCCTTGCACTTTTAGGATGGTCTCCAGGTGAAGATAAAGAAATTTTATCAATAGATGAAATGATTGAAAGATTTTCACTCGAAAAGTTAAGTAAGACAGGCTCAGTATTTGACATCAAAAAATTAACATGGATGAATCACGAATACATAAAGAGGAAATCAGCAGAGGAGTTACTCCCCCTTGTTAAACCTTTTATAAAAGAAGAAGTGGATGATGCGTATTTGCTGAAGGTAATCGAGATAATGAAAGACAGGGTAAAAACATTGAAGGATTTCTGGGACTTTGGAAATTACTTTTTCCGTGAACCAGAAAATTTTGACCCCGAAGGAGTTGAAAAATACTTAAAGAACGAAAAAATTCCAGAATATTTCGAAAAGTTATGCGAAAGATTTGAAAAATTACCTCATTTCAATGTTGAAGAAATAGAAATAGCGATAAGGGAACTTGCTCAAGAACTCGGAATAAAAGCAAAAGAACTCATTCATCCTGTTAGAGTGGCTGTTTCCGGCAGAACAGTGGGACCCAGTTTATTCCACATGCTCGAAGTACTGGGAAAAGAAAGGGTCTTGAGACGCCTTAAAAAGTGGTGCAGGAAAAATTGAAAAAAGGTTTACTATGTCTCATTGACCCGGATAAAGAAATAAAATTTCTAAAAGAAATGGTTAAAAAAATTTCAGATGCCGGAGCTTCAGCTATTTTACTCGGTGGAAGCACCTATGGTGAAGTAGATTTTGATGAATTTGTAAAGGAAGTTAAAAGATATTCGGAAATACCCGTAATTATTTTTCCATCCGGAATGCATCATATATCGAAGTATGCTGATGCCATATTTTTCATGTCATTGCTTAGTGGAAGAAATCCACAATATTTGATTGAGGAACAGGTAAAAGCTGCTCCTTTGATAAAAAAATATGGGTTAGAAGTAATACCTGTAGGTTATATTCTGGTAGATGGTGGTAATCCAACGAGTGCATCTTATATCAGCCACACTATGCCCATACCCCGTGACAAACCACGAATAGCAAAATATCATGCTCTTACTGCCCAGTATTTTGGTATGAAATATGTGTATCTCGATGCGGGAAGCGGTGCAAAATATTCTGTACCAGAAGAAATGATAAAAGAAGTAAAAGAATACATTGATATCCCTTTAATTGTGGGAGGCGGTATTAAAACGCCGGAAGAAGCCCTTAAAAAAAGGAAAGCAGGAGCGGATTTTATAGTCGTGGGAAATATCATTGAGAAAGACATAAATCTTGTTTATGAATTTGTGAAAGTGCTGGAAAAGGAGGGATGATGAAAGGAGTGGTTCTTGCAGGAGGTCTTGGCACCCGCCTTTATCCCCTTACTAAAATAACGAATAAACATCTATTGCCGATTTATGACCTTCCGATGATATATTATCCCATAATGACACTTGTGGATGCGGGTATAAAAGAGATAATGATAGTAACAGGTGGTAATTATGCAGGTGAATTTCTACGACTTCTGGGCGACGGAAGGGAATTCGGTTTAAAACAGTTAACTTATGCTTATCAGGAGAAAGAAGGAGGAATTGCTCATGCTTTGTCTTATGCACAAAATTTCATAGGTAATGATAAATTCGTGGTAATACTTGGAGATAATATCCTTGATGGCAGTATAAAGAAAGCGGTTGATAACTTTAAGAAGCAAAAAGAAGGTGCAAAAATTTTACTGAAAGAGGTTCCAAATCCCCAGGATTATGGAGTGCCTGTAATTGAAGGTGATAAGATAGTGGATGTTATTGAAAAACCCGAAAATCCACCAACAAATTACGCAGTTATAGGTGTTTACATGTATCATCCGGATGTTTTTAACATAATCAAAGAGCTAAAGCCATCAAAGAGGGGAGAATTAGAGATATCCGATGTGAATGCGATTTATGCGAAACAGGGCAAGTTAACTTACGATATTTTCGAAGGATGGTGGGGAGATGCAGGAGTATCTGTCGATATATATCTTGAAGTTTGTAATTATGTGGCATTGAGGAAAAAATCAAATCCACCTTACTGGAATCTCGAAAGATTGAGAAATTTGAATGCGAAATGAGAATACTGGTACTGGGTGCAACAGGGATGCTCGGCTCCGACCTTGTGCCCCTCCTGAATTCATACGATGTAATACCTGCAGGCAGTAAAGATATAAACATAGCGGAAAAAGATTGTATAAAGAAAATTGCAGATATTAAACCGGATTTTATCTATTTGCTCGCTGCCTATACGAATGTTGAAAAATGCGAAGATGAAGTTGAGAAAGCTTTTATGGTAAATGCAATTGGTGTACGCAATGTATGCATAGCTGCTCAGAAATTAAATTGCCCTTTGCTTTACATAAGCACAGATTATGTGTTTGACGGCAAAAAAGACGAACCCTATTACGAATTTGATAAACCAAATCCCTTAAGCGTGTATGGCAGGTCAAAATATTGGGGAGAAGTCTTTGTTAGAGATTTGTTAAATAAATTTTTTATAGTGAGGACATCGTGGCTTTACGGTAAAAATGGAATTAATTTTGTATATAAAATGCTGGAAATTTCAAAGAAAAATAAAGTTTTAAAGGTTGTAAATGACCAGACAGGAAGTCCCACATACACAAAGGATTTAGCAGAAGCTTTAACCTTGTTTTTGAATTGTGAATTTTATGGGATATATCATATTACAAATTCAGGATACTGCACATGGTATGAATTTGCGAAAAAAATTTTTGAAATAAAAGGTATAGATGTGGAAGTAATACCTGTCAGCAGTGCTGAGTTTCCGGCAAAAGCACGGCGTCCTAAAAATTCAAGATTATCAAATTTCCACTTTGAAAAAACATTCGGCAGAAAATTAAGACACTGGCATGATGCATTAAAAGATTTTTTAAATAATTTTTAGCCCCGCCTCCCTGTCCCCACCACCCTCGTCACAACCCATATGTAATGCACTCGCTTACGCTCGTAATAAATATTTTATTCTATCTATTTTTCTGCATTTTCCTGTTTTTTCATCTATGTCGATTAAAACGGCACAAAATTGTGGCTTTGAAGAGGCAGCACGAGGTATTACTGGCACACCTGTTATAAACATTCTCAAAATTTCTCCTTTTTTTGCTCCACAGATAGAATCAGCAGCACCTGTAACGCCCGCATCCGTAATATACCCAGTACCGCGATGTAAAATGCGGGTATCAGCAGTTTGGGTACCAAGATGAGAGCCTACAACAGCTGACACCCTGCCATCCAGATACCAGCCCATTGCACATTTCTCAGAACTCGCCTGAGCATGAAAATCAACGAGAATTAAATTCGTTTCTTTTTTAACTTCTTCAATTATTTCATCTGCTTTCCTGAAAGGACAATCAACATTCACCATAAAGGTTCTTCCTATTAAATTTATCACACATAAACCATTCGGGAAAATATGAAAACCCCTCCCGGGTACAGAAGGCGGATAGTTTGCAGGACGAAGTAATCTTCTTGGATTCGAATGTAACACAGCAACTACATCTTTATTCAGCCAGACATCTTCTCCCGTTGTAATGCAATCTATTCCATAAGAGAGTAACTCTTCAACAGAAAGGGGGTCAATACCCTTACCATCATCAGATGCATCTTCTCCGTTCGCAACAACAAAATCAACACCAAAATCTTCAACAATAACTGGCAAAATTCTCTTAACAGCTGTTTTACCGGGAAGCCCAAAAATTTTACCAATGAAAAGAACCTTCATTAAGAATTATAAAAAATTTGCAAAGATGTCAATAATTTTTATTTTTATCCCGCCCGCCCACCCAGAGATTTTTTCGAAGGGCTTCGCCCTCCGTGACCCATTTTTGAATTTCTCTAAATCGTTAATATTACATAACCGTTTTTCAGCACTTTCTTAATAAGTTTCAAAATTGACAAACACATATTGTGATTATAATTTATGTGCTACCTCTATTCTTATTAACATCAACACTGGCTTTTCTTGAAGAAAAAATTATTTATTTGACAAATTTAGAGCGTCAAAAAAGGGGATTATCATGGCTTGAGAAAGACGAATACCTGAGGGAAGCTGCTTTTTCTCATTCAAAGGAAATGGCAGAGTTAAATTATTTCAGCCACTTTTCTCCAAAAAAGGAAAATAGGGAACCTGCAGACAGGGTAAGACACACAAAATCAACATGCATAACAGTTGCAGAAAACATTTATAAAGTAACAGGGCTTCAGGATTTGCAAAAACTACCTGCAATGTGCGTGGAAAGCTGGATGAATAGCCCTCATCATAGAGAAAATATCCTAACACCTTATTACAATAGAATTGGCGTTGGAATTTACAAAAAAGGGGATACTTATTATGTAACTCAATTATTCGCAGAAAAATTCATGGAATTTAGAAAAATAAAAGCAAGAGAGATAATAAAAGAAGTATACGAAATTGTGATATCTCTTATCACAAAGAGAAAATGCGAAATAGGACTGTGGATTGACGGCGAATTTAAAGAAAAATATACGAGCCGAAAAAAATTGATTCTCAAATATGACTTCGACAAAAATACAGGCAAACATTTAATTGAAATAGGTTATAGAAAAGCAGGTGAAAAAGGAAATTTCCTTATCACAAATAAAGTAACTATAAATACCGATACCACAAAAAACGAAGTGATAAAAAAAGTGGAAAAATTAGCAGAATATGTAAAAGTAGAGACAGTTACATCTATTCTGAAAAAAGTTAAAAAAGTAGCACTAACTTTTAAAGGTAAAAAAATAAAAGATTTCAAAGAAATTGGCATATTTTTAGATGATAAACTCATAAAACAGATTAAATGCAGTGATAAAGATTTAAATTTCGAAGTGGAAATAGAAAAAGATGGCAAAAAGAAAGAAATTGGCATTGGCATTTTTAAGCCCGCAGAAAATAAGTTTAAAATAACAGACAAAATCTTTATCGATACATCAAAAGAAGGAGAGGATATATTTTTGTGGTAATTTATATAGCTTGACAATTATTCAATTTGATTAAAATATAGTGTGGAGAGAGCGTTTCTCGTAGGTGTACTTTTACCCTACGAAGAAAAATGGGAAAAAATAGATTCTTTGAATGAATTAGAAAGCCTATGCAGAACAGCAGGCGCTGAAGTAGTTGGAAGAACATTGCAAAGAAGAGATAGAATAAACCCTGCATTTTTCATTGGAAAAGGAAAAGCCGAAGAACTTCGCAAAATAGCAGATGAATTGAATATCGACCTTTTTGTGTTTGATGACGAACTATCACCTGCACAGGTTAGAAATCTCGAAGAAGTAACAGGAAGAAAAATAATAGACAGAACCGAATTAATTCTGGATATATTTGCACAACATGCAAAAACAAGAGCTGCAAAAATAGAAGTAGAATTAACACAGCTTAAATATAGATTAACAAGATTAACAGGTAAAGGAATAGAGTTATCAAGACTGGGAGGAGGAATTGGAACAAGGGGACCCGGTGAAAAAAAGCTGGAAGTGGATAGAAGAAAGATTAAAGAAAGAATAAGAACATTACAAAAAAAATTGAAAGATATAGAAAGGCAAAGGGAAATACAAAGTAAAAGGCGGAAAGAAGTAAAAAGGATAGCAATAGTTGGATATACAAATGCTGGCAAAACGACTCTTATGAACAGATTAACTCATTCCAATCTTTACACCGATGATAAACTTTTTGCGACTCTTGACGCAACAACCAGGCGTTTAATTTTACCAGATGGAATAAAAGCAGTCATAACGGATACAATCGGATTTATAAGACGCTTACCTCATGGACTTATTTCTTCTTTCCATTCGACTTTGCAGGAAGCTATTGAAGCGGATTTGAGACTACATGTAATAGACGCAAGTCATCCAAGAGTGGAACTGCAAATAATGGCTGGAAACGAAATTTTAGAAGCACTCGGAGTAGCAGATAAACCAACTTTATATGTATTCAACAAAATTGATAAAGATAGAGAAAATGTCCCCTATTTGAAAAGAAATTATCCTGATGCTGTCTTTGTATCTGCGTTAACAGGTGAAGGTATCGACGAACTAAAGGAAAGAATCTGCGAAATGCTTAAAAAATGCTCGCAGCACTCAAATACTACTCAATAAGATTGGCAATAGTTTTGCACAAAGCTTTGCCTGAATTCGTAAAAATAATAATTTGCTATTCGCTCGCTTTCCTCTCTTTCTTATTTTTGAAAAATAGAAGAAAAATAATCGAAGAAAATATTAAAATAATTACCGGAAAAGAAAATAAAAAGTTAGTTTTACAAACTTTCATAAATTTTTCGCTGGATTTTGCAGATTTGCTTAAAATTTATTGTTTGAATAGTGAAAAAATTAAGAAATTGCCTAAAATAATCAGAGGGACAGAATATATTGAAAATGCGTTAAAAAACGGGAAAGGCATAATTTTTGTTGACGCACATCTCGGCAATTGGGAAGTGGGAGGTTGTTTTCTCGGAGCAATGGGTTACCCTGTAGTCGCAGTTGTCGAACCTTTAAAAGATAAAAGATACTATAAACTATTGAATAAATTGAGAACAAAAACAGGAATGGGCATCATCGAACTGAATCTTTCTGTAGGCAGGAATATTTTAAAAAATTTGAAACAGGGGAAACTCGTGGTATTACTTGGTGATAGAGATTTGACAGGCACAGGAATAGAGGTTGAATTTTTTGGTAAAAAGGCAAGGTTACCGAAGGGACCTGCACAATTTGCATTGAAAACAGGAGCACCTATAATAACAGGATACTTTGTGAGAAAAGGACTACATTACATAGTAGAAGCAGAGCCACCCATAAATTATATTCCCACGGGTGATAAAGAGAAAGACATAAGAAATCTAACAGAGATATTAGCAAAAAGGCTTGAAAATAAAATAAAAGAATATCCAACTCAATGGTATGTATTTCAAAGACCATGGGATTGAAAATTTTAATAGTTACTGACTTCTATTATCCATTTCCTGGCGGTATTTCCGAGCATGTTCATCATCTTTATGAAGAACTTAAAAAATTGGGACATGATGTTAAGATTCTGACAACAAGATATGGAAAAGATGACGACAAAATAAAAAATCCAGATGTAATAAGAGTTGGTAGATTTATACCCATTCCTTCAATTTTTGCAAATTTTTCAAAAGGCGGGATACCTTATAGCTGGGATATGAACAAAAAGATTTACGAAGTAATAAACAACGGAAATTTTGACATAATCCATATTCAGGGTTTGCTTCCAACATTACCTTTGCGTGCTTTAAAATACTCAAATACAAAAAATGTGGCAACAACTCATATAAGTTTCAAAAGAAATTTCTGGTATCTGGCTTTTAAAAAACCATCAATGCCCTACTTCAAAAAAATACATAAGCTTATAGCGGTATCGGAAGAAGCAAAAAAATGCATCGAAAAATTTCTGCCGGGTGATTATAAAATAATACCAAATGGCATCGACCTTAAAAGATTTAATCCCAAAGTTAAGCCGTTTACTCAATTTGACGATAAAAAGAACATATTATTCCTCGGAAGATTTGACCCAAGAAAAGGACTCCATATATTGCTAAAAGCTTTCAAAATTTTAAGACAAAAGAGAAACGACATCCGCTTAATGGTAGTTGGCAGGGGGAAACCTCCCAAATTACCTGAACCTTACTTTTTGAAGATAAATGCGGATAGAGATGAAGTTCCTCGCTTTTATCGCACAGCCGATGTTTATGTATCACCTGCGTTAATGGGAGAAAGTTTCGGCATAGTGCTACTCGAAGCTATGGCAACGGGCACACCCGTTATTGCATCGGATATACCAGGATATAGATGTGTAATCAAAGATAAAGAAAATGGATTGCTTTTCAAAACAGGAGATCCACATGACCTTGCCCAGAAGATAGATTTGATACTGGAAGACGAAAAATTGCGTGAAAAATTGATTAACGGAGGTCTCAATACGGCAAAAAAATATTCATGGGACAAAATAGCCAAAGAAGTTGAAAAAATATACTTTGAACTGGTTGAAAAGAAAATTTGAGCCCACCTATTTTAACATATCACAAAATATGCAAATTTGATGTCGGGGGAACATGGGTAACACCCCTCCAGTTTGAATCCCACATTAAATTTTTAAAAAAGAAAGGCATAAATCTTTGCACAATCTCTGATGCTTTGAAAGGAAAAGGGACAGGTTTATCATTTGACGATGGTTATGAAAACTTCTATACCTATGGGAAAGATATTTTGTTAAAATATGGATACAGGGCAACAATTTTTGTAATCGCAGGCTTTATCGGCAAAGAAAATAACTGGGATGTAAATTTTGGAGTAAAATTTAAGCATCTGAACAGGAAACAAATAAAAGAACTGGCAGATTTGGGATTTGAAATAGGTTCGCACACTCTGACACATCGTGATTTGACAAAGTTACCGGAAAATGAAATCAAAAAAGAGCTAAAAGAATCAAAGAAAATACTTGAAGATATAACAGGAAAGGAAGTAAAATATTTATCTTATCCGTTTGGTAGATATAATGAGCGGATTGAGGAGATATTATGTGAAGAAGGGTATGAAAGGGGCTTTTCCATAAATCCATTTAAAAATGGGGATATTACAATCGGAAGAGTAGGCGTTTACCTAATTGATTTCAACAATTTTTTATTTTACAAATTGGGGGCAGATGGCATATCTTTCCTTGAGAAAGTGAAATCCTCAGTGATAAACTATTTCTCGAATCTCTCCGCTTTTTACAAGTTTATTTTAAAGAAGTGAAAAGATAACTTTACATAAGTATTATTTTCTTCATAAGGAATTTTTCGCCTTTTTGTATTTTCAGGAAATAAATGCCTTCGGGTAAATTCAGTTGCCATTCTATTCTGTATAAGCCGGCTTTTGAATGCCAGTGACGAATTTCCTCTCTTTTTCTTCCTGATATATCGTAAAGCATAAACTTTATTTCTCCTGCCTTTTCTATCACATATTCTATTTTCAATGTGGTCTTAACGGGATTGGGATAAATTCGTTTTATTCCAAAGCGAGGAAATTGAATCTTCTTTTCCGAGATTCCTGTGGTTGGAAAGCATGGCAATCCGTACAGCGTATAGTTAGCTCCACTGGACTTACCACCCGTATAACTTAAAGAAATACAAGCATCGTAAGACGATGAAGATAGTTTGCATCCATTATTGATATTCGCGAATCTCAAAGAATATGCCGAAAGTATAAATGGAAAGATTATACTAAATATCGCTCTCATCCCCCCCTCCTTATTCTTCATTCTTCTTTCTCTTCCGTTCATGCTTTAATTTTTTCTCTAATTTTTCTCGTTCTTGCTTTAATTTGAATTTTCTCATCATTTCGTCTAATTCATTTTGACGCATTTTATCTTCTTCGTGTTCATGCTTTTTCATGCGTTTATATCTCCTCTGATAATCTACGCCCATTTCTTTTGGATACCCATATGCTTCTGGATATAACAGTTGTCCAGGTTTGCACAGCTTAGACTCGCTTTTATCCTGTACAACTGGTTTGCGTAATTTCTTTATTACCGGGTCGTCTCTATCAGCTAAAACAATATAGGATACTTCACGATTTGGCTCACCATAAACTTTGAATGCAGTATAATCCGAATTCCATTCATAACCCACCAAGAAAGGCTTACCTATAGGTGTTAGGTTAACGGTTGCTTCATCCTCTTTTGTGAGCGCTGCAAAGTAATCTGGCATCTTTACAGTTGCCTCGCCATTTGCATCAAGTCTAACCTTACCACGATAAAGACACAAATATTCAGGTGATTCAACAAAATTATGTCTTAAAAGTTTATTTTCAGGGTCAAGCGGATGGTCAATTACAAAAGAGCCCGCACCTTTTGATAATGTACCAGTAATATGCACATCGCCATTAAAATAACCTGCGTAGTAGCCACCGCTACTATACCCATATACTCCTGCGTAGTAAGACTTACCATACACCCCTATATATCCTCCTTCAAAATATCCACCGTATCCATAGAAATCAGCTGGCCAGCATTTCCCATAGACACCTTTAGCATCATAATTACCACCGGGATTGTTATATCCGTATATGGCATAAGAACTTGAGGAATAACTATTAAGTGCTTTCCCTTCCACTCCGTAATATTTACCCGTTCCATATACGGCTGGATAACTGCCTGTAACATTTGCTAATACTCCATTATAACTTCCAGAAATATAAATAGGATTTGTGCAACCTGTTATCCAGATACCATCTGTGCAACCTGAGATTTCAATGCCGCGGCTCCCTCCATCTATATCAATCGCATCGTCACTAACCGCTCCGCTTGGAATATAAATGCCGTCAGTTCCTGCACTACTAATCTCTATTCCGTTACCGCCTGCACTTATCTCTATTCCATTATCTCCTGCATCTATCTCTATGCCTTCGTATGCACCACTTGAATGTACTTCTAGAGCATCGTCACTACTACAAACAATATCAAGAGCTGCCGACATAGACGAAGTGCCTATTCCTACAAATCCTGAAGTTTTATAAACATTGCTTCCCGATATCGTCCAATCGTTATCCCCTGCGTTATCATTGCTCGGTGCCCATTGTGAACCATTCCATTTAAGCACCTGACCAGTTGAAGCTCCTCCCGATTGATCCCACCTTATAAATGCAGAAGCATGATAGCCATCTACTTTGTCAGAATTTAAAGAATAATTAGCAGTATCTGAAGCACCCCCCACCTCATCATCCGCAGGCGACCATTGAGTACCATTCCACTTTAAAACCTGACCTACTGAAGCTCCTCCTGATTGTTTCCACCTTATAAAGTCCCCTGAATCATAATCATCTAATTTATCTGCATTCGGATATTTGTCACCCCAATTATGCCCGTCTAATTTATCAGCATTTTTAGAGTAATCACAGGTATCAGCTTTAAAACTATAAGGCACTCCCGTTATCCTTAATCTCGGACTTAATGTCTGTCCGTTTACCACTATCTCAAGATACCTGTCGCTTCCCGGAAAATATTTCTTACTAATTGATAAAACTTTCGAAAAATAGCCATTAGAAACATTCACAGAATAGGTAGAAGATGTCCATATCGGTGTACCCCCACTTGAAGTCGTGTAAAGTTTGAATTTCATTTGCACCGTGCCATTCACAGGCGAGCCATTTTCTTCTAAATATCCCTGCACTGTAATAGCCGCAGGCACAGCTTTCACTTCCGTTACTTTATACCCATTACTACCTTTTTCTATCGCCCGTGTCTCCACTGCAAGGAGAAAGAGACACAGCCACAACATAGCCCCTCCTTTTTGATTTCCGCCAGTATTTACTTTGTTTGTAAAAGGGGGACCTTAATGAAAATATACCTCTACGAGAGAGAGAGAGTTCAGTATGTAAGCTCGATTGTGCATCATAACATTATAACCAGGATAGGGGGTTGTCAAGGAAAAATTTTTGAAAATCATGCTTGACAGGGTTGGAAAAACTATTAAAATTTACGATGCTCATAAGGAGAAGCACCATTTATTACTTCATAAAATTACTGGGAATTATGAATTTTCTCAACGGAGCATACATCCTTGTAGCAATCGCCTCCCCCGAATACAAAATTTTCAAACTGATTCATATATTGCCTTTGCCTTTCACATTAATCGTGGCTTTCTCTTCAATGATTATTGGAGCAGGTTTACTTTATCACAAAAACTGGGCAAGAATAGGTTTATTTATAGTATCTCTTCCCTTAAATCTGCTTCTACTTTATTTCATCAAAAAAGCAGGATATAAATTCGCTTCTTACCCTTTTCAAACTTTTAAAGACCCTTACATAGCGCAAATTTATGCTTCGATAAATTCTTTCTTAATACTGGTTATCCTCTTCACAAGAGAGTATGCGAACGATTACTTCAAAGGTGTACCCCTCTCACCCGAAGAGCGCCTATCTTTCAAAAAAGTCCTCATATCCATTCGAAAATTCTTCGGTGTGCTCCTATTACTTGGTCAGGCATTTTGTTTTTACTTTATCCTTGTTGAGAATAAACTTTTTTATTTTTTATTATGGATACTGGCTTTTTGTGCTGTTGTGCTACTTGGTGCGCTACTATTCGGATGGAAAAATGCCCGCAAACTCGTTGGCTGGATAGCAATAATTGAATCGTTTTTTATGATGCTCGCACCGGAAGTTAAATTCTGGGGAGCACTGCTAACCTTATTTGGAATCATAGTATTGATATGGCGAAGACGAAAGAAATAATTCTTTTTATATTAATATTTCTCGCCGATTTCAAAGTAAGGATTTTACACGAAGAAGAGTTTATCCGCAAGGATGTTAATGATTTCGAATTTAAACTTGCGGTATTTGTATCGGATTTCTTTGACTCCGTAAAAATGAATAACCCTTTCCCTTACATAAATGAGAAAAATGAAGTAGAAACAACCACAATAGGTTTACTAATGGCAAAAGAAGAATGGATGCTCTGGTCAGAACTTCCTTTCATCTTATTTATAGATAAAAACGAAAAAATATGGCTAAAAGAATTTCCACATTATAATCCGATGAGGGCTTATGCTGATTCTGTCGAAGATGACTTATTCTTGTATATTGATCAATCAAAAGGTTTCCCGAAATTAAAAATGCTTAAAGCGATGCTAAAAGAAAGATGGAATAAAGGAGACAAAGGTGAAGATGTAAAAAAGGCAATATTGTATATTGATTCTTTGATGAAATCATTTAAAGGATATAACTACGATTCCGAAATTGCAAAATTGCTATCAGCGGAATTGTCTTTTATAGGTATGCGAACAGCATATCTAAACCTGCTTGAAATGAAAAAATTTTTAAAAGAAAGAAATGGAGAAATGCTGGCATTCGCGGTATTTCACGCCGATACAGGAATAGCAGAATTCGACCTTACTGCTTCTAAAGATCAACCAATGCTTTATATCATAATCCCAAAAAGAGAACCAAATTTGCTTCAAATGGATTTATTATGTAATGGTAGATTAATTTTCAGAAAAAGATGCTGGCTAAATATGTCCTATTATATCAAAATTATTCCCTTATCTTTCCTCTCATCGGAACGAAGCGAACAGGAATAACTGAGTGCTTTATCAAACCTTTTTCTGTCTTTATGTAAAGATTTAGAACCTGAAATTCATCTCCCTCGGGTATCACAAGTCTTCCACCCATTTTTAATTGCTCTATCAAAGGTTCGGGCACTCTTGGAGCTGCACATGTAACTATTATGGCATCATAAGGAGAATGTTCTTTCCAGCCATAAAACCCATCACCATGTTTTACATACACATTTTTATAGCCCAATCTTTTCAATCTTTCTCTTGCTGAATCTGCAAGCGGTTTTAAAATCTCAATCGTATAAACTTCTTTGCACAAAAGTGATAATATTGCTGCCTGATAGCCACTGCCGGTGCCTATTTCAAGAACACGCTCATCGCCTTTTAAATCGAGCAACTGCGTCATCAAAGCAACTACATAAGGCTGGGAAATCGTCTGCCCATATCCTATAGGTAAAGGTCTATCCTGATATGCAAATCTCTGTAATTCTTTTGGAACAAATTTATGACGCTCAACTTTTAACATAGCATTTAAAACTCTTTCAGATGTTATACCTTCTTCCCGTAATTTATCCACCAGTGCCTTCCTTAACCTCGCATAATAAAGAGAATCGGGCTCTTTTGACATTAAAATTAAAAAACTAACGAAAAGCATCCTCATAATGATAAACCTCCTCCGGATGAAATATTGCAATAACATCAAATCTTACAAACTCCGGATTTAAATTTCTGGAAAAAATATATTCCTCTGCTAACTTCTTTATTTTCTCGCATTTCTTAAAATTTATGCTTTCTGCTGGATTTCTAAGAAAGTCAGATTTCAATGACCTTACTTCCACAAAAATAATTCCACCTTCTTTTTCACATATTATATCGATTTCACCAAATCTTTTCCTGTAGTTTCTTTCTAAAATTTTAAAACCTTTTTGCTCAAGATATTTTACTGCTATATCTTCTGCTTTTTTGCCGATTTCTTTTTTATATTTTCCCGTTTTCAATCTCTTTTAACAATTCAAAAAATTCCGGGAAAAGTTTTTTGAATATCTTGAAGCATTTCCTGTGAATTGGGCAAAAGCCTATTTTTTTCAAAATCTCTTTATGACGCTTTGTTGGATAACCTTTATTTTTAGCAAATTCATATTGTGGATACAAAATATCAAATTCTTCCATCAATCTATCTCTATAAGTTTTTGCAACGATGGAAGCTGCTGCTATGGAAAGGGATTTTCCATCACCACCCACTATCGCCTCCTGTTTTATATCAAGGTTTGGGATTTCAAATTTGCCATCTACAAGCACTATTTCGGGTTTGACTGACAAATTTTTGACTGCTCTTTTCATCGCAACCTGTGATGCTATAAGAATATTCTCATAGCGCTCTATTTCATAGTGAGACACAATACCTATACTTACGGATATTGCCTTTTCATAAATCTGTGGCAAAAATTTCTCCCTTTGATTTGGAGTTAATTTTTTAGAGTCATTTATTCCTTCTATAACAGTATAGGGAGGGAAAACAACGGCTGCTGCCACAAGGGGACCTGCAATCGGACCCCTGCCTGCTTCATCGACGCCAGCAACATAATGTAAACCCTTATCCCAGTACTTTACTTCATATTCTATCATTCTTTCCTTTCTTTAATTCTTATTTTACCGACTTTTTCTCGCAGATAATATAACTTTGCCCTTCTCACCTTTCCTTTTCTCAGCACTTCGACTTTTACAAGATTGGGAGAATACAGGGGATAAATCCTTTCCACACCGTAGCCCTGAAAGACCTCACGAACTGTAAATGTTTTATTTACTCCTTCTCCTCTTTTCCTTATAACAACACCTTCAAATCGCTGTATCCTTTCCTTATCGCCTTCGCGTATTTTCCACAGCACTCTTACGCGATCACCTGGTCTGAAATCCTGAACATTCTCATTCTGCTTTGTAAAGTTCTTTAAATATTCTTGCAAATTCATCTCGCCTCCTTTGTAGAAACCTTTCCTTTATCTCCTCGGACTTCTTCTTTCTCCATTCTGCAATCAATTTGTGATTACCTGATACAAGGACATCCGGGACTCTCATTCCTTTGAATTCACGGGGAACAGTGTAGTGAGGCGGGTCAAACGCACCCTCTTCAAAAGTGTCTGTTAAAGCCGAAGAAATATCACCAATAACACCCGGCAATAAGCGGGCAACAGTCTCAATTATAACAAAAGCGCCTATCTCTCCTCCTGATAAAATATAATCACCTATTGAAATTTCATCATCAATCAAAAACTCTCTTACTCTATTATCAACTCCTTTATATCTTCCACAAATCAAAATTAGGTGATTTTTAGAAAGCAATTCTTTTACTAAGAGTTGATTATACAATCTACCCTGGGGCGATAATAGTATTGTGTAGGAGTCCGGGCTACGCAACTTCTCCAGAGCATTATAAATTGGCTCTACTTTCATTATCATGCCCGGACCCCCACCATAAGGATAATCATCGACCCTCCGGTGCTTATCACAGGTAAAATCCCGGAGGTTATGTACCCTTACTTTTAAACTCCCTTTCTCAATTGCTATCCTTACCACCCCCGCAGCCAAAAAGTTATCAAAGAGCTGGGGGAAGATGGTAAGGACATCTATTTGCATTTATTCAAGTATCTCAAGATGCGCACGCTTACCGTGTTTCATAGATGCTGCTGTTACTATTGTCCTTATCGCACGAGCCATTTTGCCATCTCTTCCTATCACTTTACCGAGGTCTTCTTTCGCGACCCTTAATTCGTATATCGTTATTTTTTCGCCCGCAACTTCCTTTACCTCTACTTTATCGGGCGCGTCCACCAATACTTTTGCAATGTCCTCTATCAACTTTTTTAATTGTGCATTCGCCATATCAACCTCCCTCTTTCTTTGCCCTTCTATAAAGAGAAAGAACCCTATCAGTAGGCTGGGCGCCTTTCTTTATCCATTCCTCATATTTTTGAACATCAAGTTTAAAATTATCACTCTTTATTGGGTCATAATAACCAATACATTCAATATATTTGCCATCTCGCGGCGCCCTTGCATCTGCTACAACAATACGATAAAAAGGTCTATTACGCTTGCCCATCCTCATTAACCTTATCCTTACCATCTCACCCCCTCTTAATTTATCCATTTTCAGAATTTGTCAACCAAAAATTTAAAAAATTTTGAAATTTTTACTTGACAAAATGAAAAATTGATTAAATAAAGCGTATGGGTACTCCAAAGAAAAGGCAATCGAGAGCAAGGAAAATGAGAAGAAGGACGCTCGCGATGAAATATACTCCGCCTCAACTCATAAAATGTGCTAATTGCGGTAATTTAATATTGCCTCATACACGATGTCCCAACTGCGGATACTATAAAGGCAAAGAAATCACAGTATGAGAATAGCAATCGATGCAATGGGTGGAGATAAAGCTCCTGATGTTGTGATAGAGGCACTGAAAGATTTAAAAATTGATGCAGAATTAATTGCAGTGGGTAAAAAGGAAGTGCTTGAAAACAGAATTGAAAATGCAGAAATCGTGGATGCACCTGAAGTTATAGGTATGGATGAACATCCTTTAAAAGCCATAAGAGAGAAAAAGGAATCTTCAATTGTTAAAGGTGTGAAGTTGATAAAAGAGGGCAAAGCCGATGCTTTTCTTGGTGCAGGGAACACAGGTGCTTATGTTGCAGCAGCTACCCTTATGCTTGGCAGAATAAAAGGAGTAATTCGACCTGCTCTTGGAACTTTTTTCCCGACCGTTAAAGGTTATACTTTAGTTGTAGATGTTGGAGCGAATTCCGAATGCAAGCCCGAACACTTATTACAATTTGGGATAATGGGAAGCATATTTTACGGTATCGTTTTTGAAAAAGAAAATCCAACTGTTGGACTGCTTTCAATTGGAGAAGAAGATATAAAGGGCTCTTCTTTATCAAAAAAAGCATTTGAATTGTTAAAAGATAGTGGCTTAAATTTTATAGGAAATGTAGAGGGGCATCAAATTTTGTATGGTGTTTCCGATGTCGTCGTATGCGATGGTTTTGTAGGCAATGCTATTTTAAAATTTGGCGAAAGTATTGTTGAAATTATTTTCAATCACATAAAAAATGCATCGAAATCTTCTTTTCGCGGTATGCTTGGTGCGATTTTATTAAAGCCAAGTTTAAAAGAACTGGCAAAAAGGATGGATTACGAAGAATATGGAGGTGCACTGTTGATGGGAGTAAACGGCATCGTGATAATATGTCATGGAAGGTCATCACCAAGGGCTATTAGGAATGCAATAAAAATGGCGTATAATCTTTGTAAAATGCAAATAAATAAAAAAATAGAGGAGAGATTATGCACAAATTAAGAAAACCTTTAATAGCAGGAAACTGGAAGATGCACAAATTGATAACGGAGACGAGGGAATATGTGAAAGATTTGAAAAAGAGAATCGAGAACATTGAATATGTTGAAGTAGCAATAGCTCCACCTTTCACCGTGCTATTTGTAGCAAAAGCCAATATGGGTGGCTCAAACCTGAAGCTCGCTGCTCAGGATGTCTTCTGGGAGGACGAAGGAGCATACACAGGTGAGATTTCACCAAAATTCCTGTGGGATCTGGGATGCGATTATGTAATAATCGGACATTCCGAAAGAAGAAAATATTTCGGAGAAACAGACGAAGATGTAAATAAGAAAATAAAAGCTGCTTTGCGACACAATATCATCCCGGTTGTATGCGTGGGCGAAACATTAGAAGAAAGAGAAAAAGGAATAACTTTTGATGTCTTAAAAAGACAATTTTCAGCATTCAACGACCTATCACCCGATGATATGAAGAAACTGGTAATCGCATACGAGCCCGTCTGGGCAATAGGCACAGGCAAAACAGCTACCCCTGATACCGCTCAGGAAGCACAATCTTTTATCAGAAATTTAATCAAAGAAAAATTTAACGAAGATGTGGCACAAAAAGTAAGGATTTTATACGGCGGAAGTATAAAACCCGATAATATTGCTGATCTGGTTGCACAACCTGATATTGATGGTGGACTCGTAGGAGGTGCAAGTTTAAATGTTGATAGTTTTTATAAGATAATTGAGAATACGGAAAAAGTTTACAAAGAAAAATGCGTGGCTTAATTACTGGCATACATGTATTTGTTTCAATACTATTGATTCTGGCGATACTTCTTCATCAGCCTCAGAGGGGTGGTTTAAGCGTATTTCTTGGAGGCGGAGGCGAATTCTTCGGCGGTAGAGGCGCTGCTCCTTTCCTCACAAAGACCGTTATCGTATTGGGGATTATTTTCGGCATCACCACATTTACCCTTGCATTTTTATATAAGACGCATTAAAATGGAAAGAGCAATTATTCAAATAGGCAGTTTTCAATATAGGGTAAAACCGGGTGACAGAATAAAAGTGGAAAAACTGGAAGACACCAAGGAAGACCTCATCTTTCCTGTGCTCGCCTATTTCGAGGATGATAAAGTAATTTACGGACAGCCCTATGTCGAGAATGTAAAATGCAAAGCAAAGATAGTGGGACACGGGAAACACAAAAAGGTGATAATCTTCAAACACATACCGAAAAAGCACCACGACAAAAAGATAGGACACAGACAGCCATACACGGAAATTGAAATACTTGGCTTCATAAAAGAGTAAATTGATTAGAAACAGACAACTCATCGAAAATTTTGAAAAAATTATATTATCCAGAGACAATTCGAACTATTTTAAAAAACTTGAAATTTATGAAGAAATGTATAAATGGGCAAAATTTCTGCAAGTTTTTCCTTTAAAAAATCCAATGGAAGGAATAGAGGTTGACATAAAAGTAGCAAAAATATTAAATGGTATTCAAAAAAATAAAGCGTAAAGGGTTGAACCTGAACCAGACAAAGAAACTGCCTTGAAACCTTTTTCTATCAAAAAATTTTTGATTTCATTGTAAACAGGATAATGCTTGAAAATCACTTTTTCAAAATCATTTTTCAGATTCTTACTTACTTTCTCAATATTTTTCTCTCTCAAACCCTCAATCAGTTCATCAAAGTTTATCTCTTCATCTTTGGGTTTCAACCTGTCAAATTCTTCGTATGCCCATTTTGTTGAGATAGAAAACCCTGGATTTATCAATAAAATCTTAATCTCTGGCAAAAAATTTAAAGGCTTTACTATTTCGCCTCTGCCTTCTACTTTACACAATCCTCCTTTCAGGAAAAAAAGAGTGTCACTACCGATACCGAGACATATCTCTTTCATCTGATTTTCATCAAGAGGTTCTCCAAAAAGTTTATTCAGGGCTTTTAATGTAGCAACAGCATCGGAGCTACCACCACCAAGACCAGCACCAAGCCATATTCTTTTATCCAGCTCTATCCTGACATTATCATCCAAACCCGTATATTGAAAAAATTGTTTTGCAACTTTTACACATAAATTCTCCTCTCCAAATGGAGGAAAATTTGTAAAAAATTCAAATCTATCGGAATATCCAACCCTTATAATGTCATAAAAATTAATTTGCAAAAATAAGCTCTCAATTTCATGATACCCATCTTCTCTTTTTCTTTTTATTTTCAATCCGAGATTTATTTTTGCGTATGCTTTTTCTTCTATCAAATTCAGGAGAATGCTTCTTCCACAATCTCACATATAATATGACCGATTAAAATATGGCTTTCCTGTATTCTCTGTGTATCTTCTGATGGCACCTTTATACAAACATCTGACTTTTCGCATAGCAAATCGCCTTTCTTACCTGTCAATCCTATAACTTTCATACCTCTCTCTTTTGCCTTATCAACTGCTCTTAAAACATTTTTTGACCTGCCACTAGTACTTATTGCGATTAAAACATCTCCTTCTTCACCAAGTGCTTCCACCTGTCTTTCGAAGACGATTTCGAAATCGTCATCATTTGATATAGCTGTTAGAACCGAGGTATTTACTGTTAATGCAATTGCTGGTAAAGCTTTTCTTCTTTTTTTAAGTTTTGCAACGAGTTCACATGCGATATGCTGGGAATCAGCGGCGCTACCGCCGTTACCGCAAAGCAAAACCTTTTTGCCACTCCGTAAAGCATCAAGCACAAGATTTGCAGCCATCTCGATTTCTAACGCTTCCTCCTTAAGAAGTTCTTTTGTCCTTATATTCTCCTCTATTGATTTTATTATCCTTTCCTTCATCTGTTCTTTTTCTTACCAAGTGAGAGTATTAATTCTACTTCTCCTTTTCCTACGCCCAATCTTTTTGCTATCTCCTGAGTCGTGAAACCTTTATCTCTCAGGTAAAATACTTCCGCTATCTTCTGGCGCCTGTTGATTTCCGAAACTGTTTGCAATTTCCTTTCTATTTCTTCAAATTTCTCCTTAAGAGGGTCATCTTCTTCTCTTTTCAACAGCCTTTCAACATCCTGTGTCAAACTTCTAACGAGTTCTTTCATGGACTCAAGTTTTTCTTTTTCCTCTTTTTCTTTTTGTGAACGCTTTGCAAGCACTATCAGAAAAATAAAAGTCATAATAGCCATACCAATCACTATACCTTTACCTGTAGGCATAACCTGAGAAGTTGTCTTCTGATTCTTTAAAAGACTTTTCAAAGTTTCCATTTCTTCTCTAATCTCTGTCACGGATTTACTTAATTCGTCAACTGTTATTTTAAGGGATGCAATTTCATCTTCCATATTTTTAAATCTTTCGAGGTAAATTTTTCCGTCTCCGCTTTTCGTATTGTTTTTTTCAAGTTTCTTCAATCTTCTGGATAACGAATAGGTGGTATTTTTGAGTATTTTTAAGTCCTTCTGTACTTTTGCATATTTTTGATTTAATTCGTAGAAAAGATTTCCGAGAGTAGCGAGGTTATATCCTGATGTCTTTGTCATTACAAATAGCGCTATTATTGCACAGACCCTCATCTCCCCCTCCTTTTAAGCAATTTCATCAACGATGCCTCCAAGCCCACCTCCCTCCTTCTCCTCTTTTTCATTATGCAAAATTCGTGTCTCTTCTTTCTCTTTTTCAAATTTTTTTTCTTTCTTCTTTTCTCTTTTGCCTGTTATTTCTTCTATAACCTTTTTGAATTCATCTTTGTCTTTTGGCTCTCTCCTTTCTATTTTTCTAACTTCGGGCGAAGGTTTTGGAGGTTCTATTCTTCCGACTTCGTTCATTTTTCCATGAATCTGGAAAGTTTGCCTCTCAATCGCATTAATGCTCTTGTATGCAACTGAAAGACCCTGACCTCTGATATGCCCATAATCTTCCCTATTTCTTTTCTCGTCAAATTCTCATAGTAATAAAGTGTTATAACCAATCTTTCTCTCTCCGGTAGTTCTTCTATTGCTTTTATCAGTGCATTTTTTATTTCTTCTTTTGAAATTTTTTCGATAATCTCTTCCTCATCATCTTCTGTTGAGATAAATTCTGCCAATTCATGCTGATTGTCCCCGGGATAAGGATTTGATTCGAGTGATAAAATTATACCTGCGTTCACTTTCATAAATGCTTCCCTTATTTCTTCAACATCGATTCCCATTTCTTTGGCTACTTCTTCATCTGTCACAGGTCTTTTATATTTCTGTTCGAGTTCGGCATATTTTTTCTCGATTTCTTTAACCTTTTTACGCAAAGACCTTGAAACCCAGTCCAGTTTTCTTAACTCATCTATTATTACTCTCTTTACAACCATTGTAGCATAATTTTTGAATTTCATTTTTGAATTTATGTCGTATTTATCTATTGCTTCAAGCAGACCCATCACACCTATTGACATTAAATCCTCTTCATCGATGGCAGGCGGTAAAACAGGAGATAAATGCCTTATCACCCATTTAACAACCGGAATATATTTCAACACCAATTTTTCACGAACCTTGGGGTCATCTTTTTTCTTCAGAAGCTCTTTTATTTCAGTCTCCTGATTCATCGTGTCTGAATTTTATTTTTTTACCATACCTGTAAAATTCGCCAAAATTTGCGAGCTTAACATATCCGCCTGATTTAACGGTACCAGTTAGTTCGTCTATAAATACATTTATTACTTCGGCAACTTTTTCCTGCAAGCCCATCTCCTTTATATCTTTGTCAGCCATTACCTCTCTTATTAAATCGACCTTTGTTACTTTACCTGTTTTCTCTCTTTCTGCAATTATTCTTTCGAATAAATCCATCTTCTTTTCTGCTTCTTCGAATTTCAGTATTTTTCGTGCAATATCTCTTATGCAACCTGATGCAAGTGAATCTGGCTGAAGAAGGACAAAAGGTTTACGCTCCTGAACCGCTCTCCTTACCACATTATCCTGATAAATGAAGCCAAGATTTTCTACCTCCACTCCCAGAAATTGTCTCACCATGTTTTGTATCTTTTGGGCAACTTCTTCGCCGTTTTCCCCTTCGCTCACCATATTTAGCAGAAGATAAATCTTAAGGTCAGGTCTCCTTGATGCCGTCACCTTTATTATCGCATAAGCATCAGCCATAGCAGTAATCTCAGGCGTAGTTATAACTACTACTTCATCAGAAGCTAGCAAAAAGCTTATCACATTTTGTGCAATTCCAGCAGGAGTATCGATAAAGAGGTAATCTGCTTCGGATTCAAGTTTTTTGAATTCATGGATAAATCTCTGACGAGTTGCTTCGTCTAAATTCGCCAGCTCTTCCATCCCAGATGACGCAGGGATTATTTTTATCCCAAGGGGTCCTTCCACTATTATGTCTTTAAGATTAACTTCACCGAAGATAACATGATAAAGAGTATATTGTGGAGCTATACCAAAGAGTAAGTCAATATTTGCGAGTGACATATCGGCATCAAGTACTATTACCCTTTTTCCGTATTCTGCCAGCACACATGCAAGATTTACCACAACATTTGTCTTACCAACTCCTCCTTTACCGCTCGTAAATGATATTATCTTGGCAAGTTTCTGTCTCTTATTATTTACAATTTCCCTTAATCTTTTTGCCTGATCATTCATGGTACCCTCTCGCCTAATACTAATTCTGCAAGTAAAACTTCATCTGCACTCTGTATATCATCCGGAACCGTTTGACCATAAGTTATATAAGACACAGGAACTTTATATTCTATCATCGTGCTTATCATAGGTCCATAAGTTTCTGCTTCGTCCAATTTTGTAAAAATCATCTTATCAATTCCAATGGACATAAATCTATCTGCCATGGATTTTAATGTCTTTTCATGATAGTTCGCTGAAAGCACAAGATGAATTTCATCCGGTCTTCTTATTTTAAAATAATTACTGAGCTCCGCAAGATAATATCCATTTCTTTGGCTTTTACCCGCTGTGTCTATGAAAATTATTTTCCTGTTTTTTAATTTTTCGAGCTTATCTTCAAACTCATCAGGCTCCTGCACCACCTCTATGGGTATCGATGCTATATCTGCAAACACTTTCAGCTGTTCAACGGCAGCTACTCTATAATTATCTATTGTCAGAAGACCCACATCCACTCCTTCGAGTACCTGAAATTTAGCAGATAATTTCGCTATCGTCGTGGTCTTGCCAACACCCGTAGGCCCTATGAGAGCTATCACTTTGGGCTCACCATTATCAGGAGGCTTTATCGGTGAAGCAGGAGGTAGCATTCTTATAATCTTCTCCTTAACAATGTCATCAAGATTATCCCCTGTGATACCTTCTTCGCAAAGATATTTCGCAATCTTAAGTGCAATCTCAGAAGATATCCCCATATCGCATAGTTTTATGTAGATTTTCCTTATCCTCTTATCGGCGTATCCATATTTTATAAATTCCTTTATCTCCCTCAAATCGGAAAGAATTTCCATGTATGGCTCTGAATTCAGCATATCGGGTAATTCATCTTTCTTTGGTCTGTCATCCACTGCTGCGGTTACTTCAATCATTTCCTTTCCATAGAGTTCATAAAGGGGTCCTTCTTTTACCTTTTTTGTCTCAAGTATTATCGCATTCTTTCCGAATTCCGTCTTTATTTTCTCCATTGCCTCTCTCATATTTGCACATAAGAATTTTTTGATACGCATCTCACCCTCCTTCTAAGTGCCCCCTCCCACCTGGGCAATTCCTTTAACCTTCACATAAGGTGATACTTCGTTGTAGGAAAGAACGGCTAAATGCGGGAACATAGGTTCTATCATCTTCCTTATGTAAGGACGAACACCCGATGAACAAAGTAGCACCGGCTCTTTTCCCATCTTTATTATTTTTTCTATACCCTGTGCAAGCTCTGTGTAAAACTTCTCCATAACCTGAGGCTCCAATGTTGGCATTTTTACTTCTTTAAATTCCGATAATGCCTGCAATATTTTTTGCTCAAAAGAGGGCTCGAGCGTGATACAATAAATAGTGCCAGTGCTATCCGCATATTGTTTGCATATCTGAGCAGAAAGAGCCTGCCTTACTTTTTCTACCAGCACATCTATATCTTTTGTGTACTGCGCGTTATCTGCAAGCACTTCGAATATCTGTGGTAAATCTTTTATCGGCACATTCTCTTTTACCAGTCGCTGTAATACTTTTTGTATCTCGCCGACCGACATTAATTTTGGTGTTAATTCTTCCACAACAGTAGGATGCGTTTCTCTCACAATGTTTATCAACCTCTGAACACTTTCTCTATTCAGCAATTCATCTGCATGTCTCTTTATAACTTCCGCTATATGTGTTACTATAACGCCTGATGGTTGCACAACAGAATATCCTGCTGATTCTGCTTCTTCTTTCTGTGACGGTAATATCCATACTGCTTTTAGACCGAATGCCGGTTCTTTTGTCTTTATTCCTTCTATTTCTTTTTCCGCTGTCCCGGGATTTATTGCAAGCAACCTATTGGGATACACTTCGCCTTTTCCTGCTTCCACTCCTTTTATCTTTATGGAGTATTGTGTAGGTTTAAGATTTATATCGTCCCTCACTCTCATCGGTGGAATTATTATTCCAAGTTCCTGCGCAAGTTTATGACGAACAGATGTTATCCTCTCAAGTAAGTCCCCTCCCTGAGATTTATCAACGAGTGGTATTAATCCATAACCTATATTTAGTTCAAGGGGCTCTACCTGAATCATTTTTCTTATTTCATCCGCTGTATCGAGTGTCTTTGGCTCTTCTTTTCGCTTTGGCTTTTCTTTCTCAATTTGCTTCATCCTCTTATATTTTCTTGCGAGATATGCTACTACTCCTATCATAGTGGCAACTATCAGGAAAGGTATCGTCGGCAACCCTGGTACAAGTGCGCAGATAAACAGCCCTGCTGCAGCTGCAAATGCAGCACGAAGGTCTGTGAACATCTGCCTGATAACACTTTGACCAAAATCCTCTTTCTCAGCAACACGGGAAACTATAACACCTGCAGCTGTTGCCATCATAAAAGACGGTATCTGAGCACAAAGACCATCACCTATTGTCAAAATAGTATAAGTTCTCAAAGCTTCGGAAACTGACATCTTCCTGATTAAAACCCCGATAATTAATCCACCAATGATATTAACAGCGGTTATTACGAGACCCGCAACTGCATCTCCCCTAACAAATCTACAGGCACCATCCATAGCACCATAAAAATCGGCTTCCCTCATAATTTCCTTTCTTCTTTCCTTCGCCTCTTCTTCTGTTATCAAACCGGCATTTAAGTCTGCATCTACTGCCATCTGTTTGCCGGGCATTGCATCAAGTGTAAACCTCGCTGCTACTTCTGCTATACGCTGGGCTCCTGATGTTATCACAACAAACTGGATTATCACAATGATTATAAAAATAACAAAGCCAACAACTAAATTGCCGCCAGCAACAAACCTACCGAATGCAAGGATTACCTGACCAGCATATGCTTTTGTCAAAATAGCCCTTGTAGTCGCTATATTCATCGCAAGCCTGAACAATGTGGCAGATAGCAAGATGGTCGGGAAAGCCGCAAACTCTAACGGTCGCTGAATGTAAAGGGTAACAAGCAAAACAAGAATCGCAAATGTAAAATTGAAAGACAAAATTATATCAATTAGAGGAGGAGGTAAGGGAATTACAATTATAAACACAACAGCCAGTATCAGTGCTGCTATTAAATAAGTGCTTTGCTTAAATACCTTTTGTAAACCTGTCATAATTCTGTCCTCCCTTTAAGCCGATATACATATGCAAGAACTTCTGCAACAGCCTGATAAAGTTTCACAGGTATCTCCTCACCCACATCAACCATTCTGTAAAGTAACCTTGCGAGTTCCGGATTTCTCACAATAGGTACTCCGTGTTTCTGTGCTATTTCTCTTATTTTTTCCGCGAGTTTGCGCATCCCTTTTGCAACAACAACGGGCGCCGACATTTTTTCCGGCTCATATTTTAATGCAACTGCAATCAAAACAGGGTTCGTAATTACAACATCTGCCTTTTCCACTGCTTTAAGCATTCTCTGACGCGATATCTTCAAGTGCTCCTGATAACGCTTACGCTTTATCCTGGGGTCACCTTCATAAGCCTTCATCTCTTCTTTATATTCCCAGGGTGTCATCATTAACTGCTTCTTCCATCTGTATTTTTGATAGGCAAAATCAAAGACAGCGAGTATAAGATAAAATAATCCTAGTTTTATGGCAAGTTCAAAAGCAACTTTGCCCGAAAATGCAAGACCATCAAGAATCCCAAACTGAGCGGAACTCAAAATTCCAGCAATTTTACTCTTTATCGTGAAGTAACCCACTGCACCTACTATTATCATCTTAAAAATACCCATCAACGCTCTTACAAAACCATCTTTTGAGAATAATCTCTTAAAACCTGCAACAGGATTTAAAACACTTAATCTTGGACGCAACCTGCTTGTCGCAAGTACAAAACCAGATTGCATCAGATTAGCACTAATTCCTATCACCATCATTGCAGCTGCAATAGGCAAAATAACAAGGAAAATTTTGCCAGAAAGAAAACGACAAAGTGCAAGAAAATTCTGAGGAGTTAAAGAAAATCTGCCAGCTTCTGATAGACTGAAAGTAACAAATTTCATCGTATCAAACAAAAGTGTTTTTCTCATCATAAAGAAAATGAATATAGCAAAGAGGAAATGCAAAGCAACTGTTAATTCCGTACTCTTTGGTACAAATCCCTCTTTTCTTGCTCTCGCTATTCTCCGTGGCGTAGGTGGTAACCTTTTTTCCTCCTCCATACTCCCTCCTACGGTTTAAGCAGGAAAAGAACTTTTTGAATTTCCCTTGCCATTTCATCGAAGTGAGCAACTATCACATAGGTAAGATAAGGCAAACATAATGCAAAACAAATGATTCCCAACCCTATTTTCATCGGCAACGCCATAAAGTAAACATTTACCTGTGGTATAGCTTTTGCCATAAACGCAAATAGTAGCATCACAATCAGCATCATACCAATAAGAGGTGCACCAAGTTTAATAGCCGTAAGAAACATTTTACCTGCAAAAGATATTATTTCTCTACCAAGAGCAGGTTTCAAAAGAATATGTCCAAGGGGTATTATTTTGTAAGATATGATTGCATTTTTTATAACCATCAGATGCATATCTGTAGCAAAAAACAATAATCCTGCAAAAATAATGGCAAACTGTGTTGCCATAGTCTGTTGTTCATTTACAGTAGGGTCTATCTGACGAGCGAGTCCTAGCCCCATTTGATAACCTGCGAGCGAAAACCCTATCCTTATAGCTGAGAAAACTAATTCTATAACAAGACCTATAAGGAAACCTATCGCGAACTCTGATGCGACAAGTATAAGGTAATGAACAGGTCCACCCTGTAATAATTTTCTGGCATATCCTGCATCAACATTCGGGAAAATAAGTACAGCCAGTGTAAAAGATAGCACTATTTTGGGAAGCCTAGCCCTATCTGCACCAAATATGGGTAGCAAACCTATAACTCCTATCATCCTGAAGAATACGAGTAAAAGTATGAGAGCACGCTCAAATTCCATCTACCCTCCAAGCATTTTGACACTTTGATAAATTTGATTCGTAAAATCTATCAATTTCATAATAATCCATGGCAAGAGGAACATAAGCGTAAGTCCAACAGCTATTAACTTTGGAATGAACACAAGGGTCATTTCATGTATGGTCGTTACTGCCTGAAATATCGCAACCAGCAATCCCACTATCAAGCCAGCTACAAGAATGGGTCCTGCAATCATCGCTGCTGTTAACAGAGTTTTATTCAGCAATGTTGTTGCAAATTCGGGCGTCATGGCACAAACGATTTAACAAGCGATGTTATAACAAGATTCCAGCCATCAACCAGAACAAAAAGCAGAAGCTTAAAAGGAAGAGACACAAGCATAGGCGGTAACATTATCATACCCAGTGAAAGCAAAACACTACTTACTATAAGGTCTATTATAAGGAACGGCAGATAAATCATAAAACCTATTTGAAATGCCGTCTTAAGCTCACTTGTTATGAAAGCGGGTATCACGACAGAAGTAGGTAGGTCATCGGGATTCCTGGGACGGGGTATTCCCGCTGAACTTGCGAATGTCATCAAATCTTTTTCTTTAGTCTGCTTGAGCATAAATTTCCTCAATTCTTTAATTGCTCTATCAAATGCTTCTTTTTCCGTTATTTCATGATGTAAATAAGGCTGTATTGCTTCCTGATTTATCCTTTCAAATGTGGGTCTCATTATAAAGAAGGTAAGGAAGAGAGCGAGAGCAACGAGAACAGGTGAAGGCGGTGCTTCCCTCAAACCCATTCCCTGTCGCAGTAGTCCTAGCACCACTATAATACGAGTGAAAGAAGTTAAAGAGAGCACCAAAATGGGTAATACCGCGAGGAGTGTGATAAGAGCAAGGACTTTTAGAGATGTAGCCATCTGCATATTTCCAAAAATATCCGTCATAACTCCGTTAATTTTTTCAACTCATTCAATCTACCGAGTACCCTTTCTCTTACTGACTTCTTCATCTCTTCCTCTGAGAGCTTCTTTTTAAGTGTCTCCGCGAATTCTTCCATTTTCTCCTCTTCTTTCTCTGTTTCTTCTCTTGCTCTGCCTGGATTTTCGGATAGCTCTGCTATTAGCCTTATTTCATGAGGCGTTGCCCCAATGAGAAGAATCCTTCCAAGCACTTCAACAACATACAGCATCTGTTTGGGACTGAGCGCTACTCTCTGCAACACCCTTATCTCATAGCCCGATGGAATTTTCGTAGTTTTACCCGCGAATCTACGCAAAATATAAACAAGAGAAAGAATCAATGCTATAACGAGTAGCAGTGCACCGATATATCTAAATGCATTTGCAAGCATACTGAAATCCATAATCACTCCTACCCAAGTTGCTTTATCCTGCCTAACCTGTCAATGAGAGAGGTAATCCTCACTCCCAGATTTTCATCTATCGTTACAACTTCTCCTTTCGCTATAAGTTTATTGTTAACAAGAATATCCACAGGCTCACCTGCGAATTTATCAAGCTGAATAACGGTACCAGGACCCCATTCAAGTATCTGCTCGATTGGAACATTTACCCTGCCCAGTTCAACAGAAACAGGCACAACAACATCAAGTATGAGGTCGAGATTCTGTGGCTCTTTCTTCTCAGCACCTGGCTCCAATTTTTCAAACTCTACTGGCTTTGCCTGGGCTTTTTCTTCTTTCTTTTCTTCCATGATACCCCCCTTAAAACTTTAACTCAATAAATTCTTCTTCTTTTGGTACAACTTTTACAATTTTTATTGCCTTTTTGCCTCCACTAACACCCGGTATCCCGTAAAATTTTACTTTGTCACCCACCCTTATTTCTATGGGAGCATTAATGCTTTGATGCAACAATATAACATCACCCACTTCAAGTTCCAGTAATTCTCTAATGGTAAGTTCAGTATTTCCAAGGATAGCTCTCACTGTTATGGGTACCGTTTGTCTCAACTCCTTCTGCAAAGCTTCTTTCCATTCCTTCGGAGGCTCTAACACTGCCTGCTGTATTTTCTTCCTTCTTACTCCTACGGCTGCAAGAGACTTCAACAAACTAGCTGGATAAGCCATACTCAAAGCATCTTCTATCCTTGCTCTCTCTTTTATCACATCAAAGGATACAATGGTAGCGGTTTCAGCACCTGCAACTGGATGCACAAGAGTAGGGTCTATTTCATCCATATCGAGCTTCGGAGTAAATTCCACACCCCTTGCGGACCAGCATTTCTTCTGTAACATAATTATATCCATTATTATTTTGCTTATCATACCTTTTTCCATCTCAGTGAGAGTATCCCTTTGTCTTACATCTCCTGTTCCTCCGCATAGCACATCCACGATCATCCCTGCGATTATCGGTCGCATGTTAAAGAACATCTGACCCTGTAGTGGCTCAAGTCTTAGCACAGCAATGTATGATGGAACATCCCTGGATTCAATGTAATCCGTCAACGGCATGGTATTTATATTCGCCACTTCTACAGTCAATGGCAACCTTAAATGCGAAACGAAGTAATTACTGAGATGCCGAGAAAATTCCCTCTGTGCCTGAGAAAAAGCCTTTGGTGTGCCTATAACTTCCTGTTTGAAATCATAAGGTGCTATCTTCCTGTGAATAGCTTTGGGTTTTAACTTCCCGGATTTTATCGCCTCCATAAGGGCATCTATTTCTTCCTGGGTTAAAATCCTCTCAGGCATAATCCCCCCTACTTTATAACTTTCACATCATAAGAAACTTTATGAATCTTAATACCATCGCTCGAAAAAATACTATCGAGTAAACTTTTTACATCTTTTAATATCAAACTTCTTTTCTCTGCCGATAAAATCTCCGTACTTTTTAATTTGCCAAAATAGTTTACAAATACTTTTTTCATCCTGTCTTCTTTATTTTTCACCCTCAATTGCTTTTCCGCAGGAGAGAACCACATCTTTAAAATTATCCTGCCAACGAGATATTTCTTATCCTTAAAAGATGTATATACATCGGTTTGGAAAGCTGTTATTTTCTCTCTCTTTTCTTTTCTTATTCTCATCCTCATCTTTATGATACTTTCCACAGCAATCGGAATCAGATTTACCGCTGTAAAATATGCACCTATTGTTATCACGGGAATAGCTATCATTATAATCAACTCCTTCTTCATTCTTTAAGTATTAATTTGATTTCCACTCTCCTGTTTTTTCTTCTGTTTTCTTCACAATCATTTGGTGCAATAGGACGAGTGTAAGCATGAGCCACCGCCTGCATCCTGTAAGGGTCTACACCGCATTCTTCAAAGAAATGCAAAACATTAAGAGCCCTGGCAGACGACAACTCCCAGTTAGATTTGAACTCATAAGAATGTATCGGAAGGTCACATGTATGCCCTTCTATACTGATATCAAAGGGTCTGTCCTTTATTATTTTCGCTATCTCATAGAGCACAGGCAAAATCTGAGGCCGCAAATCAGCTTTCCCCCTCTCAAACATCGCAGGATTGCCTATCATTATTAATACACCCTCTTCGATTTTGAAAATCTTTATCTGGTCTCTTATTTCTTTTGGAATCTCAAGCGCTTCTATACCTTTTTTCAAATCGTTAAGTAATTTCTCGGGGTCCCCTTCCTCTTGTATCAATTTTACATCTTTTTTGTTCAGTGCTATGGATTTTCTTATCGAATTTATCGCAGATGTGAATTTCGACTGACTCATACGAGAATATGCGAGCATAAGAACAAAGAAAACAAGCAAAAGTGTAACCATATCGGAATAACTCATAGTCCAGTGAGGAGATGCCTCTTCTAACTCCCTTTTATACCTTTTTAACTCGTTCATAACGCCTCCTGTAAACCAACTTCCTTAAACTCGGTGTTAAAAATGCTTTCAGCTTCTCCTCTATCACATGGGGAGTTTCACCTGCATGTATCGCCTTTATACCTTCAATCACTATCCTTTTCAAAAGTGACTCTTCTTCCGATAAAACTTCCAGTTTGCCGGCAATCGGTAAGCAAATCAGATTTGCTATTAATAAACCATAAAATGTGGTAACAAGGGCAACTGCCATGCCAGGACCTATCTGAGAAGGCGTCTCTATAAACCTTAACATTTGAATAAGTCCTATGAGTGTGCCAAGCATACCGAAAGCAGGTGCAAATTTGCCCATCGTCCTGAAAATGCTCTGACCACGCCTGTGACGCTCCTCCATCTCGGATAACTCCTGACGCATTGTATCTTCTACTTCTTTTATATCCACACCATCAGCCAGTAATTTTATCCCCCTGTAAAGAAATTCGTCTCCCGTTTTCTTAGCATCTTCTTCAATAGCCAGTAAGCCATTTTTCCTTGCTTTTTGCGCAAGACGAACAATCTCATTTATCTTATTGTGTGGCTCCAATTCAAATTTTTTGAAAGCTTTCTTTAAAACTCTGATGGTTTTCAAAATATCAGATAAGGGATAGTTTATCAAAGTTGCTGCAAAAGTTCCACCAAAGGTTATCATAATTGATGGTAAATTAACAAAAGTTCCTGCACCACCTCCTATAAAAATCGCAATGAAAACAAGAGCAAAACCCGAAATTACACCTATTATCGTTGCTATGTCCAATTTTCCTCCTTATCTTTTTCTTTTAAAATTTGTGCCTTATATTTGATAATTTTTTCAATAACTTCTTCTTCTTTCTCTTTGACTATTATTTTTTTGCCTGTTGTAAGTGTGATAAGTGTATCTGGTGTTGTCTCTATAAATTCAATAAGGTCAGCGTTTATTATTATTGGCTCGCCGTTTAGCTTTGTAAGTCGTATCAAGGCCCCTCCCCCTTCCGCTTTACTTACCTTATCTCATCTTCATCCTCAGTGCATCACCGAACATCGTATCCACCACGGATATCAGACGCGAGTTCGCCTGGAAACCCCTCTGAGCCATTATCATGCTTACGAATTCTTCTGCGAGGTCAACATTCGATTCTTCCAGTGACTGATACGCTATCTTACAGCTGGGTATACTAGTCATAGGGTCACCGATTATCGGGTCACCAGAGTTCGGAGCTTCTGCAAAGAGGTTCTTACCTATCTTCTTCAAGCCCATTGGATTATTGAAAGTAGCGACAACTATTTTGGCAAGAGGTCTCATTAAACCATTCGTAAATTGTCCTCTAATAGTACCATCTTCTTCAATTACAAAGTCCATGAGTTCTCCAGGTGCCCAGCCATCCTGGTCGATTACAAGAGTGGTCATAGGTTCCGCAAGCTGGGTAACGCCGTCAAACCCTCCGAGTGTGCCCATCCACAGCTGTATTCTTTGAGGTGATTCTTTTCCTGGTCCCGGATCGAATACAATGGCATTCGCACCGCCATCATAGGAGAAACCAGCGAGAGAACCATCCGGATTGAAGAGTATAACTCCTGAACCTCCTTCCCAAATTGTAGCATTTTCAATCTCTGCAGACCAGTACCATTTGTTATCCACATATTCATCTTTCTTGAAAGTAATGGTAAGTGTATGTGCTTCGCCCTCTGAGTCATAGATTTTTATCGAGCAAGCATGTGTCACATCTTCGGCATCCTGCATCTTTATGAAACTGAATCCCCATTTTCCCGGTATCCTGCACTGCAACTTATCAATGGCATTCGAAGTACCAGGGTCACCCTCTACATAGCATGAACCATCGGAAGAATCTATTCTCACATCACCAACTTTGAATACACTTTTTGCTCCCCATGGGTCAACATCGCCATCGGATAGAATATCTTCGAGCAATGTAATAAGGTCACCGTATGTCTGTGCTTCATTGTTCGCTACAGGAGCCACATTTGTTACCACTATCGTTTGAGAAATCGGAGTACCAGCAAGTTCCGCTGTAACATTAAAGGTATCACCAGCTGCAATACCAATATCCGAACCTGTATATGTCCTCAAATCCACGAGCCAGTCAGAAGCCCTGGCTATATGCGAGAATGTATCAGAACGGGTAGTAGCACCTGTTGTAAAGTTTATCGGATTATCATCAACACCCTCAAATGCCTTCGCAAGATTAGCGTTTGTACTCGTTATCGTAACTGTATGGTCTGAACCTGTTAAATCGACAAACTCAAGATAACCTTCAACAATATTTGGGGCACCAGAAGGAGACGGAGGAAGATTAACCTGAAGCGTATTATATCCAGCAGGTCCGAAATCAGCATTTATCGCAGTAACAAGGTCCTGCAAACTCACAAAGTCCACTCCATAAACATATGTCTCCTGATTGCCAAGACCGTCGTCCACTGTCAGTTCATCACCCCAGCTGAGATGCAAAAAGTTATCAAGATATCCGGAGGCATATAACCCGTTCATATCCTCTGTCTGGTCGGGTTTCGCCATCAAACCCTGTGAATCCCATATTGAAGGTTTGGGGTCTTCTCTCATATCGAGATTACATGCGAGCTTCACAAGTGATGTCATCTTCGCAGGTATCTTAAGTTTAGGAGGAATAACAATATCCTCTATTCTACCGCCACTTGGTATCTCTCCGGTTGTCAAATCCGCCATCCTGCCCTGTAATATCGCACCATTGGAGTCAACAAAGCGTCCCTCGGCATCAAGAGTAAATGAACCATCACGAGTATAATACCAAGCATTGCCCATCCTCACAACGAAAAAGCCATCACCAAGTATCGCCATATCAGTTGGAACACCCGTCCTTAGCACCTGACCTTGAGTGAATATGTTATCAATAGACGCAATTTCAACACCAAGACCTATCTCTATCGGATTCTTACCGCCCATTTCGTCCCATGGTCTTGTACCAGCAATCAGACGCTCAACGAGTGCTTCCCTGAAGAGTACCCTACCCTTCTTGAAGCCTATCGTGTTGATGTTTGCAAGATTATTCGCCACAACATCCATCTGCTCGAGGTAGGCTCTCATCCCACTGACTCCAGTATAAAGCGATGTAAACATACGCCCCCCCTTTTTATTTAGGGGAGCCCTCCCTCAAAAGAGGGACCAGGCTTCCCCTATGCCAGCACCACAGTATCAATGTTAGTAAATACATTTTCCCTCATCCTCCCTCTACTTATAATTGTTACAATTTTCTTCTCCCTAACATCCACAATATACGCTGTTTCATCTGTGAGTATCAAAGCACAATGAGCTCCTTTTTCTTCTGCTTTTTTAACAGCATTGAAGAGTTTCTCCGCTTCTCTACCACCAAGTATTACTCTATTCGAATTCAATCTCTCTTCAGCATGTTTTGACAGCTTAATCTTATCCTGCAATAATTCTTTAAAATCTTCTTTCTTTCTTACCCTTTTCTCTACTACACTCTCTACTTCTACTATTTTTTGTATTCTCTCTACCATAACCTTAACCTGCTCATCAATAGCTGATAGATTAACTCACGAGAAGGATTATGTTTTGCACTCAGCCCTGCTTTACTTGGGGCTCCGGATTCCGAAGTATTTTCCGGCATCCAGACCTCCACAATGTCAGAAAGATAATACTCTTTACCGTTTATAATGAGCACAGGTTCTCCATAGTCATTAAACCTTATTCCCTCAATTTTGCCTTCGATAATCTCTGTGCAATCGAACTCCTCACCATCAGCGTTTCCGACTATCTCAAATCTATAGGTGCCCGATGATACAAGATTACCTTCCTCATCGATTCCTCGCCATTCTATCTCGTGATAGCCCGCACGCATAAATCCAAGACCTTCTTCGTATACAAGATTGCCTTCTTCATCATAAATCCTAACAGTAAAATTGCCATCCCTATCTGTCCAGAATCTCAATGTCTCTGTACCACCATGATATTCGAATTCGTCGCCTTTCACATGGGCAATTTTACCAAGCAGAGAATACACAGAATAATCCGGAGAATAACCGCTACTTTCTACGGTTTCTTGAAGCCATATCTCTGTTATATCGCTATAACCTATTTCCTTGTCATTTACGATAAATACAGGGGTACCATCTTCTTTAAATTTCAGCCCCTCAATCACTCCTTGAATCATCTCCTTACAATCGATTACACTTCCATCTTCTGCCTTGCCGACAACCTGAAAAGTGTATTTACCAGCAGGCACCTTTTTACCGCTCCCATCAAGCCCATTCCATTTTATCTCATGATAGCCAGCTGTCTTTTTACCGAGTTCTATCCTCTTCACAACCTTACCATCTTCATCGTAAATCGTTATCGTAATTTCACCTTCCTGCGGTACATAGAAGCCGAGTTTTACATCGTTATTCCCATCATATTCAATCTCATTACCTTCTATTCTCACAACTTTACCAGTAAGCGCAAGAGCCATCGCATTGTTAAGCGATTGCATCAATAAGAGGTTCATATTGAACGAGGTATTGAGATTCGTAAGCTGCTCGAGCGAGCTTAGCTGAGCAATTTGTCCAACCATATCGCCTGCATCCATAGGCTCAAGCGGACTCTGCATCCTCAATTGCGTCATAAGTAACTGCAGGAACATATCGTTTAAAGATTTAGAAGTCGCCTGAGAAAAACTGTCTACACCAAAAAGAGTTGCTTCATTAACATCCATAGCCCCTCCTATGCCCACATATCAAGACCTTCACCCGCTGCCACAGGCTCATACGAGACTTTTTCAGGAACTGTCTCCACATCAAAACCAAAATTAAAGAATTTTCTGGGTTTATAGGTTTTTTCTTTGTCACTCTCTTTATAATATATATCAAATTCATTCAAATCAAGCCCATAATTTTGTAAATGATTCTTCAATTCAACAATGTTAGATTGCAATGCATCTTTTAATTGCGGATTCGTCAAAATCACCTTCATGTTTACTTTATCACCCATCATCCTTATCTTTATCTCAACTCCTCCAAAGAAATCATGACGCAATTTTATAAATGCTTCTTTCCTTTCCTCAGAAATCATAAACTTTATTTTTTCTACAATTTCATTTATTATCCTACTTACAAATTTTTCAACTCTTTCTTCCTTCACTTCACCCACTCTAATGTCTATCATGCCCCTCTCAACCATTTTTTCACCTCTCACCTTTATTTTAACAAAATCTGTATCAATCTCTTTAATCTTCGGTTTATTTTCTGGCTTCACTTCTTCTTTTATGAACAACTTATTTTCACCAAATTCTTTATATACCTTCATAAATTTATTATCTTCCCTTCTCTGCACCTCGGTATTAATCCTATCTTCAAATTTATTCACTTTCAAACTTTCTTTTTTATCAAATCCGATATTGCTTTCTTTATCTTTTCCTTTTATACTTTGCTTTACATTTGAAACATTTAAAACTTTTTCCTCATGTTTAGATTTATCTTTTTCATCTCCAAATTTAGGTTTTTCTTTTATCACCTGTGGATTAATTTCATATTGTGCAAAGTCGTATATTTTAACAAACTCTGTTTTCATCTTTGTATTCACTTTTATATCTTTTACATCCATTTCAGGCATCTTAAATTTTCCTTTTATCTTTGCATTTACTTTTTTGCCTTCTGCATCCATTTCAGGACGCACAAAACCTGTTTCTGTCGTACTCCCCCCTATCCTGAATTCCCCTTTTATCTTTGCGTTTACTTTTTTGCCTTCTACATACTTTTCGGGTCGCACAAAGCTTGTTTCCGTCCCATTTTCCCTTATCTCGTGTATATCCGCCTTAACTGTAAACCTCGATGTCCACAACTCTGCTTTCTTTACATCTTTTCCAACTTTACTTATATCATAAATTTTTTCTTGTGATCCCTCATTTCCAACTTTTACTCCTTTTATTGCTTTGTCTTTTATTACTTTATCTTTTCTGCTCAAATTCATTACTTCATCTGACTTTGTACTTCTTACCGTCTTTTGATTTATCTGCTCCTTCTTTTCCGCAATTTCCGAAACTTCCTTTTTCCCATCCAGATTCTTAAACTCTGCCTTTTTCCTCACTTTCAAAATCTTTTTATTTTCTAAGTTCTCATGGGGTTTTATCTCCTGACTAAACTTCTTCAGAGGAACAAACTCCTTTTCTTTTCCTAAAATTTTGACATTTTCAAATATCTCCTCTTTTCTCCGGCTTTCCTTAATCTGTGCTTTTTCGCTTTTTTTATCTGCAAAAGATAATTTATCGCAGGATATTTTATTGAATGTAAGGGGAACAAATTCTTTATTTTTCTCCTCCTTTATTTTGTTTTTTAATTTTGCTTTAAAATCATATAATTTTTGTTCTGTTTTTATTTTTTTAATTTTTGTTTTTTGATTTATAGTTTTTGCGATTATTGGCAAGATGGTTCTCATTTTTCCCCCAATCTTAAGAACTTGACAGCGAGCGAACATGCCTTTTCAGGCGACATCTGGGCAAGTATCCTGCCTGCATTCCTCTCTCTCATTTTGAACAGCAATTTAAGAGCATCATCCAATGACATCTTCTCCATTATCCTTGCAGCTTCTTCTGGTTGCATTTCAGAGAGCGCCTTCGCAAGCTTCTCACTACCAGCTTCAAGCAAATTTCGTATCTCTGAACGCAACGCCCTGATCTCTTCAACTTCCTCTTCGCGACGATGTGAAGTAACTTCTACGCTTAAAGAATCCACAAGAAACGATAAAGAATCAAGCGCTTTTTTGTATCCTGAAATTTCTTTCAATAATGTATCATACAGAACTTTCAAAGAATCCCTCTCCCTTTTCATAGCATAATAAGCATTTTCTACACTTTTTATCTCTTTTTTATAAACTTCTCTCATAACCTGCAAATCTTTATACCGCTCTGCTTCGTAAGATTTTAGTTTCCGCCTTAAATCTTTAATCACATTTTGTAATGAATCTATTTTTACTGCTATTTTCTCATACGGTAATTTCTCCACCATTATTTTCCTTCCCTTTAAAAGCGGTAAAATTTTCCTGTGAAAAACACCGGTAATAAAAATCATAGCAATTACCGTTAAAATAAAAGATACAGCAAGATAAATAGCAAGAGTTCTGTAATTAACCTCCATACTCCCTCCTCAAATAAGTAAATTTAGCAAATTCATCTTCCATAAATTGCTCCTTTCTTTTTACTTCCTGCAAATAATCTTGATAACGCTTCTCTCTCAAATTTTCAAGCACTTTAACCTCTTTCCTCGCTTCAATTAACTCTTTCTCCTTCTCCGCTACTTCACGCTCCTTCTGGGAAACCTCAATCTTTTTTAATTTTATTTTCTCATTCAAAGCATAAAGATAGTTCAAATAAAGCAGAACATGATTTATCTTTATATCATCACGCTGAAAATTTTTCAGAGTATCCATTATGTCCTTTCTCTCCTTCATTAATTTCTTTAAATTCTCAATAGCAAGTCGCAAATTTTCCCTCGCAGTAAATAACTCTTTCTTTTTCTCCTCCTCAACCTTTTTCTTATACTCCATAACCCTGTCCAATCTAAATTGAAACTTCTTCATTGCACTAACTCTTTCATCTTTGCTATCGTAGCCTCAAATTCTTCCTGCTCTTCTATATCCTGTTTCAAAAATTTATCTATTTTTTCTTTCTTTTCTATAGCAATATCAACCTTTGGATTCTGACCTTTTTTATATGCACCTATCAAAATCATATCCTCATTCTCCCTGTATGTTGCAAGCAAATCCCGTATCTTACGGGCAAGTTCCATATGTTCTTTAGACACAACATCTATCATACTTCTTGATACACTCTGCAAAATATCAATCGCAGGATAATGACCTTGATTTGCAAGTTTACGGGATAAAACTATATGACCATCAAGAATTGCTCTAACAGCATCCGCTATGGGCTCCGATAAATCATCACCTTCCACCAGTATCGTATAAAAACCCGTAATACTACCATTCGATGACATTCCTGCTCTTTCCAGAAGCTTCGGTAACATAGCAAAAACAGAAGGAGTATAGCCCTTTGTAGTGGGCGGTTCACCTGCAGCTAAACCAACCTCCCTCTGCGCCATCGCAATCCTTGTGACAGAATCCATCATTAAAACAACATCTTTTCCCATATCCCTAAAATATTCAGCTATCGCCGTAGCAACAAAAGGCGCCTTTATACGCACAAGAGCAGGCTGATCAGATGTGGCAACAACAACCACAGATTTTTTAAGTCCTTCTCCCAAATCTTTTTCGATAAATTCTCTTACTTCTCTTCCTCTTTCGCCAATTAAACCTATAACATTAACATCTGCTTTGCTATAGCGCGCTATCATACCGAGTAAAACACTTTTACCAACTCCACTGCCTGCAAAAATGCCTATTCTCTGCCCTTTGCCACAGGTAAGTAAGCCATCAATAGCTCTTATACCGGTGGGAAGTGGTTCTTTTATCCTTTTTCTTTTAAGAGGCTCTGGCGGCGAAGCATAAACAGGACGCTCTTCGCCTGCAAGAGGAGGACCACCATCAATTGGATTACCCAAACCATCCAGAATTCTTCCAAGCATTTTTTCGGATACTTTAACCTGCAAAAGCTTACCTGTAGGACGAACACGAGTGCCAGGACCTATACCCAACATATCGCCTAACGGCATTAAAATAACAGCATTTTCTTTAAAACCAACTACTTCCGATAATATCTCTTTGCCATCAGGATAAATTATGCAAACTTCACCAACACTACGCGCATCAACATCCGCCTCTATAACAGTACCCACCACTTTTTTAACTCTCCCATATTTCTTTATTAGATCGAGTTTTTCAATTTCTGCAATATATTCAGAAAAGTCAAACATTTCCTATTAATTGCTTTTCAATTTCCTTCAATTTCATATCTATTTGCGCATCTACTTCTTCAAATTGTGTTTGAACTATGCATCCCCCTTCTTTTACTTTTTCATCACGCTCAAATTTTAACTCTTTTATTTCAAAACCTTCTTTAATTTTTTCCTTCTCCTTTTCAACAAAATCATAATCTGCGGGATTTAATTTTACTATTATTTTAGTTTTGTCTTTCAATCTTTCGATTGCTTCTCTTACGATATTCAAAATCGCATTTTTATTTATCCTCAATTCTGCAGCGATTACTTTTTTCGCAATCGTATATGCAAGTTTCAATAAATGAGGCTCGGCAGATTTTAACTCTTCTGATATTTTATCTCTTATCTGTCCAATCAAATTTCTAATTTTCTCCAGCTCTTTCTCACATTCTCTTTGTGCTATTTTTTTGCCTTCTTCCAGCCCTTTTTTATAACCCGATATTTCTCCTGCCTTAAATCCCTCGGAATAAGCCTTCCTCAATTCTTCTTCACTTGGCTTTACAACAACATCAATTGGAGGCGAAACTATTATCTCATCCTTTCTCTCTTTTAATTCCCCTTCTTTTTCTCTCTCTTTTCTCTCTTTAAACTTCTCCTTTTTTATAACTCTACCGTAAAAAACTTTCACATCTTTTACAGGTTTTTCGATCTTAATTATTTTTGCGAACTCATTCAATTATCACCTCACCTCTACCTGGCAATGTTATTTTACCTTCTTCCTCCAGTCTCAAAATTAAATCCGTTATCTTCCTTTGAGCTTCGTCGACCTCGCTTATCCTAACAGGTCCCATCAATTCCATTTCTTCGAGCAAACTCTCCTGCAATCTTTCGGACATATTTTCCAGGAATTTATTTTTCAAAGCTTCATCCGCACCTTTCAACGCAAGTGCAATATCTTTAATGTCAAGCTGAGGGATTATAAGCTGCAATGTTCTTTTATCAAGTCGCATTATATCCTCAAATGTAAACATTTCTCTCCTTATTGCCGACGCTATTTCGCTTGATGTCTCTTTTAAGGACTGTAATATTTCTTTCCTGCTATCCATATCAGATTTGCTCAATATATCTGCAGCTATCTTTATGCCTTTCCTTTCTTCCTCTTCACTGACTGCTATCTCGCCTGCCGGACCCTTTATCCTTTCGCGCAAATATTTTTCTGCAACTCCTATTGCAGCAGATGCCACAGGCTTGCGCGTAGCAAGTCGCTTTATAACATCGATACGCAATTCTATCGGAAAATGCTTCAAAACATTCGCCGCCTTATCGGGTGGTAACATCGACATAACAATCGAAATAACCTGTGGATGCTCATCCCTGATGATATCAGCAATTTCATCAGGCTCTTTTTGCTTTAACAATTCACTCAATGGCTGTATCTGTGCTTCTCCTTCTTTTGATAACATCTTCTCAGCTTCAACAGCACCAAATGCTTTTTTCAACAACCTCAAAGCATATATCCTTCCGCCTTTTATCTGTTTATAAAAGTCAAGAAACTCTTTCATCACAGCTGTGCTTAACTCCTTCGATATTATCCTTTGCTTGCTTATCTCCCACACTATCTCTTCTGCAAGCTTCTTATCGAGATGCTCAAGAACAATCGCCGCTACATCTTCACCCAGCACAGTCAACATGATCGCTATCTTCTGTATTGTCGTAAGAGATTTAACCTGTTCCTCTACTGAAGGCTCTTTCTTCTCTTCCTTCTTCGGAGTAAGAAGCTCAACCTCTGGCTCCTCTATTTTCTCATGCTCCCTGATGGGCTCTTCAATTTTCTCTTCATTCATACCCCCTCCCTACTTCTCTGACATCTCTATCCAAGACCTTAAAGTATCAGCAAAATCCTGGGGTTTTTCTTTAATTAGTTTTGTTAATTCATCTTTCAGCCTCTCAAAAGTTGGCTTCGGAGGAGGAACTTCTTTCTTCTCTTCTTTCGCCTCTTTCTCTTCCTTTTTCCTTTCCTCTTTTATTACTGGAGGGGTGGGTGGCGGGGGCG
>CBEVQO010000002.1:0-494795 GCA_965552055.1 uncultured bacterium
CATTTACATCATCCCAGATATAAGGCGAGGCATTATCATCAAAAGGCTCTATACCACCTTCTCGAAGAGGGTTGATGGGAGACTCTACATTCTCCTCAAAATGTAAATGTTTAGAAGCAGTTACCCAACCGATAATTGAGTCGGACGCTTCAACCCACTGCCCTGTATAACAAGCGGTATCAATGTGACCATATAAAAATCCTTCTACTATCACTGCGGCCTCATATTTACCTGTATTGGGATTATAATACCAATGCGGCTTAATTTCCTCCACAAAACCTGACTCTACAGGATAAACAGGAGTTCCTTGAGATGCTCCTATATCAATACCTCGATGAAAATGATCTCTATTTCCTCTACATTCATTAAGTACGCCGTGTACAGGATGTGAGGTGTTAAAAGGAGATATAGGCCAAGGGTATCCTTTAAGACTTTGGTTCACATACGCGAGAAGAAAACATAATATAATAAACCATCTTTTACTCATTTTCCCTCCTTTCTTTCAAATACAAAAGCCTTTTTTTATCTCTTTTATCTATGCAAACTATCCCCAATTCATTATTTTTAGATAAATGCAGATATTTAATTTCTTGTGAAGACAAATTCCATATTTTTTCTTTTATTATTTTACCGCTCATCGAAATAATTTTTCCTCCTTCTCCACTCTTATAAACCAAAAAACATTCTCCGCTTTCAGAAAATTTTATATTGCACCCATAAGGCGCTGTTATATCGAAAGCCTTATGCCATAAAATATTACCTGTGTGTGTATTTATAACAGCGAGCCCTTTATTTCCCATTACAAACAAAATAACAAGAAATTTTTCATCGGGAGTGAATTTCATTTTACCTACCCCTCTATAAGAACTTATCAACTCTCCTTCTTTAGACAACAGATAAGTATAAAAGTCTTTTCGCTTGTTAACACCAAATACGATAAAGTTACCTTTAGCGCTTATCTGTGGCCCATATACATAAACATTATCATTTTCTTGAAAAGTGTAGCGCCAAATTTCTTTACCCTCTGTAGAATATTTAATAATATGATAGCATTTACACGGAGTGTGTTTCTTTGATATTAAAACATAAAAGTATTTCTCGTCGCTTGTAAGGTAACATTGCATTTTTCGCCCACGAATAAATGAAGTGTCATTTAACGGCTTCGCTATCGTAAGTATTTTCCCTTCTTCGTCATAAAAATGAATCTTCGCAATCCAGTGAAAAGGTAGTATAAATCTTCCTGTAGACTCACAAAAAAATACTTTCATAGGAGGATAACGAAATTCTTTTTCCCAGATTATTTCTCCTTCTTTAAAGATCTTGACATTAATCATCTCAGACTTATCTTTAGCAGTGTAGACTGCTAAATATTTTCCATGGCTCGAAATTCCGTGCACTCCGAATATTTCTTCTGCAGACCATCGCTTTTTTAAATGCTCTCCTTCGTACCATAAAATCTCGTTGCATAAAATCTTATTATTTGATTCCCTTCCAAGTATAACTACCTTCGGATAAACTTCCTTATTTATCTTATTTATTACCACATCTTTAATCGGTTTATCAAATTTCCATTCCTTTACGAGTTTTAACTTCACTTCTGTCTCTATTACCAGAAATAACAATACCCACATAACCCCTCCTTTTTAAATATTACCCTATCAAATCCCACAATATCCATCACACTCATTATAATCGAAAAAAAAAAGATGGCAAGGGTAAGTTTAAGTTTTCTATTTTTAGAAATGAACTTGAAATTAGACTCATTTAATTACATAAAAAATCGTATACTTATCCCCTGAAAATCTGGGTCTGCTGGATTTGTCCATTCAAGTTTTACATAATTTGTCGTTTTTTCGATGATTTTTAATCCTGACACCTCGGCTGGTGATTTGAGGGTCAAATGTAGCCAATATGTCCGAGTTTCAAATTCTCCAGCCTTCCGCATAATTTACGAATACATCTAAATCACTTGGCTTATCTAACGGAGTACCTACATCATAAATTCGGCGCACAGTCTTCACATCAAACTCATATGGTGCAGGTGTGCCATCATACGACCAATTGTAATCTTTGTTAAAAACTATCCACTCCACTTCTAATTCATCCCCTTCAATTTTGAGTTTTATTTTAGCAAGTTTATCGCCTTCTAATGTTCCTTTATATATTACGAAAGCGTTCGGTGCATAATATTACCTCCCTTCTGTTAACTTTGCAATTTTCCTTAAGCGATCCAAAACATAATTCCTTATCGTTGTAATAGGTGTTTTGGCTTCAAACATTTTCTTTGCTTCTTCATAAGTTGTGTCTATTTTAGCATCTACAATATCTGGATACATAAGAGCAGCTTTAACCAAGCCCTTTGCTAAACTAATTGGCAATTTTTCATCCTTAATTGGAGCATCCGGTATAGCAGGATGACGCTCCCAGTAATACTTTACAAAAGTATCAGTCACTGTAAAACGACCCAAACCTTCGTTTAAAGTAAATGCTTCGGTGCACATGTCGCCTAATGTAATTATCTTCAATCCGTATGTCTTGTCAGGATGTCGTACAGGGTATAATACGGCTGATAGTGAAACCGGCACTAAAATTGCTACTAGAGTAAACCTAAATTTTTGCAACATACCCCCTCCTTTTTAAATATTACCCTATCAAATCCCACAATATCCATCACACTCATTATAATCGAAAAAAAAAAGATGGCAAGGGTAAGTTTAAGTTTTCTATTTTTAGAAATGAACTTGAAAAACCTATTAAAATTTTTGTTAAAATTTTTTAATGCGAGGCGTAGCCGAGCACATTACATATGGGTTGATATGTCAGCCCATTACGGGTTTAAGGTTGTAGCAGGGGTTGTGGCTTTATCTGCTTTCTGCGTATTTTAGCTGAAGGAGTGGGCTGACTTAATCGGGAAGGCGGGGACAGCGGAGGAGGGGCTAAAAATTTAAAAATTACTTTTCAAATTTATATTTCGAATATTTAATATGTGTGGATTATCATCAGAAAATTAATTCACATTGCATTTATATGGATTCCGATTCTTTATCTTCATTGCGATAAGAAAGTTTACCTCATTATCACGGGACTGCTCTTACTTACAGCATTCATTATTGAAATTTTACGCCATAAAAATAAAAAAGTAAAAGATTTATTTTTCAAAATCGTTGGCAAAATGTTGTGGAAAAAGGAAGCCGAATATTTAACTGCTTCAACTTATTTCTTTATAAGCACATTTTTTACAGGTTTGATTTTCAAAAAAGAAATTGTAATTCTTTCGCTTTTCTTCCTATGCATATCGGATACTCTGGCTTATTTTTTTGGCACTTATATATTGAAGAAAGATTTTAAATGTATTTCTGGCTCAATTTTTATGTTTTTATGTTCAGTGGTTATAGTACTTGCATTGAGAATTGTTGACCTTTATACAGGTATTATCGGGGCGTTTTTCTCTTCCCTTGCTCAGCATTACATCAAAAAAATAGATGATAACATAACGATACCATTTTCTTCCTGTATTTCTATGACTTTATTCCAGTTGCTTTATTTCAACTCTACGGTTAACCTGACGGGTTAGTGCATCGACATTTGGCACAAGAGGTCTTTTTTCACCATATCCTTTTATTATAATTCTATCCGGGGGGACTCCGCATTTAACGAGGAAATCTTTTACTGCTCTGGCACGCTTCAGGGACAAACGCAAATTGGCTTCCTCTGAACCTATATCATCACAATAACCAACAACTTCTACCTTTGCATCGGGATTCTCTTTTATCACCCTTGCTATCAATCTAAGCTCAAATTTAGCCTCGGGACGCAAGTCTGCTTTGGCGAAATCGAAAAATACATTATGCATCGTTATAGATAAAGGAACAGACCTTATTTCTACTCTCCTGTTTATCTGACGAGATTGCTCATCTTTATTGGGAACAAGGGGTCTATCTTCACCATATCCTTTAACTATCATACGCAAAGGATGAACACCCAATGATACGAGATAATCTTTAACTGCTTCAGCACGCTTCTGTGACAAACGCAAATTAACATCACGAGGTCCTATGTCATCACAATGACCCGATATTCTTACCTCAAGATTTTTATAAGTTTCGAGTACCTTTGCTATTAACTTTAATTCCTTTTTAGCTTCCGGACGGAGCTTCGCACTACCAAAATCAAAAAATACAGTATGTGCTATCACAGGACCTGACTGGGTGACTACTTTCTCTGCTGTTTCAATGAAGGCAACCGGTGCTTCGCCTTTCTCACCTTCTGCTATAAGAAACTTCTGAACTTTGCCATCTTCTGTTGTTATCACAAGTTTACCATATTCTTTTTGCTCACCCATAACAAATACGGGAACAAGTTTATCACCAACTTTCTCAAATTTAATCTGCGCTTTCTCTCCTGTTTCTGTAACAGGAATAACATAAAATTCTTTTCTTCCCTCTTTTGTAACAAATGTAATTTTTTGTGCACCTTCGGTTTCTTTATCCACTATCTTCAAAATCACTTTTCTGCCTTCTTCTCCGATGAAAACTATCTCACCTGTCTTTTCTTTACCGGTAGAAGTAACAATTACAGGTTTTATTTTGCCATTTTTCATAACAAGATTAAATTTGAATCTTTCGGGTGTTCTTGTAAGAATTGTGGTTTTTATTTCTCCTTTTTCATCTATCAACACGAGTTTACCTGCTTCTGTCTCCGATGGAGGAGCAAGTGCAATTGGCAATATTTTACCATATTCTGACAAAAAGACAAACTTTCCTTCAATTTCCTTGCCATCTGACAATACTACGGGAACGAGTTTGCCATTAATAATCCTAAAAACCACTTTTACCTTTTTGCCATCAATTTCTCCGATGAGAGCACTTCGGATTTGTCCATTTTCATCTATAAATACAAGTTCGGAATGCAAAGTATCAAGACGCACAAATAAAGGTGTAGCTTTTTCACCTTCACCGAGAAATACAAGCTTGCCTCCCTTTACTTCCCCTAATTTTAGCTTTAACTCAACTGATTTGCCTTCTTTCGTAATAAAAAGCAGTTTGCCTTTTTCCTCTCCTGTCAATGTTTGCAAAGCAGTTATCAGTTTGCCTTCTTTTTGTTCAAAAATCAAAAGACCTCTTTTTTCTTCTTTTTTTGGAGAAAAATACACCGGTAATATTTTTTCTTTTTTATTACCTATAATCATTTTTTCTTCTTTCACAATAGCCGTTTCTGATGTTTTTAATTCTTCGGGAGTGATTTTTGTTAAATTCTCTGCGAAAACAATTTTACCTGTTTCTTCTTCTGCTGTTTTAATTTCAATGGGTGCGATTTCTCCCGTTTTTGTAATAAGTAGCAATTCCGCTGGCTTCTCCTTCTCCTTTATGCGAATTAATGGAAGAATTTTTTTGCCAGATTTCTTAAATTCAACTTCAGCAGTATCGGAAGGTATCTCGGCGATAAGTGGGGATGTTTTAAACTTCTCTCCAACAAATGATAATGTAATTTTTCCTTTCTTCTCCTTTATGAAAATACCTGTCTTTTTGCCCTTTCTCGAAAGAAATACCATCTTCTTCTCGGGCAATACCCCTGATTTTATCTTTATGCCATGGGTTTTACCTTCCCTATCTATAAGGACAATCTTATGGGGCACTTTTTCTTCGCCCTTTGTTATAACATCTGCAAAAATTTTATCGGGAGATTTTATCTCTCTGGGTAATTTGGGGCTCTCTGCTTCAACAAATACAGGTGTAATTCTCTGGTTACCCGCAACAAATGTCCATCTTTCACTCAAAAAAGGCATTCTTTCTTTTACTCTGGGAGAAAGTTTCTCATATGCTTTCTCAAAAGTAGTAAGTACAATTCTTATTATTTTCCTTGTTTCATATTTTTCTTTGATTTTTTCACGGAAAAATACAGGCGTTAATTCACCGCCTTTTCCTATCAAAATTAATTCTCCTGCTTTGTCAGGCGACCTCCATATACCCGATACATCAAAGGAATAATAAGAACGGGCACTCCTTAAATCATATCTGCCAAGGTCATAATAATAGCCTCCTATCCTCAATTGCAGTGTATAAACATTACCAGGAGGTAGCACAATTTTATATTCCCCAAGTTCATTTGTCCTTGTTATAAAGAAATCCCTATCTTCCTCGGGCAGGCGAGCAACTACTCTAACGCCTCCGAGTGGCGCACCCTCGAGCCTGTCCTGGGCAATACCAGCTATAACAAGAGAACGCTCAGGTCTGAAAGGCTCAGAAAGTGATAAAAGATAAATATCACCGGCATAAGAGGCAAGAAATTTTTTGCATTTGGCATCAACACTTATATATTCATCGTCAGAAATGGTATTTAAAGGACTAACTGCAACAGGTTCTGCAAACCCTTCACCTTCTTTCGTTGTAACAAAAAGCTCAAAGTCATTTAAAGAGCCAACTCTCCTCGCAAAATATAAAGTTTTATTATCATAATGGATAAAAGGAGAAATTTCATCATGCACTGTATTTATACTCTTCAAATTTTCTGGCTTTGTCCATGCAGTATCCATAAAATGTGTAACCCATATATCGTATCCCCCAGCAGAACCTTTCCTGTTCGATGCAAAATATAAAGTTCTGCCATCAACAGAAAGAGAAGGACACCATTCATCTGCATCGGTATTTACAGGTAAAGGATGGGGGATACTCCACTCTACACCTATTTTTTCAACATAGTAAATGTCAAGGTCACCTCTATCTGTCCTGCAAGAAAAAAATATACGATATTCATCGGGAGAAACAGAAACAGGACCCTCAATTTCACGAATGCCAACTATCTCACTTAAATTTACAGGAGAAAGCCATAAAGAATCTCTTAACCTTGTAACCCATAAACAAAATTCTCCGCTCCTATCCGAAATAAAATAAATAGATTTGCCATCCGCTGAAATGTAAGGAAATAACTCATCAAATTCCGTATTTACAGGAGAAGGTAATTTTGTCCCTATGAATACCAGTAATAAAAGAATTACCATTCCTCACTGAATTCTATGTCAATTTTGTCGCTCGTTACTTTTTTTACTTTAACAATTTTCGCAAGCTGTAACTCTCCATCTTTTAACCTTATGATATAAAAGTCCTTGAGAGGGTCTCTTTCTCCTTCAAATATCATTTCACCAGTTACGCCTTCGAATTTCTTTAATTCCTTAATTTTTTCTTTAATCTCCTTTGATTTAATTCCCTCTCTTCCTGCCAGAGTTGCGATAAGCTTCACCGCATCATAACCAAGAGCAGAAAAAGATGAAGGAGCCATAATATACCTCTCCATATATTTCTGACAGAAGATGCTAACATCAGAAGAAGGCACACCCGTAAAGAAATGTGTACAATAATAATTCTCACCTGAATGCTTGCCTGATAGGTCAACAAGACGAGGTGAATCCCAGCCATCGGTACCAAGCAAAGGAATGTCAAGACCCCTGATTCTGGCTTCTCTTATTATGTGACCAACATCCTCACAATATCCAGGAATAAATAAACAATCAGGAGAATGAGCAATCACTTCATCTAAAATTTTGGCATAAAAGAAAGTACCGGATTTGTAAAACCCTACATAAACAATCTCACCTCCCATCTCCTCAAAAGAATTAGCAAAGTATTTAGCAAGCTCACGGGAATAAGGATTAGCACTATCACAAAGTATAGCTGCTTTATTCTTTCGCAATACTTCATAAGCAAACTTGCTCATTGCAGTACCCTGCATCCTGTCTGTAAAACATATCCTCCAGATATTATCATTACCTTCGGTAACTTTATCATTTGTGGCACTCGGAGTTATCAATAATATGCCTTCTCTACCAATCTCATCTTTTATCTCAAGAACACATGAACTTATTAAAGGACCGATTATTACATCGACACCCTTTGCCACTATTTCTCTTAACTTTTTAACAGTTTCATCGGGCTCACCATAATTATCCGCTACATACAACTTTATATCATAACCCTGAATGGCAAGCTCATCGGCTGCAAGCTTCATACCCATAAGACAATCTCTACCATAGGCAGATAAAGGACCTGTTAGCGGTAGCACACTGCCTATTTTCAAAACTGTTAAGAGAAATATTATCATACTTTATTTATTTAAGGAGGGGAGGGGGCATGCGCCCCCAGGTACACTACTCGCCAGTACCTCCTGCAGGTGTACCCCCTGTCCCTACTTCCATCTTACAGCTGCCATTGAAAATGGCACCTTCCTCTACAACAAATCTTTTACAAACAATATCACATCTCACATCAGAACCTGCTCTCAGTTCCACTTTATCAGTAGCAGTTACAGGACCGCTGACCTTCCCTTCGGCAATCAGTTTGTTAACCGTCATTTTAGAAGCATTCACCACACCGGAAGGTTTTACAGTTAGGGTCTTCATAACATTTAACTCGCCTTCGAATGTGCCCTCAATTATGACATCACCAGAATCTGTAAGTGTGCCGGAGAAATACGCCGTCTTTGATAACCTGGTAACATCTTCCGTCGGCGTATATTCGGCTGGCGGAGTGTATTCAGGAAATTCTTCTTCTTTCTTCCTCCTCTGACCATAAAGCGAACCCACAAATAAAACAAGCACCAGACACAGCACAAGATACCTTGACCTTAACATAACCCCCTCCTTCTCTTTTTAACTGGGGCGGGTGGATTCGAACCACCACTCCCAGGTCCAAAACCTGGTGTCCTGCCCATTAGACGACGCCCCATCACTTATATTTTAAACATTTTATCAATTTGTCAAGTCACTATTAAAATAAATTTTTTGTTGACATCCCCAGATTTTTATTATCCTATTATGCTATGAAGCTGCTAGAATGTGTTCCAAACTTCAGTGAGGGCAGGCGAAAAGAAGTTATAGACAGAATAGTTGAAGCAATCGATAGCGTAGAAGGAATCACTCTCTTAGATGTAGAACCGGGTGCCGCAACAAACAGAACCGTTGTAACATTCGTTGGAGAACCCGAGGCTGTGGTAGAAGCTGCATTCCGTGGCATCAAAACAGCAGCAGAGCTAATCGACATGCGACAGCACAAAGGTGAACACCCAAGAATAGGTGCAGCAGATGTATGCCCATTTGTGCCTGTAACCGGAATAACAATTGAAGAAGCAGTAAAACTGGCACATCAACTCGCAAAAAGAGTATGGGAAGAACTTAAAATCCCCGTTTACCTATACGAATACGCAGCTACATGCGAAGAAAGAAAAAAACTCGAAAATATTAGAGAAGGACAATATGAAGGTTTGCCGCAAAAATTAAAAGACCCACGATGGAAACCAGATTACGGAGAACCCGTTTTTAACCCAAAATCAGGCGCAACAGTAATAGGCGTAAGGGATTTCTTAATTGCATACAATATAAATTTAAACACAAAAGATAGAAGATTAGCACACGAAATTGCATTAAATATAAGAGAAAGAGGCAGATTAAAAAGAGACGCTCAAGGAAATATAGTAAGAGATGAACAGGGAAACCCAATCAGAGTACCTGGCAGGCTAAAAGCAGTAAAAGCCGTTGGATGGTATATAGAAGAATACGGATGCGCTCAGGTATCCATTAATCTAACAAACTATAAAATCACCCCACTTTATAAAGTATTCGAAACAGTATGTGAAGAGGCACAAAAATTGGGTCTAAGAGTAACAGGTAGCGAAATAGTAGGACTTGTGCCAAAAGAGGCAATCATAGAAACTGGCAAATACTTTTTGAGAAAACAGGGTAAATCAGCAGGTTACCCAGAGGAAGAATTAATAGAAATCGCTATCAAATCTCTTGGACTGAATGAAGTTGCCGATTTTAATCCCGATGAAAAAATAATAGAATACAGAGTATTAAAGAAAAGAGGACCTTTAATGGAGAAGAAATGCTGGCAATTCATAAATGAAGTATCAATGGACACTCCTACACCTGGCGGCGGAAGTGTGTCAGCACTCTGTGGCGCACTCTCATCTGCACTCACCGCAATGGTTGGAAATTTAACCTGTGGTAAAAAAGGCTACGAAAATGTAGCAGAAGAAATATCAAAACTCGCAGAAAAAGCACAGGAATTAAAAGATAAATGCCAAAAACTGGTCGATGAAGACACAGAAGCATTTAACAAAGTTATGGACGCAATGAGATTGCCAAAGAAAACAGAAGAGCAGAAAAAATACAGAGAAGAAAAAATAGAAGAAGCAACAAAATTAGCAACAGAAGTACCATTAAAGGTTATGAAGACAGCAAGAGAAATCTTAAAAGTAGCAAAAGAAATCGGTGAAAAAGGAATGAAAGAAGCAATTTCGGATATTGGCGTTGCATCAGCATGCGCTTTAACAGCAGCAGAAGGAGCATATCTAAATGTGCTAATAAATTTACCAAATATAAAAGATGAAGAATTTAAAAAGAAAGTAAAAGATGAAGCAAACAAAATTTTGAAGGAGGTAAGAGATGAAAAAGAAAAGCTTTATAATTTCTGCATCAATAATATTCAGCTTTAATCTTCTTGCTACTCCTTATGAATTATCCATAATCCCTGTTGGTGCACAGATAAGCGGAATAGGAGGTTTTTACACCACCTTATCACATAGTTCAGAAGCCGTTTTTTTAAATCCAGCAGGTACTTTTGGTAGCAAAGAGAAATATACTTTGTCTGCAAAAAACTATGTATTGGATATTTCTCTTTTCTCACTTTCTTATATTGTAAATGCAAAAAACTTCTCCTGTGGAACCGGTATCAAGATATGTAATCTTGGAGGAATAATCGAAATGGATGAAAACGCAGATACACTCGGAAAAACTCTACCATTTTCAGCAGAGATTGCTTTCAATTACAGCCAAAAATTATCTCCTCTTTTTACAACAGGAGCAAATTTCAAAATATTTTATGAAAAATTAGCACGACATTATTATGGAGCAGCAATCGCAATAGATGCAGGAATACTATACACATTGCCAAAAATAATACTCGGTGCATACATCAAAAATCTCGGATTGACAGTTAAAAAATTTTATCAACAAAGGGAAAATTTACCACTTTGTCTGTGCGTTGGTGCAGAATACGAATATTCAAATTTCACCCACATAATAGCAAATTTAATATCTTATGATAAACTCTACTTCACTATCGGGCTTAAATCTCATCTCTCTCCTGCGTTTTCCGTCTGGATAGGTTATTCTTCTTTCCTATCCGACCTGAGAGAAGCAGAATTACCATTCTCCGGCATATCAGCCGGTATACAGGCACATACCGAAAAAGGAAAACTCGGTTACAGTGTGGCAAATTGGGGGAACTTTGGCTGGATGCATGACATCTCTATCTCTTTCTGAACTCGCATTGAAAATCAAAAAACTGCTTAAAGAAGCAGGTATTGAAAATCCAGAAATAGAAACAAAAATCATACTAAAAAAAACACTTAATTTATCTGACATCGAAATTGCACTCATGGAAAAAGAAATATCAAAAGAAGACGAAGAAAAGGTGCTTAGAATCGCAAAAAGAAGAGTAAAAAGGGAACCCCTGCAATACATCTTTGAAGAAACAAACTTTTTCGACCTTACATTAAAAGTGAAAAAAGGAATTTTTATACCCCGTCCGGAAACAGAAACACTTTGTGAAATAACAATAAATCTTCTAAAAGATAAAAAAAACCTGCTAATACTCGAAATAGGAACAGGAACAGGAGCAATAGCCATAACACTCGCAAAATATTTGAACGCAAAAATCATAGCAACGGATATTTGCAACCTTAAAATCGCAAAAGAAAACATAAAAAAATATAATCTCGAAGAAAAAATAACCCTGATAAAAATGGATATGCTAAATGCACTTAAAAAAGAAGAAATATTCGATGCAGTAATTTCAAATCCTCCCTACATAAAATCAGAAGATATAGAAAAACTACAGCCAGAAATCAAAGACTGGGAAAATAAAAAAGCACTGAACGGAGGAAAAAACGGCTTAAAATATGAAATAGAAATAATCAATAAAGCGAAAAATTATCTCAAAAAAGATGGTTTACTTTTACTCGAAGCAGACCCCAGAATAATAAATGAGATGAGAGAAATTGCAAAAAATTTATATAAAGATGTAAAAATTTATAAAGATTTAAGGGGTGATGAAAGGTTTCTGGTATGTAGAAATTAGTCATTTAACTTCGAAAATCCATAGATTTTACATATTTGGAGCAAGTGCTTATCTTATCGAGAAAAATGGTTATTTAGTTGCGATCGACACAGGATGGCTCGGAGGAGGCAAAATAATACTCCACAAAATCAAAAAAATGGGCTTCTCACCTAAAGATTTAAAAACAATAATCTTAACTCACGGACACCCAGACCACATCGGTGGATTATATACCCTGAAAAAAGAAACAGGTGCAAAAGTGGCAGCTCATATAAAAGAAATACCCTATATAGAGCTTCAGAATTCTTATATAAGAGGCATTGTAAAACTCGGAAAATATGTGGCAATGATTAAACCAGTAAAAGTTGATATACCATTAAAAGAAGGTGACATAATCGAAGGTCTAAAAGTAATTCATACACCAGGTCACACAGAAGGCTCAATATGCCTTTATGATGAAGAAAATAAAATATTATTCAGTGGAGATGCATTACAGGTAAAATTCAACCAATTTGCTTTACCACCATGGTATTACAATCACAATGTAGAAGATACTTTGAAATCAGCAATCAAAATTGGAGAACTCGATTTCGACATTTTATATCCCGGGAATGGTGGTTACATAATCGGAAATGCATCACAGAAAGTTAAAAATTTCTTAAAAGTTTTAAATGTTTACAGGAATAATAGAATACACAGGAAAAATAGTTGAAGAAAGAAAAAAAGGAAAAGGTAAAATTTTAAAAATTGAATGCCCGGAGATAGCAAAAGAATTAAAAGAAGGAGAAAGTATTTCGGTGGATGGTGCATGCCTTACGGTTACAAATTTTGATGATAAAACTTTTGAAGTATTTTTATCACATGAAACTTTAAAAAGAACAAATTTTCAGAGAAACAGAAAAAATCAAATTGTAAATCTCGAATTACCCCTAAAGGTGGGCGATAGATTATCGGGACATATAGTGCAGGGACATGTTGATTGCACTGCAAAAGTGATAAGTATAAAAAAATTAGGGGAAGAAAAGGAAATAGAATTTATTTTGGATAAAGAATCGCATTTCATTTGCGAAAAAGGAAGCATAGCGATAAATGGAGTGAGTATGACAGTAACAGAGGTGAAAGGAAGGAGATTCAAAGTAACAATGATACCCTATACTGCACAGAAAACGAATTTAAGTAAGTTAAAGACAGGAGATATAGTAAATATAGAATTCGATATAATAGCAAAATATCTTTATAAGTATAATTATTAGCCCCTCCTCCCAGTCCCCACCTTCCCACATGCACACCCCTCGCTACAGGTCACAGACCTGACCCCGATGTGCTTCCTTACCCTCTTACCCGTAATTAATCAAATTTCCCAACCAAAACGCTCATACGCACACTCGCTCATATCACCTTAAAAATTCCCCGCACCCTATCCAAAACGCAATCACCACTCCTACCGCATTCCGCTTTTAAACTCTCATCAGCCAAAAAGTCCAAAGCACCCTTCAAAACGCAGTCCCGCTTCAACCGCTCGGGGTGTGACAAAAGACCCTTATGTAATGCACTCGCTTCGCTCGTAATAAAAACTTGACATTTTTTATTTTTGACTATATAATTATGATGCAAACTCTGAGGTATAATCCACCAATAGGATTTTAAAAGGAGGCGAGATATGTATATCAATTTGGTGGAGAACATTGCAAGAGCACCAGTTTGGGAAAAAGGAAAGTGGCGAATCTCTAAAAATGCCACAATGGTTGAATCATTAATAGGATTTTATGAAAAAGAATATTTGAAAATCTACGGTGTTGGGCTGGGTGGAATTTATAAAATGCCCAAGCTTGAAATATATGCGGAACCAGAGATTCCAAAAAGGGAAATTAAGAAAGCAGTATATAACATTCTTCAGGTAGAAATACCATTAGAAATTATAGATTGCAAAGGGATTCGAACTTACCAAAGTGTAAAGGTAGGAGATAAAGTGAAACACCAAAATCTCCAAGGCTATGGAACGCTTGGGGGATTTGTTGACGACATAGCTTCACCATATAGATTAGCTATTTCAAACAATCATGTTTTTGCTAATTGTAATAGAGCAAATATCAACGACAACCTTGTAAAATTACAACCTAATATAGTTTTTGGTGGGCTTTACAGATTTGTTCCGCTGAAGAAGCCACCTTATGTCAATGAAGTAGACGCTGCTGTAGGATGGATATACGAGGGGCTAAATCTTGTATGGCGCCCTAGAAAACCCAGAAAAAGCGGTAATGCGTACAGAGGAATGAAAGTTTATAAATATGGAGCCAGAACAGGGTATACTGAAGGGATTATAAAAGGTATCTTCGCTGCGCCTCAAGTAGACTATGGGCCTCCACTAGGGATATTGAATTTTAGAAGGTGTCTAAGAATAGAAGGGCTTAATGGTCCATTTTCTTTACCCGGAGATTCCGGAAGTTTAGTTGTTAGTAAGTCAGGGGTAGTAGTAGGATTACTTTTTGCTGGAGAGGTAACAGGTGCTTACTCATTTGCAAATCCCTTTACAATTGTTGAAAACCAATTGGGGGTAATTTTCACATGAGAAAGAAACCCAACATAGAAAAAGTAATTGATAAATTGGCAAAGGAATGGTTAGGCAAAAAGGGAGTAATAAGTATAAGCGATAGCGAAATAAACGGAGAGTTATGTATCGTTTTCTTCGTGAATCAGCCTGAATTAGAAAGGGAACTCTATCCTTCTGAGGTAGATGGGTATAAGATAATAATAAAATCTTCGGGGAAAGTAGTAGCTCATAATGATTAACACACTCGCTTCGCTCGTATATGCCAAAAATAAAAAACGATTGACATTTTCACACCACGATTATAATTTCAGATGAGAATATGGGAACATCCCATTCTCGAATTTAAAAGGGGCAAAAAAGTAAAAATTTATTTTGAAGGAAAAGAAATAGAAGCGTATGAGGGCGAAAGTGTAGCAGCTGCTCTCATTGCCTCGGGCATAAAAGTTTTGCGATACAGCCCCAAAATGAAGCGCCCGAGAGGACTTTTCTGTGCAATAGGTAAATGCTCATCGTGTTTGATGGAAATCGACGGTAAACCAAATCAAATGGCATGCATGACAAGAGTAAAAGAAGGAATGCAAATAAGACGCCAGAAAGGCAAAGGCAATGTTAAATTAAATGAAAAAACTTAGCACTCAAATACTGGTGGTGGGTGCAGGACCTGCTGGCTTATCTTCTGCTATAACTGCCTGTGAACTCGGTGCAAAAGTACTTGTGTGCGACGAAAATCCAGAGCCAGGTGGCCAATTGATAAAGCAAACACACAAATTTTTCGGCGCAGAACAACATTATTGCGGAATCAGAGGAATAAACATAAGAAAGATATTGTATGAAAAGGCAAAAGAAAAAGGAGCAGAAATTTTATTGAACACTTCATGTGTTGGACTATACGAAGAAAAAGTTGCTTTACTTGTGCAAGATGAAGAATCTTTTGAGGTAAAATTTGACTGTGTGATAGTATCAACAGGTGCAAGAGAAAACATGCTTTTGTTCGATGGAAATGACTTACCCGGCATATACGGTGCAGGTGCTTTACAAACCCTGATGAATGTTTACGGTGTGCTTCCCGGCAAAAAGATGTTGATGATAGGTTCGGGCAATATCGGGCTTATTGTAAGCTATCAGGCAGTGCAGGCAGGGATTGAAGTTGTTGGCATCGTTGAAGCTCTCCCCCACATTGGAGGTTATCTTGTGCATGCACAAAAAGTGAGACGCCTGGGTATTCCCATTTACACCTGTCATACGATAAAAGAAGCAATCGGCAAAGAACATGTAGAAGGTGCAATTATATGGCGGTTAGAAAACTGGAAACCGATAGAAGGAACAGAAAAAGAGATAGAATGTGACATAATTTGTCTTGCAGCGGGGTTAAGTCCGTCAATTGAACTTCTTGAGCAAGCCGGCTGTAAAATTGTTTATGTGCCTGAATTGGGCGGAAGAGTACCGTGGCATGATGAATTCATGGAAACATCACAAAAAGGAATATTTGTAGCAGGTGATGCATCAGGCATAGAAGAAGCAGTTACCGCTATTTTAGAGGGCAGGATAGCAGGTGCAGCTGCTGTAAACCGAATAAACCCCACAGTAAAAGCAGTAAAAATAATAAAAGAAACCCAAGAAGATATTGAGGAATTCAGAAAAGGACCATTTGGCGAAAAACCCAGAAAAGGCAAACAAAAACTCTTCTCCTTTACCTACATTTAATCGGAATGTCAATTATATTCTCTCCACGTTTTACTGTGAGTACTATATTTTTGCTTCTACGAAGTTCTCGGATGACATCTTCTACTAATGAGCATCTCTTGCCATTTACTTTGACAATAACATCCCCTATTTTTAATCCGTTTAAATATCCCGGATAATCTTTGTTAAGCGCTATAATTTTCGCACCTTCATCTGCTTGTTCCAGAATGCACCCTATTTTTATATTTTTTACATCAGCATAGTGTTCTTTTAGCCAAGGATAAGTCGATTCTATTTCTTCTAATTTATCTTTTACTCTCTCTGATTTTTCATCGAAAAATGAAAATAGGCTAAAACCTATCGCCCCGAGCAGGGTTCCTGCGGCTAATAATGCTCCGCCTTCATCTCCAGCATAAGCTCCTCCTAAAATCATAAGGCACCCTATACATGACAAACAGGAGGCTGATTGAAGGTTTTTTGAATAAACTTCATCTTTATGTTTTAATCTTACATAATTCCATAAAATATTAGATGGAGGAACTAATAAAATATTACGCTTAAAAATTTCCCCTTTATTTAAAACAACATGCATTAAAACTTCACTATAGCCTGACCTTTTTATTTCAATATCATAAGTACCCGGGGTAATACCACTTAATGAAATTGGTGTTATACCTACATATTTACCATTAATGAAAACTTTCCCTTTTACCCAATAAGTATCTATTTTTAATCCACATGACCAGAATGCTATTATTTTTTCAGCAAGTTCATTTATTGCATCGAAGACATTATCTATTGAACTTTCCACTTCATATGTTTGCTCCACTTTTGCCTTTTCTATGTTGATTAAACGAGATGTTAATTTAAGTTTATATTCTCCTGCATCATATACCCCTCCTGCAACCATCATGTTAGCACCAAGCATTTTACCAATTTTCACCATCGTTTTTTCATCAACGAGTCCACTCAATCCCAATTTCATCTCTCCAATTATTCTCTTAAGTTCTGCTCTCTCGACAACATCGATGTTCCCTTTCCCTCTCGAAGTTAAAGCCAGTGTCAGCAACTCAGGTATGCCTTTCGCCAATTCTTTTACTTTCATATTAGTGGAATAGCATTTAAAATCTGCGACTACTATCCGTGGCTTCTCAAATCCTGTCTCCAAAATCAGTAGTAAAATCACCATACTCCACATATATCCCCCCTTTATGCACATTCATTATAATCGAAAAAAAAAAGTCAAGAAAAAATAAATCGCTTGACAGACTTGTATTTTTCGGCATCTCTTACAGGAGACAAAATGCCATTAGAAAAAACTCATAAAGGACAAGCAAAAAACTATGATTGCATTAAAAATTTTAATACAAAGTTTAAAAATTTTGTTCTTGACATTTTGTTTTTTGTTATAATATTACAAGATGAATTACGAAAAAAAGTAAACATAGGAATATGTGGAAATGCAAGTCCATAAAAAGGAAGTTAAAAGCATCAGCTTGACAAAGTAATGTTTTAAATAAAATTAGGTGTGCGGTATTTTCGGTATCTGGGGAGATTTTGATGACAAAATAATTTATGATGCCACAAAAACTTTATCTCACAGAGGTCCCGATGCCCTTGGCTTTAAAATTTATAAAAATAAAGAGAAAATTGGATTGGGACATACACGACTTAAAATAATAGACCTGTCAGATGAAGCAAATCAACCAATGGAAGACGGGCATCTTGCAATCATTCATAACGGAGAAATTTTCAATTACAGAGAAATAAAAAAAGAACTCGAGAAAAAAGGACACAAATTTAAAACAAATTCAGACACAGAAGTGATTTTAAAAGCATATAAAGAATGGGACAAAAACTTTATCCACAAATTAAGAGGAATGTTCGCATTTGCCATTTATGACAGACAAAAACAAAAAATTTTATTATATCGTGATAAAATAGGTGTCAAACCATTATATTATGCTTTCTACAAAAATAACTTCATTTTTTCATCCGAAATAAAAGCGATTTTGAAATCGGGTGTCAAAGCCGACGCAGACAGCAGAATACTGCAAAACCCCTTCTGGTATCCATGTGCACCGTTCACTGGCTTTAAAAATATTTACAAACTAAAAGCAGGACATTATCTTGAATTTGATGGAAAAAGATTAAAAATAGAAAAATACTGGGATATAGAACCAAAAGAAATCATAAATAATTTAAATGAAGCAAAAGAAAATCTTAAAAATTTATTGCTCGAAACAATAAAACTTTATCTCATAGCAGATGTGCCTATGGGTGTGCTTTTAAGTGGTGGACTCGATTCTTCACTGATTCTCGCTCTTGTAAGTAAATTTACGGATAAAATCACAACTTTTACAATAAAATACAAAAAAGAAGATATAAAATTTGAAGCAATGCCAGACGATAGCTTATATGCAAGAAAAGTTGCAGAAAAATTTAATTCAAATCACATTGAAATAGAGATAGAGCCCAAAATTGCAGATTTACTTCCCAAAATCGTGTATCACATGGATGAACCTTTATCCGACCCGGCATCCATAAATGTTTATCTGATTTGCAAAGAAGCCAGAAAAATGGGGATAAAAGTGCTTTTAAGCGGAATGGGAGCAGACGAAATCTTCGGTGGATACAGATATTACATGGCAAATTTAATCTCCGAAAATTATCGCAAAATAACAGATGGATTTTTGAACGAAATCATCACTAATTTTGTAAAAAATTTAAAAGTAGCAGGAAAAGAAAAAGGAATAAGACAAATAAGATGGCTCAAAAGATTTTTAATCCTCGCACATTACGATAAATTTTACAGGATGCTCGCCAATTTTGTTTTCACATCAAAACATCTTTACAAAAAAATTTTCAACGGTAAATACGAATCATTACCACATTTTTTAAGGTATAAAGAGATGTGGGATAAAGCGAAGAATTTATCCTATTTAAACAGGATGTGCTTTTGTGATTTTAAAATTTATTTGACGGACCACAATTTAAATTATACAGATAAAGCATCGTCGGCAACAGGAGTGGAAATCCGCCCCCCTTTAATTGACCATAAAATATGTGAATTCGCATTTAATATAGCACCAGAATTAAAAATAAAAAATTTCTGTCAGAAATATATTTTAAAAAAAGTGGCAGAAAAGTTCTTGCCACATGAAATAATTTACAGACCAAAAGCACCTTTTGGAGCACCTTTGAGAGCATGGGTGAGAAAAGATTTAAAAGAAATGATTGACGATATTCTAACGGAAAAAACATTAAAAGAGAGAGGATACAATGTAAAAGAAGTTAAAGCGATGATAAAAGCAGATAGAGAAGGCAAAGAAGATTTTGCATTTTTTATATGGATGTTACTTACAAGAGAAATATGGTATAAAATTTTCATTGACAAAACCTAATTTTGATTACATTTTTTGATGACATTATTTTTGTTAACCATAAGCCTTACAATTTATGAAAACAATTTTGCAGTCGTAAAAGAAGAAAGAAAAGAGAAAGCACAAAATGTTATAGAAATCAAAGATTTGCCATCGGCAATAATAGCACGCTCACTGGAAATAATCCCCAAAAATTTCAATATAAAAGAAATAAGAGTAAATTACGATGTCATATCAGAAGATGTAATTTTGAAAAGAAATAAAGGGAAAAAAATAATGATAACAACGAAAGATGGCAAAGTGATAGAAGGAACTTTAATCGCTTTTTCGCCTTCAGCAATTCTACTCGAAACAGAACAAAATTTCATCACTGTAAACCGACAAAACATCATAAAAATCGAAGCTCCGAAATTTGAAATCGAAAAGGAAATAAAATATGAAATTCTGGCAGAAGGCAAAGAAAAAGAATTTCTGTATCAATTGAAATATATGACAGAAGATATTGACTGGGATGCTGTTTATACGGGAACAATTGAATCAAAGTTAAAATTAAATGGATGGTTTATCTTGAAAAATAATACAGAAAAAGATTTCGAAAACGCAGATATAACACTATTATCAGGAAAAGTTTATCGCAAATATGCAAGACCCAAACCACTCGCAAAGGCAATCACAGTAACTGCTATGACCGGTAGAGAAAAAATACCAGAAGAAGAATTTTTTGAATATTTCATTTATCACCTTGGAAAATATGATTTCAAAAAATTTGAAGCAAAAAAAATTCCATTTTTAGAAGAAAAAATTAAATATGTGAAAGAATTATGGGTTGAACAGGGTCAAAAAGGCAATCCCACTATTGTCCTGAAATTTAAAGCACCTGTTTATCTGCCAAAAGGCATTGTCACATTTTATAAAGAAGAAAAAAACAAAATTGAAATGATCGGTGAAGCAGACATCCCCTATACACCTGAAGGCAAAGAATTAGAACTGAAAATTGGAAAGGCACATAGTATCTTTTTTGAAAGAAAAGTGTTAGAAACACAAAAGATAACAAGGAATGTGGAAGAGAAAGAAAAAGAAATCACAATCAAAAATTACAAAGATAAAGATGTCGAAGTTTACATTTTTGAAAATATACCGGGAGATTGGGAGATACTTAAAGTATCGCATAACTATGAAAAAATATCTGCTCACAGGATAAAATTTGTGATAAAAGTAAAAGGTAAATCTGAAGAAAAAATAAGATACAGAGTAAGAATAAAGTATTAGAAGGAGGGGATATGGGAAGGGGTCGTGGCAGGTCAAAATCGAAGAAAAAAAGATTACGCCATAAAAGAGAAGTTAAAAAGAAAAAAAGATTGAAAAAATTAAAAGGCAAACTTAAAGAATAATGTGGCTCGACTTTGAAAAACCGATAATAGAACTTGAAGAGAAAATAGAGCGTCTTAAAGCGCAAAGAGACCCTTCTCTGCAACCTGAAATAGAGAAACTCGAAAAAGAACTGGATAAGCTTTATGATAAGATTTACAGCAATCTAACTCCCTGGCAAAGGGTTCAGCTTGCACGGCACCCAGACCGCCCCTACACCGCAGATTACATAAAATACATGATGGATTACTTTATAGAATTACATGGTGATGGCTGTTTCGCAGATGACAAAGCAGTAATCTGTGGCATCGGCAAAATTGAAGGAAGGTCTATTGTGCTTATTGGACAACAAAAAGGAAGAGATACTCAGGAAAGAATAATGAGGAACTTCGGAATGATGCATCCAGAAGGTTATAGAAAAGCATTGAGAATAATGAAAATGGGAGCAAAATTTGGGAAACCAATCGTTACCTTAATTGATACCGCTGGGGCATACCCGGGGATAGGCGCTGAAGAACGCGGTCAGGCACAGGCAATAGCTGTCAATCTGCGTGAAATGGCGATGTTACCTGTACCAATAATTTGTGTGATAACGGGTGAAGGTGGGAGTGGTGGGGCACTTGGCATCGGTGTCGGCGATAAAATTTTGATGATGGAATATTCATTTTATTCTGTGATTTCACCAGAAGGCTGTGCATCAATTTTGTGGCGCGATGCCAAAGAAGCACCAAGAGCAGCTGAAGCATTAAAACTAACAGCACAGGACCTTTATAAACTTGGAGTGGCAGATGAGATAATAAAAGAACCAAGAGGAGGTGCTCACAGAGACCACAAACTTGCAGCTCAATATGTGAAAGAAGCAATAATAAAAGCACTGGATGAACTAACACCCATACCACCTGAAGAATTGATAAAAAGAAGGGTGGAGAAATACAAAAAAATGGGAGTTTATATAGAAAAGCAAGAGGCAAAATGAAATCATCAGAGGTACCTTATGATAAGTTTTCATCGCTTGCTGATATTTTGATAAATATAGCATCAGCACATCCCGATAAGATGGCTTTAAGGATAAAAAGAGATGGAGAATTTAAAGGTTTTACTTACAAAGAACTGCTCGATAATGCTTCAAAACTGGGCAAATTTCTGATAGAAAGTGGCTTAAAAGAAGGTGAAAGAGTTGCTTTGCTGGGTGAAAATTGTCCCGAATGGGGCTTGATTTATTTTGGTATAACATGGGCAGGCGGTGTGATACTACCGATTGACCCCAGAGAATCTCCTGAGCGCTGGGCTCATATCCTGCGACACGCAGAAACCAAATTTATATTTTGCTCTAATAGGTATAAAAAAGATGTAGAAGAAATAAAAGAAAGAGTGGAATCACTTCAAAAAATAATAAGTTTCGATGATTTACCACAAATTATAAATCAAATTGAAAAAGGAATAAACGCAGCACCAAGGAAAAGAACAGATTTAGCGGTTTTACTATACACATCGGGAACCGAAGGTGTATCAAAAGGTGTGATGTTATCCCATGGCAACCTAATTTCAAATGTCCATCAGGTCACCCAGGTATTTGCTGATGTCTGCGAAGAAGATAGATTTTTCTCCGTATTACCATTGCATCATGTTTACGAAGGTACAGCTGGCTTTTTATCGCCAATAAGTTTGGGTGCAGAAATAACCTATGCAAGGTCTTTGAGATCAAGGGAAATGATCGAAGATTTAAGAGATACCCGTCCTACTTTCTTTGTCGTTGTACCTCTTTTGCTCGAAAAAATGTATCAGGGAATTGTAAGAAGAGTAGAAGAGCTCGGTGCTTTCAAAAAGATAGCTTTTTCTTTCATGAAATCTTTATCTGCAATCTCTGGTGGTAAACTTGGCAAATCTTTATTCAAAACGGTAAGGGAGCAGCTTGGTCTTGACAAAGTAAAATACATAGTGTGTGGGGGCGCTCCTCTACCACGCTGGTTATCAAAAGAATTAGAATTAATGGGCTTCCCTATCTTCCAGGGCTACGGGCTATCAGAGGCATCACCGGTTGTAAGCGTAAATCCACCTGCTAAACCACGAAACGAAAGCGTGGGAAAACCACTTCCAGGTTGCGAAGTAAGAATTGACAATCCAGATGATGAAGGAATCGGTGAAATTTGCGTAAGGGGTCCAAATGTCATGATGGGATATTACAAAAATGAAGAAGAAACCAGAAAAGTTTTGAAAGATGGCTGGCTATACACAGGTGATATGGGTAAAATAGACAAAGATGGCTATCTTTATGTAACAGGAAGGAAAAAATCGGTAATCATTACAAAGGGAGGCAAAAACATTTATCCAGAGGAACTTGAGAACTTATTAACAAAATCGCCCTTTATTGAAGAATGCGTAGTTACAGCAAAAGCACATCCACGAACTGGAAGAATAATGCTAAATGCAATTATTTACCCAAATTATGAATTCATAGATAAATATGCGAAAGAACATCATATCGAAATTGATACAAAAACCCTCGAAAATTTACTTCAAAAAGAAATTGATGAAATAAATAAAAGCTTGCCAGATTATAAAAAGATTTCGGGCTTCACAATAAGAGATGAAGAATTCCCAAAAACCACAACTCAAAAAATAAAAAGATATCTGTTTACAGAATAATAGATGAGAATATATTGCATTTTTGATAAAAAAGAAAATATCATTCCATTTTTGCAAAAAAATCAAAGAAAAATCTTTAAGGAATTTATCGAAAGTATTTTAAAAAATATAAAGTTCGGTGACTTCAAAAATTACACATTTGGACTGGAAATAGAAGACAAAATTTGTTTTATTTTCTCAACAGGTTACAGAAAAGTTTTCAACGCTTTTTGCGATGAATTATCGAAAAGAAAAAGAATAAAAATCAATGAAGAATTTCTGGATATTTTGAATATTTATTTTGAAAGAAAAAGAGAAGTAAAACACGAAAGGGTACTTTTTAAAACTATAAGTGATGTAATTTTAGAAGATGATTCTGCTCCTTTAAGCAACACTGATAAAAGATTTATAACTCCAATTGAAGATTTACAATATTTCAATGAAGTTTTAAGCAAAAGTTTTAAAAAGAGATTTAGAGAAGTAAAGAAAAAAGACCCTCCTTCTTCTATAAAGTTGTATTTTCCTCAGAAAGATGAGATGTATCTTTTGGGATTGGACAAACCTTTATCCGATGGTTATGTAAAAATTGAAGGCAAAACTTTACGCTGTTTTCGTGGTTATTTCTGGTTAAGAGGTGAGATTGAGAGTTTACAATTTGTTTATGATTATGGTTTTTGTGATTTCACATCTGAAGGTTTTGGCTGTTTAAAAATAATAACGCAAAAATAGTTGACAATTTTGATTTTTGATTATAATAGTGTGTGGTGCGCGTAGCTCAACGGTCAGAGCACCAGATTGTGGATCTGGGGGTTGTGGGTTCGAATCCCACCGCGCACCCCAAATATGAAAAAGATACAACCTCTAAAAGGCACAAAAGATTATTTATTTCCTGAAGCCCGTAAAAGACAATTTGTAATTCAAAAATTAATAAAAGTTTTTGAAAAATATGGCTTTGAACCAATTGAAACACCTGCAATAGAATACTGGGAGATTTTATCAGGGAAATATGGTGAAGAAGAAAAACTTATTTACAAATTTAAAGACCTTGGTGGAAGGGATGTCGGATTGAGATATGACCTAACTGTTCCACTTGCACGCGTAGTCGCCACATATCAGCAGTTGCCCCGTCCTTTTAAACGCTATCAGGTGCAAACTGTGTGGAGAGCAGAAAAGCCACAAAGAGGAAGATTAAGAGAATTTACTCAATGCGATATCGATATCGCTGGAGTTAAAGAAAAAATAGCAGATGCTGAAATCATTGCACTGATTTACGATGCATTGAAAGAATTTAACTTTACGGATTTTATAATTTTGATAAATAGTAGAAAAATTTTAATGGGACTTTCGGAAACTCTTTCTTTGAAAGAAAAAGAAAAAGAAATTTGCAGAGCGATTGATAAATTTGATAAAGGCGGTTTTGAAACGGTTGAAAAATCCTTACAAAAATATGAAATACCAGAAGAAAAATCCAGAGAAATTTTAAAATTCCTTGAAGAGAGTGTAAAGACTCAAAATAATGAAGATGCTTTGAATTTCGCAGATGAATTTATAAGTGCTGAAATTGGCAAAGAAGGTATTAAAGAATTGAGAGAATTACTTTCTTACCTTGAAGATTTTGAAATTCCCAAAGATTTTTACACAATAAGTTTGAGATTAGCAAGGGGTCTGGATTATTATACTGGACCCATTTTTGAGGTAGTTTCAAAAGATGTTAAAATCGGCAGTATTCTTGGTGGTGGGCGTTTTGACAACCTGATAGGGATTTTTGCTGGTAGAGATATTCCTGCTGTTGGCGCATCTTTTGGACTCGAAAGATTATGCGAAGTATTTGAAGAACTCGGGCTTTTAAAAGATGTGCCTGCAACACATACAAAAGTGCTGGTAGCACATAAAGATGCATTAAAGGAAGCAGTAAAGCTGGTAAAAATGTTAAGAGAAAAAGGAATAAATTCAGAAGTTTATTATGAAGGAGATTTCAGGGGAGCTCTTCACTATGCAAATCAGAAAGGAATAAACTTTGTAATATTACTTGGCGAAGACGAAATAAAAGAAGGTTACTACACTTTGAAAATAATGGACAAAAGAGAACAGATTAGAATAAATTCGTTTCAAGAGTTAATGCAAATACTTTAATTTTTATTTGATTTTCACAACCTTTATCGCCTTCGTCTCGGTTCCTTTCTTTACAAAGTAGATTCCTGGTTTTAAGTCAGATAAATCAAGTATTTTCACATTTCTGCCTGTGCCGTAATCATATTCAATATTCTTAATGACTCTTCCTGTTACATCATAAATTTTGAAGTTAATTTTTCCGTCGCTATCCGCATAGAGTATCAATTTAACTCTCTGCATGAAAGGATTTGGTGTAAGTTTTACAGATATTGCTTTGGGTTCTTTAGATGTCTGACATCCTCCTGCATATTGATGCACTTTCAGCAAGCTGTAAGCAAGATGAAAACTCGTAATCGCCTCGTTATATCTGTACCATTCGAGTCCCAGCACCTGCATATCGGGAGCAGGTTTGCTGTAAAATTCTCTTCCTTTTCTTATAAAGTTAATCGCAAGACTTATTAAACTATCTGTCACTGTACCCATTCTTTTTGCCTCTTTAAGCCTTATTAAAGTCAATAATTCACATCCCCTTGCCAAGATGAAACTCCAGCTTTTCAGACTATCTGCGATTATCTCCCATCCTTCAACATTTTTAATTTTTGCTATCCTCGTTGCCTGTTTGAATTTATGCACTGCATTGTTTATTCTCATAAATGTACGACCTTTTGCGTGCCAATCATCCGTAAAGTCTTCTCTTGCTTTCTCCAGCTTTTTATATGCCTGTCTTAATTTTTTATCCACATACTTATCTTCTATTAGCTTTATGGCACTATCAGTAAGCTCTGCAACATATTTAATTCTATCAAGGGGACTCTTTTCTGGATAATAATATCCCTGTGATACGAATATAAATGTACGTTTGGGTTGAGTCTGTTCTGGTATCGTAAATTTAAGCGTCAATCTTTCACCCGGTAAAATCTCAACATATTGGGTATCTGTGTAAAGAGCTTCTGTTACATCTTGAGAAATCAAATGTTTTGCTTCTATTAACTCAGCTTCTTTCACCTCAAAATCATCTATAACATTCGCAACTGCAACTCTATTTATTCTGAAAGGCTCATTATAAACCAGCCGTATCCATAAAATTCCTTCACCGGGTGGTGATTTTCTTTTTAGCAAAATAAAATGTGCAGAAGGATTTTCACGCTGATAAATAACCGGTTCTTCCGCAGCTTCGTATCGCACAGGAGTCCCATACTGCAGAAGTTCACATGCAACTTCTTCTTCCGAGGGCACAAGTAAATCTTCAGGTAAAGAATATAATCTCTTTTCTCTAATAGGCCCCCATATAGGAAGTACAGGTCCAGGGAAAATCGCATTATCGAGCCTTATTGCTATTTTTGTGGAAAGGCTTTCGGCTGGGAAGCCCACCCAGATTGTATCTTCGGGGTATCCGTAAAGGTAGAGTGTATCTTTTTCTTTTACAAGTTCCGTATAGTCTGCGTTACCTCTGGGGTCTGTGCATATCACAGGCGGTATAAGCTTCGAATAACCAAAAATCGTGCCTTTTGGCGTAACGCCTATCTCCTGATTCTCAGAATGATCGACACAGAGCAAAGACACGAAATTAAAATGCGAATGATAAAATGTGTCTTCTCTTATTTGCATAAGATAATGGCTATCAATAGAGAAAGGAATTATTCTCATAAGGTAAAAATCTGTATTTTCTTTATTAAAAATGGGAACAAGGATATTGTTATCCTCTACAAAAGTATCTCCCTGCGTATAAACCCAAAGGTATGGACAACCATTTTCACTCGTAGAGATACATCTTCCTTTTGAGTAGTTCGGCACTTCGTCATAAGTAAATACTCTGAAATAATAGATGTATTGGTCGGTATTAAGACCTGATATTGTGAGTTGAAAAGTGTTACCTGCTCCTCCTGCATTGCCATTATAAGCATTTGTTCCATCAAATGGTCCTGATGGATAACCTGTTGTTTTATATTGTACTCTTACACCCTGAAAATCTGGGTCTGCTGGATTTGTCCATTCAAGTTTTACATAATTTGTCGTTTTTTCGATGATTTTTAATCCTGACACCTCGGCTGGTGGTGTTTCATCGATTATCGTATTAAGAGTAAACATTTCGCTCAACATCCTTCCTTTATAATACACTATGGGAGGACCTCCACCTGCCGCAAATATTGTTATACAAATTCTGCATTTATCACTATTGATTGTGTCAGGTACTTTTGGATTTTTTAAAAAACAGTGTGCTGTGACTCTCCTTTTTCCACTGTCAATCTGCTCAATAGATACAATACCGTAATTGAGTTCAGCCCAGTGAATATAGCCTATTCCTTTAGTGGTAAAATAAATTCTTATAGTGGTATCAAAGATGTCGGGATGACTCGGTATATCATCAATCCATCTTACAATTAAATAAGTATTTGCAGATTTTGATGTAGAAATTTCTTCAAATGAAGTTTCAAGCGGATATATGTTTTCTGTACCCGAAAGGGGAGCTACGGGCACATATACAGTATATGAGTTAAATTCAATATCGTAAGCTGTTATTTCTAATTCCCAACCTTCCGACCATTTTAAGGATTTACCAGAGCCCACTATTGAATCTATATCCAGATAATTATTTTTATTTGTATCATTTGTCACAATATAATAGTAAAATGAGTCATTAGACCCGGGAGCATAAACATAATAAATATTTGCGTCTCTAAGCCAGTAATCGAAATACCAGTCGTCTTTTATCCAGCGCGGAGTCCAATTAGGATCCCATAAGGTCAGCTCAACATTGTAAATTCCAACATTGTTGCTTCCATTTGTGATTGCGTCTTTCATCCTAACGACGATGTCAACTTTACCATATAAAGAATCACCTGATAATCTTTGTGTTGTATCCACGCCCACACCGTCTGTCCAGAAAGTTACACCATCATACACATTTACATCATCCCAGATATAAGGCGAGGCATTATCATCAAAAGGCTCTATACCGCCAACCCAGCGAAGAGGGTTGATTTCGGCACCATCGGGACCATCTGTAAAATGGAGATGCCCTGATGGATCAGATGCGATCGATTTTACTACTCCTATGGGTATACCTAAATTATTCCAATAAGTCCCTTGAGGCAAAGTATCAATTAAAACATCAATATGAATATATTTATGGTAATAATTAGAATCTGTATCGTAAATATAAATACCCTCGTTATCCGTACCATCTCCAAAATACCAGATATACCCCGGTTCTACAGCATATACTTGAGTACCGGCGTCTGCATCGGAAATGTCAATCCCGTTATGGAAATGATCCCGATTTCCGCGACATTCATTTAGTACACCTGACACGCTATGCTGTGTATCAAAATCTGCAATCGGCCAACCGTAACCCATTAAATTACTTATCAAAAACACTCCTGTAACGCCGAGAATTAAATTAATTCGAATCATTGTGCCTCCTTTCTCAAAATCTCAAATTTGTTATTTTTATAAATTAAGAAATCAATGCAGGCCTCTCTTTTTATGATTTTTTTAATAGCCCACACAGAGGTTTTCTCTCCTACATAAAATCTCTCAATGAGCCTACCTCTTTGATTGTAATGCAGGCATATTGCTCCTTTGCCCGGCTCTCGTGAGATTAATAATACTTCATTATCAGGGGTTATCTGTGCTTTAAAAACAGGTTGAGGTAACTCTTTATCCCAAAGAATTTTAGCTCCGTTTTCATTAATCTCAAGGAAAATAACTCTTTTCATATTCCCCACAACTGCACAATGTTCATTTTGAGCAAATGTACAAAACGTTCGCACAAGTCCATCACTTATATTAGACGTCTCCCATATCTTTTCGCCAGACTTCCCATATAGTATAGCTTTCACTTTGGATGGCTTTTCTCCGAGGGGACTTGAACCCAGCGCTAGAATATAATTCCCTTTATCAGAAATTGCCACGCTGATAATCATGGGAAATTTTTTTGGAAAGGGAGAGCGCCATAATTCATTCCCGTTACCATCAAATAATATTACGTAACTATTGCTAGAGCGCAATGCTTCCATTTCCCAATAGTGCACAAGATAATCTTTTGCTGCAAAGACTACAAAATATTTACCATTTTGAGCCCAATCGTATTTCAAATTTGATACATCTTGCCATTGGTCGTCTGAGAATAAATCTACCTTTCGTAGCAAATCGCCTTGTTTATTGTAAAACTCTATACGGTTAGATTGGCAATCAATTAATACGAAATTACCCGACTCTGAAATACTCATTATTCGGTCTTCTTCATAACTTAATAAACACGGCACTTCACAATACTTCTTGCCATTCGCATCATATAATATATAAGAAACTTCGGTATTACGTTCTTCTTGCTCAGGAAAAGCAATCACTTTTCTACCACCTATATATTTTCCCTTTTTTGAGATTCTCACACGTCCCGCAAGTCCCATGTCCAAGACAAACTTTTTATTACCCTTCTTTTCATAAACTTCTGCACGCGCATCTGATATTATTACTATCTTCGGATACACTTCGCCTTTTTCCGTTTCACCCCACATCACATCTTTAATCGGCTTATCAAATTTCCATTCCTTTACGAGTTTTAACTTCACCTCTGTCTCTATTACCAGAAATAACAATACCCACATAACCCCTCCTTTTTAAATATTACCCTATCAAATCCCACAATATCCATCACACTCATTATAATCGAAAAAAAAAAGATGTCAAGAACAAATTTAAGTTTCCTATTTTTAGAAACGAACTTGAAAAACCTATTAAAATTTTTGTTAAAATTTTTAATGCGAGGCGTAGCCGAGCACATTACATATGGGTTGATATGTCAGCCCATTACGGGTTTTTGGGTTGTGGCAGGGGTTGTGGCTTTATCTGCTTTCTGCGTATTTTTAGCGATAAAAAGTGGGCTGACTTAATCGGGAAGGTGGGGACAGCGGAGGAGGGGCTAATAATTTTACTTATTCAAAAAATCAAAATCTTTTTCTGATATGTCGCCTACTGCTGAAACAGAGTATTTTGAGGGCTCCAAAAATTCTTCGGCTAATCCCATTACATCGTCAATTTTCACATTTTCAACTTTTTGAATCACTTCATCAACAGTCATTTGCTTCCCAAGATAAATCTCCTGTTTTAATAATCTTGACATTCTGCTTGATGTATCTTCAAGCACCAATACCATTCCACCTTTTAAATGTTCCTTTGCATTGTTTAACTCGTTCTTTTTTATCCCCTTTTTCACAAATTTTTCCATCTCTTCGAAAATCGCTTTAAATGCCTTTTTTATCAAATTTTTCGAAGTGACAAAATAAATCCCGAATACTCCTGTATCTTTGAAGAAATCAGGGAAAGATGCCACGAGATACACAAGCCCTTCTTTTTCTCTTAAACGCTGAAAGAGACGCGAACCCATACCGCCTCCAAATAGAGTGCCGAGCACCATTAGTGGATATTTCCTTTCATCAACATAGGGAAATGTGCGCGTCGCCATAGCGATATAAACCTGCTTTAAACCTTTCATTCGCTTTACCCTTAATTTTTCAGTCTCAACAGGTAAAGGTAGCTCTTCCCTCTCTTTTTTCTTCGGTTTAAGATTTATTTTGCTCGCTATATCCAGAAGTGCATCATAATTTATCCTGCCAGCTGCAGATATTATTAGATTATCAAGAGTATAATTTTCTTCATAAAATTTTACTAAATCTTCCCTCTTAAACTTCTGTACATTCTCTTTTGTGCCCAATACTGGATTGGAAAGTGGATGCCCATTAAAAAGTGCCTTTGCTAACTCGAAGAAAACGAGGTCATCGGGAGTATCTTCTGCATTTTTTATCTCCTGTAAAACTACATTTTTCTCCACTTTAAAAGCACTTTGCGGAAAAGATGGATTCTGCAAAATATCTACCAATAGCTCAAATGCTTTTGTTTGATTTTGGTGCACCACTTTTGTATAAAAATAAGTATATTCTTTAGTTGTCGATGCATTAAGCATACCTCCGAGTGCATCTATTTCAAGTGCTATTTGCCTAGCTGTCCTATTTTTCGTTCCTTTAAACATCATATGTTCTATAAAATGTGATAAGCCATTTTCTGAATCCGTTTCATATCTTGAGCCAATTAATGCACAGATACCTATTGCTACAGAGTGAAACTCTTTTAATTCTTCTGCAATAAATCTAACTCCATTTGGGAGAGTAACTTTTTTGTATTCTGCCATCAGTGTAAGAGAGCTTTTCTCGACAGAATGGGACGACCAAGTGGGTCAACATCTATAACCTTACACGCTACCTCATCACCTACTTTTAAAACATCTTCTACCCTTCTTACTCTTCTCTTATCAAGCTGGGAGATATGTATCATTCCTTCTTTTCCCGGTGCTATCTCTACTATCGCTCCGTAAGGCAAAATACGCGTCACCCTACCTATGTAAATTTTGCCAATTTCTACATCTTCAACTATATTTCTTACAATTTCGGCAGCTCTTTGAGCAGATGATTCTGTCTGCGCCTTTATATACACTTTTGACTCATTAAAGTCAACAAATACATCTGCACCTGTTCTCTCTTTTATCTCTCTAACGACTTTTCCACCGGGTCCCACCACCATTGCTGCCCTTTCTGGTGGTACGGGCACCACAACGAGCTTTGGTGCATACTGCGATATGGAGCGAGGTTTTTTAATCGTGCCAAACAAATAATCAAGCGTCTTCATACGAGCTTCGCGTGATTGCTCTATTGCTTTTGCAAGTAAGTCAAGTGATAAACCTTTTTTCTTTATATCGAGTTGAATTGCTGTGATGCCATCTTTTGTCCCTGCTATCTTGAAATCCATATCACCATAATGGTCTTCCTCACCAATAATATCTGTAAGCACGATTTCATCAACAAGTCCCATTGCAACACCTGCCACATGGGTTTTTATGGGCACGCCTGCATCCATCAAAGACATAGATGCACTGCAAACAGTAGCCATAGAAGATGAGCCATTTGAAGATAAAATATCGGAAACAACTCTTATGGTGTATGGGAAGTCATCGGGAGATGGGATAACCGCTTCAAGTGCCCTTTCTGCAAGAAAACCATGCCCTATTTCCCGACGCGAAGGCGCTCTTAAAGGTTTTGTATCTCCTGTTGAAAAAGGCAAAAAGTTATAATGCAACATAAAACTTTTCCATGTTTCTTCTTCAAATAATTCATCCAGTTTTTGTTCGTCTTCTTTTGTTCCGAGTGTTGTTGTGCACAAACTTTGTGTCTCACCCCTTGTAAACAATGCAGAGCCATGAGCACGGGGCAAAAGTCCAACTTCACATGTTATTGGACGCATATCCGCAGGTCCTCTGCCATCAAGACGCACACCACTTTTCAATATCATATCCCTCACAATTTCTTTCTTCATCTCTTCAAATACCATATCTATTTCGATTTCGCTGTATTGCTCTTTAAATTTCTCTTTTGCCTCCTGTTCTATCTCCTGCACTTTTAACTTCCTTTCTTTCCTATCTTTAATTTCTGCAAGTTCTTTTAACTTATCAAAATAATCTTTTCTTAAAAGTTCTTTTAATTCATCCGAGGGCTTTAAAGGTTCGTAATTACTTTCTTTTTTGAATTTCTCCTGCCACTCACAAATTCTTTTTATCTCCTTTTCTGCGATTTCAAGAGCTTTTATAATATCCTTTTCGGGAACCTCTTTTGCAGATGCTTCTATCATTGTTATTCCTTTTACGGTACCCGCAACAACCATATTTAACTTGCTTTCTTCAAGTTCAGAATATGTTGGATTTATAACAAATTCTCCACCTATTAAGCCTATTCTTACAGCTCCAACAGGTCCTTCAAAAGGAATACCGCCCGATAAAAGCGAAATTGACGCACCATTTATCGCAAGCACATCCGCATCATTTTCCTGATCAAAAGATAAAACATTACCAACAATATGGATACTGTCCCTGAAATCCGGGGGAAATAAAGGACGGATTGGGCGGTCGATCAACCTTGCACTTAAAACCTCTTTATCTGTGGGCTTGCCTTCTCTTTTGAAAAATCCGCCTGGAATTTTACCAGCAGCATCCCTTTTCTCCCTGTAATCACAAATCAAAGGAACGATGTGGGATTCTTCTCTTTGACCTCTACATGCCGTAACAAGCACAATCGTATCACCATAACGCAAAAGACAGGAACCATCAGCATTACCAGCAACTTTGTTTATCTCTATCTGTAATTCCCTACCCCCTATCTCAATCTTATCAAGCATCTATTATTTTATTAATTTTTCAGGAATGTCAACAATTTTTATTAAAATTATTAGCCCCGCCTCCGCTGTCCCCACCTTCCCGATTAAGTCAGCCCACTCCTTCAGCTAAAATACGCAGACAGCAGATAAAGCCACAACCCCTGCTATAACCACATCCCCGTAATGGGCTGACATATCAACCCATTATGTAATGGGCTCGGCTACGCCTCGCATTAAAAATTGACAATCCTATTTTTTAATTATCATTATAGATGTGAAAGGGAGGTTAAAATGAAGGTGAAACATTTTGAAGAAGTAAAGGCTCTGGATGTTGTGCAGGAAGGAGCCAGAGATGTAAAAGTGAGATGGCTCATCACCAAAGAAGATGGTGCAAGGAACTTCGCAATGAGATTATTTGAAGTGAAACTAGGAGGCTACACACCCTGTCACAAGCACGACTACGAACATGAAGTTTTCATACTGGAAGGTGAAGGAAAACTGCTCCTTGAAGGTAAAGAGTATGATTTGAAACCGGGAGTTTTTGCATTTGTACCGGAAAATAAAGAACACCAGTTTAAGAATACAGGAGAAAAGATATTAAAATTTTTATGCCTCATTCCCAACAAAGATTAATGCGGATAACTACAATTTAAAAGGAAATCTCAAAATCTCCTTCAAACTATATTTTTTGATATTTTCTTTTTTATCCACGATTATTATTTCCATATCAGGATTGAATTCTGCCATAACCTGCAAACAAGCGCCACAAGGATACATCATCTTATCCGAATAAATTACAATTTTTTCAAATTCTTTTTCGCCTTCGGATACGGCTTTCAAAATTGCGACTCTTTCTGCACAAACAGTAAGGGAATAAGATACATTTTCAACATTACATCCTGTAAATATTTTGCCCGATTTCGTAAGCAGAGCTGAACCTACTTTTATCCCGGAATAGGGAGAATATGCGTTTTTAGCCACTTCCTTTGCCTTTTCTATTAATTTGCGCACCAAAAATGCCCCTGGCGGGACTCGAACCCACGACCCCCGGTTTAGGAAACCGGTGCTCTATCCAACTGAGCTACAGGGGCTCATCCTTTATTATAATCATTTTACAAAAATGTCAACCTTTTTCTTGACATTCAAATATCAAAATTATAATAACACGATGCTCAAAATTGAAAATTTGCATTTCACCTATAAAAAACCAGAAGTTTATGCGTTGAAAGGAGTTTCTCTCACAATTGAAAGAGGAAAAGTTTATGCACTGCTTGGTCCAAATGGTGCTGGTAAAACAACCCTCATAAACAATGTGCTCGGATTTTTAAAACCAGACAAAGGCAAAATCTATTTTGATGGCGAAATTTTAACACCACAGAGAAAAGATTTACTGACAAAAATAGGATTTGAGCCACAGGAAACTATTCTATGGGAAGAATTAAATTGCGAGGAGCACTTATTTTTAATTGGAACACTTTATGAAATTCCAAAAGATGAATTAAAAGAAAGAGTGCATTTTTTGTTAAACCGCCTGAATTTATATGATAAGCGTAAAACCCGTGCAAAACATTTATCCGGGGGTTTACGGCGCAGATTACAGCTTGCTATGGCTTTTTTATCTGACCCTCCCCTTTTGCTTCTTGATGAACCCTCTCTCGGTCTCGACCCACAATCACGCCATTTTTTATGGGACTTCATAAAAGAAAAAGTAAAAGAAGGAAAAGCAATTCTTTTAACAACTCATTTGATGGAAGAAGCGCAATCAGTCGCAGATACAGTGGGAATACTCGATTATGGTAAACTGATTGAAGAAGGAACACCCGAAGAACTCATAAAGAAATATTCTGCAAAAAACCTTGAAGATGTATTTTTGAAGCTCACAGGAAGAGAATTAAGAGAATGAAAACCTATGCAATTTTCATAAGCAATTTTAAAGAATGGATAAGGTCAAGAGAAGCAATGTTTTTCTCGCTTTTCTTTCCACTCATTTTTATCGTAATTTTTTCTTTCATTTTCAAAGGGGGAACTTATTCACCTGAAAGAACTTTTAAAATCGTGATAATTGATAAGCAAAAAAGTTTTTATTCAAAAATTTTAATAGATGTGTTGAAAAACAAATTAAAATATCCGAGTGGCAAAAATATGTTTGATGTTATTTTAAAGGATAGTATTGATGAAAAAATAATTCAGGATTTGAAATATGGCAAAATTTCGGGGATTATTGAGATACCTTCCGATTTTCCAAAATCCAATCCTATTCTTACAGGTTTACAGGGGGCGTTTGACTTTGCCATTCTTTCACAGATAATGAACGGGATTCTTGAAAAATTTGATGAATTCATGAAAAAAGGCAAAATTGAACAAAAAGAGTTTGTAAAGGTAAAATCAATCAGTCCATCAAAATTTACAACTTATGATTTTGTAATTCCGGGGATGTTCATCTTCGGCTTATTAATGCTAATTTCAAGTGTTGCATCGGGCATAACTTCGTATTACGAAAAGGGTCACATAAAGCTTTTGCGTCTCACAAAGATAACATCCTTTGATTTTCTTGCTGGACACCTATTTTCTGCTTTATTAATTTCACTTTTACAATTTTTCATTATGTATTTTACTGCGAGATTATTTGGTTATCATCCGCAAGGCAATGTTTTTGCTGTTTTGCCTTTTATCCTGATTGGTGGGATTGGTATGGGCTCTATTGGATTATTGATTTCTTCCTTTGTAAAGACAACAAATGGTGCTGTTGCTTTATCAAATGTCATAGGGATACCTGTTTCTTTTGCATCGGGAGTATTTTACTGGATGAAATCACCCGTACTATTTAAGGATTTCTTTGGACAAAATTTTGAAATACTTGACCTTTTACCATGGCGTCATCTCTCCGTTTTACTAAAAGTATCGCTAACAATGGGCGAAAATCCCTTTTCACAGCTGCGTCTGATTACTTTCCTCACAATCGGAAGTTTAATCCTTTTCATTATCTCTATCATCATATTCAACCGCAAAAGATTACGCCATTATTTAGGTGGGAACATTCTTCTTATTAAGAATAAAGCATGATACTGACCCAACAGCTTGACAAATTTCAAAAGTTTGCTATAATTGACTGAATAATTTGGTGAAAAATAGAATGGCTTGAGTTTATAGTCTTAAAATGAAATTGGGAGAAATCATTAGCAGGAAAGTTCAGATGATAATCACAAATGAGCACAATGAAGTGTAAAGTGTGTCAATTGCAACTTTTAAGTTCCAAACTACGGAATTTAAAGACACCTTCACTTAATTGTTCATAAAGAGTGGCAATTTCTTACAATTATCAGCCGCTTTCCATGTAACTAATGAAATAAATTGTTTCTCTGCTCCAAAACGAATTAAATATCATTTTCCATAAGCAATGCCTATATGAATCAAAGAGAAGTTAGCATCTGTTACATATATTAACCTTTTCTCTACAGCATACTTTTTTAATTTTTCGGCCATATAAAGTAATATCATACAATCTTTTTTTATCTGTACCCAGTTGTTTTCTATGAGTACACAAGCACCATCCCCCGTATGTCCTAAAAATTGGGCATTATTTTCAAAGTAAAGTCTAAGAAAGGTCTTTAATAGCATTATTTAACTGTTAAATATTATGAACCCTGTATAGTTTTTCTTTTCTCTGAAATACTCTGTTGATTTTGTAAAATCGACAAACATTTTAATCTGACCTCTACATAGGGGGCAAAAGGAATTTCTTTCAAATACCACTTATTACTCTTTTTAGGAAATTTTCTGTGTAAGAAAACCGTAGTTTTTTCAAGAAGATTTCTAAGATTATATTCCTTAAGGTGAAAAATAGCTGTAATTCGTCACACTGGTCGCCGAGTGCCTTTCTATCTAACTCTCCCCAGTGAAGGAGAGAACCACGGATACTGTGAATTACTTGTATATTTCGCTCTTTGAAGCACCGATATTTTTTATAGTCAATTTTATATTTTTCCATTAATAATTTTAAACAAGTCTTACAGAAATTCCCTTTATCTCCTGGCTGTTTGCCCTTGCAGTTTTCGCAAAGTCCCTTTGACAATATTTCGAGAGATAAGATGATAAAAATTAATCGATGCAAAGAGTTAATTTCACTTTGGCTTTTTAAAAAATAATGCAGCGCATGTAGAAATTGTTTACCTTCATCTGAAGGCATTTTTATGTAGGCCGGATATGCTTGGTTTAAATATTCTCTAAATAAAGTGGATTGCTATTATAGTAAGGATATTCTGGCCGACTATAAGGAACACAATTTTTGAATATTATTTTTGATTTGATTTTTTTCGTCTAAGTATGTCTTTCGGCTCCAAACAACATTATAACCGTAATAGACTCTAATGAGGGGTAAAATGTTCTCTATAACCTTGTCAGTCTTTTTTTCAATATTTTTATTATTTGGAATATCAAAAAATTGTATGCAATTTGTTACTTGTGGGAATAAATCAGGTAAAAAGTCTCTTAATGATGGATCTATTAACTCTTTAACCGGATAAATTTGACATTTTAGCCCTTCTATTGGCAATTCAATTGAGGGTAACCATGTGTTAATAATTAGGTCATAAATGATTTTATTAAATTTATCACCGTCTTTCCATTTCAATTCAATGAATGTAGCCGGTACACAAACAAAATTATCTCTTTTATAAATGAATCGTTCGAATTTCAAAGAACCCGAGAAAGGTCCACCTTCTTCTGTTTCTCCAGTAAATAGAACTTTTTTATTGAGCAAGTTGGCTAAATATAACATAAAATTATCCATGTCCTTTGACTCTAAGTCTTTCATTCGTATTGTAAGTTGCCCGTTAAAAAGTTGCTCTATTTCAAATTCTATGCTCCGTTGTCGATGATTAAGAGAGAGTTTTCCTTTTCCTTTCAATATTTCTGACCATAACTCCATGTTCATCGTTATTTTATCTCAGAAAATATTTTTGTCAAGGGAGATTTTTTAATAAGAAGCAATATAAAAAGCTCTTTTATTTTTAAACCCCAAATTATATCTTGACTTTTTCAAAAATGTGATAATATAAAAATGGGGCCGGGAGAAAAATGCCAAAAGAGCTCTGGGACCCAAATATAAAATGCGTCTCCCGGCATCATTTAACTTTCTCATTTAAATTTAAATGAAAAGTCGAGTTTGTGAGTGTTTTTGAGTTCTGGATGCGTTGAGTAAGCATAATTTATGCCGAAATTCCTGTAATTAAGCCCAAGACCGCAGGTAAATTTGCCATTATCGAGTCCAAATCTCAACTTCGCTTCTTTAATCATGCTCCACTCGATGCCAGTGTGAAATGTAAAGGGATAACCTGAAGAAAGTATCCTCGATGTCTGCAATGACAAAATCAACACATCGTATCCTTTCCAGTAAGAGAGAGCTAATCCCACATCTGCAGAAGGTTTGAGTTTATCCGTATATCCTGTGTTCCACTTTATCCTTGTGAAAATGTCAGAAATTCTTATTCCTGTATAAATTCGCAAAGCAGAAGCAGGTAAATGTATTTTTGGCGCAGAATAGAAAATGCCAAAGTTAAAACCAGCTCCAAAGCCTTTTGACCTGTGCAACTCCATTCTGTAAAATTTAAGGGTTATACCTGCAGAAAAATCTTTTATTTTATGTCCAATACTTAAATTGTATTCTTCTGTCAAAAATTTCGCAGTGCCGAGATAGACAATTTCTGGGTAGTTCGTTCCCGGTAAAGTATCGCCTGATGTAGTTTGTTGCCATTCCGTGCTTACCCTTATTAGCCCAAATCCCATTGGTATATTTCTAAATCTTTTACAGATAGCGATATAATCATATTTTGTCTGTGCAGGAAGCTCTGTATGCATGTAAAGTATTTCTCCGTGATAAAGTTGAGTTAATGCGGATGGATTGAAGATTACGGAGTTTACATCATAAAGTGCACAGAATGCATTGCCGAGTGCCGAAGGTCTTGCTCCTGTCCCCACATTCAAATAATCAAAATTTGTTCCCCATGCTATCAAAAATATCAATAACATATCACCTCCTTACTTTATAACCGCTATCTTCCAGATTGATTCTGCACTTTCCTCCTCTGTCTTCGCTATCACTTTACAGATGTAAACTCCATTGAGCACGATGTCGCCAGCAAAGTTCCTGCCATCCCATGTAATATCCAGCCTGCCACTTAATACGGGTATTTCCTCGCTCCATATGAGATTGCCTGCAAGTGTATAAATCTTAACTTTCACCTCTGCTGGCTTATTCACCTTCACCGCTATTTTGGCTGTATTTCTCAATGGATTGAATGGATTTGGATAACTCGCAACTTCAACATTCAAAGGCTCATCCACTGTGAATATAGAAATCGGCATTTTTACAGCTCCAAATTCAGGTAATTTGAAGCGCTGAACCCTGTCATTGTTTCTGTCTGCTACATAAATCTCTTTTACAACATCACCTTCATAGCAAAGCGAAATGCCACAGGGTTTGTTGAATCGCCCCGGTTCTTTTCCAAATTCTCCAAATATCAGTAACCTGTTTCCAAATCTATCGCACATAACAATTCTATCCGCATTCCTTTCGCAAATCCATATATTCTTATGTCTTGAGATTTCAACATCTGCGGGATAATCAAAATTCTCTATTTCCATAACCCTGAATGCCGTATCAAATAAGTTCACATAGTATTTAACAACTTTGCCACTGCAGGCAAGGCATGTGAAAATGTAAGGGCTGTCAACTCCAACTCCTTCACATTTATGTGCAGGAATCGTAAATACAATGTTTGCAGAATCATCAAGGAATGTTAGCCTATCCCAATTTCTTTCTGCTACAACTATGTAATCGCCATAAAAGTTTATACCTTTTGGATGATTTAGTCCCGTTGCTGAATAAACTTCATTTCCTGACAAATCAAATCCAAGCACAGTAAGATGCGTATGACCCCACCACAATGTCGTATAAATTATTTCTCCATTGAACCTTACAGCATTTGGATGATGCAAACCTGTTATTTCTCCAACAAAATTACCCCAGTAATCAAAGTATGCAATCCTCTTATTGTTTCTGTCTGCTACATAAATCCATGAGTTTCCATCTGGTAAAATGTGCACACCTTCAGGTTTATGCAGACCTGTTATTGCGAGGTCAAATTGTGGCTCACAGCGAAAGATTATCCTTCGAAATTCAGAAGTGTTTAACACAACATCCTGTGCTGTTAATCTCAAAACATAAATTCCGTCGGATAAATCTTTTGCATTGAACCAGCCAAGGATTGTGTCTATCATCTGACTTTTGCCCTCGGAGATGATTATCCAGTCGGATGGTGAAATTCCCTCTCCATACTCTAATTTCCACCATGCAAAGTGAACATCACTTACCCTTCCATAAACCGGCACATTTTGGTTTACCATGCAGGACTCTGTTGGTGAGATTATAAAACATTCAGGCTGTGTATCATCCAGTATAAATTCATGGGATTTTACATCTTCTGTGTTTTCCACATTGTCAACCGCATAATGGGAGATTGTGTGTATGCCATCCTGTCCCTGCAAGCCCCAATCTTCCAGAGTGAATACAAAGTGAGTATCCGGTATCTCCTGCCATGGCATGGAATCCACTCTATAAACTATCTTTTGCACGCCCGATGCAACATCTGCGGATAATGGGTCTTCTGCTCGCAATGTGAAATCAGTATGCGATGTGATAATAGTTGAATCACCATAGCTATAAGAAGGTGTGCCAGTTATCAGTTCAGAAACAGGCGGTGTATCATCCACTGCTAGTGATTTTTCCTTTGTTTCTTCACGATTACCGAGTTTATCAACTCCATAGTAGTAAAGTGTATGCAAGCCTTCACCCCATTCAGCGAGTGTGAATGTTGTCTCTGCAACATAAATCCTCTTTTGTGATGCATCGCACCACCAGTAGCCAGTATCTACTCCGCATCCTTCGTCCGTTATTGTGAGAGTTAAATCCGTATGTGATGTAATGTACATTGGATTGTAGCTGTATCTGGGTTCACCGATTGTCAGTTGGCTTACAGGTGGTGTGTTATCGAGGTAAACCGTGATTATTTTGTGTCCTTCTTCATTTCCAATGTTATCAATTGCCCAGTATTCAATCTGATATTCTCCATCTTCTCCTGTTATTGTGAATGCCACGCTATCGCCTAAAATTACATTTTCCAAACCATTTATCATGTAGTGAATTTCTTTTACTCCGCTTGATGCATAACTTATCACTGGGTCTTGTGCTTTAAGTGTTATTTTAGTGCTTGATGTTAGCCACAGCTTGCCTTCTTCATCCTGATATTTTGGTTCACCGAATGTGATTTGTGTTTGAGGCGGTGTTTCATCGATTATAACTTCTTTTTGATTTACATCTTCTGTATTCAGGACATTATCTTTTGCATAATGGTAGATTGTGTGTAGTCCATCTTCTCCTTGCAAGCCGAAATCAGCAAGTGTAAACACAATTTGGGTATCACTAACAGATTGCCATTTATTTTCATCCACTTTATAAATTATTTCTTTAACTCCTGATGCTACACCTGCAGAAACAGGGTCAATCGCCGATATTTTTAAAGGTGTCTCTGAACGCACAAATATCATATTTTCTGCTTCATATCGTGGTTCTCCTATTTCAATATTTGACACAGGCGATGTATTATCAACATAAATTGTCTGGAATTCGGTTCTTTCCGTATTTCCAAGATTATCCACAGCATAGTATTTTACATTGTAAATTCCCTCCGATGGCAGAGTGAATTCTCCTCCCTCTACCCAGTATCCTGCAAAGTTGTAGTATCTGCTTTTCACTCCACAGCCTTCATCTATTGAGAAAATCATAATCAATGAATTAGAAGTCACAAATCTTTTACCATCAATCAAAATAGTAGGTGGCTCGAAAGTAAGATGTGAAGAGGGTGGTGTATTGTCGAGGTAAACAATGGTATCAATGGTTAAACTTCTATGTCCGAGATTGTCGAAAGTCCAACAAATTATTGAATACTTGCCGTCTTTCCTTGCAATAATGTTATAAACAATGCTATCAGAAAATGTTGAATCAGCATCAATCTTTGTCGTATTATAATAAACTTCGTAATTAATTTCTTTTACACCGCTTGCAATTCCATTTATAATGAGGTCTTCCGCTTTCATGATAATATCTGTTTGAGAAGTAATCCACATTTTATCGCTTACATATTTTGGCAAGGTTATTGTGATTTGTGCAACAGGAGAAGTATTGTCAATCCTTACAATTTGTGATTTTATATCTTCTCTGTTTTTCGCTCTATCAACGCTATTGTAATAAATTGTGTATTCCCCATCAGGATATTGTAATTTGAAGGAATAAGGCAACAAATCAGTGGTAAGTGCATGAGTTATGCCATTTATCTTGTAGTATGTTGTATCAACTCCGCTTTTATCATCCCATGCGGAAATTGTTATTTGAGTCGTAGAGTCTATATAAGGTGGTGAGCCGTAATTTGGTGTGCCAATGGATATCTCCGTAACAGGTGGAACAGTATCTTCTATTATTTCAATTGAGAATGCAATTGTTTGATAATTTTCTGCATAATCCCTGGCTGTAATGTGGCACATGTAAATCCCTGCTGGTAAAACCTTTCCAGAAAAATCTTTACCATCCCAGATTTCGGTATAGCTGCCTTCTTTTAGATCAAAATAAGATTTATGATAAACACCTGCTCCTATCGGGTTCTCAATCATAATTTCTACAATTTTACATGATTCGGATAAAGTGAAATGGATATAGGTTTCTTCTCCTGTTGAAGGCATAAAAGTAGTGGGTTCTGCATAAGCAGTTATTTGAGGAGGCACCCTATCCACCAGCCAGTAGCCTGTCGTATCCGAACGATTACCCACTTTATCATAAGCATATATCTGGAAGAGATATATTCCATCTGGAGCATTTATAGGAATAAACAAAGTTTCTTCCGTTGAAATATTAAATAAATCTGATTGCTCAATGTCACCGAATGAATTAAATCTCAAGTAATAAATTTTTCCTGCTTCATTTAAGTGAACTTTGAGCGTATCATTCTTATTGGCATTTACTATTACAACATTTTTGTTTATCCAAATTAGAGGTGGAGAATTATCGTAGGTAACTTTTGCTATTCCTACAACGCAATTTCTTATGCCTTCACCTTCAAAAGGCGATTCTATTCCTTTCATAACCCTTACACCGTGTCGCAGTGCATGAGCATTTCCGGCAAAAATTATATTTTTTCCTTTGAATAACTTTACCTTTTTGGCAAAATATCCATAAGCATCGGTAACTACACTTACAGTCTCTGCGATAATATTTGAACTGGGAATAGAATTATCTGACTGAAAGTCAGGTTCATTTATGTTAAACGAAGTTGAAGATAAAGTAAATGTTTTAGATACTTTTTGGGATGCTACTGCTTTTAATGCCTCGTAAATATTTGTAGCTGGGTCGGTTATGACAAGTAAAAGGGTATCCATTGGTCTCCAGTGCCCTTTTATCGTTATCGATTCTTCCTTTGTGTCATAGCATTTGTAGATTACGGGACGCAAAGTATCGACTTCATCTTTTTCCATTATTGCAAAATGTTTCGCAGGTAAGTCACCAAAAATTATGGAGTCTTCCGGAGGAATAGAATCTTCTGGAGGAAGTTCAGGTCCACTAATTAACATTGGCGAAACTGTACTGTATCTCGTTGTTAAAGTATAAATACTATCTTGAAATACGGGGGAACCTGGTGTTAATGGCACAGGTTTTCCTTCTTTTGTTATTGCATAAATTTTAAGGTCATTCGGGTCGATGCCGTAATAATCAACTTCTTCAGCAGTGTATTTATAAGTGAGTGTCGGCAAAATATTGAATTTGATTTCAGCTGGCAAGATTTGAATTACAGGGTCAGAAATATACATGCTGTAAGTATCTGTAAAGACAATCTCTGGTTTTACTCTCCTTAGTCTAATTATTGTGTCATCTATTGCATTTGACGCTATATTTAGCTGAGCCCTGTAATAAGGTGTATTCGCAAGTCCTCCTTCTGATGTCACTATGTCTCCGATGTAAAAATCTTTTACTTTTCGTAGAACAGGTCCTACAAATTCTTGAACAGGATTAACCCCTTGCTTTATGTTTTGTTGCACTGGTTCATATAAGTCCATAATTATTGTTGTTTTACCGCATACTTTCGTTGCATCGAGGTAAGCAAGTTCTCCCGATTTTGGATGCATTATATTTTCTGTTAATTCAAATATTTTTCCGTTATTGAAGGCATACATTTTATATCCATATCCTGATGCCGAGCCACAAATAGGTATTAAGGCATAAGGCAAAGAAGTATCTAAGAAGTGCTCTACTTTGAAATAATCAAAAAGATTTTGACCGAGATTTTCTGCATTAATGTTAATTAAAGTATCTTCTGAATATCTGGATATCAATCGCAAATCTTTATGTGGTTTGCCAGTGATATCATGAATTTTCACATTCCATTCAGTTATTTTGAGATACGGATTTGGCTCATTTCCGCAATCCCAGAAAGTAGCTTTTACATCTTTACCTCCTGCAGAAACTGTTTTATTATATCCTTCTCTGAATAAAATTTTGTCACTTAATCCATGTTTTCTAAAGCCTTTTGTTTTATCTGTAAATTTCTCTTTTAGCCAGCCGATATGGTGTGTGTAAGGGTCTTTATTCATTGTCCATGCGGGATTCCAGTTTTTAACAGTGCAAATTATGCAGGTGTCTATATCGTAAGAAAGATAAGCATCGACATATTGAGAATTTTGCTTTACTATAGGCTTTGAGAAAGAAAATCCATGAGGCACCACACTATCAGGAATGGAACACATTTGACGCCAGTAAATTTTTACAGGGTTGTAATTGCCATTTATATTTGGCATTATTATACTATCGTATTGAGCAACGCATTGCCATTTTGAATGAGGACTATCAGGGTCACACTTTGCTTCAACATTGCCCGAAGAATAAAATCTGACTGTTACTCCATTAATTGTAGTCTCCCAATAAGTTACCGTTGTATCAAGCCAGCATGATGAATCGATGATATTGTCAATTCGTGCAAAATATTTATATTGGGGTGTCATTCTTCCGCCATGTACAGGCGTAAAAGGATATGTTTCAAATTCTTCGATTTTTGTGAAAGATTGTTGATTTCCAGCTATGGTATCATTATACCATTTTCTTTTAGAAGAAATAAGTAAGCATCCGCCCCCTGCAGGCCATTTTGCAGATATGAAAAATTTATATTGTTGACCGGGCGTTAAAATTAATGTATCTTTTTTCCATCTCCATACAAGTGTTTTAGACCATACAATGTTATCATACATATCTGAAATATATGCTATTGCATTGAGTCCTATGTACGAGCAAAAAACCGTTTCGTTTTCAGTAATAAAGCAATTTCTCACACTAGTAGAAGAGCCCGAATAAGATAGGCTCCCTTCAATTCCTTTAAAATATTCGCTTAAACGAGGGTCAAGCTTCTTATAATACACAAACATCGAACATCGTGCAGTTCCTGTGCTTGCAGCTGCTCGTGTTTTGAATTTATAAACTTCTCCTGAATCAACATTTATTGTATCAATAATGTTGTAATAATCTTCATAGCTGGTGATATCTCCATCTTTATGCCCGTAGTAAATAATTTGATCATTAGAAACTTTCTTTAACCACCATGTTATATCTCCACTATTTCCTATGTATCCTTTTATTCTACAAATAACTCTATCACTATGAGGAGTAAAATATCGCCATTCACTTTCATCCACATCAGCAGCATCAAATGGGTTAGTTCCTCCATTTACAGTTCTGGTGCCTGCTTTTTTCATTGTATTTTTTAAACCATACCACAGTTCCTGCGCTTTTATCGCAACGCTCCATTTTATATTTCTCCATTTATATCCTTTAATTGTATCTTCTATTTTAAATTGCTGTGGCGGATAATACTCTCCCTCTGCGGTCGCATACCATTTAAATTCCGGGTCAGCATCGTAAACCGGATTTCCATGTAAATAGCCTGTTATGTATTCATCTGGGATGTAAAAATCACCTTCTACAATAGGTATTGCTGGTATTACCCTGAAACTCGCACTATCCCATGCTGTATCACAATAGTTCCATGGTATAGCCCTTATCTTAAACCAATATTCGCCTGTATCTGCAATAGCACCACCATAAACTCCATCCCAGCTAACTTCCCCTTCTAAATCGCCATAATAATCTTTATTTTGAAGCAATTTTATTATGGTATCTCCATCTTTTTCTATCCACACATCTACATGTGCATCCTGATTCACTTTAAATGAAAATGTAACAACATTAAATTCTAAAGAAGTGTCCATAGGTGAAAATTCCTGCGGATTTACTTCCGATTTCGTAATCTTTAAATTCGACTTTACATTTATTAATATCTCTTTCACATCGACATTAGCTTTTCCATAAGCTGTGAGTCTTATTGTATAATTACCACCTGTTACAAAGCCAAATTCTTTTCTCCCATCCCAGTAAATTGTGTAATATTTATATGGTAACAGATTTTCTTCACTTTGATGCCATACCGAAAGCCCTCTCCAGTCAATGACATCAATATCAGCATCACAAAATGCTCCTCCCATTCTGAAAACTATTTTTATTTCATCGATGCCGGGCGAAAATTCATTGTCTCCATCTTCATCGATTAATTCCACAAACAAAGTATCAATGTAAATCTGCGGTAACAATGTATCTTTTACATAAATTTCTACGGTATCTGCAAGACAGGATGAATCTTCCTCGTATGATGCAAGCATAATTTGATATCTCCCTGTGTCACATTTGAAATACCCAAGTAAATTCTCACTACCAACTTCTTTTAGTCCTCTATTGGGATACGCTGTATCACGCAATGCAGGTATTACCCAAATACTTTCTGCATGCCATGATGACTCACTTTTTCTTTTCCATTTCAACTCAAAATAAGTAAATGGAACTGCATTTATCTGTGGGTCTGTTGCCACTCCGTATATCATCACGCATCCTTTCGCACATGTATCACCTTCTTCTGGCTTTGCAATATATGTACCGAGGCTCATGTAGCAGACCTGTGCAATCGCAGTATCAACATTTCCCCATGTATCTTTTACAACTATTTCAACTTCTTTAGGACCTACTCTCGTGGTATCAATTTTTATTTCCTTATAAATTGTCAAAGATGTGCTACCTGGGGTTGCAGTTTCTCTAAAAAGAACTTCACCTTTATGTATCACAATAATCGAATCTGTTGCTCTATTTTCAATGTAATCTTTACTTTCTGACAATGTTATTCTCAATTCCGTTAAGCCTGTTTCATCTGTTATGTAAGGCACGCATGCAGATGATACGACTTGGGGAGAAGTTCTATCAACCCTTAAATAATCTGTGCCGAGTACAATATCTGAAGATATTGCGGTATCATTCCCCACTTTGTCTTCTGCATAAAGCGTAAGTTTATAAAGCTGGTCTGGCAGATATCCCCAGAAGCCTTTTTTGAGATATAATGTGCAAATAGTTGGTGGATAATTTTTCAAAGGAACTGTGTAAGTATAGGTTATGCTATCTTTATCTGTGAATTTTGCAATAAATTTCACATCTTCATTTGTTGTAAATAATATTCTCATCACGGTATCTTTTGATGTAAACGGATTAGGTTCCAGTGTTTGCACAATTGTAATATGAGGTGGCTCTGAATCTAACTTGAATTCTACTGAATCCTTCGCCATATTACCCGCTTTATCCTTAATGCTTGCTATAAGCCAGAACCTACCATTCAAAATTTTATTCCCCGTATTATCTTTGAAATCCCACAGATACCATTGTGCAAGATTGTAATAACATCTCTTTAAGACATCTGTTCTTATAATATTTCCTGTTGAATCTTTAATTTTTATGTAAATCGCATTATCTTTTGGTGAAGGAAGCAGTGAATCAAGATTATCGCTTATATGGAAGACGAACGATAAGTTTCCCTTTCTTGCGGTGAAAGTTTCGATGGTATCTTTTGAAGGTTTTACGATTTCGATTTCCGGTGGTGTATCATCCACATAGAAAGGCACTCTGTAATCTACATCATTACCTAGATTATCCGATACTTTTACTTTTACAGTGTGTTTGCCTTCTGCGAAACCCGACAAAGGAACATTTGCTATAAGTAGTGTATCGTAAGTGGTGGCGGGGTAAACTGTGGCATCCACGAAAAGAGTTTCAGAGCCCGCCATTATGCCCTCCGGGTCTTTATAGATTGCTTTGACAAACAATGTGCTATCACTCCTAAAAGCAGAATTCCACTTTGGTGATTTTATGTGAAGCGAAGGAACCTGTGAGTTTATCTGGACTACACCTGCAAATTCTTCAACGGGAGGATTTGCCTCATCCCATGCGTGTATGTAAATGTAGTAAAAGCCATCGGGTAGTTGTGAGCCATCATTTCGTTTGCCATACCATGTGAAAAATGTGTCTCTGGCATATGCGGTGTTTGAGATAAATATAAGATTATCATTGCTATCATAAATCCTGCACCAAGTACTGCACTGCTCAGATGCATTAAAATGAATTTCTACTCTATCATCAAAACTAATAATGTTTTTTGTAAAGTAAATATCATAAATTGTCGGTTTTTCGCAGTCAATCTTAACGATAAAATAATTATATTTTAAAATTACAGGGTACCAATATATATCCTTCCCTTTACTTCTTTTCTTAAGCTCTCTGTAATTCCATCCATAATGGTTATTAACTTTAACGGGACCGTACACTTTTCTTTTATAACCCTCCCACCACCATTTACCAGGCTGTTTTAAAACACATAAATATACGCCATCTTTCACTTTAACCTTTTTATCAGGATAAAATCGCCTGTGTTCCGCTCCCTTATTAGTAATAGGATAGAATTGATAATAATAGTAATCTGACATCCAGTTTCGTGTCAACTTATAGGATGGCGTAAACCAGCGTTTCTTAGTGTAATATAAGCGCAATTTCTTTCCTTCCCACCGGTATCTATAATCGGACCATGTTAATAAAGGAATTTTTAGAGTATCCTTATACCCGTCCCAATTCGGAGAGAACTTAGGTAATTCTAATGTATAAATTAAAAAGAAAGGCTCCTCTTCTTATCCTTCCTCCTCTTCATCTCCTTCCTCTATTTCTCCTAATCGGAATTTCATCATCTCCCAGAAAGTTGTATCATGAAGGTTATAGCATACATTGAGATGAAGAATTATGGGACTCCATCCATCCCAGTCGAGTATGAAAAAAGAGTTAATACAAGTATCACTTTTACCTGCTCCTATTGTATCGTAAATAACTCTATCAGCCCATGGTATTACTTCTGCGTCACCAGAATCTACAGATAGATTTGCGAGCACACCAGATATCCTTTCACTCGCATTATTCTTTAAAATAGGTTTTAAAAAATAAACATAACCGTAATCATCTATATAGCCAGGTCTTATGATAATGGATTCAGCGAGAGGCACAGACATTTTGCCAAAAGAAATTATTCTATTTGTCGGCAAGAATACTTTTATACTTTCTGGCTCTAATTTCGTGTTACTATAAATCTTAAATTTAAATCCTAACTTTTGTGGTAGAAAGGTATCTCTAATTAAAGTTTTAAATGGCGAAACATTAAATTTCACGCTCTCAGGAGCGAGCTCTCCGTAGTAATAAGAGGAAAATTGGTCATTTATTTTAATAAAATTTTCATATCCTTCCGCTACATTGAGTTCTCCCGATACATAAGCGGTTTCAGAAGATTTATTTATAATACCTGCATGTATGCAAAGAGACTCTGCACGCTCAGGTATTAAGTCGCCATCACCTGCAATTTCCTTAAATCTGAAAGCCCATAGTTCAAAAATCCTTGGATTGCCTCTAAACTTAATGGTATCAATGCATTCATTACCAGCAAGGTCGTAAACATTTCGGCATATCAAAATATAATCTGTATCCTTTAGAGGAGTTTCTAATTTAAACTCATATTCATACCATAAATCAACACAGAATATAGAATCATTGTCAGTGTATATGTAGTATTTCACAGTATCTATGTGTAATATTATTGTATCAATTTTTACTTCTCCCTTATAAGCACATGGAAAGATTCTGTAATTATTAGGGTCACAAGCAGAAGGCCCCATTTCCTCGGAAAACCACACCCTAAAACCATACTTCCATATCCAGTAGATGACTTGCATCCAAGGAGACCAATTGTCGATAATTACAGGTATTTCCACGGTATCTGCGTTATTCCTTATATCTGCTGCAATAATGCGCAAAGTATATCTGCCATCATCAATTGATTCTGTGTTCCATGCGGAATTGTAATTTCCGTAAGGGTTAAATGGTTTGTTTGTAACGAAATAATAATATTTGCTCCAGTCACTTTTTATAGTGTCATATACAAAAGGCAAAGCGTCTTTATCGGGCACATTGTCAAATACTATCCAGTTTTGATATTTTGGAGTAGTGCCTTTCAATACCTCTACACCTATTTTGTAAACCCCGCACTGATGAGCAGGCCATTCAAAAGGATAGCCATTCTCATCAACCCTCGGGTCACCTGCATGTACTACTATATCGATTTCACCCGATAAATCCTTGCGATAAACAGTATCGCCATAGTCAGATTGTCGGAATTCAATGGCAAAAATTTCGGGTTTTCCATTATCTACAAATGGATATAAACCAGTATCCGAATTGCAGCGGAGAGGGTTATAAATTGGTCTAATGCAACCTGGTTTGCGCTCCTCAAAGTGCAAATGATTCGCTTCATCAATCCAACCTAAAATTGTTTGACCTGCATAGATAGGTTTATTTATTGTTATAATAGAAGTATCAGGGTTAGGTATTATATGGTAATATTTAAATCCGCGTTTGGTGTAAATAGAGCGACGTTTTATCTTGTCAATTGTATCATCCACAACAGGATAAACAGCAGTATTGTATGGCTCTGCAATATCTACACCTTTATGGAAATGCATAGAATGAGTGTCACCCTGAGCATCAACATAAGTAGGTCTATACTCTCCAAGAGTTGAAGTTATTTTATGTTGGCTCGAGAAGGGGTAAATAGGCCAATCATAGGCATAAAGAGAAGATAGGGATATTATCCCAAGAAATGTAAAAATTTGCCGCTTCATTTTCGCCTCCTTTTTGGTTTCAATATTTTTATAATTTTTCCTTTTTCATTTAAAATAATTTCAACATCTTTGTGTACTAGCATTAAGTAAAGAGTATTATTCTTATTAAATAATTTCATACGATAAGGACTTCCTTCTAAAACTTTCTGAAAAATTAATTTAAAGCTACTATCGTATAGAGCCACATAAGTAACTTCATTTTTGTTTACTCTCCCTCCACAGTATATCGCAAACTTACTTCCATCCTGAGTGAATCTAACGAAATCCACAAGAAAATCGATTGGTGGGTTTAAAAGCTGTTCCATATTTAATTTTTGTACTTTATTAGGAGATAAAAAATATAACCGAGGCACATGCTCGTCATAAGATATTCCTACTGCATATCTTCCCGATGGAGATAAATCAATGTCAGCTGCTCCCGATTCTATACTCCAACATTTTTTTCCTTCTGTCGTATATACTTTAAACTCTGAACCAAAAATACCTTCATATCCTATTTCAAGCGGAATAGTCAATCCAATATATTTCCCATTATGCGTGATCTGCACTCTACCTTTTACTTTTCTGTATTTCTCTTTTGGCGGCGAAGGAAATGCTTTCGGCGGTAAATATGCCATACCCCATCTTGAAACTGTCTTTTTCACCTTGCCTGTTTCATCCAAAAATTTTATATCGTCGGATGTCACCACTGCTTTCACAACTGGCTTACCTTTTTCTTCCACTATCGCCATTTGCTCAATCTTTACTCCGAGTTTATTCTCCCAGTATGTCTTTAAACTATCTCTAACATGTTTCGGTACCATCAAAAATAAAACCAACATTAACATATCACACCTCCTAATTCAATCACTGATTTATTTAATTCAATTATTTTTATGTCAATGTCAATTAAATTTTTCTCAGGTATGGTGTTGAATATCACATTTTTGTATCTGCGAATCACACTGTTTGATTTTAAAATTTGATATTCCAGCGAATAAACACCGCACATGCCTGAATCTCGTGGAATATGTCCACCTGGTGCAACCCTGAAGTCCTTACAGCAAACAGTTATGTCAACTTTTCCGGATAAATCGTTGGGATTAAGCATGCTATCCGTTCCTTGCCTCCAGAATCTTATACTGCCTTCCGCAATCACAGGCGGAGTAGAATCAACAAAACCATCCAAACCACCTTTACGCAATGGATTACGCAAACCCCGAAGCTCCTCAAAGTGGAGGTGGTTATAAGCATCAATTTGACCAATAGTGTCGTTTGCTGAAATGAACATACCTTCTTCTAACGAAAAAGTGTCAATTCCGATTACCACACTTTTGATGTGAGCATAAGTAAATTTTCCTATTGAATAATACCTTTCCCCTCGTTTTGTTACTATCCCGCTATCAACTGCTATAACAATTTCTCCTGAATCAGCATCAATATCGATACCTCTATGAAATCTAACATAAGGCGGATTAGAACCTCTCATGCCTCGAGGTTCTCCTAATGTCGAGTTAATCTTGCGTACCGTGTCTGCAGGAAAAGGCCATTTATACCCAGAAACTTCTAAAGAAACAAAACAGAGCATAATTATAATTTTTCTTTTGCTCATTTTCCCTCCTCTCTATGAATTGAAATTATCGAATATTTTCTTTTTTCTAAATTCAAAATCATAAATTTATTAGAAGATATCGGCATTAGTCGAATGCAAGAGGGAATTATCTCATACGAAAAAAGTATTTTTTTATCAAAGTTTAGAATATGAAAGTATCTTTTTGGACTCCCAAAAGAATATCCAACAAAGATTATATCGTTCCCTACTCCTTGCATGCTTTTAATTGCATACGAAAATCGTCTTTTTTTAACATAATGAGCACCTTTTATTATTTTACTTGTATATATTAAATTGTGTTTTTCTAAATCTATCAAATAAAATTCACCCGTCATAAATGCCAATGTTAAAATTTTTATATTGTCATTAAAATAGAAATAAACCCTACCTTTTCCTCCTTTTAATTTTAAATCACTTGCAATATTGCCTAACATATCAAGAAAAATTATTTTTTGCCCTTCTCTAGACGCAGATGAAATACACACAATGCATATTTCTTCTTCCAATACCTTCACCCCCGTGATTAGACAGTTTATTTTTTTATTCCATTTTAAATTTTTATTTTCAAAAAATTTTATTCGCCCACTTAGTGTAGTCACAACAAAATATTTACCATCTGAGGAAAAACTGATATCTCTCCACGAATTTTTTGTGGGGGGCTCTTTATCTATTTCAACTTTATTACTCTCAAGAATAAATAAAGGCTCTTCAAACATGGGTAATCCCACTGCATACTCACCGTTTGGCGCTAAATAAATATCCATGTCTTCTGGATGTGGATCAATTGTTACACTCCATAATTCGTTACCATTAATATCAAAAACTTTGAAAATGCCAGCCATATTTAAATATCCCTTGGGTTTAGCCCAAATTTCGTGTACCCCTATGTATTTGCGATTATCAGACAGTCTAACTTTATGATACTTCTTCTCAAATTTGTATTCTTTTATCTCCTTCCCTTTTACATCTAACCATACAATTTTATCTTTACCGATAAGCACTCTTAAATTGCCAAATGAATCCACTATTGCATCTTGCACATCAAAATCAAATTCCCTTTCCCATACTACCTTCAACTCGCCCATATCCCTTATCTTGAATTCTGCGGCTCCTAAACTTATTAGCAGGATAACACTTAACATGGTGCACCTCCTAATCCAATCATTAAATTATTTAATTCAATTACCAGAGTGTCAACAAAAAGATTTATTTCATCAGTGAATATTAATCTAAATTCATACCTCCATATCCAATAAATGTACCATATCCAAGAAGGATCATTGTCGATAATTACAGGTATTTCCACGGTATCTGCGTTATTCCTTATGTCAACTTTTCCGGATAAATCGTTGGGATTAAGCATGCTATCCGTTCCTTGCCTCCAGAATCTTATACTGCCTTCCGCAATCACAGGCGGAGTATTATCAACAAAATCGTCTAACCCACCATCACGCAAAGGATTACGCAAACCTCGAAGCTCCTCAAAGTGGAGGTGAGGATGCTTAAGGCTGGCGATTTTTCCGATGGTATCACCTATGCTGACATATTTTCCTATCCAAATCATCGTATCCATCGTATCAATATGCACATAAGAGAAATCACCTATTCTTACACGATACTGTTCAACCCATACTCCATTTTCCCATCGAGAAATATCAATGATAGTGTCAACTATGTTATTACTCACAGAAATTACAGGTGTCCCTTTTGTAGCATTTATATCAACACCCTGATGAAAGCGGTAATAGGGCGGATTCGGAGGCCTTGGTTCACCGAGAGTGGAGTTTATCTGACAAACACTATCTCCGGGAGGTATTGGCCATGGATAGCCAAGAAGTATAAAAGGAAACATTAACACGATGTATAGAAGATAATGCTTCATTTGCCCTCCTTTTTTAAAGGTACTCCCAGAAGAAATATTCTATCAAAAGGTTTTTCCCTCGATTTTATTTTTTCACGCCAACTTTTTGCTGTTCTTCGCGGGAATCCGTAAACTTTATTCTCGATCCAAATAATTTTACCAACATTTTCTGGGAAACAATATTTTTGTATAATTTTATTTCGATAATCCAAGTATTTTATTCCTCTTCCTCCTATAATAATAAACTTTTTTATTTTTGGAGAGAACTTTATCTTTGTGCCTCGTTTGGAGGATTGCTCCCATACGAGTTCACCTGAAAACATATTATATAAAAACAACATTGGAGAATTGCCTGTCCAATTTACACATAATATTGATTCACTTTCATCTATTGCAAAATCTGCGCTTCCTAGCCAAAGTTTCCTTTCCCATAATAAATTCCCATCAGCGTCAAATACTCTTAATATATCTCCTCCTCTGCCCACTATGTAATCTTTAAATACTTTACCTTCCTCTATTCCCGGTCTTTTTCGCCAAATTTCCTTACCTTCGCTATCATATTTTAATAACCAACCGCCTAGCGAAATGATACAGTAATCCCCTTCTTCAGTAAAATCTAAAAACACATACTCCGTTTTATAAGAAGGTAAATCCTTATAGGGATGCAATTTTTTTACAATCCCTTTAGACGACAAAATCCATATAGCAGAGGGCGCAAAAGCACCAGGCAATCCTACTGCCCATTTACCATTTGGAGACGGGATTATCTTCCACGGTGGTTCCTCTAAATAAACATCTTCCTGTATATCTCTTTCTAAATGCAGTGACCACAATAAATTTCCTTCAGTGTCTATTAAATCAAACCAACCTTCATAAACATATTCTCCGGATTCATCGCTTCGAGTACGATAAAGTCCAATGAACTTTTTATTTTTAGTTATTTGTGTTGCTCCTTCGAATTTCTTTATCACTTTACCTGACTTGTCATAAAATCTTACTTCACCTCTCCCAACAGCAAGTTTTTTGTTACCCTTTTCATCGGTTATTATCTCATAAAGATAATTGGGGAAATCAAATTCCCTTTCCCATACTACCTTCAACTCGCCCATATCCTTTACTTTGAATTCTGCGGCTCCTAAACTTATTAGCAGGATAATACTTAACATGGTACACCTCCTAATCCAATCACTAAATTATTTAATTCAATTACCAGAGTGTCAAGAAAAATTAAATTGTCAAATCTACTCTCAAATCTGCTCTTAGTTCGAGTGTTTTATAAACTGGGCGGGAAGATTTTGCGTATCTACCCTTTAAATTCAAATTTATCCTCTTAATCTTCGATGTAATCTTTATCTGGGTCTCTTCCAGTGTTCGCCGTAAGCCTCCCGTTGAGTAACAGTAAGAATGCGATAACTCAAAGTTAACTCCTTTGAAATTTGCCTTTATACCTGGCATAATCTTTAAATTATACCATATTGCCACTTTATCTTTCTGCAACAAAAAAGGGTCCTGTCCTTCTGTTCTGTCAAAACTGAAAATCGCCTGTGTGCTTATAAAATCTGTAATTTTTCTCCTCACTTCAAAATTTATACCATGGGATTTTGTCTTCGTTGGTAAAGAATCCGGCAACTGCCAGAAATATCCAACATAGTCATAATATGACCGTAATGTCAGAAATTCACCTCTATAAACAACTCCTGATTTTACCTCAAATTTCCTCTCTACCTTATATAACTCAACCGTATCCCCGGGTATCCCAGACGCTACTGCAAATCTAAACAAACCCTGTTTCCTCAAAGAATCCACCTGTAACTCAAATCCCCACCTTTCACCAAAACCATAATTGAAAAGAATTTGCCTCTGTATAACATAATTATCATAAAGTTTGCGATTGGGATTTAATTCATCAAATCTCAATGCCCTTTGATTGAAATGCAGAAAGGATAATTTTGAGTCTTTGAAAGGACTTAAATTTACAAAAATCCTCAATCCAGATAAATCTTTAACTCTGTTTCCAGCGGATATTGTATAGGAAAATGTAGGTATTACCTGTAGAGATATTATCCTGTGCGGTTTTACAGATGTTATCCATCTGTTTGTGAACTCCTCTGAACCGCCATACAATGTCTGTGTCTTTGCCGTGTGATTTCCATCCACCTTTATCCAACTTGCAGGTAAAATTTTGTATTGAAGTGAAAAACTAATCTGGCGTTTTTCTGATTGAAGTAAACTTCCTGTCAGACGCAATTTCCAGAAAGAAAGATTGAGAAAAGCACTTGCACTGTAAACATCATATAAAATATCGTGCCTGTAAGAGAAATCAAAATTAAAGAGTTTGAGATTCAGTGAAAATCCCGCATTGTAAACCGTTTGTGAGCGAACACTATCCCTTATTAGCCATTTTCTACCTATACCTGCAGAAACTTCATAAAATTTGTGAGAAAATGAAAAATTTGCAGAATGCTCTTTTTCTTCCTGATAGATTGAATCCGAACTTTGTTTAATCCATATATTTTTCTGCGATATTTTAATCTTTTTGAAGTCAAAATCCTCTGATAAAGTTTGCTGATAGATATTTATATCCTCTTTTTCTTCTTTTGACCATTTATGTGAAATTGTTAAGAAATTGAAGAAAAGGAATTGCGTTGATAGTTCAAGTTTTCTTGAATTGGGGAATATCCCCGTGCCTATAGGTGAAAAGCCAGATTCTACTTTTTGATAACTGCCTGATAATTTGAATTTCCAGAAATTTATTTTTGTCATCGTATTGTATGCTCTGGCTGATTCTGATTGTGCGATGGAGGAATTGAGATTTAGAGGTTTAAAATTAAAGCCAATGTCTATGCCAGCAACTCTTTTCCCCTTTAATGTATCTTTTTCTTCTGCAACAGCATCTGCTATTTTGATAAATTTGTATTGAGTTTCAAGCATTAGACCTTGCAATCTGTTTCCCGCTACCGGCTGATACTCGTATTCTACTTCGATTAATTCATCTTCTGTGATTATCCTTTGAAATGTAATCCATCCTCTTTCGTAATTAATAGTATAATCTTTGTCACGCTCTAATTTTTTCAGATTAAGTCCTTTGCCAACTCGCACTTTTTCGGAATTGTAAACCACATTTTGATGCCGTAATTCATAAGGACCCACAGAATTTTTACCCCATATTCTTTCAAAAGCGGGAATGCCCTTTGATATTGATTTTATCACTTTCGCTGAAAATTTGCCGTCTTTTCGATAAAATTCACCAGTTGCTATTATCCCCATTATTGATTTTGATGAAAGGACAAGTGGAATTAAACTTGCTTCACAATCCCCCAATTCTGCTTTGAGATTTTGCTTTTGAACTTAGAGATAATAGCGATTGAGATAAGGGAAGGCAGATTGCTGACTTACATTTCCCTCTATTTTTATCCCATGAAGCTGTCCATCGATTGTTAGAAAAAGTGCATCATAGCGTACACTGTGAGGGAAAAATTCGGATTTATATCCCTGAACCTTAAAATACTTTTCCTTTTATTAACATACACACATTTTCGTTCACTACAAAGCATTCTCTACGATTAGAATAAACTATATCTTCAATGACACTATAAGAAGGATGTCCATAGAAATTATTTAATCCTACTGAAATAACCCAAAATTTGCTATTCTGAGCATCTTTCATTATTTCCTTATTCCAATTTTGCTTTGCTCCATGATGTGGAACTTGTGTAATTAGTATGCTTTTAAAGTATTTTTTATAATGCCGCTTCAATGTATCGTATTTAAAATTAAGGTCTGCATCTCCTGTTAAAAATTGCCCGAAATTATTCACCGTAAATAAAAATTCTTTGATTTGATAAAAGTATAAATGAGGAAATATATAAGGGTATAAAAGAATATTTTCCTTATGTTTGCCTATAGGGCCATGATATAAAATTAATGAAGTATTATTAAATTTTCTTAAGTCCTTCTTCAATAGTTCGTAACACTCTTTAAGTTTTTTCCTTTCTTTTTTTACTCTGATCGCCTTTTTTATACTTTTTGTATCTTCTGTGACAAGACCCGATTTTTCTAAACAATTTTTCAATTCGTTTATTGTAGGCAGTGAAATTTTATAATTAAAAAATCTAAATAACCAAAAACCTAATGCAACAGCATAACCTATATGGTTTTTAATAATTAATTTTTCACCTATATATTTTTCCCAATCTCTGTCATATTGCAAAATGCTCTTTTTTAATTTCTCGTCATCTTTAAGTTCTCCGACATCAAATTTTTCTTCCGGAGGGAAAGGCCCAACTTCTTCAGGAACATCTTCTTCATATCCTTCGTCTCCTCCCAAAATTATAACTTTTCTGACTCCTCTTTCAAGTAAGTATCTTACTGGATCAGCAAGAAATTCATAATACCATGATGGCATATTTATTTTTCTAAATGCAATTAACAATCTTTCTATTGGCGAAAAGTAAGGGAGTATGACTTCCATAATTTCAAAATTGTTAAATAACTCCTCTAACCCATTCACATGGTCTGAATGCAAATGAGAGATGATTAATAAATTTATTTTATCACCATAAGCATCTTGTTTAAATCTGCGAATCGCAGTCGTTAACGCTTGAATATTCTTTGAACCACAGTCATATACAAATCTAAAAATAGTTCCCAAAGCCCGTATTTCTCCAGAGTAAAATAATCCCTGACCTACATTGTGATACATAAACATAGTTTCTACTGAATTCATTTGCTTAGTCATTTTCTCTAAATACAAATTTTATTATTCCACTCTCTATTCGCTTTCCTTTATCTCGAGTTTCCCTTGTTTTGTTATAACACATTGTTCGCATATTAGCCAAGCATTAAATGTGCTATTCCGAGAAAAATACCCGTTCCTATTATATCTGCCAAAGTTGTTATAAGAGGGGTACTCGCTGCTGCGGGGTCTTTCTTAAGTTTTACAAAAATAAAAGGCAGCAAAACTCCAATGATGGATCCAACTATAACATTTATTATCATTGCCAAAACTACAACCTGAGCAATCAAAATGCTTCTTCCTCGTATAATCCCCATAACGGAGATTCCAATTCCCATTGCAACTCCTAACGCCCCGGCAACAAGTAACTCTCTGCCTAAAAGATAAGCCCAATCACTTATCTTTACTGTTCCGAGTGCCAGAGCCCTTATCACAAGAGTAGCGGATTGAGAGCCTGCGTTTCCTGCTGTGTCTATCAAAACAGGGAGAAATGTCACAAGCACCACATATTTCGCGATTGTGTCTTCAAAACCTTGAATGATACCCCCTGTAATAAGGTCCATTATTAAGAGTGCCAAAAGCCATATAATCCTTGCCCGGAATATTTTCCTTAACGGAACTTCCTTTAATCTGGTAATAAAATCCAGCCCAATATGTTTTGTTTCAATTGCTGAAAATTTAGTAAAATCCTCGGTTTGTTCTTCGCGCAGTGCATCGATTATGTCATCAACAGTTACTATTCCTAATAAATGTCCTTCCGAATCTGTAACGGGAATAGCAACAAGGTCATATTTCTCAAAGAGTTTTATAGCTTCTTCTTGATCTGAATCTGCAGTTATAGAAACAAATTGACGATTAGCCAAAATTAATCTTCGTATAGGCATATCATCTAAAAGCCGCCATTCATCATCAACTCCATATACTATATCAATTGTTTCCGCATCTTTCCCAAATTTACGAATATGCTCTATTGCCTTTTTAACTGTCCAATCAGCTTTAAGGGCGATATAATCCGGAGTCATTAATCTACCAACACTACCTTCTGGATACCCAAGAAGCTGGAGCGCCATCTTCCTTTCTTCTGAAGAAAGTAGATTTATAAGCCTTCTTGTAAGTTCAGGAGGCATTTCTTCAAATAATTCAGTTCTGTCATCAGGTTCCATTTCTGTAATAATTGACTTAACATGATTATCTGTAAGACTTTTGAGAATCCCTTCCTGTATATCACTATCAAGATAGGAAAAAACTTCCGTTTGTAGTTTTTGAGGAAGAAGTCTTAAAATAATTGCACAATCTTTGACATCAATTTCTCTAAACAAATCCGCTATATCAGCGGCGTGCCATGTCGATATAACATCCTTTAACACTCTCCAGCGTTTGTTTTTAATTAGTTCTTCGACTTCCGGCTGAAGTAAATGTACCATCGAGTTTAAGATTTTTTATCTCTTTTCACAACTTCACCCCCTTATGAACAACCTCATTCAAACTTCCATTATTTTTGTTTTTACTCATTTTTGCTTCTTTAAAAACATTGAGCGTATTTTTTAGCATTATAACAAACAACATAACCACTTTTTATTTTAAACGCAATATAAGTTTGTCAAGTATTTAAATCCGTCTTGAGCGTCAAATCGTTTATTGACATTTTGGTTATGTGGATAAATTAAAATGTGCTTTACATAACTTAATAGATGGCTCCACACTTATTGAAGTTCCAGAATTTCGAGTTACACTCGGTGGAAATGTATTTGAGGTTGGGTTGTAGGTCGACACCGCGAGAGGTTAGAGCGGGACTGCACTTTAGGGGCATGTTTGCGGTTAGTTTGCTGATGGGAGTTATAAAAGCGGAATAGGTCGGGAGAAGCTACAATTTTAGAAGTTGCGAGGATATTTGGGAGGTTGAAAGGTTGTGTCGAGGAAGCGTTAAGAGTTGCGAACTTGCTTTTAAATTTTTTAACTCTTATATTAAAATTTTTAATGCGAGCGTAAGCGAGCATATTACATATGGGTTTTTTGTCACACCCCGAGCGGTTAGAGCGGAACCACATTTTGAAAGGTGTTTTGGGCTTTTTGGCTGATGAGGTTTTGAAAGCGAAATGCAGTAAGGTGGTGATTGCGTTTTAGGTGGGAATTGGGGAATTTTAAGGGCGATGGGTAAGGAAGTGGATGAAGGTTTTGTGGTGCGATACCACACTTATTATGGGCAAAGCGTTTTAGAAAGCCACATCGGTGTCAAGGCTGTGCCGAGCGGGATACACTGCGTTTTGATAGGCGATATAGGACGGTTGACTTGACTTATTACGGATAAAGCGTTTCAAGTAGCCACAGCGTGTCGGGACTGTGTCCCGCGAGGGGTGTGCACATGGGAAGGCGGGGACTGGGAGGCGGGGCTAATAATTATAAATAAAAATTACAAAATTGATTTGCCTTCTGCTTCTTTATTTTCTATACCAAACAATTTCAAAATCGTTGGCGCTATATCCAGAATGTTTACTTCATCCAGCTTTTGATGCTTTATGTCTTTCCCCGATAGCACAAATATTCCATAAAGTGAATGCATTGCGTCGTCCGGACCTGTATCGTTCTCATAAGTGTAAATTGTGTTGTAACCTACGGATGCTATGCTTCGCCATCTGAAATCTCCAAAAAATGCCATCAAATCTGGAGCATCTCCCCTCACAACAGGATAAATCTCTTCTGGACGAACAACAAGCGTATTTAAGGGATTGCCTTCTTCATCTTTTAACTCGCTTAACTTCTGCTTTATTTCATCTCTCACCTTTTCATAATCCTTTTTGTCTATTTTGCCTTCGGGTTCTCTTCCTTTTACATTTAAGAAAATCCTTGCATAATAACCGCCCCAGCCCCAGGCAATTGTGTCTCCCCAGTCAACTTCCACATCCTGAAAGCGCGTCTGACCAGATGGATAACTTTTTAACTTTAAATAACCTTCTTTTATAAACCATTCATTTATCGCAATACAGCCATCCATCCTTTGTGCACCATGGTCCGATACAACAAAAATATAAGTGTCTTCGGGAATAATCTCAAGAACCTCTCCTATTTTTTCATCAAGGTATTTTGCATAGTTTAAAAGTTCATTTTTATATTTGTGATCTGGAGTGTATCTTCTGTGTTGTGGGTCCTGATACTTCCAGAAAGCATGGTTCATCCTGTCGAGCGCTATCTCCATAATCATAGCAAAATCCCATTCTTCTGTTTGTAAAAGATGTTTGAAAACTTTAAAATGAATATCCGTTATCTCATAACTTTCTCTTTTTACCCTCTCTTTATCTTCTGTTCTAAAATTTCTCACATCGAATTTATATTCGCCTACTAATTTTTTAATTTTTTCGGAATATTCTGGTGGATATGTGAATTTTACCTTATCGGATGGCGTTAAAAAACCTGATATTAGCACACCTTTTAAGGGCTTTGGAGGATAAGTTTGTGGCACACCCAGCACTATCGAGCGCTTGCCATGCTGTGATAAAATCTCCCATACTGTTTTTGATGTTATATAATAGGAATTTGCAATCATAATTTCGTTGTAAGTTCCGCTTTTTCTTATTCTGAAGCCATAAGCTCCCAATCTACCTGGTGAATGCGAGGTCATCATCGTCATCCATGCAGGACAGGTTATGGGAGGCAATGTTGTGTGCATCCGTGCTACAATTCCATTTTCATACAGTTTTTTGAAGTTAGGCAGGTCATTTATCCATTTTTCGTAATATAGCTCCGGGGGTGCACAATCAATCCCTATTACGAGCACTTTACTCATTTCTCCTCCTTTTTAGTTTTTGATTTGGTCTTTAATCTGTCTGCTTCGAATCTGTCTATTTCTTCAAAGGATTTACCTTCGCTGAACCACTTTTTGAGTTGCCATTCAAAAGCTTTCTCTATTGTTTTAAATTTTAAAATTTCAGCCACTTTTATTTTATCTCTTTAACCCACTCAAATTCATAGACATAGGTATCAAACGAAGTTGCATATATTCTTAATTTGCCCTCATTTCTACCATCTCCTATCGCTATACGCCACACTGGCCATAAAGCCGAGCCTACATCTCTTTTCACCCAATCTGAGCCTGTCCATTCAAACTCATAAACATGCCAGTCACCGCATGCAGAATATACTCTTGGCTTGCCATCTTCTTTTACTTCACCTATTGCTACACCTGCCATACCACCTTCACCTGAACCTAAATCAACTTTATTCCAGCCCGTGCCTGTACATTCGAATTCATAAACATGGTCATCCGCAGAACCTACATATATTCTTTGCTTGCCATCACCTCTGCCATCTCCTATCGCTATGCCTCTTATCACATTTTCACATGTTCCAACAGTATTCTTCGTCCAGCTTGAACCTGTCCATTCGAATTCATAAAGATAACAATCCCAGCCACCTGCATATACTCTTGGTTTGCCGTCTCCTTTAACCCTGCCTATTGCTACAACTACCATTTTATCTTTGCCTGAACCCACAATAGATTTAACCCATTCCGTTCCTGTCCATTCAAATTCATAAATATTACTATCATGACAGGCAGCATAAACTCGTGGTTTGCCATCGCCTCTGCCATCACCTATTGCTATCATCCTCATACCACTTCCACCATACCCTATATCATTTTTTACCCAATCAGAACCTGTGTATTCAAATTCATAGACATGTGCGTCATCGCATCCAACATAAATCCTTAATTTGCCATCACCCCTGCCATCGCCTATTGTTACGCCTTCCATCCAGCCGTTCCCTGTGCCCACATCTTTTTGTGTCCAATTTTCTCCTGTCCATTCAAATTCATATAAAGAATAATCTCTACTTCCAGCATAAACACAGTATTTGCCTTTTATATTTCCAACTGCGATTCCGAGCATCCTGTCCCAGCCCGCACCTATTGCCATTTGAGACCATTTACCCTGAACTATCAACCTATAACCCTGTGACCATTTTGAAAGATTGCCTTTTATATCTTTTGCCTGTGCCCTAATGTAATAAGTATCTGCCGATGAATACAGATGACTCATAGAGATTAAATGTCCTGTCAAAGTGTAATAACTCCAGTCAGATGCGAAGCCATCGCCCCAATCGACTCTTATTGCTACTTCATCGCTGTCAGGGTCATCCGCACTCACTATGATTACAGCAGTATCACCTATTTTGATGCATGTATCACCTGAAATCGCAGGTGTATCTGGAGGCTTGTTTATAGCCCGCTTGCACCCAACTATAATGATTACTAAAATTAAGAAACGCTTCATACCTCCTCCTTATTCAACCAGACCACTTTTTATTTTATACACCTTAGAATTTTGTCAAGAAGAGATTTTATAAAGTTACAAATTCTGGCAAAAGAGATGACAAAGATGGTTATGTTTGGGTTTCTGGCAACGAAATTTAATTTTTTAGTTTTAATTAAGGATGCTTTTGTTGGACATAAGGGGTTTTCTCGTAATAAGTTACAAGTGCTTCGCGAGTATGCATGTTATTAAAATTTTTAATGCGAGCGTAAGCGAGCCTATTACATAAGGGTTGTTTGTCACACCCCGAGCGGTTAGAGCGGAACTGCATTTTGAGGGATGTTTTGGACTTTTTGGCTGATGAGGTTTTGAAAGCGAAATGCAGTAAGGTGGTGATTGCGCTTTAGGTGGGAATTGGGGAATTTTAAGGGCGATGGGTACGGAAGCGGATGAAGGTTTTGTGGTGCGATACCACACTTATTACGGGCAAAGCGTTTTAAAAAGCCACATCGGTGTCAAGGCTGTGCCGAGCGGGATGCACTGCGTTTTGATAGGCGATATAGGACGGTTGACTTGACTTATTACGGATAAAGCGTTTCAAGTAGCCACAGCGTGTCAGGACTGTGTCCCGCGAGGGGTGTGCACATGGGAAGGTGGGGACTGGGAGGCGGGGCTAAAAATTATAAAAATAGATTTTATTCCTTCCAGGTTTCGATTTGTGCTCTCTGTAATCTTCCCGAGTAATCTATATAAACTGTTTGAATTTCTGTGAAGATTTCGTAAACTGTCCATCCGCCTTCTCTATGTCCATTTCCTGTGTTCTTTATGCCTCCAAATGGCAAATGACACTCTGCTCCTATCGTCGGTGCATTCACATAGGTTATCCCTGCTTCTATCAATTCGATTGCCTTCATAGCCTTCACAACATCTCTTGTATAAATGGATGAAGATAAACCATAATTCGTCGAATTCATAACTTCTATTGCTTCTTCAAAACTTTTTACCTTTATCACGGATAACACGGGTCCAAAAATTTCTTCCTGTGCTATTCTCATATCGGGTTTTACATCTATGAAAATCGTTGGCTCATAGAAATATCCTTTATCGCATCCATTTTCGGTGTAGCGTTTGCCACCGCATACGAGTTTTGCACCTTCTTTTTTACCGAGTTCAACATAATATTCCACTTTTTTCAATTGCTTTTCACTTACAAGTGGTCCCATTTCTGTTTCGGGCTTCAATCCATCCCCTATCTTTATCTTTTTTGCCCTTTCTACCAGCATTTCTACGAACCGGTCGTGTATTTTCTCGTGCAGGATAAGGCGTGATGTAGCGGTACAGCGCTGCCCTGTTGTACCAAATGCTCCCCATATTACTCCATCAAGGGCAAGTTCCAAATCTGCATCATCCATAACGATTTGTGCATTTTTGCCACCAAGTTCAAGGGATACCTTTTTCAATGTTTTGCTTGATAGCTCACTTATTCTCTTACCTACTTCAACGGAACCCGTAAATGAAATGAGGTCTATTCCGGGATGACTGGCTATTGCTTCGCCTATCACACCACCGGGTCCGTGCACAAGGTTTATAACTCCTTCTGGTACTCCTGCTTCGAGCAATATTTCCACAAGCTTTGTGGCTGTGTGAGGTGCTTCACGGGAAGGTTTGAAAACAACTGCATTTCCGCACACTATCGCAGGAAGTATCTTCCAGCATGGTATCGCCATCGGGAAATTCCAGGGCGTTATTATTCCGCAAACTCCCACCGGTCGCCTGAATGTTATACAAACTTTATCTGTGAGCTCGGATGGCGTCGTAAAGCTGAACAATCTCCTTCCTTCTCCAAATGCGTAATATGCGGTGTCTATCCCTTCCTGCACATCTGCTTCTGTTTCCAGCAATATCTTACCCATTTCTCTTGTTGCTATTTTAGCGAGTTCTTTTTTTCTCTGCACGAGTAAGTCACCTACTTTTTTCATAACCTCTGCGCGCTTGGGTGCAGGTACCTGTCGCCACATCTTATACGCCTTTCTCGCAGCTTCTACTGCTTTCTCAACATCTTCCGGAGTAGATTCAGGAAAAGTCCCTATTACATCGTCAACATTAGCAGGATTCCTTTTTTCGAAGCGCTTACCGGATACCGAATCACACCACTTACCATTTATGAAATTTTTAAAATCCATAACCCCTCCTGTTTAAATCATTTTTCAAGTTTTTTAAGTAATCTTTTGCCTTCATTTAAACTTTTCTCATCTATTTCATCCAATGGTTTCATTTTTATCGCTTCTTTAAGAATTTTTTCTGCTTTTTCTTTTTCTTTTATTTTTAAATATGTTTTTGCAAGTTCTACTCTGTATTTTATTCTTTCTGGCTTTAATGCTATTGCTTTTTGTATGTAGAATATCGCTGAATCAAGGTAAGCCGGAGGCAATCCGCCGTAGATTATTTTCGCAAATGTTTTTAAAAAAGGAGACAAGGTAGCAACTTCTCTGTGCCACATCCCCAGAATAAACATTGCTTCGGGATAATCTGGTTTCAACTTTAAAGCAATTTGTGCATGATGCTTTACTTCTTTAGATAATCTTACTTTGGCTTTGCCTCCCTTAAACAATGCAAGTTCACCTGAATTCCTTGCTATTTCGAAATGTAGTTCAGGAACATCATTTTTTATCTTTAGAGCCTCTTTTAAATAATTATCCGCAAGCTGAAAATATTTGCCACAAATTTTACCAGTGGTATCTTCTCCCAATCTATTGTATGTTTTGCCTATGCGAAATTTTATGTCAAAATTATTATGATATAAACTATCTGCTTTGAGATAAAATTTTAATGCCCCGTGATATTTTTGAACCCGAAACAAACTATCGCCTATCTTAACATAGTGATTTATTGAAATTGTTTTCAGTATAAAAATTAAAATGGAAAATTTCATTCTCCTCCTATTTTATTTTAATTATTTCGTAATCTTTTTTGCCAAGACCAATTTTTTCACCATACTCAATTTGTATTAAAGGTTCTGTTTTGGGATTTGCCTCTTTGAATAAATCTTTTTCTTTACATATCATATCGTAAGACGCTTTATCGATTGCTACCGGGTCAAAACCCGCCAGTATCCCTTTGTCCTCACATAGTAATTTGCCGGATGTCCCTGCACAATCGCACAATGGTGTTATATCGATTAAAAAATTTATAAAACAAATTGGTTTTTGAAGTTTTAACACTCCGAGTGCATGTTCACATATTAACTCCTGAACCTTCCTTGTATCATCTTCCCATTTGATTCTTATTGCCCTTTGAGGACATGCGCCTATGCATTCAGCACATCCTATGCATTTTTCTTCGATTATCTTTTTGCTTTTATAGTCAATTGCATCTGCTGGACAATGTTTTGCGCAAATACCACAGGAAATGCATTTTTCCTGGTCAATATAGGGTTTAACCTGGGAATGCATCTTTAACTTTGCTTCTCTCGGTGTACACCCCATTCCAAGATTTTTTATGGCGCCACCGAATCCTGTGATTAAATGTCCAGTAAAGTGTGATACCACACAAACAGCATCTGCTTCTGCTATTGCTTTTGCAATTTTTACTTTCTTAAAATTGGGTGCATCTATTTCAACTTCAACAAAATCCGTCCCGAGTAATCCATCTGCAATTATAACAGGTGCAAAGTCAAATCCATGCTTTTTTGTGAGATTGAGATAATCTACTGCGTTCATCCTTTCACCACGATAAAGTGCAACGGTGTCTGTTAAAAATGGTTTTAAGCCCTTTTCTTTTAATTTTTCATAAATCAATCGTATGAAAAGCGGATGCACATAAGTATAAACACCTTCTTCTCCCATGTGACATTTTATCGCACAAAGCCCACCTTTGGGGAAATTTTTAAATAAATCTGATTTTTCGATTAAATCTTCGAGTTTATCAAACATATTACGAGAAAGTGAAACTTCCATATCGATATAATAAATTTTTTTCATCTGCAATTATAAATAAATTGTGAGGATGTCAATGATTTTTAAAATTGTTTATCCCACCCACCCAGAGGTTTTTTCGAAGGGCTTCGCCCTCCGTGACCCATTTCTAAATCGTCAATATTACATAACTTTTTTTCAGCATTTTCTTAAAATTTTATTGACAATTTAAGGAAGTGATTATAAAAAGAGTATGGAAGTTACGAGAAATACCCGGGTTGATGAGCTTATTGACAGGTATCCCGATGTTATAAAGATTTTTCTTGATTTTGGACTATCAGGTATTGCATGTGGTGATGCCTTCTGGGGGACAATTGAAGACCTTGCACGCTACAAAAATTTACCCGAAGAAAAATTACAAAAATTAATTGATGAAATTAATAAAATGATTTCCAAAAAGGAGGGGTGATATGGAAAAGAAATTTCAATTGTGGGAAATTGATTTTAAAAGTATCGGAAAATTAACTCCCGAAAAGGTAAGGGATTTGATAATAGAATGCTTTTTTCATGCTCAAAAAGAAACTTTTAAATATACTAAGAAAAAACTTTATAAAAAAGAACCTACGGACGATGAGATAAGAAACAGCGTTATAACATTAGTCCAGATGACTTTTAAAGAAATAGGCGGTGACTTTGATAATCCTTCTCTGGATGCTTTAAAGAAAGTGGTAGAAAATCTGGCTAAAAAAGCAAAAGCATGGGGTACACCCGATGAAATAATAAATCATCATAAAAATCAAATCGAAAAATTAATAAAAATAGCAGGAGGCTAAAATGATAGAAAAATTAGAAAAACTTGTAAATGAATTTAAAGTTGATTATATGGATATAAGATTTGAGGAAGACCGTCTCATAAAAATATCTTTCAAAGGAAAGGAGCTCGAAAATCTATCTGACAGCATTACAAAGGGCTTTCATATCAGGGTCATCGCTGATGGCGGATTTGCCACCTGCACTGTAAATAATGAAAAAGAATTAAAAAGTGCTATTGAGCAAACAATTAGAGCTGCAAGATTATCTGCTAAATTCAATCCCAAAAAGGTAAAATTTAAATTACCCGAACCAGTAAAAGACGAAGTTTATCTAAAAATTAAGGACGATCCGAGAAAAATAAGTATAGATGAAAAATTTGAAATCCTGAAAAAATACAATGATTTGGTTTTAAGTTATGAAAAAATACAATCAACTCAAATGGAATATGAAGAATGGAATAAGAAAAAATTTTTTGTAAGTTCCCATGGCACATCACTTTATTTTGAAGAAGTAATATGTGAAATATTTGGGCGTATTTTTGCGGGTGATGGCACAAAAGTTGAAGATGTGCGTGCAAGAGCAGGAGGTTCTCTTTCCTTTGATAAAATAAGGAATCGTGAAGAATTATTTGAAAACAGAACAAAAATAGCGATCGACCTTTTAAAAGCAAAAAAAGTTCCATCTGGCAGACACAGGGTATTGCTAAACCCGGACATGGTAGGTGTATTCATCCACGAAGCTTTTGGACATTTTAGCGAAGCAGACCATATAAAAGACCATCCAAAACTTCTCGAAAAATTCAAAATAGGTGAGAAAATAGCATCAGATTGCCTTACGGTGATAGATGACCCAACGATAAAAGGTATCCCCGGTTTTAAAATCTATGACGATGAAGGAGTGAAATCAAAGAAAACCTATCTCATAAAAAATGGTATATTAACAGGCAGATTACATTCTATGAGGACTGCTTATGAAATGGGAGAAGACCTGACTGGCAATGCTGTTGCGGTATCATGGCGATTTACACCCATTGTGCGTATGAGCAACATCTTTGTTAATAAAGGTGATAAAACTTTTTCAGAATTACTCGAGATTCTTGGTGATGGACTTTATATCTGTGATGCGAAAGGTGGTCAAACTATGGGCGATATGTTTTCGTTTGGAGCACAGTATGGGTTTGAAGTAAAAAATGGTAAAATTGGCAAAATGTACAAAGGAATAAATTTATCCGGAAATTTATTTACCACACTGATGAACATTGAAGCAGTTGGCAATGATTTATGCTTTGCTGAGGGCGGTGGTTGTGGTAAAGGAGGGCAATTGAATCCTCAATCTGGTACAGGTGGCCCTCATATGATAATAAAAGAAGTAATAATAGGATAGGAGGAAAAATGGACAAAATTTTGAAATTAGCAAAAGAATATGTTGATGAAGCCGAAGTTTATTATTTAAGGTCAAAGTCAATACCAATCGAGTTTCGTGATGAGAAAATGGAAGAGATATCAATGCACGAATATACGGAAGTCGCACTTAGGGTAATAAAAGATGGCAAACTCGGTATGAGCTATGGTTCTCCTGATGAACCTGATATCCTTGTAAAAAGTGCAGTAAAATCCGCAGAAACAGGTCCTAAAGTGAAATTTTCTTTTCCTGAGAAATCACAAATTATTGATTTTGAAAACTATGATGCGGAAATGGAAAATCCACCTGTTGAAGATTTTGCAGAAAAAATGTTGAACAGAATAAAATGGATTAAAAAACACAATATAAAAACACCTGTTATGTGTTGGACAGGGATTGGCATTGCAGAAGTTACAATCGCAAATACAAAAGGACTAAATGTAAATTATAAAGTAAGTGCATTTACGCAATATTGGGTGATTGTATTACCTCAATCAGAGATGGGCCCTTATATAGTTGATGTTGACTACAAATTTAAAGAACTTGATGAACAAAAATTTGAAGAATTGATTAAAAAATTTGAAATCGCTCAGAAAAATGTCGATATTCCTACGAAGAAAATGAAAATTTTATTTTCCCCCGAAGCTTTATGGACACTTGAATGGCGCATAATCGAAGCAATATCCGGTAAGAATTTAATCGAACATTTATCTCCTCTCGAAAATAAAATTGATGAAAAAATATTTGATGATAAAATAACGATTTACGAAGATCCGCATGCAAAAGGTTATTATTGGTCAAGACCTTTTGACGACGAAGGAGTACCTACTAAAAGGTTTCCCATAATCGAAAAAGGCGTTTTTAAAAATTTTATTTTTGACTTAAGAACAGCATCGGAATATGGCACAGAAAGCACGGGCAATGGCTACAAAAAAGGTCGCTGGTCAAGCGATGTGATTTCAGAACCTGTATCCCCTCACCCCTGTCATCTCGTCTGGGAACCTGGTGACCTCTCTGTAAAAGAACAAATTGAATCCATTGACGAAGGACTTATTTGTGAAGATTTGCTCGGAGCACACTCTGGAAACATTATCGCAGGACAATTCTCAATGAATGTAGGTATGGGATTTTATGTAAAAGATGGAAAAATTCTTGGAAGAGCAGTAGATACAATGATTTCCGGAAACATCTATGATATTTTTAAAAATATACATTCTATAAGCAAAGAAAGAAACTACAGTTTAAAACCATGGATTTTATTTAATGAAATTCAGGTTGCAGGTAAAGGTTAGATTTATTTTATCAACTCAATTAATTTTGAAAATAAGAGGGAAAGCGATAGCACATCCTGTCTATTATGCTCTATCAAAGGCACAAGTGGACCCGGATTTTTATGTCTCAAATATTCTCTGTAAAAATAAGGAACAAGATAACTATCTACATCTTCTTCTCTATTTATCCCAAGTACACGTTTTTCTATCGTCAACAATCTACAATTTGGCAACTTGCCACGCCATACTCTTCTTGAGAAAAGCAGAAGGTCAAAATTAGCACGCCTTAAGTCATAACATAGCCCATGATAGCGTAACCTCTCGGCAATAAACGGAACATCGAATTTTTTGCCATTAAAGGTGACAAAAGCACTCTTATCTGTAATCATTTTCATAAATTCAAATAAAATACTTTTTTCTTCGTCAATATCTCTTGCGAGAAATTGTTTTACAGAAAGTGCACCATTTTCAAATCGTGCTACACCGATCAAAATAACAGGATTAAATGTGCTCAAACCCATTGTCTCAATATCAAAAAATAAAAAATCCGTCTTTTTATGAAAGCCCGAAAGAAACAAACTTAAAGGATGAGATTTTGAAAAGCGCCTCTCCACTATTCTTTGCAATTCATAAGTATTTCTTCTGTAATAAACTTCCAGAAAATCTCTCGCATAAAGACAATAATGGGGATGATTTAAAAGTTTGTCTATCGTTCGATAACCCTGTGATTTCAACATCCTCTCTGTGGAACGCCTTATCTCCCTTATCAGCTTTAAATCTGTTATAAATCTACGATGCACACGCTCAGGAGAATAATTTGCCAATTTCACATCATACCTGTTTTCTATCAAATAGCATCTACCAAATTCGTTTTCTATCTCTATTCCTTTGAAAATATCTTCCAGTAATTTGCCCTTATATCTCTCAAGGTATTCTCTAACCATCTTCCAAAATCTTTTTTACAGCTTCAGTATAAGATACTTCCGATAAATCTATCCACCTCACATTTTCAAATTTTTTAAAAAATGTAATCTGATGCTTTGCATATCTTTTTGTATTCTTTTTTATTAGATTAACGGCGTCCAGTAAATTCATCTTCCCGCTCAAATATTCAATTATCTCCTTATAACCTATCGTCTGCAAAGAATTAAGATTTGGAGGATATCTTGAAAGCAAATTTTTAACTTCTTCTACAAGACCCTGATTTATCATTCTATCCACTCTTTTCTCTATTCTCCTGTAAAGCTCTCTTCTATCCATTATCAACCCGAAATATATTGGTTCAAATTCTCTTTTTACTTTTTGTTTTTTCAACTCCGATATTCTTTTTCCTGTCGCTCTATAAATTTCCAATGCTCTTACTATTCTCTTTTTATCATTTGGATGTAATTTTTGCGCTGTTTCAAAATCTACTTTTTTTAATTCTTCATATAAATCTTTTGTCGGCAATTTCATCAATTCTTCTCTTATTTCTTTTATTTTATCTTTCACATCGTCAGGTAACCTAAAAAAGCCTTCAAATAACGCTTTCATGTAAAGAGGAGAACCTCCAACTACAATTTTTTCTTTGCCATTTTTCAAAATATTGCCTGCTTCTTCTGCATACATAAATGCATTATATTCTTCATCGGGATAAATTATATCTATCATATAGTGCTTCACTGCTTCCAGTTGCTCTTTCGTGGGCTTATTTGTCCCTATATCCATATACTTATAAATCTGACGCGAATCACATGATACTATTTCGGCACCCAGTTTTTGCGCAACTTCAATGCTTATCTCGGTCTTACCAATAGCAGTTGGTCCAAGTATTACTTTTATTTTTTTCATTTCAATTTGTAAATAAAAGTTATTGTCCCTTTCTGGATTTTTTGTGGCAAATTCGGTGGTAACTCTTCGAATTTCCATTCTCTTAAAGCATTAAGTGTTATATCATCAAAAGGTGCACCTCCTCTTTTTAACAATTTCATTTTCACAATTTCACCCGATGGTGCAACATAAATCTCTACTTTTACACGGGCTTCTCTCTGTACTCCTTCAGGATATTTTGGTATCACTTTCTTTATAATTTTCCTTGTTATTATTTCTCCTGTTATTACAAATGGTAATTTTTCTGCCGTATCTTCAAAAACAGGTTGCAGTTTTTCTATCCCTTCTTTTGGTGTGATTTCTATTTTTTCTTTTTCTACTGGTATTTTTATCTCCTCTGCTGGGGTGCGGGCTTCAGGTAGCGTTATAAAGGGTTGCTCGGCTGATGAGGGTAGCTCGGGGGACTTTTCTTCCTTAATCAAACCAACTTCAACAAAAAATGCCTCTTTTATCTCACTTCTTATATGTATTGCCCTGAAAATAAAAAATAAACCAGCATGAATGAGCAAAGAAATTATCAATCCCCTGATAATCATTTTTTAAGGAAAAGCCACTTATCGGATAAATTCGCCATCAACTCTTTTAACCTTTTGAAATCAGCATAATCCAGAGTATCAATAAAATCCGTGTTTATAAAATATTCATCCTCAAAAATCAATTTATTTTTACCTTTCTTAAATCTCGCCTCATAACTTCCTATTTTCGTATTAATTTTTACATTTTCGGGCAGTGCTTCAATCTTATATCCTTCTGGCAGTATTATTTCTATCCTGTTTATCTCTTTTATCTTTCTTCCTATTTTAAATGGATATTTTCTCTTTTCTATTCCAACATCTCTTGCAGAGTATTTTATTCCTGGCAATTTTAACAGCATATAATCGCCCGCTATTTTTGCAACATCTTTTGCATGGTATTTCAATTTTATCCTCATTTTTTTGTTAAAGTTCTCAAAATCTGTAATTTTATAATCCAAAAGTTCGGCTCCCGGGAATACTTCATTTATCAGATTTTCCACCCGCTTTTTAACTTCCTCCGGATATAGTTCTTTCCACTTCCTGATTTCTGTTTCCGTTTCTCCATTCAAATAAATTTCTTCAAAAATCTCAGCATCTCCTTTTTCATCTAATTTCACCTTTTTAATATCCTCTACCTTTTCTGCATTTTCATTCATCAAAGGTATTTCTACAATTTCTCCTTCATTTATCGACAGCCCTTTAGTCCCCTGATAACATGGTTTTATGTATCCAAATTTTATAACATCATCTTCGGGATTTAGGTAAACATCTCCCAGTTTTACGATTGCTGATGTAAACTGTAAAAGCGAAGGGACTTTTTCTGCTAAATCACCCTTACATTTTCTTCTACACAAAATAAGGTCCGCATCATAGCCCGCTTTTCTCAATTTATAATAAAGTAAAAACGCTTTATCAAGACCATTACCTGCTTTTTCTTTCAAAATTTCATCTACATTTTTAGGATAAACTTTGTAATTTCTGCTACTTATATTAATGTATTTTATTTTCTTCAAAACCTCATAGTAAATATCTTTTGCTTTTCTCTTTTTTTCCTTTTTAATTTCTCCAATTCTTTCCCTGAATTTTTTTGCTAAAGTTTGCCAATCTGTTTTCAATGCAACTATTACTTTTGGTAAAATTCTCGATAATTTTGGCATGGATGGTTCTTTAAAAATACCTTTATATTCTTTAATCTCAAAAATGTAAATTTTTTTCTCACCTTTTTCAAAGATTTTTGGCTTGCCCATTCTAAAAGTTTGATAATTTACAGGTAATTCTGTTTCGATTATCAGCCTGCTTTCTATTACTGGTTCTTTATCTCCCATTAAAATTTCGAACTCTACTGGATGCTCTTCATCTGGTTTGCCCTTTTTCACGATACAAAAATCTGTAATCGCTCCTACTTCTGCTGCTGGCAACGCAAATTTTAAATAACTCAAATTCTGATATTGTGGAACTGAAGAATAAGCTATCATTTTCTCGATAGCATTATCCCTTATCGATATCACCCTACCATCTCTACTTACTGTGCGTGCAAATAAAACATCGGCATTTTCATTCGAAGATAAATAAGGATATATCACATTTGCGCTCACTTTCCCCTGTTCCGTCAAAATTTTTCTTATCACTCTTTTTCTCAAAATATAACTGCTATCACTTTTAATTTTTATGTGTGTTTCAACAAACAGGTTAACATAATTTGCATATGTATATTTTGAAACATCTTCTTTTAATGTTTTCTTCAAAACGCTATCTGTAATGTCCTCTGCTCTCTCCCACTCATCTCCTTCTCTCCTTTTACTTAAATCTATCGAAGTAACGCTATCAATTGAAATCTCAATGGTATCTCCTTCAGCCAAAAATTCAACATTTGCACTATCAAGATACAACAATTTTCCTCTTAATTCTTCACCATTTTTGAGATACAAAATATCTCCAGCAAAAACAAAGATGAATAACAATATCTTTATCATAACTCCTCCCTGTAAACAAAAATAATGGGCTTAGAAACCCAATTCCTTATCTTTTGTATGAATTCCCTAAATGCAGGATAATCCTTAACTCCTACTCTTTGACCTTCTCTGTAATAATAATCTTCATAAATTAAAGTATCACCCCTTAAATAAACTTTGCCATTGAATCCTGCAAAACCTATCTCTTCTTTTATCTCTTCAGGAAGATATTCAACTTTCAAATTTTTGGGAAGTAAAAGTTTAAAGCAATGTCTTATTCCCTGGGAACTCGGATACATCAATGGATATTTTCTATCTACCAGGTTTACTTCAGAAAAACTGTATCTTCTTTTTATCTCGGGAAAGCTAAAAACTCCTATCTTTCCTGTTTTTTGAATATAATTGGCAATCTTATATTTCATTCGCAATGCAAAAGGTTTATCGAGGTTCCACAGATTTTCAATTTTATAGGATATCAATTCTGCATCGGGTGACTCCGCTTTTACCATTTCTTTGAATCTCATCTCATATTCTGCGGGCTTTACACTTTGCCAGTAATATCTCAGCCAGCATTCATAATCGCCATTGTATTTTGCATAAAAATCAACATATAGAGTATCTTTTACCAGCTTTAAGTCATAATTATATTCTCTCAAATTCTGTTCTGGCTTTAAAACCGGTGTCAAACTTATTTTCCTTTTCTGTGCGTTTATAGCCCAAACTCCCTGATCCATATCGGCATAATGTGGATAGCGGGAATTCCTTCCAGTAGGGTCAAGAAAAATATTTCTTCCGTCCTTCAAAAATACTTCAACAATTGCATGATTGCCCGTGAAACTCGGCATACTGACAATTGTAGTATCTTCGTCATTTGTCGTTACATAAACTGGATACGCCTCTATTCCTGCTGCTCTTAGCATCGTGGAGAATAATATCGCTTTGTCTGTGCAATCACCATAGCCATTCTTCAAAGTCTCATCCGCTCTGTGACCGGATACCCCGGAAGCTGCTGCACCCTTTATCGAAATGTATCTTATATTTCTTTGCACCCAGTGGTATAACTTCGCTATCTTTGCTTCTTCAGTTTGCAAACCATTTATCAAACTATCGACCAGATTTTTAATTTCATCTGTTATTATCATCCTATTTTTTTGAAATTTAGAATACCAATCGAATATTTTATCCCATGTTTTGTTTATGGAAGTGCTTAATCTCGGTATAAAAATGGCAATGGGTGGCATATTTGGTTCTTCGATGACCGGTTCGACATCACGCATACTGAACTTATAAATTTTATAACTATCTGTAAATGTGCTCTCTATCTCTACATTTTTAGCTTTTATCAGTGTAAAGTAAAGATTTTTATCTTTTGGGATTTTTATCTCAATTTGCGAGAATAACACTGGGGTAGTTCCTCCGAAAAACCATTCGGGTGAAAATTCTTCTTTATACCATGGATTAAAGACCTCATATTCATACTTATACTCGATAATATCACCAACTTCCACTTCTGGTAGAGAAAAAGAAAGTGCTTTACTTTTGCCGTAATAAACTATTCCTCTGTAAGGTGTTATAACCTTTATATCTTCGGGCTTCAAACTTAAAATTCTGCCATCGGGCTTTATTGTCCTTGCAAGCAAAATTTTTACCCTGCTTTCTTCTTCATCATACCATATTGTTTTTGTACCCCATTTTCTTTTCTCCTGTTTTAATATGAGACCTGAATAATGTATTTTATAAATTCTTTTACCATCTGGCTTTAATATTGCGGTCATTTTATCTTCTAGCACAATTGCAGGTGCATTGGGATATTTTTTACGACCATCTTTTGCGAGCCTGAGAAGATTATAAATGTTAGAATCGGCTTTTATCGCTGTTTCGTATTTTTTCGCAGTAAATTTTATGGATTTCACTTCATTACGGGTAAAGAAAGTATCATCCGTAAACAAAGTATCGTTTCGATAAAGATAATTGAATAAATCTAAGGATTTACCCGAATAGAGTTCAACCTTTATTATCAGAATTAAAATCCACAGCATACACTAATTATAATCGATTTATCATCCTGTCAAGTTGTTTTCAACGGGAACCCGGTTAAATTACGGGTAGGAGGTTAAAAGAGCCACAGCGGAGTCAAGACATTGCCTTAGTAACGAGGGATGTGATTAAAATTTTTAACAACTTTATTAAAATTTTTAAATTTTTTGTTAAATTTTTTAACATTGATATCAAAATTTTTAAAATTTGTGTTAAATTTTTTATCACGAGCGAAGCGAGTGCATTACCAATGGGTTGTGAGCCAACACCCCGAGCGGTAAGGGCGGGACTACACTTTGGAAGCGTTTTTGCGACTGGTTTTATTTATTGGGTTTAAAAGCGGAGAAGCGTTAGGAGTTGGGAACATGACTTATTACGGGTGGGCGTATAAGTGCGGTTAAGGGTTTTGTGGTGATTTGAGGATTTTGATGGAGAATCTGGCTAAATTACGGGTAGTAGGTTAAAGAAGCCACATCGGTGTCAGGTCTGTGACCTGCGTAGCGAGGGGTGTGCACGAGGGCGGTGGGGACAGGGAGGCGGGGCTAAATTAAATCTCCAATGTTTTATATCCTTTTTCTAAATAGTTTTTCACATAATCATCTACTCCCATTTCGAGTTCTATAAAATCTTTTTTGTATCCTGCTTTGCGTAATTTTGTAATGTCTGCCTGTGTAAAATACTGATATTTATCCCTTAAATCTTCTGGCATCTCGATATACTTTATTCTGGGTTTCTTTCCCAGTGCATTGAAAATTGATACCGCCAAAGCATTCCATTCGCGTGCTTTACCCGTGCCCACATTGTAAATGCCAGATAATCCTCCATTTTTATAGAAAAATAGAGTAACTTCGACTGCATCTTTCACATAGATAAAATCACGCTTCTGCTCACCATGTTTATACTCTGGCTTATAGGATTTGAATAACCTTATGAACCCATATTTTTTTATCTGTTCGTATCCTTTTAAAACTACGCTACGCATTTCGCCTTTGTGATATTCGTTTGGTCCGTAAACATTGAAATATTTTAGCCCAACGATTTCCTTTAAATAACCCTTTCTGTATGCCCACAGGTCAAAGATGTGTTTTGAAAAAGCATAGGGGTTTAAAGGTCTCAATTTATATAAATTTTTTTCGTCATCGGAGAAACCTTCTTCACCTGTTCCGTAAGTAGCTGCACTTGAAGCGTATATGAATCTCACTCCATTTTTTATCGCCCATTCGCATAAAATTTTTGAATATTCGAAATTATTTTTTATGAGATAACTCATATTTCGTTCAAGGGTAGAAGTGCATGCACCAAGATGGAAGATACACTCTATTTCTTTGCCAAATTTATTTTTTAAAATTGCTTCAAGGAAATCTCCTTTTTCCATGTAATCTGCAAATTTTAGTGGATTTAAATTTTTCCATTTATCAGATGTTGAAAGATTATCAACAACAATGATGTCGTCTATCCCTTCTTTATTGAGTCGCCATATCAATGCACTTCCTATGAATCCTGCTCCACCTGTTACAATAATCATACTTCTAACAATTTTTTGATTTCATTATAAATTCTCATATCCTGTGCCATATCCGAAAATTTCTCTGCCCATTTTATCAAATATTCTTTATCTATTTTTTCTTTCCATCTTATCATTATTTTTTCTGCATCTGCCGTGTCTTGTTTTCTACCCGCTACTACCTTAAACAATATCAAATCCTCTGGAGAAGGAAAATTTGCCTCTACTCCAAATATTTCTATTCTCTGTCTTCTATTAAATGCTTCTTTTTCAAAATCTGTTGATGCTATTATGAAATCAATTCTCACCTCATCGTATTTTATTGCGAAGGTGCCGAAAAGTTTTGCCCTTTTTGTTTGCCTTTCCACATCAAAGGTGAATCCTTCTTTTGCGAATTTCTCTAAAATTTGTTGTATTTTATCTTTTTCAATAAAAATGCAAATATCAATGTCTTCTGTGAAGCGTGGCTCACCGAGTATGGAAGATGCAATTCCTCCTATTACAAGGTAATTTATTTTTTCATTTTCAAGGAAATTTATTATTTTTCTAAATGTTTCTTTTAGCATTTTTCAATGTATAGATTAAGGATTTAGGTTCGTCTTCTTTTAAATTTCTTTTCATTATTTCGGGTAATTCTATTGATAGCAGATTTTGTGTCCTTCTTACTGCTTCTTTTATTGTTAAATTTTTCAGCATTTCTTCTTTTTCTTTTTTCCATAATTTAAATCTTTCTTTATCCAGCAATGTTCCTTTCATAGCCAGCCTTTTTCTTTGAAGCCTTCTTTTAATATTTTTTGTGTTTCTTTAAGTGCTTGTGGTATAACCTTTGTATCGCCGAGCACCGGCATAAAGTTTGTATCTCCTTCCCATCTTGGCACGATGTGAATATGCAGGTGGTCTCTTATCCCTGCACCCGCGCATCTCCCGATATTCACACCGATGTTAAAACCATGAGGATTTATCTTTTCTCTCAAAACTTCTATTGATTGAGTGATGAGTTCAAAAATATCGAGTATTTCTTCCTGTGTTAAATCTTTGAATTCTGCTTTGTGTGCAATCGGTGCAATCATTACATGACCTGAATTATAGGGATATGCATTTAATATGACAAACGCTTTTTTGCTTATTTTTACAACATATTTTTCATCTGGATTTTTGAGTGCTTCACAAAATATACATCCAGTTTTATCTGCCTTTTTGATATATTCAATCCTCCATGGTGCCCACAATTTCTCCATCTAAAATTTTAAATATAATATCAAAATGTCAAGATTAATTATCCTTCGGATAGAGCTATTTGTTTTTTCTTAGGAGGTTTGCCGTATTTTTGTATTATATCTTCCATTTCTTTATCTGATACATAGGGTAGAGATTGGAGTATGAGTTTTATTTTTTCTTCCTGAATTACCTCTCGTACTGCTTCTTTTATGATATTTTTCAATTCGCTCAATTCTATTGCTACTTTCATATTCCCCCTTATACTATTTTATCCATTATTTTTATGTGTCAATAAATTTTTCAATAGCAGGCATCCCGAACGACATCATTTTGAAATCGCTAAAAAGAATTTCATTTTCAATAATTTCGCTTTGTTAATTTCTTTACATAACTTTCGTAAAGTGCTTTTATTTCTTCATCGGATAATGCACGATTGTAAATGCGTACTTCGTCAATTATACCATGAAGGTAATTCCCGTTAACAGGACATCTACCAATATTTATACCTTCTGTATTTCTTGTCCCTGAAATTACAATAGCAGTTGATGTATCAAATATTCCATTTATGAAAAGACTAATATTAGAGGTATTAAAAACTGCCACTAAAAAGTACCAAGTACCCGTATCTGGGTGAATAGAACTGAATAACCGATTTTCTGTCCAACCATCCCATGCTGCTACCCTAAAAGCATAATTTTCGCCAGTCACAGGATCGGTAGCTCTGTAACCAATATACCATGAGATTGGGCAATTAGTTTCTTCTCTGTCGATGCAAAAAGTGTAATCACCTGAAGATGGTAAAGTCTTAAGGTTTACCCATAATGCAATTGAATATTCTTGATTTGATATCTCAAAACTTGTAAAACCCTCATTTACCACTTTCACATAATCATCTACTCCGTCAAAATATAGGGCGTTTCCGGATATTCCCTGTGTCCATGTTGCTCCGTATATTACTCCGTGGTTACCATGTCCTGAATAATCATAAGCAGTGTCACCCTCTCCTTCGTCGAAGGAAAGGTATAGAACGAGACCTGTTGTATCAACACCTGTTTCGTATATCACAATTTGATGTGCGGTTGACCAGCCAGATAATGCCCCATTTTCATCTTTTGCCTGTGCTTTCACATAGTAAGTGCCTGTGGATGTGTAAGTATGGCTCATTGATATTGATTGTCCTGATGATACATAAGAGCTCCAGGAAGAAGTATCTCCATCACCCCAATCAAATCTTATTGCTACATTATCACCATCTGGGTCTGTTGCACTTGCTGTGAAAGTTACACTCTCATTTACCTGTGCACTATCTGAACCCGAAATTACAGGTGCATCAGGCGGATTATTTTGTACCTCTCCTATTGTTACTGTGAGTGCTGTTTTCCAGTTCCATGTGTATCTTGCACCTTTTGTATCTTTTGCCTGCACCATAACTGTATATGTACCTGCATTTGTATAAGTGTGCTCCATTGAGATACTTTGCCCTGAACTTACAAAATTACTCCATCCAGAAGTATCGCCATCGCCCCATGAAAATCTGTAACTTATTTCATCGCCATCTGGATCGGTTGTAACTGCTGAAAATGTCAAACTTTCTCCTGTATTGCCAGAAGTTGGACCACTTAATTGTGGTGGAGCAGGTGCCCTATCTCTTACACAGATAACAAAATTCCCATTGCTGTTTTGTTCAACAAACCAGTAAACCGGTGCTTCACATTTAAATAAATCGGCAAAATAAATAATAAGGTCTCTACCATAAGTAGCGATTGAAAGTGCCTGTCCTATCGCCTTTAATACTTTTCCAACAACTTTTAACAATTTGGATGTTGATTGAGATGCATTTTCAACTTGTTGTGAAGAAATACCTTCTTTGCATATTTCATCTGCATTATCTTTTATCCATATTATTATTGTTTTATACAGCGCTGGAGAATTATCAGCTATTATTTTGAAAGTTTCTTTCACATCCACTGCCTGTTTCAAATACTCCACCGTATTTTTGAATAAATCCTGTGTTGATTGTGAAGACATAATAATGGTTACTAATTGCGTTAAATCTGGCAATGGCACTTCTGACAGGAATATACCTGCTAAGAGATTTGCCACATGCAATACACCCTTCACAATGTTAGCTACTGCTACTTCTCCGTATATTGTTGATAAATCCCACTTTTCAAATCCTTTTATCAATGTGAATTGTTCGAGTTGTAATGGATTTTGCAGTGCCACAGTTTGCTCTGGCACACGCTTCCAAGGTGGTAAAGCCCATGCCCATTCTACTTTACCCGGTATTATTAATCCCGTTGTAGTATCATATCCCGATGATGTCGCTATAAATCCATAATAAATCGTTACCGAATCTTCAAATAAAATTGTGTTTCCTGTTCCATCAACCGGATGTGGTGGTGAGAATGTTAACTTTTTCTCTCTTTTCTTTTCACTCAATACACTATAGATTATTTCAACTGCTTTGTTGTAAATTTCTGGATGCTTATCGTAATCTGATAGATTTTCTGGGTCATTTTTCAGTATTTCTTCTATCATGTCCACGAGTTCCTGGAATTCTGCTTTTTGTTGTGCTTCCTGTATAAATTGTGTTTTCACATCGTCATCTGCCAGTGCGAAGACTGGATTTAAGAGCAGTAAAGCTATTGCTGTTGAGCGAGCATTCAGTTTGCATTTTTCCATTGAATCGGGCGTTATGTATCCCATCAATACTGGTACCGAATCTTTTGTAAATGCCACTATCAACTGATATGATGGCACTTCGTATGTATTCACTTCGAATGAGCCGTCACTTTGCACCTGTGTTTCACCTGCAGGTGTCACTACTGTGAGTTCATCTGGGCTCAGTGGTGATTCTGCTGGCAATTCTGTTTCGCCTTTTGTGTAGCCCATTTCTACTTTTTTCTTCTTGCAATTTGTCACCAGCAGTCCCCAATTATTACTGCAATGGAGAGGATTGAAATTACACGCCTCATAACCCCTCCTTTTAAAAAATTATAGTGATTATGTGAGTATGTCAAGAAATTTTCGCCAACCTTGACTGAGTGAATATTTGATTATATTGATTGATGGGCATAGATTTCATAATTACCATAGAAAATAAGTCAAACAGGACGAAATCTGAGGTTGATAAGTTTCTTGAAGGCGAATGGGAGTTGTTCACCTGGCGTAGCAAGAAATATGCTACAATGTTACACACACCAAGGGCATTTGGTGTTGCATGGGGACAAACCTGGGATTATTTACCACGCTGGGAAAGGATAGAATGGGAATGTTTACGCCAGGAGATATATAAAGCATGGGAGTTCTTCGGCAAGGGCAAGGTTTATGTTGGCGATGACTTATTTCGCAAAGCAATACCTGATAATGAAGATGATGAAGAATTTTCTTTACCATGCGAACTCGATAAAGAGATGTTGTTTCCACCTGATTATAGGAAATATCCAGAATTGAAGTATGTGAAGGAGAAAAAAGTCTGCACCCAATGGCTAATTCCTTATAAGAAGGTATCCAGAGAGATTTTGCGTCAGGAGAAAGAAAGAGTAAGTGATGAACTCGAATGGCTGATACATGGTTTATTTATCCCCACGCTGTCAAGGTTTATAGCAAAACATAAACTAAAAATACGCACTATAATAAGCTGGAATGATCACCACGAGCACGAACTTTCTGCTGTTTATTCAGGTAAAAAGATTTGTATACGCATAAGATTTAGATATCACTGGTTTGAAGATGACTTATATAAATTCTTTAAAGATGTGTCCAGAGAGCTTCGTTTCCTCAATTTAGATTATGAGTATTTGTTGCTCATAATAGGTGTTAAAGAATTTGAAAATAAATCTATTTTAAGGGATTTGCGTAAGAAAAATTGTTATGTGAGCGTTTACCAAAGTGAAGACATGCTTATGCGCATGTTTAAGCCCTTACCGCCATATCCTGCAAAATTAAATTCACTCATATGCTATCCTGTAGAGTTATTTCTTAAAATTGCCAATAAGGAATCAAAATAGCATTGCGAGCGAAGCGAGCATAATACCTGTGGGTTATAAAAGCGGAATAGTTTGTGAGCGGAACCACATTTCAGGAGTTGAAGGTATTTGGGACTTTGCTTTTATATTTTTAATAATTTGTTAAAATTTTTAAATTTTTTATTACGAGCGAAGCGAGTGCATTACATATGGGTTGTGAGTCAACACCCCGAGCGGGACACATACTTTTGGTAGAGGGTATGGGATGTTTGACTTGACTTATTACGGGTAAAACGCTTCAAGTAGCCACAGCGTGTCGGGACTGTGTCCCGCGAGGGGTGTGCACGAGGGCGGTGGGGACAGGGAGGCGGGGCTATAATCTATTGAATATAGAAAAATGAACTTTTGCAACTTCTATCAATCTGCTTTTACCATATCTTTTTATAAATTCTCTGGCAGGTTCTGTAACAAGAAATGTCGCTCCCCTCTTAAATTCTATACCATATCTCTCTATCAACTGATTGAATCTTCGTAAAAATTCTGCACGCGCTAAAATGGAAGCAGATGCTACGCAAATCTCTTCCTCTGCCTTTGGTATCTGTAAAAGTTTTATTTTCCTACCTTTCTTCATAAGCGCTCTTTTTAGCCATTTTTCATCTCCAAATTTATCCGAAATCGCAACAATATCTTCTTCTTCAACATCTATATCCTTCAAAACATTTTCGAGCGCACGAGCATGTCCCCATGCAAGTATCTTATTTATCGAACCCATCTTTAAATGCAGTTCATTATATCTCTTCGGCGATATATATACAACGGAATATTTGCTGATCTCCTTTATCAAATTTTCAAGTTTAAAAATTTTTTTCTCCGATAATTTTTTGCAATCTTTAACACCTGCTTCTTTTAGTTCTTTTTCCTTTTCAACTGCTATCAATACAGCTGCTATTGATAATCCACCGAAGAAATCACCTTTGCCCGATTCATCTATTCCTATTTTGATATGCACCTCAAACTATCTTTTTTTGTGACCGTTACTGCACAAAATAAAATTAGAGGATTTTCCGATAATTCCGGTAATCTGTTTGTGTAATGTACATCATACCAGCTGCCATTTACTGCGCACACATCATAAATATATAAACCTGTATCCTGTAAGCCAGATGCAAATTCCCATTCTGTTTCTTTTGTGTAATAAAGAGTTGTATCACTATCGTGTATCATTCTCAAAATATAAAATTCAGCATAATTGCATGCGGAACACCATTTCAGAACAAAATATTGCCCGGTATATACTGTGTCGGGATTGCATTCCGATATCGTGAAAGTAAGCGGTAAGATGGCTGGAGATGAATTCTCACCTTTTCCCTTTATATCAACATCTGCAACATAAAGCGTTTCTTCTTCCAAACTTATATTTTGATTTAAGAAAATTCCCTCTCCTTTATATTCGAGTTCGATATTGTTTATTTTAACTTCTGCATTGTATGCATATTCGAAACCTTCTGGGATTGAAGGTGAAGTATCACCTATGAATGGCATCTCTGCATATTTTTTATCGTCCGGATTTTTGTAATATCTTTTTGATATGAGGAAAAGAGCAATGCACTTACCTGACTCAAACTTTGCGATATATCCTGTTGCTATGTATTGTGTGCGTAAAGGATGTTCACAGAAAAGAATCAGTGGCAATAGTAGTAATATCTTCTTCATAAATTGAACTTATCTTTTATTATGTCTTTGAGGTTTGGGGATGTAAGTTCCTGCAATTCGTATCTCACATGAATTATAGGTTTATCTGTTTTTACAACTCTGTTTAAATCAATTGGTGTTGCTGCTACTATGACATCGCACGGAGTTTTGTTTATCGTTTCCTGTAATTCTTTTATTTGCTTTTCTCCGTATCCCATTGCAGGTAGCAATTTTCCTATATGCTTATATTTCTCAAAAGTTTCTTTTATTGAACCCACTGCATAGGGTCTTGGGTCTATTAATTCCTTTGCTCCGTATTTTTGTGCAACGATAACAGCTGCTCCATAGGGCATCTCACCGTGTGTCAATGTTGGACCATCTTCCACAGCGAGAACCTTTTTACCTTTTATTTTTTCTGCTTCTTCGACGAAGATAGGCGATGCTGCTTCTACTACTATAGCATCTGGATTTGTTTCTTTTATTGATTTTTTGACCTTTTCGACATTTTCCTTTTCCGCTGTATCCACTTTGTTTATCACCACAACATCTGCCATCCTCAAATTTGTTTCACCAGGATGATATTTTACTTCGTGACCAGGGCGATGTGGGTCTGCTACAACTATATGAAGGTCGGGCTTATAGAATGGGAAATCATTATTACCGCCATCCCATACGATAAAATCTGCTTCTTTTTCTGCTTCTTCAAGAATTTTTTGATAATCAACCCCTGCATATACAACATTTCCTGCTCTTATGTGAGGTTCATATTCTTCTCTTTCTTCGATTGTGCATTTATGTTTATCGAGGTCTTCGAAAGATGCGAATCTCTGGCATATTTGCTTTCTCAGGTCTCCATAGGGCATTGGATGTCGTATTACTGCTACTTTTTTGCCGAATTCTCTTAAAATTTTTGCTACTCTTCTCGTTGTCTGGCTTTTACCGCTTCCTGTTCTCACAGCACAAACAGATATTACGGGTTTTTTGGATTTTAGCATAGTGGATTTTGGACCCATGAGCATGTAGTCTGCACCTGATGCAAGTGCGATTGATGCCCTGTGCATAACATATTCGTGAGAAACATCACTGTAGGCAAATACAACAAGGTCAACATTGTGTTTTTTAATTAGTTCGGGCAAATCTTCTTCCGGGAATATGGGTATTCCCTTTGGATATAATTTTCCTGCGAGTTCTTTTGGATAAACTCTACCTTCGATATCTGGTATCTGGGTAGCTGTGAAAGCTACCACTTCGTAATCTTCATTATCTCTGAAAAATACATTGAAATTATGGAAATCCCTTCCTGCTGCTCCCATTATAATCACTTTACGCCTCATAACCCCTCCTTTTTATCTTCCAGATTTTTGTAAAATTCTTTTATCTCTTCCAATCTCATTTCAATTTCTTCAAACATCGGGTCTCTATCGTAATAACCTGTGATATGAAACACTTCTCTCACTTTTTCAAATAAATCAATGAGTTCTTTCCCGCCATGCTTCACAACCATAAATCTTGTGCCCCTGTAAGTCTTCGGTAATTCCTCCTCTTTCACACCTTTTTGCAATAAAAATTCTTTTAATGCGAGATTGAAAGATAGCCATATCTTTTCACAGCCATTAATTGCCTTTTCGATAATATTTTTCTCTTTGCCTTCTTTTATCTCCTTTTCACCTATCTCAAGATATTTTTTTGCTTCTTCAAGGTATTTACCCATATTTCTTATCCTCCAGATTTTTGTAAAATTCTTTTATTTCTTCTAATCTCATTTCAATTTCTTTAAACATAGGACATCTATCGTAAAATCCAGTAAGATGAAATACTTCTCTCACTGCTTCGAAAAATTTCGTGAATTCTCTGTCACCATGTTTAACAAGCATATACCTTAAGCCTCGAATAGTGCCAGGCAATTCTTCCTCCTTTATACCTTTTTGCAATAAAAATTCTTTTAATGCGAGATTGAAAGATAACCATATCTTTTCACAGCCATTAACCGCTTTTTCGATAATGTTTTTCTCTTTGCCTTCTTTTATCTCCTTTTCACCTATCTCAAGATATTTTTTTGCTTCTTCAAGGTATTTACCCATATTTCTTATCCTCCAGATTTTCATAAAATTCTTTTATTTTTTTTAATACCACTACAATTTCTTCGAATATCGGAGTTCTCTCGTAAAAACCCGTTGTATGAAAGACATCCCTTACATCTCCGAATAACTGGATTAACTCTTCATCGCCATATTTTACAACCATAAATCTCAACCCCCTGGCAGTATTCGGTAACTGCTCCTCCTTTACTCCTTTTTGCAATAAAAATTCTTTTAATGCAAGATTGAAAGATAACCATATCTTTTCACAGCCATTAACCGCTTTCTCAATTATGTTTTTCTCCTTGCCTTCTTTTATCTCTTTCTCACCTATCTCAAGATATTTCTTTGCTTCTTCGAGATATTTACCCATATTTCTTATCCTCCAGATTTTTATAAAATTCTTTTATCTCGGATAATAGTTCTTCAATTTCTTCAAATATGGGATCTCTATCATAAAATCCCGTTATATGAAACTCTTCTCTTACTTTACGGAATAAATCGAATAACTCTTTTCCGCCATACTTTCTGGTCATAAATCTTAATCCCCGAGTAGTCCCCGGTAATTCCTTCTCTTTCACACCCTTTTGCAATAAAAATTCTTTCAAAGCGAGATTGAAAGATAACCATATCTTTTCACAACCATTAACCGCTTTCTCAATTATGTTTTTCTCCTTACCTTCTTTTATCTCCTTTTCACCTATCGCAAGACATCTTTTTGCTTCTTCAAGGTATTTACCCATTATTCAACAAATGGATTATCATATTTCATTATAAATTCGGCAACTTCTGGACGGAAAATTTCTTCAGGTGGACATTTACCCTGTTGAAACATCTCCCTTATCTTCGTGCCACTAAAATAAATCCTATCATCTTTATGAGGACATGTTTTTTCATTCATTATTGATTTGCATTTTTTACAGTAGAAAAATGTAGTGAAAAATATCGGCTGTATCTCAAGGTCTGGAAAATCCTTAAATATTTCGTGAGCTGCAAATGGATGATAGAAATTTCCAACACCTGCGTGGTCTCTTCCTATCAAAATATGTGTACAGCCAAAATTTTTCCTTATTATGGCATGATGGATTGCTTCAAGGGGTCCTGCATATCTCATCTGCATCGGCAATATCCCGAGAAATACCCTATCTTCAGGATAATAATTCTTAATCAATATCTCGTATGATTTCAAAATAACATCATCTTTAAAATCTCCTTTCTTTTTTCTTCCGATAACAGGATTTATGAACAGTCCATCGAGAAAAGAAAGTGCTGTTTTCTGCAAGAATTCGTGTCCCATGTGCGGTGCATTACGCGTCTGAAAGCCCACAACTTGTTCCCAGCTCCTTTTGGAGAATTCAGAGCGAGTTTCTTCAGGAGTATAAAAATATTTCTTAAATTCACCAAGCAAATCTTTAAAATCTTCAAAAATTTTAACTTCTCCTGCAAAAATAACATCGCCATATTCTGCAAGGCGTGCAACACCTGGATGACGCACATCAACCGTTTGAAAAACACATCTCGCAAATTCTTCTTTGTTAAACTTATATTTCTCATGCAAATGCAAAATGCCTATCTTTCTGCCCTTTTTATCGCACAATAAAATCTCACTATCAATTGAAAATTCTTTTGATTTTTCTTCTTCAACCGGTAAAATTATTGGAATGGTCCAAGGAGTACCGTCTGTTAATCTTTTTTCATGTAAAACAGATTGATATTCTTTTTCGGGTAAGAAACCGGTTAAAGGACTGTAAATCCCGCAACCTATATCAATCACATCATAAACAAAATCATCATGAATCACAAGTTTTTTGTCGGGTAACTCTTTTTCCTTACTAACTATATTTTTCACAAGTATTTTGCCATGTGGCTTTATCATCTCTTTATCAATTCAAAAATCAATTTCGTTGCATTCACCATATCACTTATTTTGATAAACTCCTGATGGGTATGTACTTTTTGCATCCCAGTTCCCAGAATTACACATTTTATCCCCTTTTCATTGAAAACATTGGCATCGCTACCACCGCCAGAAATAGCTGTATGCATATCAAAGCCAAGATGCCTCCCCGCTTCAAATACTTCTTTTACAATCTCATCATCTTCCGAAATTCTAAAGCATTTATAATCTTTCCTTATATCAATTTCATCCCTTGCAAATTTTAATTCTCCATCGATAATTTTCGCAGATTCTTTAATAGCATCGAAGACACATTTTTTGATTTCATTCACAACCATTTCAAGTTTATATTCTTTATGGCTTCTTGCTTCTGCTTTAATTTCGACATAATCTGGCACAATGTTTGAAGCAGTTCCTCCTTTTATAACACCGACATTTGCTGTTGTTTCAGAATCTATTCTGCCACAGGGCATCCTTGCAATCGCTTTACTGGCTACCTGAATTGCGTTTATACCTTTCTCGGGCGATGCACCGGCATGTGCTTTTATACCATAAATTTTTATATGGATGCGACAGGCAGAAGGTGCACCCACAACGACTTCATCAACATCACCATGGTCAAGAACAAAGCCATATTTTGACTTCAATTTTGAATAGTCAAGATTTTTCGCACCATACAAGCCTATCTCTTCTTCACGCGTAAACACAATTTCGAGTGACCTGTGTTTTAAACCATTTTCCTTTATCATCCTTATAGCCTCTATTATCTCCGCTACACCTGATTTTGCATCGGCACCCAAAATCGTCTTACCATCTGTCTTTATAATATCACCATTTATTTGAACATTGATATCAGGAGTATCTTCAACTGTATCAAGATGGGAATTTAGCATCACAAAATTACCTTCGCCATTAAAGCGAATTATCAAATTACGATAATTATCATAAAAAATCTCATCGGCATTTAAATCTCTAAAAATTTTCTCAATATAACGGGAAATCTCCTCTTCCTTCTTAGATGGACTTCTTATCTTCGCAAGATTTAAAAAAGTTTCTATCAATCTTTCTTTATTAACTTCAATAGACATCCCTTATAATAAGCATTTTACGAATTTGTCAACAACTTTTTTAATATTATGGGATACAATTTCTTAACAGGTGAAATATTATGGAACAAAATAGAAACTTCTCCCCCAAATTTTTCTATTTCTTTCTTCCCTTTTCTTATTTTTTCCCAGATATTTTCATTATTTTTTAGCATTCTGTAAATTGCACTATCCATTATGAAAAGAGGATAAACTTTCACTTTCAATTTTCTGTCAAATGCTGTACTGTAAGCCCGGAATGGTCTGCATGTGCCACATTTAAAACCAATTTTATCCCTATAACCCATCGAAAAATCATACAAGATGCCAGACTTTTCATATTCTAATAAGTCAGAAGGATAATTGAGTAAAAGATAATGAGCCCTCGCACTCCTCACGCTTTTACGGGATAATTTCTCTATTATCTTTTTATCCCTGATTATTTTTTTAACATTCGCTATATGTAAACCTATTTCGGAAAAGAAATAACGGGATAAAAAAATTAAAGGTCTGCAAAAAATAGAATTTGCCCTGTAATTGCTGCCATAAGGACGCTCTATACCCGACAGGAAAAAAATCTTAGTATCGGGAAAATATTTTTTATACTTCCTGTTTATCAAATAAAGTTCATAAAAATCCACAAAATTTAAAGGATAAAGTTTTTTCCTTATTAAATCGACATCGTGTGTCAAAATTATTTTCTTTTCCTTTTTCATTCCAAACTCAACTCCCTTTTGTTTTGCAACTTTTCTTAACAATTCAAACAACAAATCACAATAATAATCTGTGAGTGGTGTTAAATAAAGTCCATTTTCCTCAATATATTCGATGCCCCTCTTTGTAAAAGTCAGGAAAAATATGGCTTTTATCAAATCGAACTCTATCTTTCCTTTCTCCTTCATTTCTTCGACTTCTTCTATTTTTACAATTTTAACTTCTTTTTCACAGGGAATAAAAACATCTCCATCACAGCCATAGCCAATTGTCAAATCTTCTCCTTCTTTCAGATTATGCCATTCTTTAAATGTATCAAAAACATGTTTTGCTTTACCTTCAAAATCTTTTTCACATTTTAAATTTACTTTTATCCCACTCATACTCTTAAATCTTTAACCCAATCCCAGTTATCTTTGAACCATTTTACTGTTCTTTCTATTCCTTCTTCGAGACTTATTTTGGGCTCCCATTTTAACATTTTCTTCGCTTTTGTAATATCCGCCCATGTATGCCGAATATCTGCCTTATGAAAATTTTTATAAACTATTCTCATTTTCTTACCCGTAAATTTTTCTATCAACTCTATTAAATAATTTAATTTGTGGGGATTGTCTCCTCCCAAATTTATTATATGAAAATCCGAAAGCGTTAGAGACCTTATGGTCCCTTCTGATATATCATCAACATGCGTAAAATCCCTGCTTTGTGTTCCATCACCATAAACTTCGATTTCTTTCCCTTCCATTACCTTTTTGATAAACTTAAATACACTCATATCGGGTCTTCCTGCTTCTCCATAAACTGTGAAGTATCTCAAGATTATCACATTGATACCATAAAGATAGTGATAAGTATAAGCGAGCATCTCTGCTGCTTTCTTTGACGCTGCATAGGGAGAAATTGGCGAATTCACAGGTAAATCTTCTTTAAAAGGAAGGGGACAGCCAGCATAAAGTGAAGAAGTTGAAGCCAATATAAATTTCTTAACATTATATTTTTTGCAGAGCTCAAGTAAATTCAATGTACCTTTTACATTTGTTGAAAAGTAAACATGTGGATTCTCGATGGAGTATCTAACACCTGCCCGTGCTGCTTCGTTTATGACAATATCAAATTCGTACTCTTTAAATATCTTCTCCAATTCTTTAAAATTCTCAATGTCTATTTTAAAAAATCTAAAATTTTTAAATTTTTTGAGATGCTCAAGACGCCATTCTTTCAATCTGACATCATAATAATCGTTAAGATTATCTATGCCGATCACATAGTGTCCCTTTTCCAATAATTTTTCTGCAACTTTCGCACCTATAAATCCTGCAGCACCTGGTAGTAAAATATTCACCAATTAATTTAAAAAATTTACAGAATAGTCAAGTCTTTTCCTTTACTTTATAGCAAATCAATTAAAGGTCTAATAGATAACCATTCTGCCGATGTAATAAGATTTTTCTTTCCTTTAGCATAATCGAGAACTTCTTTAACTCTTTCACGCCACTTTTTATCACGCAGTAGATGATGGTCATAGATTATAAGCTCGGACTTTACATTTTCTACTATCCTTTTCATATTCTTTATCGCACGATTTAAATTCGTTCTATTCATCATGTATCCAAATAAATATGTTGGCGGACCGTCAACCGTAAGGAAATCGGGATTCTCCATGATTATCCAGTCTGCATAATCTTCAATTTGGGGACCCTGCAAATCCGAGCTGTATAAAATCTTTTTACCCTTATAACTTAATGTAAATGCCACCACCCAGCCAATCCTGTCATATTCAATGCCATGAAATAAAGGCAAAGTAAATTTTATCTCGGTATCCCCAAACTTAAAAGTTTTTCCATCGCAAAAGATTATTTCAAATCTTTCCTTTTTAAACTCCTTAATCCATTGTGATTTGAGCCACTTCTCTTTTAATTTCAAAAACCATTTTTTACCTTTTTTAAAAAGTTCCTTTCTCCTTTCTGTATAATCACCGAAATCCAAATCCTTTGACTTCAATTTTTCAACAGGGTCTTCGATTTCAATCTTTTCAGGCTCATTTAAAATTTCTTCAAAATTAAATTCATAAATCTGTGATAATTGGGAAAAAAATAATCTCGCTCTTTCCCATTGTGAATTATTTATGAATATATTGGGATTTTTCATCAGAATTTTTTTATCCTCATAGATTATAGATGCTTCCTGTGGTTTTACATGGTGGTCATAATGGTAATGTGTGATTATCACGATATCTGCTTTTTTGGAGAACTCTATTATCGTTTCCAATGCCTTTTTCCTGAATAATGCCCTATAACGCTCTGCCATTGGATAACCGGGTTGCATCCCGGCGCAACCAGGGTCACACAGCACACTTACATCGGGCGTCTCTATAAAGATTGACGAGGACTTAGCACCATAAGAATCAAACCATACAGGTCTTACCTTTATTTCACCGATTTTTAAAGGCGTAAAAGTGAAAACTTTTTCTTTTATCTTTTCTGCTTCCTTATCGAGGTTGATTCCTTCCAATTTATCGTATCTATCTCATAAATGTAACTTTCTCGATGTAACGGTTATTAGATGATTCTATCGAAACGAAATAAATTCCGCTGGATAAATCTTTTAAATCTATCGTCAATATATTTTTCCCCTGCTTTACTTTATTATATTCTGCAAATTTTACCATTCTACCTGCTATATCATATACTTTTATTTTTACTTTGTCCTTTTCCGGCAGAATTAAATAAATTTTCGCATAATCTTTTAAAGGATTTGGAGCTATTTTAACTGAAAATTTGTATATCCCTTTGTTCCCAATCGAGAGAGGACTGCTTAATGCTCTCCATACCCTGAAACTGCTCGTCGATTTACTTACACTAACATTATTATTCCAGACAACAAGCCCATATAGTCCTGTATACGGTGCCGAGTAAGTAAATTCTTTATAATTACCTGCAGTAACCGAATCACAAAAGCCTTCAGATTCATTCCTGTTCTTTATGTAAGAAACGGAATTTGATGAAAATATGGCTATACCAAAAGAACCTGCTCCTGAGAGACACTCGATACCAAGATAATACTGATTGCCACTATCAAGATATACATTAAAAATTTTTACAGGTTCATTATCGTTCACAACATATTCGGAAGACCAGCCTTCTGCTTGCAAAGTGTCTTCCGCAACATCCCATTCAATGTAATAATCACCTGTGCCTTCTTTCCTATAAACACCTGGATAATAGGAAGAATAATTACCGTATCTTCCATCAACTACTATAAAATCTGTTAAGTTACCTTCATATTTAGATTCACTCACATATTTTGAAAAGCCATTATTTGCATCAACATAATCTGTGTATAATCTTAAATTAAAGTCACCACCATTTAAAGATTTAATTCCAACAACCTGCCATATATCAGCTACATCGAATTTAAAGCCATCACAATTTATGGGTTCAACAGGACTTAATTCTGTCCAGGGGTCTGGCGGTGTCTTGCAGATTTTTGGCACTCCTTCCTGTAGCTGAATCGGGGCAAACACCCATTGCTTTGCCCATTTGTTGTTATCATAAGATAACTCAATGAATCTATCACGATTATCTATTTCAAGCTTCAAAGTGTGCCTCCCTCCCATTATAAGCACGGGTACATCCTCTACATAAGCATACCAGCCAGATTGTAAAGGCTCAACATAATAAGATGCTTTTAATCTGTCGTCAACATAAAGGTAGAAATAAAAAGAATCCGGCACATCAACGGGCGATGAATCAATCACTGCGAGGTCTACATAAGTCGAATCCACACCGGTTGGCTCAGAACCTATCAGGGTATCGGATACAGTATTGCTTCCTTTTTCTTTTGATGGCACTACAGGGTAATCCCAGCCAGATGGAGTATAAACAGATAAATCGCATGATTTTGTAAGTGCATCGCTCGATGCAAAATAAATATCATAGCCACCATGATAGGGAACATTCCTTTTATCTGTCCAGCAAATCCTTGGATGACTATCCGCAAAAAGCAACGAAGCATTCCTGTATTCGCACACAGCAGTAGATTTATCGGTTACAAGAAGTTCTGTCTTTGTCGCCCAGAAATCATTTGAGTAAATATAGTAAACATCTCCTGTTGTGCCATCCATATAAACACAATATACAATGGAATCAATGGAATAAACATCGGGATAACAATCATCATAATTTAAGTAATTCGCAATCGCAATGTCCGAAGTGAAGTTTACACCACCATCAGTAGAATACGCTCCATAAACATCCCAATCAGTATCGACATAAACTTGATAAACTATAAAGAAATAATTGGAATTCGCATGACATTGAGGATAACGCTCATCATTGGTATATTCCGATATAGATACTTCTGTCCAGGTATTGCTTCCTAATCCGTTGTTATATTTATAATGGATGTCTCGGTCAGTTGATGAATACCACCATTCGTAAACCACTCCGACATGTGAGTCAGAAATGCTTACATCGGGATAAGTTTCATGATTGCTGGAACTTGCCAGACCATCGTGATAATCATACCAGCTCAATCCACCATCATCCGAATACACATAACCTATATCATAATCAGTGCCATCACCATAATAATCAAACTGGAAAGCCACATAAATATAATTATCTTTTATAGCGATCGATGGATAACCGCAATCACCATACCATGTCCATGTATCTATACCCCACAGCTCCCATTTCTCACCATCAGGGGAAACCGCAAAGCAGAAATATGGTTGCGATGTAACATAATCTATTTGAAATACTACAAAAATTGTATCACCGGAATTTATTGCAATATCTGGATTTCTTAAATCCCATTCATCCGAATATATTATCACAAGGTGCTCCCAGTGGTCTCCACCATCTTTTGACCTCGCAACAAGCACATCATAATACCCATCTGAGTCAAGATAATCAAATGCACAGTAAAGATTTCCATCACTATCTACTGCAATTTTGGGACGTTGCTGGTTATCCTCCCAGTTATTTATTGCTCTGTTAGGTGGCCATGTATTTTTTATCCCTTTTACCATGCCTGACTTTGCACCCTTTAAAACGCCTTTTTCACGCTTTATATAATTTAATTTTTCAGCAAAATGAATTCCAAATTTCCCATTGCATATTTTATCAACATTACTTAAATTTAAAGTTTGATTAACCTTCCTGCCTTCTGGCAAAATATTATAATTCCTTGTAGGTTTATTTGAAATCAGAAAAGATATTAAAACCAAAGCAATCATTTTACCTTCACCACTTTTTCTTTCAGGTCAAAATCTTTTACCCTTAGCCTCACAAAATAAACCCCGGCACGCAAATCCCTCAAATCTATCTTTAACATCCTCTCCTTTACACCATCAAATTCCAACCGCTTCACAATTCTACCCGTACAATCATAAATTATCAACTTCAAATCATCTTCTTGAGGCAATTTACAATAAAGATTCAGATAAGATGTCAAAGGATTAGGTGAAAGGTTAAAAATCAAAGCATTACCTGCAAGGTCAACCCCATATTTCTTCTTTGAACTCGTATAATAACTGTATTTATCAATATCAAAGCCGTATTTTGTAACAGAATAATCTGTAACCAATCTTATTTTTATCACACTACCCTGAACTTCATCCGACCAGAAATTACCTTTCGCACCACTGTATCTTGCTATTTGATTATTGCTACCATCGTAAATATAAACAAAATCATAGCCCTGTTCTACATCGAAGTTTACAAAATGTACTTTCATCTTGTCTGCCCCTGTCCTCGCAATTATCCATGTGTTATCATAATAATTTGAATAGTTATGAGGCGTTGAAATTGATGTATCTACATCCGTCCATACACCCTGTGATGCACCATCTACAGGCACAAATTTAATAGACATAGTATTACCCACACCAGAAGTATAAGCAAGACCCTTTGTGCCATCTTCATTTTCAATACCTATCACAGTAGTGTAATCCGTTGTTATCGATTTATATGTCATCGTAATTGAATAATCGTTTCTGTTCAAAACAACTTGAAATGTTTGAAGATTATCATTTCCATAGTTTTTCACATTCTCCCATGATACCACAAAAACAGAATCATTGTATCCATATTTTATCTCACCATTTGCCGAAGGATTTAAATCACGCCAGAATACCGCTATTAAAGCATTGGGTTCCGATGTGTTCGGGATATTACGGGGTTGATAGGAATTTGAGGTTGATGTAAAGCTTAAAAATCCATTACTGCATACATTTATTGCATTGTAACTTCTACCGTAAAAAACAAAGTTCCATGGTAACGAAATTGTTTTTGTTTCATCATCTCCTGTCACTCCGGTTGATGCAGATACATTCCACCACAGATAAGGGGTACTCACAATTTTATAATCTCCGACACCTGTTGTGCCACCAGGTGCTTCTCCTATTCCATGATTGTAAAAGATTTGTTCAATTGTCGTTTTATGTGCCCCACCATATAAATTCTGGTCTGCCTGAATTATCGCCTGCCTGCCATCTATAAATTTGGCAGGATAATAAAATTCACTCGCAAATATTATGGAATCTGCAATGTTTTTGCCAACTGCTTCTCTAATATCCCACAATGCACTGGAATAAATTTTTGAATCTTCATGCACTTCTCCAACCCAATCGTCAGGATATCTGTAATCCTGTGAAATATCTCTTTGATATTGCTGTGCCATAACCCAATCACCGATAACCGGGTCGTTCGTTACAGATGCAGGGAAGTAATCGGAGTATGCTTCATCCATCGCACCTGACTGCCCTTCGTAAGGTAATGCATCTTCAGGATATACATGATGGGTTACTCCATGCGTATATTCATGATATATCACATCTGCTGCCCTTGAAGTTTGCAAAAGATTTTGACCATCGCCATCACCAAGATAAATATTCTGGTCACGGGGATTATAAAATGCATTGGCATAATTTGTGCCATAATGAACCGTTACCTTTATCTGATAATCCATCCCATTAAATCCCAGAAATTTCTTGTAATAATCATGAATATAATTTATGTGATAGAAAACATTTACTTCATCGCAATGTGTATTATTTGGCGGATAATCCCATGTCCATGTGACTTCTCCTTTTGCCCTTTTCGCAGGTGTAAACTGTATCGCAAAGGAATTTGAAGGCGCACCTGTATATGCTTTTCCTGCAGTTCCATCCTGATTTTCTATTCCTATCACTGTTGTTACATCATTTGTAATATTTTGATACTGGAAAATAATAGTGCCATCGGATTTTAAAATTACCTGGAATGTCTGGGTATTTGAATTTGCATAGTTCTTTACTCCCTGCCATGTTACTACAAATTTCGTTGCATCGCTGTAATATGTTATTTCGCCTGTGGCTGAAGGATTTAAATCCCTCCAGAAAGGAGCAATTAGAGCATTTGGCTCATCACTATTGGGAATATCTTTCGGCTGATAAGAAGTGGATGTTGATGTAAAACTCAAAAATCCATTACTACAGATACTCACCTGATTATAATTAACACCATAAAAATTAAAGGTAAAGGGTAGCGAAAACACCTTGCTATCATCATCTCCAGTTATTCCTGTAGATGTCGATGTATAAATCCAGGAAAATGCCGGATACGAAATAGTATAATCAACAGTTGTTTGGGATTGTCCAATCGGTGTAAATTTATATGCTTTGCCATTGGCAATTGAAGAAAGGGCTTTTCCTTTTGTACCAGTTTCATTTTCTATCCCTGCGACTGTAGATACACCACCGGTTACAGATTGGTATTGAAAGACAATACTACCATCCTGATAAAGAATAACCTGAAATGTTTGTAGATCGGAATTTGCATAATTTTTAACTCCCTGATAGGTAACAACAAATTTATCAGAATAATAACTTCCTGAATGTAAAATTTGACCCTGTGCAGATGGATTTAAATCACGCCAGAGAGGAGCAATCATAGCATTTGGCTCTTCACTATTTGGAATTGCTTTTGGCTGATATGAAGTAGAAGTTGATGTAAAACTCAAAAATCCGTTGCTACAAATTCTTACAGATGAGTATGATTTGCCGTAAAATGTGAAAGTAAAGGGCAATGTGATAGGTGCACTCACCTGGTCGTCACCGGTTATCCCTGCATCGGTCGTAACTCCTTCTGATATCCAGTTGTAAGTAACTTCTTCAACTCTATAATCTTCATTTAATGTTTCTTCACCTGTCGCAGGTACATAGTAATATACTACATCGTCATAATCTTCATTATGTGCCCAGCAATAAGGACCTCGCAATGCAGATATTAAAGTATCATCAACTGCAAGATAGTAGTATCCATTTTCATCTGTGGTTGCTCTCTGTCCACCAACCCACACATATTCGTTGGGGAATGCACGCACCTCCATCGCATCACCACCTGTCAGCGGGAAAATTTTACCATAAACATATCCATAGGTGGCAAAACGCAAATCATTTAATTTTTTAACAACTTCACCTGAAATAGCATCAACATAATAAATCCAGTAGCCAAGTGGTTCTGTGCACCATATTTTTACTTTATAACATAATCTATAATCCAAACCTTCGGGCAATATCACAGGATATGCTGTGTCAACTTCAAAAGGTTTTTGCGGTGATAATTCTCTCAATGCACAGTTTATTGCATCTTCTTTTGATAAAACAGGATTAATATCAATACTTATATCGGGCTTAAAGTCGGATACCACCCAGAAAACGCTACCATCCTTTAAATGCACCTTCACAGCCCCACCTTCTACCTTTACTCCTTTATAATACTGTTCAAAATACAAATGATTTTCTTTCATTCTATCGTTTTGTGTCTTTAACTTCAATTCATCCACTTTTATCCTGAATAAATCGTATTCTTTTTTCAAAAATCCTTTTGCTATCTGTTCGGGTGACCCCTTCTCTTTTTCCGTCATGAAATCATAAACAGAATGGGGTAATCCTGTGTATTCGTCCCATATTATTTTTGGCTTACCTTTATATCTTGCGTAAAAATCTTTAAATGCCTTTTTACAATCTTCCCTTGGAGCTATTTTTGGATATTCTTTCTTTTCTCCTTTAAAATGATACTCCGGCAAAAACGCAAATAGATTTAAAGGCAAAATGAATATTATCAACATTTTCTTCATCATTTATTATAATCCAATTTATTATTTGTCAATATTTTTTGAGAAATTTGGTGTTAAAATTTTTATTACGAGCGAAGCGAGTGCTTTACATATGGGTTGATATGTCAGCCCATTACGGAATGTGGGTTATAGCAGGAGTTGTGTTTTATCTGCTGTTTACATATTTCAGCGATAGTGGCGGGCTGACTTAATCGGGAAGGTGGGGACAGCGGAGGAGGGGCTAAAAATTTTTTTTACAAAAATTTTTAAATCCACATTCTGAACATCTGGGGTTTCTTGGTAAACATATTTCTTTTCCAAATCTTACTAAAACTTTGTTTATCCATCCCCAGTATTCTTTTTTTAAAATTTTTTTCAATTCTTTTTCTGTTTCTTCTGGCGTTTTTGTATTCACAATTCCTGTTCTATTCATGATTCTATGCACATGGGTATCGACTGGCAAAGCAGGTTTTCCAAATCCAAAAGCAAGCACACAGTTCGCTGTCTTGCGACCAACACCCGGCAATTTTAAAAGCTCATCAATATCCCTCGGCACCTCTCCCCCATATTCTTCTAAAATTTTTTGCGCTATCTCTTTTATCCTTTTTGCCTTCTGACGATAAAATCCAACAGGTTTTATTATCTCTTCAATCTCAGTTATATCAGCATTTACAAAATCTTCCGCTGTTTTAAACTTCTTAAAAAGTTTATCCGTTGTGGGAAAAGTTATCTCATCTTTTGTCCTATGTGATAAAATTGTGCCAATCAAAACTTTAAGAGGTTCTCTTTTTGTCAAAGTAAATCCATATTTTTCTTTCAGGAATTCTACAAATTTTTCAATCTGCATGAATTTCGATTACATCTTTGTCTTTTAGTTCCTCAAATCTATCAACCTTTTGACCCGGTAATCTTCCTTCGCCCCATATTCTTGCATATTTAAAGTTGCGTGCTAAATCTTTGTGAAGAGCTTCTGCTGCATCTATCACCGTTGCACCTTTTTCAAGTATTAATGGGTCTGTATAATCCGGTGGTTTGCCAGGTGCCTTCGTGAATACTCTTATTATCTCAAGCGCCTCAAATATCTTCTTTTTCATTTCGCTAAGCCCTTCGCCTGTTTTACCCGAAATCAAAATCAAATTTAAATCTGGATAAAATTCTTTTAAAACTTCTAACCTGTCTTTTGAAGATGGATCATCGCATTTGTTTCCACAATACAATATTTTTACATTATGTAATTTTCTCCTTTCTAACTCCTTTTTTATAACTTGCGGTTGTTCTATAACATCGTCATTACCCAAATCAAGTAATACAAGTATTAAATCACAGGACCTGTATATATCTGTCATCCAGGGAAAATCTGCATTTATTGGTGGCATATCGAGAAATTGAAATTTTATCTCTTCAAAAGGCGTCATACCCACATAGGGTTCCGTTGTCGTAAAAGGATAATCCGCAACTTTAACATCTGCACCCGTTAAAGTGTTAAAAAGTGTTGATTTACCACTATTTGGCATACCACACAGTCCTATCCTTCCAGCACCTTCTCTTGGAAATCTATACGAAAAGCCTCCCTTTTTCTGACGACGCTGGGCTTCTAACTGGTCCTGTAACTTTGCCATCTTTGCGCGCAACATTGCACGCAATTTATCCGTGCCTTTGTGATGCGGCATTATGGCAAGCATCTCCTTCAAATATTCTATCTTCTCTTCAAGTGAACTCGCTTCTCTAAATTTTTTCTCAACTTCAAAAAACTGTGGCGGTAAATTCGCAGGCATTTTTAATAATTATAACAAAAATACTAATTTTGTCAACCTTTTTCATAAGACAGGAACAATCTGAGAACCATGGGGCATTATCAAAAATCTGGAAGAAGGATTTTTCTCTAAAATGTCATCTATCAACCTCTGCAAATCCTTTACTTTTTCCATCCTCAAAATTTTTGTGGTATTTTCATCGAGTTCAGAATAAAGATAAATTTTTGCTTTCTTGGTATATTGCACAATTTTTGCAGCTCTTTGCCATCCGACTTTGAAATTCTTCTTTATAAATTCTATCATCTCATCCGGATTTTCAAAACTTTTCATCATGTTAAAAAATTCATCGTTTCCTATTCCTTTTTCGCAACATGCTACAAAAATTATCCTTCCTTTTTCTTTCACCACAGGCACACTCGCATCAAGGGCTTTTACCGCTTGATACAGCTCCCTATCCGAAGGAAATGGTGCACATGTTATTACGACATCTGGTTCTTCCGAAATTTTAATACATAAATTATTTTTGTAAAATTCCACTCCTGCAAAGAAAGCACAATGCAAATCACCACAGAATACTTCGTAAATTTCATCACCGGAATATAAAACCTGAATTGAAAAAACTTTATCAAGCGGAAATAAATTTGCTCCATCCATCATATCAAGATGAACAGGATTATTATCCAAATTCAAAATATTAGCATTTTCATCAAAACACAACTTGTGATTATGTTCTATTGTTTCATAATCAGCTAAACCCGGTAAAAAGCTCTTCCTTCCTCCCATAAATCCTGCAAAATAATGTGGCTCAACAGATGTTATTATCAGCAATTTATCAAAATGAGAAAGTCTTTTGTCAAATTTGACCTTTGTGCCTCTTTGGGTAAAGCCATACAACTCAGTTTCGCTCTCTGTATTATGATACATAATTTTATCTTTAAATTTATGATAAAACTTTCCCAAAATTTTTTGTAATTCATCGTCGGCTGGTGCTCTATGAGTTCCGCATGCTACCATCACAGTTATATCTTTGCCTTCCAGATAGCGATAAATCCTCTCCAGAACTTTCGCAGTAGGTGTTGACCTGGTATGATCATTAACAACTATCAACAGCTTTCCGGTATTTACAAAATCAAAGAAATTTTCCTTTTCCAAAGGATTTAATAACTTTTCTTCAAAATTTAAGTAATGCTTTTTTATTTCAACTTTATCAAGCACTTTCAAAACATTTTTATCCGGAATTTCTATTTTTAACTTTTGGTTTTTATATGGAAGTTTTATTTCCATAGGGGTAAAGTTGTTTCTTTTTCTGCTTTCAGTTGTCTTCCACTTTTTACAGAAGAAATTATTGCCTGCATCTTTGTTATCTCGCCAACCATTAGATCCCTTGAATTCTGCAACATTGTTATTGCACTTGTAAAACGCTTATTTGCTTCGTTTAATAATTTTGTTAAACTTTTTTCCATCTCCTTTAGAGAAGAACTTAATTTCTGAATACTCAATGGAGGCTGTTTTATCCTTGTAAATACCTGCAAAAGTAAAAGAATAAAAGGCAATAATAAACTATAACTCAAAATTATAACTCCGCTCTTTGAAGCCTCTTCTCTCAATTTAAGACCTTCTTTTGTGAATACACAAATTTTATAAACAGTATCCGGAATAACTGCAATACCAAAGCCTGCTGTCATATCCGGGTCGAGATACTTTGTTATTTTTTCAACCTGTAATCTTACAGCGCTTATTATTTTTCTTACTGCCTCTCGTTTGACCATAGGATTTTCGTTTTCGGATTCTATTTTCTCAATTTCTTTTGTTGCCACAAATTTACTGTCTATCGGAATCACTTTATCATCTCCCGGTAAAGAGAGAGCAAATTCTACTCTTCCGCCTCTTATGGGATAATCTGTTTTTATCCATTCCGATGGTAAATCCTTAAGCACTTCTCTCACTTTTTCTTCTCCTACTTCCCCCTTTTCGGTGGCATAGCGTGTTTCAAGTCGTCTAACTGCTTCAAATATTTTCTCATCCTGACGATGATGGTGCTGTAAAAATTCGCCTATGGTTGCGAGTACTTCTTTTATTTTTGAAGTTTCGCTCTGTGCTTCCTGATTTAATCTTTGAAGATTGTCAATCGCTTCTTTTGTTCTGGAACTTTGTTCTCTCAGCTGTGTTACACTTTCGGTAAGAGATTGAATGGCTGACTGCGATTGCTCTACATTCGATAGTTTTTCACGCAAAACCGAAATCTCCGAAATAAATTTGTTATAAATCAAAAATAAAAGAACGAGAACAACGATTATAAGAATTATGGCATAAAGCCACATCATTACAAAAATTTTTAATAATTTTCCACCTTTGTCAACCAAAAATTTTATAAAATTTTTAGGATATTTTTCACTTTTGTAAGTCCTTCTTTTGCTTTATCGTAATGTGGGTCAATTTCAAGTGCTTTCTCAAACGCCATCTTCGCCTCTTCATACCTGCCCATCCCAAATAATGCTTCGCCCTTCCATCTCCATGCGATTTCGGCATCCTTCTCGGGATTTAATTTAATAAATTTCTCTGCTGTTTGAAGAGCTTCTTCATATTCTCCCAGCAAACAGCATGCTTCTGCAAGACCAAGCCAGCCATCGGGCAACATGGGATTCAATTCAACAACCCTGCAAAATGCCTCTTTCATCTCTTTGTATTTCTCCATATATCTATAAGTCCAGCCAAGTTCTGCATAAATCTCCCATTTATCACCTTCATATTTTAATGCTTCTTTAAAAGATTTCTCTGATTCTTCGTAGTTTCTTAATTCAAAGAAAACTCTTCCTTTGTAAAACCATGCTGTTGAGTGCTCTGGCTTCATTTCGGTTACTTTATCGAGTATTTCAAGTGCTTTTTCAAATTCGCCAATTTCAAATAATGCCCTTCCTTTTATAAAAAGTGCCCTTACATCTTTTTCATCATTTTTTAATATTTCGTCCGCTATTTCAATTGCGCTCCAGTATTTTTTAAGTCCGATAAACGCACTTGCTTTGAGATGAAGTGCTTCCATATTTTTCTCTTTTTCAAGAACCGCATTACATAATTTTATCACTGATTGGTAATCTTTTGTCTCTTTCAACATAAGTTCTGCTTCTCTGATTATTGCATCTTTGCATGCTGGGTCAATCTTCCTTGCTTTCCTAAAAGCATTTATTGCCTTTTTATTTTCACCCATCTCTTCCAGCACTTTTCCAAGATAATACCAGTAAACGGGATTTTTCTCATCGTCTTCTATAGCTTTTTCTATACAATATTTTGCTTCCTTATAATTTCCTTCTTCCATGTATTCGATTGCATCCGAGAAAATCGTTGAAGCCGAATATTCTTCTTCTGGCAATTCTATTTTCTCCTTTATTATTTTATCTGATGGATTGCCGAAATGAGCATATCCGCACCATACTATTGACCTCTTTCTATAAAATTCATTGCGAAGTTCCAGAAGTATATGTCCTATTGTTTCGCCTTCCAGCATCTTTCTGTAAAATTTTACAGCAAAATTTGCACTATCATGTGAGGGAATTTTAAAAAATGAACCTATATAATGTCTCACACCTGCTTCAACAAATCCTTTCGCAATATCAAAAGAAGTTTCACATGCATTTGCAAATATGAGGAAAACTTTTTCTAAAGGTAAATCTTTAACATCTTCCGCTTTTAACTTCTCTCCTTTGTAAAGTTTCCAGCCATCTTTTTCCGCATGCCCTATGTAATGAATTATGTTATATTTAAATAGATTCGCTTTGATTTCCTGTTTTGATGCCGTAAATCCGCCTCGCAAATCAAGTGATTTAATTCTTTTCTTTTTCTTCAATCTGCTTAATCTGTTGATGATTTCAATTGTTTCCAATTTTGCATCTTTTTCTATATCTCTATCTTCTGTTGGATTTTTTATTATAAGCATTTTTAAGGGTGGGTAAATTTTTTCGAATTTTCTTTCTCTTTTTATTCTTATAATGCGTGCAATTTGGAATTTAAGTCCCCAGAATTCATCATCATATATGATTTCATAAGGAATTTGTAAAAGCCCCTCTTCAACTTCAAAAAGCAATTTGCTTCCTTCTCTCAATCTTTTAAAAGCGGGTTCAAATTCTTTAAACATAACTTTAAATAAAGTTTTGCCAATAGATTTTATTTCCTCTGTAAACTCATCAAAATCTTTGCCCGGTATTACAATATTACATTTTTCATAAAATTTTTCGCAAATTTCCTTTATATTTTCTATTTTTATTTTTTTCTCGGTAATTCCTGCGTATCGGTGGATTTTAGGTCGCACAAGTATATAATCGTCGATTTTAAAAAGATGAATTTCTTTCACAAATTTATTATAATTTGCATTTTATATTGTCAAGAATTCTTCCAGTGAGGATGTGAGAGTCCCATTGTGAAAAATGTTTCAACGATATTTGCGATAAAATGCGAAAATTTGTGGGGAAATTTTAATTTGCCTTCCAGTAAGAATTCAACAGTTTCGTGAATCAATATCCCTAACTTCTCAAACACCGAGCATTTTTGAAAAATGTAAATCTTATCATAAATCCATGCACCCGTTTCCTTTTTCAATTTTATAACCTCTCCCTTTTCATCATGCAAAATAAGATTCACATCAGTAAGAACAATTTTTAAAGGAAAGTTTATTTTCTTTTTCATTCTCGTTGAAATTTGCCATTTTTATTTATTTCTATAAGAATTTTTTCAATTAGTTTATCAACTTCTTTAAGGCGAGACTCCTTTATTTCGAGATCATAAGGAAATCCTTCAATCCATTCTTTTAATTCATAAAGAACATCTAAAATTTGCCCATCCGCTTTTTCTTCACAATAACCAAAGATAACTTCTTTTGCTTTTTCCCACCCGTTAATAAGTACTTTCCTAAACACTCTAAGCAGGAAATCTTTTTGTTCGTCTATACTTAATGTTATATTACCTTTCTTTATATCCTCAAATATTTTGCGTAGCTTTTCACAAAATTCAGATTCATCGCGAATGCGAAAAATCTCTTTGCAAATTTCCTTCCACTCTCTCATAGCTCCCTCCTTTTTCATAACATTATTACATCTCATTACTTCACATTTTATTTTTAAGAATATTTAACCTTTGGTAGAATTTTCGATTATCTTTTAAATCGTCATAAGTTGAAATAATCAACACTTTCCTTTCAAGGCGGGTACTTTCATCTATTTCTGAAAGTTTCCTTATCACAAAACCTGCTTTTTTATATTTTTCTTCTTTCTCTTTCTGATGCCTTAAATATTTCTCATCTTCCATTCCATAGTGCTCCCATAGTATTTCTTTATCTTTGGATATTAATTTAAAATCGGGACATACTCCAATGTCGAGATACGCGGATAAAGGTTCATATTGATATTCTATCTCTGCTTTGCGCAAGAGATTAGCAATTAAGCATTCCTGCCAACTTCTTACTTTTTCTCCATTCAAAGTAATAATTCTCAAATTTTCGGGTAGCAATCTCACATCTATAGGATTATCAAACAAATATGTTTTTCTTTTTAATAGCTCGGAAGCACTTACATTGAGTAAATTTGCAATGTGGTCTTCTACTATTATATAAAGCCGCCTCTGAGCACGAGTTACAGCGGTATACATCATCTCTCTCGATTTAAAATGCTTTAAACCTTTGGGAATAACCAATAACACATTTTCAAATTCACTTCCCTGACTCTTATGTATAGTTATGGCGTAAGCATAATCTAAATTTTCTCCTAACTGATTTAAATAAGCAAATTTCTTTGGAGGAAAGAAAAATTTAACTTTTCCATTTCTTAACACATATCCCATCATTCCGTTAAATACTTCTATTTTATAATCATTTTTAGTTTGAATCACTTTGTCTCCCATATAAAACTGTTTTTGTAACACAATATCTGCTTTCTTTGCAAATCTGGATTCTTGGCGTAAAAAGAGACTTAAATTATAGGAGCCATTTTCACCTTTAATTCTAGTTGGGGTTAGAATCTGTAATTTATCCTCATATACTAAAAATTTATAAAAACCCTTTGCATCTACAGAAAAATCGTTTTCCCTGAGTAATTCCTCAATTGCTTTTTCCACCTCCTTTCGTATATTATTTTTAACAACTTTTACAGTTATGACTTCTTTCTCATCGGTTCTTATTGAAAACTTATCCGCGTTATCTTCTGAAATTTTATTACTGAATAATTCATTTAATATTTGTTCTTTTATTGCATAAGGTGTATCTGTGAGAAATATTTTAGAGAACTCAACTATCTTTTTACATTCAGTACGAAGAATTTTTTCTAATTTTACAATACAATCCTTGTGGTTTTTCTGGAGATATTGATAAAGGTCATAGAAAGGCTTGCCAGCATCTACAGGCGGAAGTTGATTCACATCCCCTATCATTATAAAATACTGTAAATTGTTTTTATTGATAAGGGTAAGTAGCATCCCTAAAGTTTGAGTATCTACCATAGATGCTTCGTCTATAATTATGGCATCAAGCTTCTTTTTGCGTGATTCTTCTGGAACTTCTTTCAAAATAAAATATTCAAAGTCATAAAAATTGCGTAACTCAGTTGATATAAATCTGTGTATGGTTTTGACTTCAAGGATTCCTTTCAACTTTTCCATCGTTCTCATGGCTGCTTTTCCAGTAGGAGTTAATACTTTTATTTCTTTTAATCCATTTTTTAACATTGCTTTTACAAGTGCTTTTATTACATGTGTTTTTCCACTTCCAGCAGGGCCTGTTAAAATACCCACTCTCTTTCTAAGAAGAGATTTAACCGCATTTATTTGCTCTTTTAATATTTCCTCGTATTCTTCTTGGATTAAATTTACGAATGCGTTTTCTTTCAAATCTTCTTTGATTTCGTCCTCTGTTACATCAGCTTCAGGTTGTGGCAAGCTATTCAAATATTCGATTATTTCCCCTATTCTTTTTTCAAATCTTTTTACCTCTTTTAAAGTATAAACCCAAATTTCATCTCCATTTACTTTTACTTTATCTATTTCTACTTTTTCCTGAATGAAATTTTCGTATTCCTTTATTTTGTTTATAAACTCCTTCTGATTTATATCATAAATATCTTCTCTGTTTCTTCTTTTGAAATACTCCATAATTTCTAAATCTGTTAAAGATGTATGCCCTTCTTTTAAAGCTTGCTTTAATAAAGTAATCAACAATGCTCTTATTCTCTCCTTGTTTACACTATCAAATTTTTTGTTAAGTTCTTCAAAGCGCCTCTTTTCACCAAAATCAATTTCCTCAAAAGTTACAGGTTCTAATAATCTCTTCCTTTTTCTTTGAAATATAAATATAATTCCTGATAAGGTATTACAAAAATAGGATTTTCAAAATCAACTTTTAAATCAAAAGATACATTAATCTTGTTTTTCTTACTGTCACTACTTATATTTGAAATTTCTTTTATTTTTAGACATGCTGCTATTATTTTATCCTCTGCTATTGGATTTTCTCTAATGTGTACCAGAGCATATCCCCCTTTCACTAACTCGAGCATTTCCGTTATCTCATCTTCCTTTCCTTTAGTTACTCCATAAAACGCTCCCCAGAGTCTTCCAGTGCTGAAAAGTTCTTTTTCAATACCACAAGGTGGATTTTGAATTTCTTCTATTTTCTTTCCCGCACAATTCTCGCATTTTTCTGTTCTTTTCTTATTTGCCCAATCCCAACCGTATTTTGTTGATTTTACCCAGTTAAAAGATTCGCAATAGACATTTTCCTTGGGATTACGGCATATTCTCCCGTTCCAACCCATATCGTGCCATGCTACCATTACAGCAAGATGTTTAAACATAACCCCCCCCTTTCTTTATTAAAGTTTTTCTAATAAAATATCAAAGCGCGCAATTATACTTTTTTCTTTTCTAATTTTAATGGTATAAACTTTTTTCTCAAAAAGTAAAGTTACAGGTTCTTTTGTCAATGTAGCGATTAGATTTCCATTTGCAAATAATAATGCTTCTGCATCTTCTATTGGTTTATTTTCTTCTTTGTCCTTTATTTCAATTAACTTCAGATTTATTTTATCATCTTTTGTCTGTACATCGAGTGTAACTTTTATCTTTTCTGTTTCGCTCTCAATTTTCCATGCGTTTGGCAGTTTTTTACCGCTCCGGGTAGTGATAAATGCTCTTTCTTCTATATGGGTGCTTCCGTATAACTGGCGTGTTGCTATCTGAAACAGCTTTATGGATAACAAAAGATGCAGGACAGTTGAACACATTTCTTTTTTCTTCTCTCTTTCCAGATATTTCTTTAAACTTTTCATTTCCATCACTTTGCGAAAACATGCATCACATTCTGTAAGATGCTTCTCAAACACTTCACGCAACTCATCCGGCAGAGTGCCATCAACATATCCTGCTATCCAGTGTTCGTCATACTCTTTACAATCGGGTATGGGCTCCGTTTTTCTCATCTCTCTCAATGCCCTTAAGAGCCATTCAATATCATCGTTGTCAAAATCAGGACACATTTTCCCTCCTTTTTATATTTTTGAATTTCTTTTCAATCTCCTTTCTTACTCTGTGAATAATCTGGTCAACATAATTACGATTTATTCCTAAAAACTCTGCTATTTGTTCATAGCAGGGTCTCCTTGCACTCTCCGGGACAGCTTTCCCCTCCTTTAAATACTTTATTATCTGCCATTCTATTTTTGCATCCATTAAAACGAGTTCATCGGTTATTTCATCAATCCTTTTCTTTGTCAATTTCATTATGGTTAAAACTTCTCTCCTATCTTCAAGTATATTGAATTCAGGCCATAACCACAATTTAAAGACGATTCTTTTAAGAGGGGGAAGTTTCTCTATTTCTTTTCTTATTTCCCTGCAAGTCATTTCCGTTATAATTTTATTTTCTTCGGTTAGATAGCCAATCAGTCCTTTTGGAGGCTTTGTTTTAGCTCTGGTAAACTTCTTTTCTAACTCTTGCTCTCTTTTGCTTTTCTTCTCCGGAGACAATCTTTCTTCAATCTCTTCTAAATTTTTTTCATCCATTTTAATTTCGCGTAATTTTCTTATAAGAATGCGTGGAAGCCAATTTATAAAAATTCCTGTTATCCATGTTGTGAATTTAGCTTTTGTTCTGTGATTTGGATCGTATCGTTTTATTATTTCAAGATTTGACAATAAATAATTATAAAGGAAATCTCTGCAAATATCTTCTTTTTCATCAGAATCTAACTCCTCGAGTATCTGGAATCCCATCTCTTCTTTTCCTCTGAGTTTACTCAAAATAATGCGTTCAATAAGTCCCTTTAAAACAGAGATATACTTGTCGAGCGCAAAAATTGCTTTTTTGCAGGCATCTAAATCACAATTATGACACTTTTCTAATTGCTCTCGTGAAACTAACTCATTCATGGTTCCCCCTTCACCTTATTTTACATCAAATACAGCGTTGTCAATATCATTTTTTATTAGTTTAGAGAAAGATGCACGCAAACTATTCAAATAAACATTTATTGTATCTTCGAGTTTGTTTATAGTGTTATCAATGTCAATAAGTGCATCTCTCATCTCTTTGAATTTTTCCTTTATCTGCTGAATTTCCACATCCCGTTTTATATATTGGAGAAAGATAGAAAGTCGATGGAGATACTAGCATAACATTCTTTTCGTAGGCGTATGCAGGCTTAATAGGTATAACTTTTCGCCACCCGACTATTTTTATCCTGTCACAGCAATTAAATTGTTGATTCTTACCCATCTCCCCTCCTTTTGATTTGCATCTTCAATTAAAATCATCTACTTCGTCCTTTGTGTTTAACTTTACAAAATCTTTTAATTCTTTCTCTTCTGCTTCTTCCAGTAAAACATAACAATTTCTGTTCTTGACTTTTTTAAATTCTAACAATGCAATTTCGGCAACATCAAAGAATTTCTGGAGCCCGCTGTAAATCCTCTCTGCCTCTTCTTTTATCCTTTGAGGAACTCTCTCTGGATAGGCACACATTATTCGCACCATTTGATTTAAATCCTGCAAAAATTTTACAGGAATAACCAGAACATCATATCTCACAAATTCTCTTTTTTCATTTAACATTATTAAAATATGATAACCCAGCAATTTACTCAATATCTTCATTGTATTTTTAAATGAACCTCCACTTTTTTCAATCCACATATCTACCTCCCCTTTTAGATTTGATTTTTACATTTAATTCGCCATTTTTTACATCGACAATTATTTTGCCTTCTTTTTGCTGACCGAATATTTCAAATGACATTTCTTCGAGATGACGCATTATAACGCTTTCTATCGCTCTTGCCCCTGTCTGACGCCTTACAGCTTCTTCTACAATGAAATCTTCTGCACGGGGAGTAATACGAATCTCAAATCCTTCTTCCTGAAATTCGTTTTTCACCTCCTTCAGTTTCAAATGCAATATTTCTTTTAATGTCTTTTTATCAAGTGGCTCAAAAACAATAATTCTCTGAAAGCGGGCAATGAGTTCTGGCAGAAATCCATAAGATTGAAACTTTGTTACATCTTCGGCGGTATACTGGTCTATTTCGTATGCTATTTTATTTTCCACACTTTTTATTTCTTTTAAGAAACCTATTTCCTTTTTAACACTGTGGGTTAAAAATCCGCTAAATGCTCCTATTGCGAAAAATAAGATATTTGAAGTATCGATGTGACCTTCGAGTGACAAATCGTCTCTTCCGTAACTTACTTTAGAGCCTTCAACGAGTTTTAGTAATTCGCGCTGAACCCCGTATCCTGATACATCCTTTGTCGTACCAGCACCGGCAAATCTAATATTGCTGTGACAACCCGCTATCTTGTCAAATTCATCTATCGCAACTACTCCGAATTTCGCAAGAAGCACATTGCCATGTGCAGCCTCTATCAATTTGTAAGGTATATTTAACACACTTTCGCCAACATAACCAGTTTCGGAATATTTCGTGATATCAATTATCACATAAGGTAGTTTTAAAATTTTACCGAATAACAGTTCTATTATATAGGTCTTGCCGCATCCAGTTGGTCCCATCAATAAATAATTTGTCTTTGGTGGTAGATTTTTCTTTTCTCCGCTTAATATTTTCTTTACTCTTTTGAAATGGCGATATGCAGCTACGCACATAGCTTTGCGAGCACGCTCCTGACCTCTGTAGCCAAGTTCCTCCAGCTTTTGATAAAGCTCCTGAGGAGTATAAAGCGGAGCAGACAGGAGTTTATTTATCGCAGCCTCATTTGCCTCAATATGTTCTCTATATCGATAAAATGGCTTCATTTCACCTCCCCTTATATTATTACCTATTTCTCAAGTTTTCTTACATAACTTTTCTAAATTTCCAAACAAATTTGTTTTCCTTTCTTTGATGGAAGAATGATGTATCTCCAGTAGTTTTGAAATATCTTCTTCTGTGATCAAATAAACACGATTGCGTGCCCTTGTTACGGCAGTATAAAGCATCTCACGGGTTAAAAAACTTTTGCTTAATCCTTTTGGAATTACAACTATCACATTGTCAAAATCACTACCCTGACTCTTATGGATGGTAATCGCATAAGCGTAATCAAGTTGTGAGAATTCATTTCTCTTATATTTAACCTCCCGATTTAAACAATGAAAATATATTTTCCGCTTTTTCACATAGATTTCTTTATCTTTCACATAGCCTATCATACCATTGAAAACCCATTTATCATAATTATTTACATTTTGGATAACCTTATCCTTTATTTTTTCTCTACACCAGAAATCATTCACATACATTTCGTCCTTCAATTCATCTGGTATAAATTTTGATTCACTCCTTATAAAATGATTTATCAATAAAGATGAAATTCTTCCTTTTTGACGGGTAGGTGTCAAAATTTCGAGTGCATCTTTTATGACCTCAAATTCAAAGAAATCGCCTTCACCATACTCTTCCATTATAACTTCTATTGCTTTTTCGATTTCTCCTTTTATATCTCCTTTCCCTATATGTTTAACAGTAACAACGGGTTTTCCTTCCTCATTTTTCAAACTATAAATCTCACCTTTAATTTCGTCACCGATTTTTATCCGTTCTTTACTTTGCATCATTTCTCTGAGAACTTTAATTTTCTCTCTTTCGGGTACACTTTCGAGGAAAAGTTTTGAGAATTCGGTTATTTTCTTTTGATTTGCTCTATAAATTTTACTCAATTCAACTATTTTGCCTTTTCCTGTATTTTTAAAGAAATTGTAAATATCATGAAATGGCTTGCCTGCCTCTACCGGGGGCAATTGATTTACATCTCCCACAAATATAATGTGTTCCAGTGTATGCTTTTTTATTATCCTGAATAAATCTGCAAGCAATGATGTGCCAACCATTGATGCCTCATCAATTATGAGTGCATGTATAGACAATTTTTTATCTTCTGGTATTCTCCTTTTTAAAACATAATAATCAAAATCAAAAAATTCTTTCATCTCTTGGGCAATCAATCTATGAATTGTTGTTGCTTTTTCTCCTCCTATTTCTTTATTTATTTTTACAGTTGCTTTACCTGTTGGAGCCACGATTCTAACTTTTGCAAGTCCATTTATCTGCAATGTATTTACTATTGCCCCAATTGTATGTGTCTTACCGCTCCCAGCAGGTCCAGTCAAAATACTAACATTAGAACTCAATACCTCTCTTACTGCTGATATTTGCTCCAAATCAAATTTATCATCTTCGGGATACCTGTAGCCGATAGTGCCTTTTTTGAGTAATTCCTTTATCATTTCTTCTATTAGTTTTTCATCTTCTTTTACATCCTTCAAAGTAAAAATAATATCTTCTTCTCTTCTCTCAATTTCTACCTTTTCTCTGATGTAATCTTCGTATTGAGTAATCTTTTCAATAAAAGTATCAATGTCCATCGAAAGTTTTTCTCCTTTTTCCTTTAAATCGTTTAATGTAATAGAGGTATTGCCTTTTTTGAGTTCCTCTTTTAAAATCTTTATGAGTAAAGCCCTTATTCTTTCTTTTGAGTAAGGAGAATAAAATCTTTTTCTGTATTTTTGCTCCCAGTTGTCTATCTCATCAAATGTTATAGGATGAATATCTTCTTTTGGATTGTAAATCATTTCTTCGCACAATAAATAAGGATTATTCTTTTCAACGAGATTTTTAATGTTTATAAAATTCTTTCTGATTTGTTTCTTTATCTCTACCAGTTGTGATGGTAAAATTTCGTAATAAATTGCATAATCGTATAAGAATTTATGGAAATTATCGTTTTTGTGTATGATTTTTTCAAGTTCTTTTCTCATTTCTTCTTCACCTTCTTCTCCTTTTTCTTCCCATTTTGTAATGAATTGGGAGTATATTTCTCCAAAAGGCTCTTTGCCTTCCTTCAGCACATACATAACCGCTGGTAAGCCCGGATAAATAAATTTTCTGCCCTCAAGTTCCTCCAGTGCCATCTGAATCCGTGCAGGAAATTCTTCAAGCCTTAAAGCATCTTTTCTGAAATCCATATCTTCAATATATGCTTTTAGTTTCCCATCATCGTATTGTAAGATTTTCTCCAATTTTTTCAACGCCTCTTTAAGTATAACACATGAAATTTCTGTTACAACGAAGTTTGCCATATTGCTAAAATATAACTTCCATTCGGGTCTAATATCAAGAACAAGGTCATCGGGAAAATCCTTGCCATATTCTTCAAAGTATTCTATCATCTCCTGATACGGAAGGATAAAAATTATATCTTCGGGCTTGAACTCAAAATCTATGAGTAACCCCTTTTTATCTTCTTTTAATTTTATATCGGAAGCTTTTGCACATCCTACTATTATTCTATTTTCGGAAAGTGGATTTTCACGGCAATAAAAGAATAAATAAGTACCTTTACCCATCCTGCTTAAAAATTGATAAGTTTCTTCTTTTCTTAATCCTTTTATTCCGAAAAATTTACTGCTTCCTTTAAATTCACTGAAGAGTCCTATTTCCCATACACAAGCTTCCCAGTTTAATGGAGGTTTTTTATCGGCAAATTCACCGCATCTTAATCTATCTCTGCTATATTTTCCGCGTCTTATATGCGAAAATGATTCGCAATATTTATTCGCTAGCGGATTCCTGCAAATCCGCCCATTCCAGCCACTATCATGCCAGCATATAAGTATGGTAAGACATTTCATCATAGCGGCACCTCCATTACTATCTTCTCTCCTTTCAAATATCCAAAAATTTTGTCGTTCGTTTGACAGCGTTTTCAATCTCTCTCATATCCTGTGCTGTTAGCGGAGGAGAATATATACCCCTTACCACCCACAATCCCGATTTTCTTATTTCCCATTTCGGAGAATGTAACCCAAGCCAGTTAGAGGAAGGTTTACATAGCGAACAATTTGCCAAAGTACCTATGAGCTTGTTTTCTATCTCTTTCCTGTTGCTTTCATTATCCCATAAAATAAACCTGAAACTGAATTGAGTGCGCAATATTTGGGTTATTTTTTCTTCTATTTCTTTCTCTTTTTCAATATCTCTCAAGTGACCGAATCTCTCTCGATTTTTTCTTGGAGTAAAATCAATTTCCCATACTTCGAGATATGGGTCGTTTTCTCGATTCAACAATGCCCTGCCTAAATTTTTTCTAAAGATACTTCTATCGGAAGGTTTCGGTTTATTTCTATTCCATTCTGTTCTCCTATTTATAAGAAAATGGTCAGCGATGCGTGATTTAAAATTTTCTTTCTTATGTGTGCCAACACGAACAATCCTCATCTTTTCGCCACCATGTCCCCATTTCTCTCCTTCTTCATAGAAAAAATAAATTCCACTATCGGGTAGTGTAACAATATCAAAAGGATACTTTATTACAGGTAGTGTCTCCAGAATTTCATGTAACCATTTACATTTTTCTTCTATCATCGTTCCTCCTTATTATTAAATCTTTTATTCCTGTTCGACTTTGGGTTCCCAATTTCCGCACACTTCGTTATCTCTCCTTTTATCCTGCCAGTATCCGCACCAGCCCTCTGCAGATGTTTCGCCCTCTTCACAGGTAACTTCAATATACCCTGTCGCAGGATTGTAGTAACTGCCACTAAAATATTTGCAAGTAGCACAACATCTTATATCTGGTCTGATTGAATAACGCATTACCCCTCCTTTTTTATTTTTACAAGTTTTTCACCTATTTCCTTTATCCCCAATTTTTCAAAATATTTAATGATTTCGCTCGGTGTCAGGGGTGCTATCTGCCATATTAAACTATCAAGATGCAACATTGTTATTCTTTTATCGTTTTTCCTGATTTCAGTTAAAATCTCTGTCCATACTTGCCTTATTTCTTCATCCGATTGTATGCCAAATAACTCTTTGGTAAATTTTCTGACCCTTGAATCAACCGGAATGGGAATCGGTGTAAAATCAAAATTGTGCTCACCTTTTATTAACAGTGCGATACCGAGGCATTTCATCGCAAAACAAATTGTTTTCGCAGATTTATTCTGCCCCATTATAAAAGCAAGTTTATTCCATATATTCAGGAAATCTGTTGCAATACTTTGTGGAGTGCTTTCCCATATTTCTCTTGCAAGTTCACTTCTAAAATATTTTTCAAGGCGATTTAATTTTGCTGTTCTCATTCTTTCATTTTCGTAGAATCTTGCAAGATAAAGATGAAGTTCTTTTAATGTGGAAGGTGCAGGTAGATTCTGGAGTTTCTGTCTTATCACGGGCCAGTATGCTATTTCTGCTTTGCCTTTTAGCTGATAATCATTCAGTCCCACAGCGAGCATAAGATTTGCGAATGCACCGAATTTGTATCTGTCAGCAAATATGTGAAGATGCTTCCACTCGGGCTCATTATGTACAATGCTGTCCCATGCATTATAAGGTATTTGACCCAATATTTTGGCAATTTCTCCTTTCATTTCACCCCTCTTTTATTTAAATTTTATTTCTTTTACTTTTTTATCCGATACATCGTAAAACTCAATCACTTCTAATCGAGGGAATTTTTCTTTTGTTATTTTACTCACATCGCAATCTTCATCAACTTTTAATCTTTTTATATTTTTAGGTAATTTTTCGGGGTCAATTGAACTAATTTTTATCGGCCAAACTCTCCTCATATCAACTTCTTCTACTTCATCAAGTTTACTTAAATCAATATCATGCGCACCTATTCTTTTAACACTTCGAGGTATAACATCGTAGGTTAACTTCTTTAAAGGTGTTTTCCTAACATCAAGTTCTTCAAGTTCTTCCATTCCGCTCAAATCTATTTCTCTCAAATTTTCACATCTATAAGCATCTATCCTTTTCACTCTCTTTGGTAACTTTCTGTAATCAAGAGAGGTTATGGAAGTCCAGCTTACATCAAGTTCTTCAATCTCTTCAAGTTCACTCAAATCTATATCACCTGCTCCTATTTTCTTTACACTACGCGGTATAACATAATAGGTCAACTTCTTTAAAGGGGTTTCCCTTACATCAAGCACTTCAAGTCCTTCCACCCCGCTCAAATCTATTTCTCTCAAATTTTCGCACCGCCAAGCATCTATCCTTTTCACTCTCTTTGGTAACTTCCTGTAATCAAGAGAAGTTATGGAAGTCCATCTTACATCAAGCTCTTCAAGTTCTTCCATTCCACTCAAATTCATTTCTCTCAGATTTTTGCATCCGGAAGCATTTATCCGCCTCACTCTCTTTGGTAACTTTCTGTAATCAAGAGAGGTTATGGAAGTCCTGCTTACATCAAGTTCTTCAATCTCTTCGAGTTCACTTAAATCTATATCACCTGCTCCTATTTTCTTCACACTGCGGGGTATAACATCATAGGTCAACTTCTTTAAAGATGTTTCCCTAACATCAAGCTCTTCGATTCCTTCAATCCTGCTCAAATCTATTTCTTTCAGATTTTCGCACTCATAGACATCTATCCTTTTCACTCTCTTTGGCAATTTCCTGTAATCAAGAGAGGTTACGGAAGTCCTGCTTATATTAAGTTCCGCAAGTCCTTCCATTCCACTCAAATCTATTTCTCTTAGATTTTGGCAGTAAGAAGCATCTATCCTTTTTACTTTCTCTGGTAACTTTCTGTAATCAAGAGAGGTTATGGAAGTCCAGCTTACGTCAAGTTCTTCAAGTTCTTCAAGTTCACTCAAATCTATATCACCTGCTCCTATTTTCTTTACACTGCGGGGTATAACATCATAGGTCAACTTCTTTAAAGGTGTTTCCTTCACATCAAGTTTTTCAAGCCCTTCAATTCCACTCAAATCTATTTCTCTCAAATTTTTACACTTGGAGGCATATATCATTTTCACTCTCTTTGGCAATTTATTAAGAGAAGTTATGGAAGTCCTGCTTACATCAAGTTCTTCAAGCCCTTCCATCCTACTCAAATCTATTTTTATCAGATTTTCGCACCGACGAGCATCTATCCTTTTAACTTTCTTTGGTAATTTCTTGTAATTAAGAGAAGTTATGGAAGTCCTACTCACATCAAGTACTTCAAGTTCTTCCATTCTGCTCAAATCTATTCCTTTCAAATTTTCGCAGTCGGAAGCATTTATCATTTTCACTCTTTTCGGTAACTTCCTGTAATCAAGAGAGGTTATGGGAGTCTCATTTACATAAAGTTCTTCAAGTTCTTCCATTCCGCTCAAATCTATTTCTCTCAAATTTTCGCATTCAGGGGCATGCATCATTTTCACTCTCTTTGGTAACTTCCTGTAATCAAGAGAGGTTATGGGAGTCCAGCTTACATCAAGCACTTCAAGTTCTTCAAGTTCACTCAAATCTATATCACCTGCTCCTATTATCTTCACACTTCGAGGTATAACATCATAGGTCAGCTTCTTTAAATGTGTTTCCCTCACATCAAGCACTTCAAGTCCTTCAATTCCACTCAAATCTATTTCTCTCAGATTTTTGCAGTAAGAAGCATCTATCATTTTCACTCTCTTTGGTAACTTTCTGTAATCAAGAGAGGTTATGGAAGTCACGCTTACATCAAGTTCATCAAGTTCTTCGAGCTTTTCAATTCCACTCAAATCTATTTCTCTGAGATTTTCGCACCACGAAGCATCTATCTTTTTCACTCTTTTTGGTAATTTCTTGTAATCAAGAGAGGTTATGGAAGTCCTGCTTACATCAAGTTCTTCAATCTCTTCAAGTTCACTTAAATCTATATCACCTGCTCCTATTTTCTTCACACTGCGAGGTATAACATCATAGGTCAACTTCTTTAAAGGTGTTTCCCTCACATCAAGTTCTTCAAGCCCTTCAATTCCGCTCAAATCTATTTCTTTCAAATTTTCGCAGTCGGAAGCATTTATCTTTTTCACTCTTTTTGGTAATTTCCGGTAATCAAGAGAGGTTATGGAAGTCCCGCTTACATTAAGTGTTTCAAGTTCTTTCATTCCACTCAAATCTATTTCTCTGAGATTTTTGCATCCAGAAGCATCTATCCATTTCACTCTCTTTGGTAATTTCTTAAGAGAGGTTATGGAAGTCCTACTCACATTAAGCACTTCGAGTTCTTCCACCCCGCTCAAATCTATTTCTTTCAAATTTTCGCAGTCGGAAGCATTTATCTTTTTCACTCTTTTTGGTAATTTCCGGTAATCAAGAGAGGTTATGGAAGTCCCGCTTACATTAAGTGTTTCAAGTTCTTTCATTCCACTCAAATCTATTTCTCTGAGATTTTTGCATCCAGAAGCATCTATCCATTTCACTCTCTTTGGTAATTTCTTAAGAGAGGTTATGGAAGTCCTACTCACATTAAGCACTTCGAGTTCTTCCATTCCGCTCAAATCTATTTCTTTCAAATTTTCGCACCACGAAGCATCTATCTTTTTCACTCTCTTTGGTGACTTTCTGTAATCAAGAGAGGTTATGGAAGTCCCGCTTACATTAAGTTCTTCAAGTTCTTCAAATTCACTCAAATCTATTTCACCTGCTCTTATTCTCTTCACACTTCGAGGTATGACATCACAGGTCAACTTCTTTAAAGGTGTTTCTCTCACATCAAGTTCTTCAAGTTCTTCCATTCCGCTCAAATCTATTTCTCTCAAATTTTCGCATCCATAAGCATCTATCTTTTTCACTCTCTTTGGTAACTTTCTGTAATCAAGAGAGGTTATAGAAGTCTCGCTCACATCAAGTTCCTTAATTTCTTCGAGTTTATGCAGGTCATCGCTTTCATACACTTCTGCATCTTCTATACGCAATTCTCTAATGAATTCATCCCATACCACTTTGACTCCCCACTTTTTCAAAAATTCTTCCATTTTCATTTTACCCCTCCCATTATAATGTTGTGAGGTCTAATTTTATTTTCAGTAAAATTTCTTTTTCTTTTCTTATGATGCATAGGAAACTCTTTTTCTCAATTGGGAAAGTTACCTCTTTTTCACCCACCGCTATGAGATTGGCATCTTCATACACCTCAAACACAAAATCTTTAATTTCTTCTTCCTTCTCTTTATCCTTAACCTTTTCCACTATTAATTTTATTTTGCCATCTAAATTTACAAATTTTAAAGTTGCATCTACTTTTTTTGAAGTTACTTCATATATGCTTTCCCTAAGCGTTGCTGTCCTGTGCTTGTGAGGTCCTCCTCGCAGTGCACGACGCCTTGCCTTCATTCTAACCTTTGCGGAAATGTTCCATAGATTAACAATGTTTAAAAAATATGCTCCACGGCGTGTTATTAAAAAGGCAATCACAGGTAGTTTCGCAAGATTCTTTATCCTTTCTTTTTCTTCAGCCGATAATTTCATTTCTTCATCCCAGCAAAAATCTATAACCCTCTGTAAACAATAATCGCAAACCTCAAGATGACTGATGAATTGCAGATGTTGATAAAGAGGAAGTTTTCCTTTTAAAAATTTCACAATATAATCATCATCGTATTTATCACATTTTCTGGATAATGCCCTTTCTCTGTAAACAGAAGATAGCCATTGGAGTGCCTTTTCGAACTCGTCCTTCATCCTATCTCCTTTTCAACTTCTTTCCATAATTTCTCCAATTCTTTTTTGATGTCGGTGAGAATCCTGCTCACATAATTTGGAGTTTTGTTGACTATGCGGGATATCCGGCGGGGAGGGAGACCCTCCCCTTCTAAATAACTTTGAATCCATACCCTCGCTATGAACTTCTTTGCGCCACGAAGCTTCTGCAGGTAGGCGTCAACTTTTGTTCGAAAGAGTTTCAGTTTCTTTTCAAATCTTTTTTCTTCCTCTTCCTGTATTATCTCACCTTCAAGGTCATCCGTTACTTTTGAAGAGATTAAAGATTCTACATCACTATCTTCGTCTTTTGCTAAATCAGTAAATGGTATTATCTGTGGTTCTTTCTTTTCTTTACGAAGCTGGTTCATAAGCCAGTATTTGAAGCATTTATTACTCCATGCGAGAAATGAGCCTTTTTCTGGATTGAATTTTTTAATTTGTTTTCCCATAATGAGATAATAGTACAAGAATCTACAAACGAATTCTTCGATTTTTGTGGAAGAAAAGTAAATGTTCTTTGAGATAAGCAATCGCTTGCATCTTTTCCAGAACAGCTCTATTACTTTTTCGATATCACCAAACATTTTGGCACAAGATTCATCTTTACACCTATAACATTCCATTGCGTATTTTTTGATTATAATGTCTTTCACCAATCATTTTATACCCGCTGTGGATATGTCAAGCAATTTTTCGTCTATCTCGAATCCAAGATGATTTCTCATTCTGTATTTTTTGATGACATTTTCGCCCCTCTTTAACCCATAAAGGTCTGCCAGTGTCCATCTTTCTTTATATTTGAGGAATTTTATTTTGTCTTCGCATCCCCAGTATTCGAGCAATTTTTTCGCTTCATCCTGAGTATGGGGACGCAATTCAATAGCTGCAAATGTCCTGCCTGCTCTCATAAATGCAGGGTCTATCTCCCTTTCGATATTGGTGGTTATTATGATGCGTGAAGGTATCTGCACTATTCCGCCTGTCAGTGAAAGGAGGTCACCTGTAACATCAATCCCTGTTTCTTTGCGTGGCTTTACAAATTTATCGAGGTCATCGAGCAAAATTATCATACCATCTGCTACTTCTTCAAGGAAAGATAAAGATTTCAAAACAGGTTCCTGACGCACCACGAGCAATTCGTTTTTGCCTGCGAATCTGCAAACATGATGCGCAAACCAGCTTTTGCCAGTGCCACATTCACCAAACAGGAAAAGAACAATCTCATTCGAATTAAGATAATCCTCTATAAACTGCTTTACATCACCATATTTTTCTTTAATGACAGGATATTTGAGATTCAGCTCTTCTGGTTCATCACAATGCACATATTGTTTGAACCATAATGATTTGGGCTCTCCGAAATCTCGCTCTACAACCATAATTTTCACATTTATTCTTATGTATTTGGGTTTGACTTTATCCTTAACTTTGTATTTTTTTAGCCATTTTTCAATTTTCTTTCCAAAGATTTCTTCTGCTTCTTTACTGCAGAAAAATGCAAAGATATCAACAATTGCTACTTTGTTTTCCGCAACTTCCATTCTGAAGAAACAATTAGCAAATCCTTTAAGAGAAGGAAATGTCACCATAACATCGTAACCTCGACCTTTATTTACTATTATTTCCCTTTCTTTATCCAGTTTCTTCATCTCCTCATCGAATTCTTTAAAGAATTTCTCTTCGGAACATGATACCATCATTGAGATTCTTCTCGTAAATAAGTTCTTGTTTGCGTCAAGGAGTTTCAACAGCTTTATCACTCTGTACTGTCTTAAAAAGCTATTTACAGGCTCAATATCGTCTATATCTAAATTTATCTGAAATTTATCTTTTAGAGTCATAACCCCTCCTTTTAACTTAAATCACACAATATTTAACCTTAACAAATAGTAATAATCTCCTATTATGCTTAAGCATAAAGCAAATGTATTGATATCATCGGTATCCTTTCCGAACAACTTTGACATAAGTTTAGAAATTTCTCTATAATTATATATTTTCTTACCGCGCTTGAAATTATAAATTTCATTCAATTTAACATGTGTAAAAATTGTTTTCTTTGTTAGGATATTCATTACAGTTTTAGTTATCCCTGAATGAGTGATTTCAAAATGATATAATTCGTTTTTCTTTTCATCGATATAATAATCGGTAGCGGCTTTTGCAGGCCAGATGATAATTGTATTCGTTATCGTTTTTATGATATTTATTCTGGAAACAATGTATTTGAATATCCTTCTTGATAAAATCAATTGGGAGAAACTTCTTACAGGGAGTATCCATACGATGACACCTTCTATATTTCCCGAGATTTTATTCTTTTTAAGATAAATTTTGTAATCTTTTTTCATCAGCGGTAGAATCAGAAAATAAAGTATTCTTATGAGAACTGTCTCCACAGCTTTAAACAAGTTTGCCATTATAATGTTTTTTAACTTCATTTCACCCTCCTTTTATTGCCCGCCCCGATGGGGCAAGATTTAAATTCTATAACTTATGCACTTTTCTTATTGATTTTTGCTGCAATAGAAGCGAGCATCGCTATTATCACACCAGGTAAGGAAAATAAGAGCATCCAGAGTGCTTTACCATAATCGTACACAGCATCGGCTACTCCTTTTCCTCCGTAGGGAATATGTACTGCCTCCGAATAAAATGCAATAGAAATTATAAGACAAATAGCGAACCATATCCAACCAATGACACTTAATGCTCTCATCTCCCCCTCCTTCTTATTATTTTAACGCCCCATCGGAGCAGGCAAAATTTATCGTAAACATTCAAATGAACTCAAAACTTTTTTAATAAGTTTTTCCATCTCACCGCCTACCGCCTGATGAAGATAATCTGTATTAATCGTCCACCAGACATTATATATTGCAAAAGGTTCAAAATGCAGATAATAAAATCGTGAATATAAACCAAAAGGATGCAATGTCACCACTAAATGCCATTTCCTATCTTTACTGTCATAAATATAAGAGCGACCTTGAATTATCCAGCCTTCTATTTTATCGCCAATGCATGCTGCTGCAAGATATTCGGATATAGACTTTTCATCCCATCTTTGTGGTGATGGAAATGAAATTATTCCAATGCATAATCCATACCTGACAGGTGTTTCATAGTCGCCTACTTTAGCACTATAAACAGTGCCATACGCACCCATGTCAACAGTGCGTTCTGTTTTTACATAAAAGTCAGGAACCTTTACTTTGAATAAGCCACTCGGATGACGATACCATTTCATATCCACACAGAATGCTCCACTTCCGTCTACAATAAAAATCATAAACAATACTATTTTTAAATACTTCATAACCCCCTCCTTCCCCATCGGAGCAGGCAAAATTTACTTTCGATTTTCAAAGAGCTCTCTCAATTATTTATTACTTCTTTCATGTATTTTCTTACACAAATTTTTTAATGAGTTCATCTTTGTATGCATCTGTCATTTCTTCTCGCTCTCTTGCTCTCATTTTTTCATTATATTCTTTAACTGCTTCTTTTATCCTTCTGCGTAAGTTCTCCGGACTCGAAGCATAACCCAGTATTTTATTGAACTGAGAAAGAATATAGCGTAAATGTAAAGGTGTGGGAATTAATACACTTAATGGTATTTTTTGCTCCTCACCAAATACATTTTTTGTTCTTTTCCATATTATGAAGTAAAATTCTTTGTAATCTGCAACTACTTCAAAATCTTCATACCCATAAATGTATTTAAATCTGACTTCTTCGGGCTTCACTTCTACTTTTTCACACTTTATCCATTTAAGACAATCAAGCACTTCTTCGAGTTTTAAAGGTTTATATTTGCCACCCTGACATATTGCTGTCATAAAGCGCCCCTGATCCGGACGCTGATGTAACCTGCATTCTATCATCGTTTTTACCATTTTTGCAGATAAATGACTACTACTGCTCTCAACAAATCGATAACCTTTCAGTTCTGCCCATACCGGCATAATAACACGAATATCATAGGGATTGTAAATATACCAATCCCAAATACCTTCTAATTCTGCCCACACAGGATTTTTAATTTTTAACATATCACCTCCTTTTTGCCATCTCATATTTATATTAAACTAAATTACGATTTTCTTACAAATCTATTTTCAGAATTAACCAGTCGTTCCTTTTAAAGGGCTTTTCATCTGTCGTTAATAATATTTTTCTTTTAGCTTTTAAATTAAGATATTTCTTCCATTCTTCGCCTCTCCATAATCCGTCTGTTAGTATTACAAGCATATCCTGTGCTTTTATCCGCTTACTTACTTCAGCGAGCGCTTCTGTAGGGTCTGTTCCACCCCTACCTTTTATCTTAAAACTCACTTTATTGGTAAATCTCTTAAAACCATAAAATTTAACATCCCAGCATCCCCAGTAAACTTCTGCTTCTTTGCTCATGCTTTTAATCTCTCCCATAAATTGTTGGAGTTGTTTTTTGTCTATACTTCCACTCGTATCTAAAAGGACGAAAACCCTGCCCTTTTCGAGATATAATCTCCCTTTCGCATCCGGTACCTTTCTGCTGGGACGCTTCCATGTGGGAATGCAAAAACTCGAAATCCATTCCCTGTAATATGTGCGTAAAAGGCGTTTCCAGTTTACTTTGCTTTTAAATAGAATATCAACAAGTTCTTCCAAGCCAGCGGGAAGATATCCTGCTGTTTTTGCTAATACCAAAGCACGCCTGAACTCATCCCTGATTTTTTCCTTTTCTTCATCTCTGACTCCCGAACCCTCGCTAGGATATTTCTTTTCTTCTCCTCCGGCTCCTGAACCCTCGCTAGGATATTTCTTTTCTTCTCCTCCGGCTCCTGAACTCTCATCTCCTAAATCCTTGCGAGGATAAAGGTCGCTTCCTTTTATAATATTAAGGATACGGTCTATTCTTATTTTTCCCGATTTTACCTTTGATAATAATTCTTTGTAAATTTCTTCGGTACTCATCCTTTTTATTTCATATACGGATTTTCCAATCAATTGAGCGATTGTAAAAGGAGTTATTTCCCTGTAAGATAGTTTGAAATTAAGTTCATCTAAGTATTGATTGACTTTGCAATCGGCTGCTATATTCCATAGCAGGGCATCTATTTCATCCAGATTTTTTATCCTTTCGCAGTGTTCAAGCACTATATGAAGCAACTCGTGAAATAATAATTTAACGCCTTCTGCAATTGTGTGAATTTTTGATGTATTCAAAAAGATTTCCAATCCATTCGTATAAGCCGGAACTTCAGATTCTTCGTCTATTCTTAGATATTTCTGAACCTTCCACAACACAGGGACAAAAAAGGGAAATAATACAGAACTAATTTCAATCGCTGCTTCAAATATGCTTTTCAACAGGTTGCTCATAATACCTCCTTTTTACCATTCTTTTTTAAACTTTGCAACTTTTGTTCCTAAATCTTTAATTAATTCTTTGAGAGATGTATCTATCATTTTGAGCATTTCTTCGTAAATTTCTCTCCTCTTTTTGACTGGCAACATCCTGAAGAAAAGAGAAAGAGTAAGCATCACCATTTCTCTGTCCTCAGAAAGAGCAGGAATGAAAATCACTTCCTCAATTTTCTTATATTTTTCAGGGAAATTTTTTAACAAATAGTGAGCAAGATGTGTGAAAAAGAGATATTTTATATCCATCGTTTTCAATTTATCTCCGGGATATTTTTTATTCTTAATACACTCTTCTATATCCGGGAAATTCCTTGTTACTTTGATAAACTGATAAAATTTACTTCCAACTTCGCCTCCCAAAAATGCCTGACAATCTTCTTCGTAATACTTTTCATTTTTGTTTAGAAATTCGCTGAGCATCGTCCAGCTTCTTGGAGTCGGATAAGGTTCTACAGCTGTACCCGAATCAGGTGGTTTGTAAAAATCCTCCGGAAACTTCATCAAATATGCTATTACATTGGGGTTAGTTCTCTCTTTTGTTGACTCATAAGAAATCCATTCTTTAACGGTGGCAGGTTCAACTTCATATACTGCTGCGCGATTCATTATCGGAGTGGCTAATTCTGTTGCTACATCGCTGTATTCCGGGGGATTGCCTGCACCCACCACCATTACATCGGGATGAAGTTTCAACCATCCAACTCTTTTATCCAGCAACAATTTGAATAAAATGCTCTGTACATCGGGACGCAATGTGTTAGATATTTCATCCAGAAATAATACACCCGGACACTTACTTAATGCATGCAATGGTCTGTTATACTTGAACTGAAGCTTTCCATCATTTTCACGGGGTATAAAGAAATCTTCCTGTGTAACCTCATATAATCTAATATCGAGCAAGATAAAGGAATTTTTAATTTCTCCGTCGGACAAACTATCATCCCACTCCAGATATTTCAATCCCATCTCTTTTGCTTTTTGTTCTGCAAATTCATGAACCTGCTCAGATTTACCGATACCAGGACCTCCAAATAGTATCACAGTGCGAGGATAATGACGATTGAGTGTCTCCAATACACGATTTATTTTTAATTTCTTCATAACACCCCCCAGCTTATTGAAAGAGGCAAATAAAAGATGCAATTGATGTGAGCCTGTCATTTAAATTGTTAAGAATTGAGGTGACATCTCTTTTTAATTCTTCTTTACTCTTGATATTCTTCTTCCATATCATAAAATAAGTTGAAATTATTTTGATTGAATAACCTTTCACTCCGAGAGATTTGTATATATCTTGCATTATACAACCTCTTATGTCCTTATTTTGAAATGAACCCATGTATTTGCTGAAAAGATAAATCAGTTTTTCGAATTCAATTGTGAGAAATACTTTGTAGTGCTCTCGCTTCACAATCCACATTATAAGTTGAGTATCGTATCCAAATTGTTTCAGCAGAGTTTGTTTAACTTGAATCTCATATCCATTTTCTCCCAGTAATTTACCTGTTAAATCGAAAGGAAACTGAACCTTTGATTCCAAATCATGCATAATTTCTCTCATTTCACACTGTAATTGCTTAATCATAACACCTCCTTTAAATTTATAATTTTAGCCGTAAGCCCGTTGTTGATATAATATCATCATAATATCGTTGAGAACCGAGATGCAAAATTGTTTCACTTTTGTTTCACTATATATATCTCTTGCTATACGGAGGAAACCCTTTCCAACATCAACTTTATAACCTCTTAATTTAAGCCGGTTATATATTTCCCCCAAAATGCATCTTTTTACATTTTTGATTACTTTCTTTATTTTTTTCTCTTCCTTTTTATCTTTAATTTTTATCACTGCATTTGGACAGCCAACTGCAACCCATATTCTATAAATCTTGGACCTTTTAACAATGCGAAGCATAATCCGGGCAGTGATGTTGAAATCAGGGAAATTAATCAACACGGTGGATTTACCATCAATCTGAAAATCCGAGCTGTTATCACCAAGCTGGCATATTGTAAGGCAAGGTGGGTTCTTAACACCCAGATATATCGCACGCATAATCCTTGCCCCGGCTCCAAAGCACAAAAAATCATGCATACGAAACATAACACCCCCCTTGTTTCTCATTAATTATTACTGCTTTTGATTATTTTCTTACAAATCTATTTTCAAAATTGTCCAGTCATTTCTCCTGAAAGGTTTTTTACTCGTAGTCAAAAGCAATTTTCTTTTCGCATTTATATTAAGATATTTTTTCCACTCATTTCCATACCATTCCCCATCCGTAAGAATTACAAGCATATCATGTGGTTTTATAACTTTTTTAACTTCCTTTAAAGCTTTTGTAGGGTCTGTTCCACCTCTCCCTCTTATCTTGAATTTTGTTTCACTATTTTTTACCTTTTGCAAACCGTAGAAATCAACATCCCAGCATCCCCAGTAAACTTCTGCATCCTTATTCATAGTTTTTATCTCAGCCATAAACTGTTCAAGTTCAGCATGCCCGATACTACCGCTTGTATCTACGAGTACATAAACTTTACCTTTTCCCAAATATAATTTGCCTTTGACATCGGGAACTTTTCTGCTCGGACGCTTCCATGTTGATACACAAAAATGAGATATCCATTCACGGAAATATGTACGCAAAAATCTCTTCCAGTTTATCTTGCTTTTGTCTTTTGCATCCACAACCTCTTCCATCTTTGCTGCTACATTGCCAGCACTCTTCAGCGCTTCTGTTATACCCCGCCTAATTTCATCAAGGTCTATATCTTCAAATTGATTTCCCACACCTGCTCCCTCTTCACATTCTTCCATATCTTCATCTACTTCAATAACTTCAGGTATGCATCCACTTGATAAACATTCCAGTAAATCCCAATCTACTTCTTTTAATCTACCTCGACATTTTTTTACAATCTTTATCTCATGAATCTTCACTACTTCGGCGAGTTTTAAATAAATTTGTTCTGTTGTCATTTTCTCTATTTGCTGTGGAGAAAAGCCAGTTAATCCTTCAATGATTCTCGCTGTTTGCATATCCTTCGTCTTTAAACCGAGTTTTGACATTATTGCATTCACTTTACAATCTGCTGCAAGATTCCACAATAATCTATTTCTTTTATCCATAAATTTCAATCTTAAAGGATGTTCAAGAATATAATGGAAGAAAACATGCAAAAAATTTATGCATTCTTCTCCTGTGCTTAACCTCTCGGGGTTTACCCTTATTATCCTGCCATCTGTCTTTACAGGTGTGTCCATTTCTCTATCTTCTACAACTGCTTTTTCAACCCTGTATAATGCTGGCAAAAGAAAATGTGCTTTGGAAACCGTTAATAATTGCCTTACCTTTTTAATTAATGTTGCGGTATCCATTTTTACCTCCCGCTATGTTGCGATTAACTCATCTGCGGATTCAATTCTACTGCTCAATAATTCTCTAAGTTCTACATGCATTATCTGGAGTATCTTCTCTATCTCATCTTTTTTCCATCCTTTTAAAATTGCGTGCAATGTAACTACAAGAAATTCTTTATTTCTTTTCAGCATGCGTAGCAGGATTTTATTTTCAACTTCTTTATACCTGTCTGGATGTTTCCTCACCCACATTGCCACATGGAAAGCAAAATTATATAATTTATCTATTGAATTTATCGTATGTAGTTTTAGCGGATTCTTCAAAATATCTTCAACCGATGGTATCCTATATCTCGTTGATAAGAAAAAGTTACTCCCCACTTCTCCTCCCAGGAATGCCTGACAATCTGCTTCAGTGAAATCCGGATTGTTATTCAGGAAGCAGGATAAAAGTGTCCAGCTTCTAGGTGTAGGATAAGGTTCTGATGTTGCTCCTTTTTGCGGTGGCAGATAAAAATGCTCCGGATGTTTCAATAAATAAGTGGCGACATAGTGATTGAGGCGACCCTTCTCTGTTTCATAAGAAATCCATTCTTTAACACTTACATGCTCCACCTCATATATGGCTGCACGGTTCATTATCGGAGTGGCTAACTCCGTTGCTACTTCGCTGTATTCGGGTGGATTACCCGCACCTATAACCATCACATCTTTATGAAGCTTTAGCCATCCAACTCTTTTATCGAGTAACAATTTAAACAAAATGCTCTGCACATCCGGGCGAACGGTATTTGAGATTTCATCAAGGAAAAGCACACCGGGATGTTGACCCAAAGCTCTCAGAGGTCTGTTATATTTGAAAACTATGCCGTCAGAAGTTTCACGGGGAATAAAGAAATCTTCGGGAGTAACTTCATACAATCTCATATCCAGAAGTATAAATGCATTCTTTAAATCTCCTTCTGTAAGCCTATCATCCCATTCCACAAAGTTCAGTCCCAATTTCTCTGCTTTCTCCCTGGCAAACTCCCTAACCTGTTCGGATTTGCCGATGCCAGGTCCACCAAAGAATATCACCGTCCCGGGAAAATGTTTATGCAGGGTTTCTTTTATCTCATTTACCTTGATTTTAACCATATCACCCCCTTATGCTACTTCATTAATATTTACCCTCTTTTACAAATTTCTTACAAATTTTTGTTGACAAAAGAATAATTTGTTTAATATTCTGTGATGAAATTCAAATTTTTAATGCTTCTTCTTTTACCATCTGTGTTATTTGCGAGAGAGTTAAAAGATTATTTATTAGAGATTTCTTCTGCAATACCGCTTTCCATTCGTGGTAAGAGACTCGCTGTTATAAATTTTTACGATAGATATTACAAACAAAGAAGAATCTTATCAAAAGAAATAGAATCAATTTTTTCAGGCATTCTTGTTGATAAATTTAAAGTTGTTGAAAGAGAAAGGATAAAAGACATAATAAAAGTTTTACAGGTTGAAATGCAACCCATTTTTGATGAATCCACCGTCGTCAAAATAGGCAAACTCGCAGGTGCTGAATTGCTGTTAACAGGGGATTACAAAGTGGACGAAAAAGAAATCATTTTAAGGACAAAAATTATAGAACTTAAATCCGGAATCGTTGAATTTGACAAAAAAATTGAACTACCCCGTAATTGCGTGGATTACGAGATGCTGGGATTCGAAAAAGTACCACTACCTGAACGCAAATTGAGGTTAACGATGTTTAAACCCGAAGGCAACATCTCACAAAACATCCTCGACGAAATAAAGAACAGAGCACTTCATATATTATCGGAGTGCAAGAAAATTCAATTTGTAGAACCATGGGCTGAACATGACCTCGAAATATCAGTAAAGATAAACAAAGCACCTGAAAGAAAAATACAGGGAGAAAATGAAAAAGTACCAATTGATGGCTTTACAATAAATGTAAGTATGAAAAATTTAAAGACAGGAGAAGTTAAGATGAGCAAAGCTGTAACAGTCCTCGAAGAAGATATCGTAAATGCTGTGTTAAACTCTTTAAAAATTTTCCTGAACGAAATAACTGTAGCAGGCGGGATAAAGCGTGTGGAAGATAAAACTGCGTTCTTAAATATCGGAAGAAATAACGGCGTTGATAAAAACCAATATTTTTATATAAAAGACCCAATGGGTGATATCGCAGGTAAATTGATAATCGAAGAAGTAAGCGAAAATTCAGCAAAAGGCAGAATAATTGAAGGTAAAGATATCTTCGCAGGATATGCGACAGAACTGATGCCAGATAAAGAAGAGAAAAAGAGATTGGAAAAAGAACTTGCGATCATGGAAAGAAAATATGAAAATGCCATCCAAAAATACATATCAGAATGGATAAGATTTCACTCACCCAAAAGCAGGATAAAACTATTTGCGGGATATGGACATTATTTTGATAAACAACAGGATGAATCCTTCAACTATGTTGAGCTTATTCCCAATATTTACGGAGGTGCGGTATTCTTTGGCAACCATCCTAATTTTCACCTATTTTTGAAATATTGCTATTTAATGACATCAGACAGCATGCATTCTCAAAATATAACTTCGCATTCCGGTACCATTGGAGGTAGATTTCAGTTTGCGTTTTCACTTTCTTCGATTAAAATTTCCCCTTATTTAACACTGGGAATAGGAGGCGGTTACTTCACATATACCGAATCTTCGTGGCAGGATGAATGGTGGGCTGTGCTGTGCGATGTAACAGGCGGAGTAGAATTTGTACATGCTTCACAAAAGGGCATCTTCTTACAATATTATGTAATGAAAAGATTGTGGAAAAGCGAACCCCAGATTACTTCTCTCTCCAATTTTAAAGAAGATTTCGGTGCAATAATTTTCGGTATATCAATCTGGTTCAAATGAGGGGATGCTTTACATTTATACTGGGACTGATAATAGGTGCTCTTGGATTTTATTTCTTCCTGAACAAAGGGTACGGCAATTTGAAGAGAGATGTTAAAATAGCAATTAAAAAATGGAAAGGCGAAGAAATTTATACAAAACCCTCTTATACCCATAAAACGAAAAAAAGAAAAAGAAGCAAACATAAAAAGAAAGAAAAAGTCCGGAAAAAATTTGATTTAAAAGAGAAAATTACGATAGCTTGGCAGGATAGTTTAAAAAATTTGAGAAAAAGAATAAAATGGCTCACGGATGATAAAGAAGAAAAAATAGAGTGGTTTTACAAAAGAAAAGAAGAGATAAAGGAGAAGCTCGCGCACAAATGCGGGATTGGTGTCGATAAATTTGATAGATTTATAAGAAAAAACATTTACAAAGCATGGCAGGATAGTGTAAATAAATTGAAAAAAGCAATAGGTGAATGGCCAACAGAGGAACAATATAAATGGTTTGAAAACAGGAAAAATGTAATAAAAGCAAAATTGTCAAAAGTTATTGGAATAACACAACAAAAATTTGATAAATTGATAAATCAGAACTTCTATAAAGCATGGGTTGATAGTTTAAAGGAAATAAAAAATAAAATGAAATGGCTGACAGAGGAAAAAGAAAGGGAATATAAATGGTTTAAAAGCAGAAAAGAGGAAATAAAGCGGAAACTTGCAAAGAAATATGGACTTACTTTAAAGCAACTCGAAGATTTACTTAAACGCTGAATGAATTAAAATTTCTACCATCGGCATCTCTGGTGAGCGTGGATTTGGTATTACCCTCTTTTTACTCATATCAACTATCAGGTCTAACTGCTCAAGTATTATTTGACCTACAAGAGGCTGAGTGCCTTCGGGCTCTGCCAGAACATTAAATTCACCTGCCCTGCCACATAACTCCACTGTTACAATGCCATAAATCGATTTCGTTTTTACTTCTCGCATTTTCCTTAGATTTAACTTGTTGATAATATTTTGTGGTAAAACTAGCATCGTTGCTCCTGTGTCAATAACACCTTCTACCTCTACTTTCTTCTCGGGTTCAAAAACATTTATAATTTTTATTTTCTCAACCACTTTTCCCATTTTATTCCTATTAATTATAATCTTCTCTTTAAAATGTCAAGCCAAAATTTATATAGTTGCAGTCAACCCGAGCTTGGACGATTAAAATTTTTAAATTTTTAATGCGAGGCGTAGCCGAGCACATTACATATGGGTTGATATGTCAGCCCATTACGGGTTTTGGGTTATAGCAGGGGATTCTGGCTTTATCCTCTGTCTGCGTATTTCAGCGATAGGAGTGGGCTGACTTAATCGGGAAGGTGGGGACAGCGGAGGCGGGGCTAAAAATATTTGACAAAAATTAAAATTGAATAAAATAAAGTATGGTGTATCCCGAAAAATTTGATGTCATCGTTGTTGGTGGTGGGCATGCTGGATGCGAAGCTGCCCTTGCCTGTGCACGAATGGGACTTAAAACTCTTTTACTCACCTTAAATCTTGATACAATCGGTCAAATGAGCTGTAATCCTTCTGTTGGTGGCATTGGCAAAAGTCATCTTGTTTTTGAAGTTGATGCACTTGGTGGAGAAATCGGTTTTAACACCGACAAAACAGGTATTGGCTTTAAAATGCTGAATACAAGTAAGGGACCTGCTGTCTGGGCTCTGAGAGCTCAGGTTGACCGCAAGCGATATAGAGAAGAGATGCAAAAGCAAATATTTAATCAAAAAAATTTAAAGGTAAAACAGGTGCATGTTGGTGAAATTTTGTTAGAACCCAATGGAAAAAGGGTTAAAGGTGTGAAATCTGAATCTGGTATGGAATATCATTGCGATGCAGTTATTCTTACTACAGGTACTTTTTTGAACGGCACAATACATATTGGGTTGAAGCATTTTTCAGCAGGTAGATTGGGAGAGCCACCTGCAACGGAGCTTGCAAAATGTCTCGTAGAACTTGGCTTTAAACTGGGAAGGTTGAAAACAGGAACTTCTCCCCGTGTTGACGGAAGAACAATTGACTTTTCAAAACTTCAGCGTCATCCCCAGGATGAAGCCAAATGGCATTTCTCACACAGGACAAAAGAATTTTCACCACCAAAAGTTGACTGCTGGATGACACATACAACACCAGAAACCCACGAAATTATACTGAAAAATCTGGATAGGTCCCCCCTATATACCGGTAAAATAACGGGAACAGGTGTTAGATACTGTCCATCACTCGAAGATAAAGTTGTGAAATTTAGAGATAAAGCACATCATCAGGTAATTATAGAGCCAGATGGTCTCGACACTCATGAATATTATCTAAATGGTGTATCTACTTCTCTACCCGAAGATGTACAGATTCAGTATTTGAGGACGATACCAGGGCTCGAAAAGGTTGAAGTAATAAGACCCGGATACGGAATTGAATATGATTTTGTTTTCCCTTCACAAATCTATCCAACTATGGAGACAAAAAAGATAGAAAATCTATATTTTGCAGGTCAAATAAATGGCACAACGGGTTATGAAGAAGCTGCTGCTCAGGGCATAATCGCTGGCATAAATGCGGCTCTCAAACTAAAAGGCAAACCCCCATTTATACCCAAAAGGTCAGAAAGTTATCTTGGAGTTTTGATTGATGACCTGACAACAAAAGAGATAACAGAACCTTACAGGATGTTTACAACCCGTGCAGAATATCGCCTTATTTTACGACAGGACAACGCAGATGAAAGATTGATGAAATACGGAGTGGAATTTGGACTCGTATCGCCGGAAGAATACGAAAAAGTATTGAAAAGAAAAGAAAGAGTGCAGAAGAAAATTTTTGATTTGAAAACAAAAAAAGTATCACCCGAAGAAATAAACCCGATTCTGGAGAAAAAAGGAAGTTCTAAAATAAAGGTAAAAACATCCCTCTACGATATTTTGAAGCGTCCAGAAATCAAATATGATGATATAAAAGAATTTGCAGGAGATTTGCCCGATAAAGAACGCTTACAGGTTGAAACCGAAATAAAATATGAAGGATATATTGAGAAGATGAAAAGAGATGCAAAAAGAATGGAAGAATATGAAAATAAAATTATACCCGATTGGATAGATTACGATAAGATACAGAATTTATCATTTGAAGCCCGTGAGAAGTTGAAGAAATTGCGTCCAATGACACTTGGTCAGGCATCACGCATAGACGGTGTAACACCAGCAGATATCTTCGCAATACTCGTAGAAATGAAGAAAAATCAAAGATGAAAAAAATATATATTTTTGTTATCGCATCGCTAATTGTAATAACATGCAAAAAGAATAACAAATTATTGAATTTAAAGAAATAGGAAACTGGGCTTATCAATTGCAGAATGCAAATCCTGATGAAATAGATTATTCAAGAGATGGGACAAATGAAAAAAGGTATAAGATAGAAGCGGAGGATTATAGATTTTACTGGAAAAGTGAGTGGGATAGTGTTCCACCCGACTGGCTTGGCGAAGAAAACCCTGAATGGCATGGAAATTATGCAGTAAAATACTGGTATAAAGAGTGGAAAGATATAATTTTTCAATATCTTGATACTGTAATCTCACAGGGCTTTATGGGTGTTTATCTTGATAAAATTGATGATAAAATTTGTAATGGAAATTGCAGAGTATTGCAGACAAAAGGGTGAAAACTTTTATATAATTCACAAAATGGAGAAAACATCCTTGAATATGATGATGTAAGTTATCATGTGACTATGTTGATGATGGTACGGGATACTGTGGCAGGAATAAATATAGAATTGAGGATTATATAAATAAGGCAAAAAAGTATGGTTTTATACCTTATTGTGCGAGAGCAGACCGTGAATTCCTTTCTGACAAGCAATAAAATTCATTTTACCTTTATTATCTTTTTCATAGTAGAAAGGTGTTTCAATTTTATTCTGATAAAATATACTCCCGAAGAAATATTCAAAGAAACTCTGTGTCCTCTTTTTCCGTGCGTCAATGTAAAACATTTTATCAATCTACCATTTATGTCGAAAATCTGCAAACTCGCATCGTAACTTAGTATTTCGGGAAATATTATTTTTAACTCATTTGAAGATGTTAATAGTGTCGGATAAATTTCAATTTTCGTTTTTTCTTTTCTTTCTTTTATTGCTTCTGGATGATATTCATATGCTCCTATATCAATTGCGTTCCCATAGGGTCTTTCATTATATTCAAGGTCAACATCGGGTGCACCTTCTGCTGTACCTGCATCTATTGCAGGACTCCCCTCTTTTAAATGGAAATCGCCTTCTGTTCCCCATGCAGGACGAACAAAAAGAGGGTCACCATAAATATTGCCTTCTCCCAAAGCAAAAATACTATCGGAAGTATATTCCCTGCCATTCGCATAAACCTGTACATCTTCGTTTATATAAAATAGATTGTGGTCAGCAGTTAAATTCACAGCATTGCCAAAATAAACCCTTCTTCCGCCCGATATAATTGTATTGCGTAAAAGAACATTTATAGGTGCATTTGCAGAATACTGGAAATAAGCGGAGTAATGATTGCGAGATGGCACATCGTATGCCGTTATATTTATAAATTCAAAATAACCATTTGTATCTTCCGATTCAACAACAATTAATGACCATGGCGTAGGTGTAGTATCTCTATCTCCTGTACCGTAAATAAGTACATTAACTGCTTTGCTTGAATCGCCCCATAATTTCAATCCATCAGCCCAGTTATTTGCAATAATACAATTATGAACGAAAGTACGACGAGATTTTGAATCGATTCCATCTCCTCTATTGTGCTCCGAAATAACATTGTATATTTCGAGCGGACCTTCAGAAGGCTCCATACCTATTCCATCAGGTCTATCATAAGGTGAAATCGTATCCCGTCCCATATAAAAATATCCTGCATATCCCAGATAAGTATTATCAATTATGACATTACGCCAGCCATAAGATGTTCCAGCAGGAGCAGAAATGGCACTCATACCCGTATGATGAATAGAGCATCCAGATACTCTAACATCTTCAATATCTCCTGCGAAATTTATACCGCATTCTTCAAGATGGTGCATTACTACATTTTCTATGATAATGTGTGAAACAAAAGCACCTGCACCGGCTGCACCGCCTGCCTCTATCCCTTCACGCATACCACCAGAATAAGGTGTATCAATATAACTGGTTAATTCGAGATTCGCAATTTTTACATAACTGAGATTCGAAATATCTATCGCAGAAAGTAAACTTCCTTTACCTGCGAGAACAGGCAAACTATCTCCATATCCCATTATCACAGTATAAGCGGTTTGTGTACCTGATGGAGGTGTTATCATATCATCGTAATAAGTTGATAAAACATAGGTTCCGGGTAACATTATCAGAGTATCGCCAGGAGAAATTTGTTTTGAGCCATAACCCGGTGTAGCCCATGGATGCTCGTAAGTGCCCGGATTCGTATCATTGCCCGAAGGCGAAACATAGTATGTAGTGGCATATAACTCGTCTAGAAAAAATATAACCCCTATAAAAATAAAAAGACGCATCATACCCTCCTTACCAATTATAAACATTTCACAAGGGTGTCAATTAAAAATTAAACCGGAATCTCAATTCTCCTTAATTCATAAGTGCAAATGCTTCGATAGCAAGTAATGCAGATAAATATCTTTTGCATTATTAAAATACTTCTTTGACATCTCAATCGCAAAATGTCAAGTTAAAACTTGACAGAGCAACAAATTGATTAAAATAAGAGATGACTTTTCAGGATGTAGTTTTGAAGTTATCGGATTACTGGAGAAAGAAAGGTTGTCTCATCACCCAGCCCTATCCCACAGAGACAGGTGCTTTAACTTTTGACCCCTTTACCTTTTTCAAAGTGCTCGATAAGGAACCATGGCGGGTGGCATATTACGGAATATCAAAGCGTCCAAAAGATGGAAGATACGCAGAAAATCCCAATCGCTTACAGCAATTTTATCAATATCAGGTTATTTTAAAACCACCACCGGATGATGTGCAAGAATTGTATCTTAAAAGTTTAGAACATATTGGAATTAACTTGAAAGAGCATGATGTTAGATTTGTTGAAGATGACTGGGAATCCGAAGCACTTGGAGCACGAGGACTCGGCTGGGAAGTATGGCTCGATGGCCTTGAAATCACGCAATTTACCTATTTTCAGGAAGTAGCAGGATTCAAATTAAATCCACCTTCTGTGGAATTAACTTATGGACTTGAAAGAATTTGCATGTTTTTACAGAAAAAGGACAATGTATTTGAGATAGAATGGGGAGCAGGAATAAAATATGGCGAACTTTTTAAAAAATCGGAATATGAATTTTGTAGATTTAACTATGACGATGCAAATGTTGAATTATACAGAAAGTTATTTGACGATTTTGAAAAAGAAGCTATAAGATTTTTAACAGAATTAAAGTTACTGGCACCTGGATACGATTATGTAATGAAGTGTTCCCACATTTTAAACATTCTTGATGCAAGAAGGGCAATAGGTCCTGAGGAGCGTAAAACATACATTGCTCGTGTAAGAAAACTTGCGCATCTTGCAGCAAAATTATATCTTGAGCAAAAATACGGGGAGGTGAAATGATTCTTTGCTTATTTTTAAGCATTTTTTATGGATACGGTAGTGCGAGTTCACTTGGGGCATACGGCGTTATAGCAAATCCCGCTGGAATGAAAATAAGAACAGAATACGGAAGCTTCTCAATCTTGCGGTATCCAATGCTTACATCTGTAACATATCTCGGGGATATCGGATTTTGCACAATATCTGACACTCTCACAAAAATAAAATTACTTCCTGAAAATTACATCATCAGTATTGCACCTTTATCTCTTCAAAAAGGCGAATTAACGCTCTTCGGAGGTTATTCTTTCATAAAGAAAAAAGATAAAAAATTTCATAGAATAGGATTTCTTTTGCCACTTTCTGACAAAATATTTCTGGGCTCACATTTCACATATAGTGATGATAAATTGAATTATGAAGCAGGAATTTTCGCAAGACCTTTAAAATTTGTGGATATAAAAGTAGATGTTATAAAAGACACATCTTTAGAATATAATTTGGGAGCACTTTTTAAAATTCAGAATTTCGAATTCTGGGGAGACTATCTTTTAAATGTGAAAAGATATAGAGCAGGTTTTCTTTTCAAATACAAGAGACTTGGATTTGGTGTTTTTTATGACAAAGGTATCTCTTTTGAATTGTGCTTTCTGAAAAGAAGCGTACCTCTGGCTTTCTTGAAAAAGAAAAGAATTGCAGAAGTTGTTGTCAAAGGAAGTTATCCCGAGATTAAAATTAAGGGCGATTTGATGTTCGGCTTCAAACCTGTCCCCTATTTTTATAATTTCCTATCAAAAATTCATAAACTCTCAAAGATAAAAGGCATAAAAGCGGTCTTATTTAATCTAAAAGATTTTAATATGTCCTATGCACAGGTTGAAGAAGTAAGAGAAGAAATTATGAAATTGAAGAAAAAAGGAGTTAAGATTATCTTTTACTCACCCCATTATGGTCCTCTTTCCTATTATCTTGCAAGTTGTGGTGATTATGTGATAATATCTCCCATGGGCGAAATTTATCTCGGTGGATTAGCGGTTTATTCTGTGCATTTTAAGAAAACATTAGACAAACTCGATATCGAAGTTGATACTTTTCGGGTAGGGAAATACAAATCCGCAATAGAGGCATTTGCAAGGGATAAGATGTCGGATGAAGATAGAGAACAAACCATGACTTTTTTAAAAGACTTATGGAAAGAAATATCATCAAAAATATGCGAGAGATTAAAAATTACTGAAGATTCTCTTATGAAAATTGTGAATGAAAAAATCATTTTGAATGACAGAGAAGCCGTTTCACTGGGATTTTGTGATACTTTTCTTTATGAATGGGAAGTTAAAAATTTTGTAAAGAAAAAAATTGGTAGATATAAAATAACTCCGATTGATAAAATTCTATCTGATTTTTCTTCTGAAAAATCATTTTTTGCACCCAAGATTGCTGTTGTGATTGCAGAAGGTAACATAATCCTTGGCGAAAGTAATTATTCGCAACATTTTTTATTTGGCGAACAGAAACTGATAGGTTCAGAAACCATGAAAAAGATTTTTTCACAGATAGAGCGCGATAAAAGGATTAAGGGAGTTGTTTTCAGGGTAAATTCCGGAGGAGGTGATGCTCTTGCATCGGAAATTATTGCAAAATCACTGGAGAAATGCAGAAAAAAGAAACCAGTAGTTGTATCAATGGGCGAAATGGCAGCTTCTGGTGGATATTACATATCATGCCTATCAGATAAAATTTATGCCGATAAAATGACGCTAACAGGGTCAATAGGTGTACTTTCTTTAAAACTCATACTCAAAGGTTTATATGATAAACTTGGCATCACCTTTGACACATTAAAAATCGGAGAACATGCTTTGATGTGGTCGGATTTAAGAAAAATGAATGAAAAAGAAAGAAAAAGGGTAAAAGAACTAATTAAATGGTTTTATGATAAATTTATAGAAAGAGTATCAGAAGGCAGGGGCTTATCAAAATCATATGTTGATTCGATTGCCCAGGGAAGAATCTGGTCAGGACTCTCTGCTCTTAACCTAAAATTAATCGACAAAAATGGAAATATTTTTGATGCAATTGAAGAAGTTAAAAATCTGGCAAAAGTAAAAAAGCCAGAAATTGAAGTTATTATTTTACCGAAAAAGAAGAAAAGAAAATTATTACCATTTTAAATTATGAGAGCTTTATCTCTTTTTTCTGGGGGACTTGATAGTTTACTTGCTACCAGATTGATTCAAGAACAGGGTATAGAGGTCATCGGTGTATTTTTCAGGACACCCTTTTTAGCGGTTGGCACAGAAAACAAAGTTAAGAAAATGGCAAAGATGGTTGGAATTCCTCTTTTCGTTGTCTTTTTGGGAAGAGAATATATTGAACTTATAAAAAATCCACCCCATGGTTATGGTGAAAATATGAATCCATGTCTTGACTGTCACGCCATGATGGCGAAAAAAGCAAAAATGCTAATGGAAAAACTGGGAGCGAAATTTCTGATAACAGGAGAAGTAGTTGGAGAAAGAGGAAGCCAAACCCGTCCTTATATGCGTTACATTGAGAAATATGCAGGATTAAAAGATTTAATTTTAAGACCTCTTTCTGCAAAAATTTTACCCGAAACTATACCGGAAAAAGAAAAATGGGTAAATCGTGAGAAATTATTGGGAATAAGTGGCAGAAGCAGAAAACCTCAATTTGAACTCGCACAGAAATACGGATTCAAAGATTTTCCAACACCTTCCGGTGGATGCCTTATTACAGACCCGACCTTCTGCCAAAGATTAAAAGATGCTTTTGAACATGGAGAAGATTCTCTCGAAAGAATAGAATTACTAAAATATGGAAGACATTTCAGATTAAAATCCGGTGCAAAAGTAGTTGTCGCAAGAAATGATTTTGAATCAAGGAAAATCAAAAGGCTGGCAATTTACGGAGATTATTTGATACAGTGTCACAAAGAAAAAGCACCTCTCACATTACTTATGGGCGACGAAAATGATTTAGAGGAAGCCATAAAATATTGTATAAAATATTCAAAAATGAAAAAAGGGACTTATACCGTAAGACAGAAAGGCAAAGGTATTTTATACAGGGCGAATTTTGACACCGAAGTGTCTGAGAGCATCAAGTAAAGAATATTTTATCGTCAAAAAATCAAGCAGTCCCACTTCTTTTATTATGTCTTCCGCAAGAGAAGATAGATTTATCAGCACAATATCGCCTCCAAGACCCCTTGCCGTCTTGGTAAGATAAATTATCACTCCAAGACCCTGTGTGGAAATAAATTCCATATCTTTAAGATCAAGTATTATCTTTATCTCTCCTTCTTTTATCCTTTTTTCAAAGTAATCCAGTAACACTTGGGAAGATGTATCATCAAGAGCAAAATTAATCTTATAAACGGGTATACCCTTTACCTCTTCGTATTCCAGTTTTATTCCTTCTTTTTTCATTTGAATTTCAATAATGCCTCATCAAGTGTATCAGTTACATTAAGAACGGATAGCAGTTGCACTTCGTTCAATATATCCCAGTTTGGTGAAGACAGTTCACATATCACGAGGTCACCACCTCTTTCCCTTGCCATACGAGTAATAGCAACAAGAGCACCCAATCCCTGGGTTGATATAAAATCAACTTTCCTCATGTGAAATACTATTTTGCGCCTGCCACTTTTAATTTCTTCTGCCATAAAATCAATTAGAGATTGTGAAGTCATTTCATCAAGAGGTGTCGCAATATAATACACAGATACATCTCCATGCTCTTCACGCCAAAATTTGGCAACCTCAGCCATTATCCCCCCTTATTATTGAAATTGCTTCTTTAACTGATGAACACATATCAATCACTTCCGGTATGCCCACAGCTTTTATTATTTCGGAAATTTTTTTGTTTAAATTAGCTATTATAAACCTGCCTCCTTTGTTTTTACAATTAACACTAAGGGTAAATAAAGCAGCTATCCCATTGGTAGATATAAAATTTACATCACCCATATCAACGATAAGATTGGGTGACTCTTTCTCAATGTAAGATTTGGCTTCTTCAAAAAATTTGCGAGCATATTCCTCATCCATATCACCCGATAGATAAAACACACCAACATCATTTACCTTCTCAAATTTGAAATTATCTACGCACATACTATATTCAAAAGCTTGCCCTTCACATAAATTATACGCTTTATCTCTTTACCCTCTGTAAATCTTTTAACATTCCAGTGAGAAAGCGCTTTCTCCTTAATTTCTTCTTCCCCAGCATCAGCAGGTACCTCAATCTCACCCCTTACCTTGCTATTCACCTGCACCACTATTTTTATCTTTTCTTCTTTTATCTCTTTGTAAGATGGCCATTCTGTTCTGAAAACAGATTCTTTTTTGCCAATTTTATGCCACAGTTCTTCTGCTAAATGCGGTGCAAAAGGTGCTAAAAGCTTTATATAGTTGAAAAGCGCCCAGCCAAAAGCAGGGTCACTATCTTTACCCTGTAATTCGTTCAAAAATTCCATAAGAGAAGCAATTCCCGTATTCAAACCAAAATTCTCAATCTGTTGGGTTATTCTCTTTATATATTTATGGGTCAATCTGTAAACAGGACTATCAACATCGGGTTCCCTTTCTGTAACTTTATCAATGTTTTGCTCAAAGAAGTTAAATAACCTTCTTATAAATCTCCTTGCTCCTGTTACATTCTTATCCATCCAGATTCCATCTTTATCAGGCGGTCCCATAAACAAAATAGCAAGACGGGCTACATCCGCTCCTTCTTTCTCAACAAAAGGACCAACTTCAACTACATTTCCCTTTGACTTCGACATAACCTGACCCTTCTCATCCTTTACCATACCCTGATTGAACAACTTTATGGCTGGCTCATCAACATTAACCCAGCCTTTATCATAAAGGAACTTTGTCATAAAACGGAAATAAAGAAGATGACCCGTAGCATGCTCAGCACCACCTATATAAAGGTCTATCGGCATCCAGATTTTCACTTTCTCAGGTTCAAACGGCTTTTTGTCATTTTTAGGGTCAATGTATCTCAGGAAATACCAGGACGAACACATAAATGTATCCATGGTATCTGTATCACGCTTCGCCTCTCCTCCACATTTTGGACATTTCGTATTCACAAACTCAGGAACAGATGCAAGTGGAGATTTGCCCCGTGGTGCATAATCTTTTACTTCAGGAAGCAAAACAGGTAAATCTTCTTCGGGCACAGGAACGATTCCACATTTTTCACAATAAATTATAGGAATAGGTGCACCCCAGTATCTCTGACGGGAAATGAGCCAGTCCCTCAACCTGTATGTTACCTTTTTGCGACCAAATCCCTTTTCATTAAACCACTCTATAAGCTGCGGTATCGCTTCTTCAGATGTTTTACCCGTAAACTCACCCGAATTTATCATTATGCCCTTTTCAGTAAAAGCACCATTAGAAAAATCCCATTCGCCTTCCTTTGGCTTTATAACCTGTTTCACAGGAAGATTATATTGCTGGGCAAACTCAAAATCTCGCTGATCATGAGCAGGCACACCCATAACAGCTCCTGTGCCATAAAGAGGCAATACATAATCCGCAACATAAAGAGGCACTCTTTCACCATTCACAGGATTAATGACATATTTCCCGGTAAAATAGCCATTCTTCTGAAATTGACGCTCATATTCAGGACGCCTTAAAACATCTTCAATAAATCTTGAAAGTCCAGAATCTTTTTTAGAAAGCTCAATCGCAACTGGATGCTCAGGTGCAATTGCAAGAAATGTGACACCAAAAACGGTATCAGGACGGGTGGTGAAAACAGATATTTTACCACCATCAAATTCAAAATCAATTTCTGCACCTTCACTCCTTCCTATCCAGTATTCCTGCATTCTTTTTATCTCATCTGGCCAGTCTTTTAACTTTTTAAGGTCATTTAATAACCTTTCGGCATAAGCAGTAATCTTTATAAACCATTGATTTAGAGATTTTTTACCAACCTGAGAGCCACACCTCCAGCATCTACCTTCTATAACCTGCTCATTCGCAAGAACTGTCTGACAGCCAGGACACCAGTTGACATAAGCCTCTTTCTTATAAGCAAGTCCACTCTTATACAACTGCAAAAATAACCATTGCGTCCACTTATAATAATCGGGATTGCAGGAAATAACTTCCCTGTCCCAATCATAACTTATACCAACGAGTTTCAAACTTTTCCTTGATTTCTCAATGTTATTCATGGTCCACTCACGGGGATGTATTCCCCTCAAAATAGCAGCATTCTCGGCAGGCAAACCAAAAGCATCCCAGCCCATGGGATGTAAAACCTGATAACCCCTCATCCACTTATAACGAGCAATGGTATCACCTATCACATAATTCCTCAAATGTCCCATATGCATATCACCGGAAGGATAAGGAAACATACAGAGCAAATAAAATTTCTTCTTCGGATTGTCAGAAACTTTAAAAATACCTTCACTCTCCCAGAATTCCTGCCACTTCCTTTCTACCTCTTTAAAATCATACTTCTCCATAATCTTTTAAATTATATCTATTTTTCGATTTTGTCAAGTATTTTTTGCCCCGCCTCCCAGTCCCCACCTTCCCATGTGCACACCCCGAGCACAGCACAAGCACCATTAACCCTTTCAACGCACTTCTCACACCTTTCCCGTAATAAGTCAAATTCCCAACCAAACCATTGCCACACTCAAAAACCACCTAAGCACTTTAAAAGCCCTATCCTCCAACAAAATGCGGTTCAGCTTATGTGCTCGGGGTGTGACAAAAGACCCTTATGTAACAGGCTCGGCTACGCCTCGCATTAAAAACTTTACCCTTGACATTTTCTGTTTTTTGTTATAATGTTATGATGAAAATAAACCACAAAATTATAATCCTCTTATTTTCTTATATGGTTTCGCTTGCAGTCACCACCCAAAATTCACGGTGTTATCGATTAAAAATGGGGATATTTTTTTCGAATTATCGCCTTTTTCAAACGAATTGGACAGGTGTCAATAAAAGTGGTTACAGCTGGAATGGTCCTTCGGGAAGTTATACGAATCGTTTGAATATCGGACTTTATTTTTTATACCTTTTAAACAAAACAGTAACAATAGGAGTAGATATTTCATATTATCATCTTAAATTGAGTGAAAGTATCGGATGTACTGATTACTATCTTCATAAACTTAAAATTTTAAACATTTCTCCAACCATAGAGCATAAGGTTTATAAAACCAGTTTACTCACTTTATATGAAGCTGCAGGAATATCATTGTGTAATAATATTTTATCACTCGATTATTACGAAAAAACTTTCTACGGTATCACATTCAATATCTTTATAAATTTGGGAATAGATTTCAGATGCAGGGATAAAATGATTATAGGTCCAATTATAAAAATAAATTACTACCATAAAAAGATAAAATGGAATAAATCATTTACTTTCATCTCCAACGAGAAAAACGCCCTGCCATTAAGTGGAATTGAATTAGGATTAAGATGCCTGTTTTAAAAATCCAAAAATTGTTGACAAACTCACATCAAGATTAAAATTAATGAGGGAGGGGAGTATGTGGCGTTATATCTTACCAATATTAATAAGTGTAGGATTGGGTGCACAAACAGTAAAGGTTGGATACGGATACTCAACCGAACACGATGTGAAAACAGCCGTGAAAAAAGCAGTAGCCGATATGACAAAAGCAATAGGAGAAGAACCAGACTGGGTAATGGTAGTATCAACCGTGCTCTACGACTCAGATGCACTCATAAAAGAATTATCATCTCAGTTAAAGAAAGCCAAAATATACGGAGAGACAAGTTGCCTTGGAGTAGTTGTGCCCGATGGCTTCATAACAGGAGAAAAAGGTGCACTCGCAGTATTGGGTGTAAAATCCGATAAAATAACTTTCGGAGTGGGATATGCCGAAATTGGAACAAATCCCAGGGATGCAGGCAAAAAAGCAGTTAAAGCAGCAATCGCAGATGCCGGTAAGACAATAAAAGAAAAGCCCAAAATAATCCTGATGTGCGCAACACCCGGCGAAGAAGAGGATATCCTCGCAGGTATCGCAGAAGTTGTCGGTAAAGATGTGCCTGTTTACGGAGGCTCAGCTGCAGACAATGATATATCCGGTAAATGGAAAGTATTTGCACGCAATAAAGCACTATCTAAAGGCGTAGTATTAACCGTAGTTTATACCGATTTAAAAATAGGACACGCTTATGCATCGGGATATGTTGGCACCGGCAAGAAAGGTGTTGTAACAAAAGCAGAAGCAAGAAGGATTTACGAAATAGATGGTAAACCATGTGCAGATGTGTTCAACGAATGGACAGGCGGAAAATATACCGAAGCAATCAAGAAATGCGAGGTAATACTTGGACCTGCATCTTTCACACCACTTGCAAGAAGATTCATGGTCGGAAAAGAAGAAAAATGGGTATCAATTCATCCGCACAAGTTCTACGAGGATAAATCTCTATCTGTGTTCGCAAAGGTAAACACAGGAGATACTCTCTATCTGATTGAAGGAAGCCCGGAGATACTGCTCGAAAGACCAAAGCCCCTCGTCAAAAAAGCACTGTTAAAAGGTGGGATAAAAACAGAAGATGTAGCTTTCGGAATATTCATCTATTGCGCAGGAACTATGCTCGCAATAAAAGATAAATTCCCAGAAATACCAGGTGCTATAAAGACATTGCTCGGAGGAAAGCCTTTCATCGGTGCATGTACCTTCGGAGAACAGGGACAGGTGAGCCCTGCTTACGGAAACTTCCACGGAAATTTGATGTGCTCGATGACTATCTTCGGTGCAAAATAAATTGAGAAGCTTAAAATTTGAAATCTTATTCACAGTAGAGCTCGTAATAATAATACTCTGTATTATAACAGGTTTATATTATGTGCGTCTGGAAAACAAAACTGCATTTCAGCGCTTCTGCTCAAACATAAAAGCAACAACCGATGAAATCGGCTTCTCGGCAAAAGATGGATTGTTACTCGCAGATAAAAATCTCATCGAATTAAGTATCAAAGAAAAACTTGTCCAAACAAAACTTGAACCTTACGAAATAATACTTTATTCAAAAGATGGAAAATTTATATGGGGAAGCAGTAAAGGTTTGCTCTCGTATGAGCCACTATTATCGCGAGAAAGTAAATGCGAACTTATAAAAAGGAATTCAAAAAAATTAATCCAATGCATAAGTGAAATTAAATCGGGCTCAATGACACTGGGATATTGCAAAGCAGTTTATGAACTCACACAATACTTACATGAAGTACGCAGAAATATAAGAAACATCTTATTGTTATGCATTATGTTTCTCACAATAGGTGCAGGTGCAACCCTTCTGTTATCACGGCGATTGATAAAACCAATTGATAAATTAAAAGAAACAGCCCTCAAAGTAGCTTCAGGGGATTACAGCTCGAGAGCAAATGTTTCTTCAAAAAATGAAATCGGCTTGCTCGCAAGCACATTTAATGAAATGCTCGATAAACTGCAGGAAAAAACAGAGAGAGAAAAAGAAATAATGGAAGAACTAAAAAAGTTTTCCGATGAGCTGGAAAAAAGCGTAGCAGAAGTAGTAAAAATATTCAATAAACTGGCAGAAGGTGACTTATCAACCGAAATCAATTTAAATCCCAAATATGAACCTTTAAAAGAATTAAGCGTTTCATTAAATCAAATGATAAAAGATTTATCAACATTAATATTAAGAGTAAAACAAATTAGCACCGTTGTGATAAATACAGCAGAAGAAGTGAATAAATTAACTCACAGAGTTACATCGGGTGTTGAACAACAGGAAAAACAGGCAGAAGAAACATCATCATCGGTTGGAGAAGTATTGCACACCATAACATCACTTGCACAAAAAGCACAGATGATTAAAGAAGAAGCAGAATCTTCACTGAATTCCGCGGAAAATGGTAAAAAACTGGTAGAAGAAGCAGTTAATCGTATCAATGAATTAAACGATGCAATAAATAATGTGGCTGAAAAAATAACGGGTTTAACAGAAAATGCTTCGGCTATCGGTGGTATCATTAACACAATCGAAGATATATCCGAACAAATAAATTTGCTGGCATTAAATGCATCAATAGAAGCAGCTCGTGCAGGCGAATATGGAAGGGGATTTTCCGTTGTGGCAGATGAGGTGCGTAAATTGGCTGAAAACACAAGAAACGCAGCATCTCAAATCAGTTTCATATTAAAAAATATTCAAACACAAACAGCAGAATCAAGAGAATTAACAGAAGAAGCGAGTAAAATTTCGAAAGAAACAGTAAATTATGCATCGCAGGCAAAAGATGCCTTATCAAAAATTGTGGAAGATTCAAGAAATTTAACAATGTATGTGGCAGATATGGCAAGAGCAGAAGAAGAGGAAACATCAGCAGTCGAAATGATATCCCAGAAGGTAAATTCAATTTTACAGATATCAAAGGAAAGCGCTGAAATAGCAGAAAGAGTCAGCAAATCAATGGAAAATTTATTGGCAGAAATTCAGGAAATGGGAAAATTCATAGTAAAATTTAAAATATCAGAAGAAAAATCCATAAAACCTGTATAATTAAAGTAGACGCTTAATATTAACGCTATCGTCGGACAAATTATGAATTATCTTAAAAGTTGCTTCTCCCGACCTTACATAAAAAATTCTATGACGCTTCCTCGTCTCAAAATCTTCTCTCAATTCCTGATAAACAATCTCATCAACATCATAATCTTTCCCCTCAAATTTAAATTTAACAGGAAAAGTTTTGCCCCTGTGACTCTCAAACCATTTCACTTCCATATCTCATATTCAAAATTTTTCTCTTATCCACAGCACCGTCCTTTCGTCATCTTCTTCCTCAAAGTAATTTCTTCTTTTCCTTAATTAATTCCTTAACTCGCTCAAATGCTTCTTTTTCGTTATAAACTTTGCCCTTCTTTAAGCCTTCTAAGGCAATCTCAATTCCAGCCTGTTCGTCAAGATAATACTTAATAGCACGCCTTATTATATCTCCTCTGCTCCTCTCCAGCTCCTCGGCTACTTCGTCAATTAATCCCAAATATTCCTCGGGTATCTTAAAAGATACCGTCACCATCTTACCCTCTTTGCGCATAACACCCTCCTTGTAATACTTTACAGGGATTTATTTTCATACTCCTTATTTTCACAATTTTACCAGAATTCAGATAAACTTTGGGAACCCTGCGGGTAAAACCAGTGGTTATCTCATAGTTAATGGTTTCTGCATGAGAAGCAACTTCTTCTACAGGTATTTTCTTTCCATTATATTCTCCTATCAAAATAGCAACATCCCCCTCTTTAACCTTAATATTTGTAACATCAACCATGAACAAATCCATACAAACTCTACCAACTATTTTCGCATATTCACCATTTATTATAACTCTGCCACGATTGGATAAAAGACGGGGATAACCATCACCATACCCAGCAGATACAACAGCTATACGCATATCATGGGAAGCAAAAAATGTCCTTCCATAACTAACACTTTCACCCTTCTTTAAATCTTTAACCTGAGAAATTTTAGCCTTGAAACTTAAAACAGGTTTCACAGAAATTTTTTCTTTTAACCTATCATCAGGATATAAGCCATAAAGCAAAATACCGGGACGAACGGCATTAAAATAAGACTCTCCTTTCGTCAAAATAGCAGAACTATTCGCACAATGAATAAAAGGAATGTCCAAATCAACAAAATTTAAAATTTCATTAAAGCGCCGTAATTGAGTATTTACAAAGCCATCTTCTACCTCGGCATCTGCAAAATGAGTGCAAATACCTTCAATAAATATCCTCTTAAATTTTTTGATTTCTTTCCAGAATTTATCAAACTCATAATATGGAACACCAAGGCGATGCATACCGGTATCAACCTTTATATGAACCTTGGCACATTTGCCCTGACTCTCTGCTTCTTTCTCTAATCTATCAATGAAAGAAAGATTATAAGCAACAGTTGAAAAATCATTCTCTATTATCTCTTTTGCAAAATCCCTTTCTTCTGTCATTAATAAAACCTTCTTTGCAATATCTTTAATTTCGATGGCTTCTTCAATCGTTGCCACAGCAAAAAATCTGCAACCACATTCCGTAAGCGCTGATACACACTCAGGAGCTCCATGACCATAGGCATCAGCTTTTACAACTGCTATTATCTCCCTATCACCCACTCTCTCCTTTATCTTTTGATAATTATAACATAAAAAATCCAAATTTATTTCAAGCCAGTTGCGAAATCTCATCTTTTATTATAATCTTGCTACAAAAAAGTCAAGATAAACTTCGGAAATTTCTTTTGAAAAATTTGAAAAATTCACCTTTAGAAATGGGTCACGGAGGGCAAGCCCTCCGAAAAAATCTCTGGGTGGGCGGGATAAACAAAATAAAACCTTGACAAAATCATATGGGGAATAAAAATTAATGTGCGACTATCTTTGAGAAATAAATTGATACTCTTTACAGGAAGCTTGGTTGCAGTAGTTTTCTTTATAACAAGTATCATTGCGATAAAAAGGGAAACCAGAATAATAAAAGATAGATTGATAGAAAGAGGCAAAGCTATGTGTCAAACCATTTCTTTATCGAATCTCGATGCCTTCATTTATAAAGATATCGCTTCGATGATGAAATTACAGGATGCAGTTTCTGCACTCAAAAATCAACCAGATGTTATTTATGCAATGGTCATAGATACTACTTTTTCGGTGCTCGCACATACATCAGCTTCAATGATAGGTAAACAAAGTCCTGTCCTTCAGGGCAAATTACTATGTCAGGGAGAAAATTTCCAGGTGCTCGAAAGTAAAATAAAAAATGAAAAAAGTTTTATAATCACTATGGATATCGTAAACCCGGATTACGGAGATAGATATGGAAAAGTGATAGTTGCTCTTTCTCAAAAAAGATTATTAAAAGAAGTTGCAAAACTTCGAAACAAAATTTTTTCTTTAAGTATAATAGCAATCGGTGGGACAATTTTTGTATTAATAGTGCTGGCACAATTCATAACAAGACCATTAACGGAACTGCGAAAAGGAATAACAGACCTAGCAAAAGGTAATCTCAATGTAAAAATAAAGGTAAATTCAAAAGACGAACTCGGAGAACTCGCCGAATGGTTTAACAAAATGGTAACCGATTTAAAACAACATATTGAATTTGAAATAAAAGCAAAAAGAGAAGAAGAAAGAATAAAAAGAGAGTTAGATATGGCAAGGATGATTCAAAGAAACCTTTTACCCAAAATACTTCCAACATTACCCGGCTTCAAAATAGCACAAAAATATTTGCCAGCATACGAAGTTAGTGGAGATTATTTCGATTTCATACCCGTAAATAAAGATTGCCTCGGAATAATAATAGCTGATATAATGGGAAAAGGGGTACCAGCTGGTCTTGTTATGACAGAAGTGCGCTCCGCAATACATGTATTCGCAAAAGGTGAAACTTCTCCCTTGAAAGTGCTATCAATGCTTAACTCATACATACTGCCGGGAATAACTCAGCCACTATTTGTAACAATGTTTTATTGCATACTCAATTCAAAAGAAAATATGATAAAATATGTGTCGGCAGGTCATCCGCCACCCGTTGTAGTATCAAACAAAGGTATAAAATTGCTAGAAACAAGAGGAATACCAGTAGGAGTGCTGGGAGATGAATTCCAGGAAATGGTAGAAGAAAAAGAAGAAAAAATAGAGAAAGGAGATTTAATAGTGCTTTATACAGATGGAATTACAGAAGCTCGAAATAACTCAAATGAACTCTTTGGCAGAGAAAGATTAATCGAAATACTCAAGAAAAATTATGAAGAAAATCCCGAAAAAATAGTTGACATAATCACAAATTCAATAAATAAATGGATGGGCGGAAAGCATCAATCTGATGATATTGCTCTGGTGGTGATAAAAAAGGAATGAACGAAATAATTTACATATTCTTAATAGCACAGGTAGTAAGAGCACCTGCAAAAGTACAACTATCGGTATTCTCCAGAATATTGCCATTCGAACAAAATCTCGGTAAAAGAACAGAAAATGATACATTAACAATCTGGCTAATTTACTCAAAAGATGTTAAAGAATCCGTAAAAATGAAAGAAGATTTTTTAAATGCTTTTCATTCGTTGAAAAATAAGGCAATAGGCGGATATCCATTAAAATGCAGTGAAATCGAGATAAACGATAAAGCCACATTAAACAATATGAAGAAAGGAATAGCTTACATCACCGCAATAGGAATAGATAATCTGAATAAAATATTGAAAATAGCAGAGCAAAATAAAATCTTCACCATAACGGGTGAACCGGGATATGTGGAAAAGGGTGTGGCAATGAGCGTGGTACTGGTTTACAAAAGACCACAGGTATGCCTGAATCTTATGGCTTGTCAAACGGCTGGTGCTAAATTCAATCCTCAAATAATGCAATTTATAAAAACAATAAAATGATTTTAGCATTTATCTTAAGTGCTACAGTTGCAGGAATAGTGGGAGAAAAAGGAACAGGCATTCTATTATCCAATGCATCGATTTATATAAACAATAAACTTGTGGCAAAAAGCGATATAAATGGATTTTTCACATTAACACAGATAGACACAGGCGAATATATCTTCACTGTTAAATTAAAAGGTTACAAAGAATTCAGCCAGAAAATAAAAATTAAAGAAGGCATGAATAACATCGTTATCCCACTGGAAAAAATCAAAACAAAATTACCCTATCGGCTTAAAAGAGTCGCAATCATTATCTCTAAAAAAATAAAGGCATATGAAGAAATGAAAAAGGGATTCGAATCAACCTGTGCAGGAGAATTCGATGAATTTACATTGCAAAATGGAAAAATACCAAAATTTAATCCCGAAAAATACGATTTATTATGCGCAATAGGAACGGATGCTGTGAATGCAATTAAAAAATATGAAAAACCAAAAATATTTATAGGGGTGCTAAATCCTTCAAATGAACTGAAAAAATATAAATTCACAGGAGTAAGTATAAACATAGATTATGGCGAAATAATAAGAGCAACGAAAAATCTATTGCCTTACATGAAAAAAGTATGCATAATTTACAAAGATATAAATCCTGATTTGATAAAAGAAATCAAAAATGCAAAAGACATTGTGGGTTTTGAGTTGGTTGAATACAAAGTAAAAGACCTGAAAGAAGCAAAGAAAATTCTTAACAGAATAAATGATATTGATGTTTATGTAATGATGCCCGATGAGTTGAATTTATCTTCAAAATATTTTGATTATCTTTTAAAAAAGAGTTATGAAAAAGGTTTTCACATAGTTGGTTTATCTGAGAAATTCGTTGCGAAGGGTGGGAGCTTTTGTCTGTGGGTCGATATGGAAGATATGGGAAGACAGGCTGGAGAACTTGCAAATGAAATCTTACTGGCAGAAACAAAACCAGAAGAATTGCCATTTGAAAAAGTAAGAAAAACCAAATTGATAATAAATTTAAAAACATTCAAAAAATTAAACACAAAAATCCCGGAAATCTTTATTAAGAAAGCATACAAAATTTATTGATTATTCAAAAATTATCCTGTTTTTATAATTTTTGACATCAACAGAATCTATGGGTGTAAATTTCTTAATAAAAGCACAAACAGCATTTGTGTAAAATCTTCTGGTATCAAACTTCTTTTCGTCAGGCATCTTTTCTATTGCAATGAAATCATCTCCACCGATAAATGCAATATAATCGTTTATAAGGATATTGTAGGAAGAGTCAGGATGAACTAATTTACCATTTATCTTTATGGAATCTATCCTTTCTCCTTCTCTTATTATTTCAAAACCTGTTGGGTCGATTTCTTGAGCAGGCTTCAATGTATCGATGAAGACCTGAACATTATATGATACCTGTAAAAAACCACCTTTACCGATACACGCTGCACTACGCTCAAATATGCTCTTTAACTCACTACCACTTACATTGCGTAATAAAACTATGCGATTGCTGAAAGGCAAAACTCCTTTAACAAAGGAGTCGGTTATCGGAAAGTTCTCCGTGCGAACAGTACCAGGTGGCAGATAGTCGTGTAACCTTATTCCACCTGAGTTTTGTAATGCACAATCTATCCTCAAAGTATCTTTAAAAATGCTATCATTTGCATACCATAATACAGCATCACATATAATATCACCCAATAAATTTTCACCTCGTCGGAGTACCTCTCGCCTGCCATCTAACATTGTATCAACAACGATGTAGCCAAGAATATCACCTCGGGGAACAATTTCACCTGAATACTCAACAACAGGAACAGGTGTCTCCTTACAACATAACACCATTATCAAAAATAATATTATCGAAAGCTTAGAACGCATAACCAACCCTTATCAGGAACATACTACCGGGTTGAATTAATCCTTTTTTGCCGAATACATCGATGTTTGATGTCTCAACAGGGTCAGAATATTTCCGCATAATCTGTAAGTTTATCATACTTATTTTTAAGAATAAATTGTTCATGGAATGCAGGAAAGCGATACCTGTTTCCAGATAAGGAGGGATGCTTGCAGTATGCAGACGCTCAAGCTCCATCCTCCTGTTGGAAGTAAGGGTATCAAGGTAGTTACCATAATTTATCGTCCACCTTATAATTGTTCTTTTTCTTATGCGAAAATCAATCCCTGCATTTATTCTCAAACGAGGTATATTACGCAACCAGGTGCCATCCCATGCTTTTATCGCATAAAGATAGGGCTCACCAAGTTCCCTATTCCAGTAGAAGACAGAATTAAACAACGAAAGGTTTAAAAATAAACCTGTATTAAAAAGCATACCCCTGAGCTCAAAAGCACCTCCATAAGATTTAACATCTCCTATATTTTTGTAATAGCCAAGCTGACCGCCACCATGAGGGTCAAAAGCCCTTATACAGCCAGACAATTCGCTGTAAAATCCGTTAACCCTTATTTTTAACTTTAAAAGACGATAGGTTATTGAAGCCTCATAAGTCCTTATCAATTCAGGTGATAATGTGCTGTCACCCCATATTGCATCCACACCAGTATTACTCCTGTCATAAAGTTCTTTAAAGGTAGGAGCCCTGAATGCCTGTCCAAACAGCAATTTAATTGAAAGTGGCTTAACAGGAGTAAAAACAAGACCAACACGGGGATTTATCGGTGATTTTTCGACATCACTGTATTTGTCAAATCTAAAACCAAGAGTCAATCTCATTAGATGTGTTCTGTAACATTTTTGCAGATAAAAAGCAAATACTTTGCGCGAACGACCCGATTGAGGAAAAGTAAGACTATCCCAATTGCCAAATTCCCCCATATATTTATCACCTATAATACAATAATTGCGAAGAATTTTAAATTCAGGTAGCGATAAATACTCAAATTGCACACCAAGAAGCACATCCAATTTATCAGATATGCGATAAAATAGACGCTCCTCAATGCCTCCTGAAATCTCCTTATATTTTTCATGAGTAAATTTGCCATCAGCAAATGTATCCCTGCTCAAAGGACTTATATAGCCCGAAGGAACTTCCTGCCATAATAAATCCCTTCCCATAAAATCAAAATATATACGGGTAAGTGAATGAATATCCTCAAAATCTTTGATAAATTGTAAATCGCACAGTAAATTACCGAATTTTAAACGAGAATCTGGTGCACAAACAAAAACAGGACCAACATAAGCACCCCTCTCACGATAATGCGATAAAAACATAAACCTTAAATTTCTACCAGTATAATCAAATTTTGAGAAAATCTCAGAGAGATTCCTCTTTGTATAAGCCGAATCCTTCTCGATAAATTCTTTAAAACCATCAGAATGCGATAATTTTGTGAACATCCTCATGCCTTTAAATTTAGCCTTTATAAGATTTTCAACCGTATAATTGTTTCCTCCACTTATTGCGAAAGTATTTTTATAAAGTGTATCTGTGATTATATTAATTACTCCGCATAAAGCATCTGTGCCAAAAATTGCAGAACCAGGACCCCTTATCACCTCTATTCTCTCAATAAATTCAACGGGCAAATCAAAAATAGCTCCCCCTGTGTAAAAGTCATTAACTCTGTGACCATCGATAAGAAGCAGTATCTCGCCAGGTGTGCGCTGACCACGCAGAGCAACACGCCATTCACCATCACTACCCATGCTAACCTCAATATCCGGAATGGTTTTCAAAACATCTATCAGGGTATAACAGGGCAAACGCAAAATGTCTTCTTTACGCAATACCGTTATCACTGCAGGCGCTTCCTCTATGGGCTCGGGCTTCAAAGTGGGAGACACTACCTTTAACTCTTCCTGAGTAAATAACTCAAGCTCACTGATAGCAAGAAATACAAATACAAGCATCATAAAAAAATAATCATCATCTCAAATTGTCAATAGAAAATTTTTATCCTTGACAAATCAAAAATATAGTTAAAATAAAAGGATGATTTTAATAGTGCTTTCCATACAATTATGGTATGGGACTTATCTCGGTAACACCAAAATAGGTTATCTGATGCAGGACATCGAAGATGTTGATACTGCCATAATTTACAAAGAATTTTCTTTCATGAAATTAAAAATGATGGGAACGGAAAGAATTTTAACTGCCATTGGAGATTATATCTTGCAAAAAGATTACAAAATTAAAAAGTTAAACTTTAAATTGAAATCTCTTTCTCAGGAATTAAACATTGACGGTATTTGCAAAAGGGATACTTTGTTTTTAAAAATCTTAACCGGTGGAACTTACAGGGAAAAGAAAATACCAGCAAAAGGCGGAATTTATTTACCCCATTTGATTTATACAATAGCGGTTAAAAGAAGGCAACCTGTAAAATTAAAATGCATTGACCTGACGATAATGGGAATTGACTGGGCTGAAGCAAGAATTGAGAAAAATCTGGGAGATAATACTCTTGTATGGGCTCATTTTCTTAATGCCGAATCAAAGGCTCTTATCGATAAAGATGGATTTGTGATAAAAGAATGGGCTCCGATGAACATCGTAAATGTAAGGGAAGAAAAAGAAAAAGCACTAAAAGTTGAAGGCGCACCACCAGAAGTTTTAACATATTACGCAATAAAACCTCAAAAGAAAATTTTAAATCCAAGAAAAGTTAAATATTTGAAACTAAAGGTAAAAGGAGATTTCTTAAATACTGATAGACAAAAAGTAAAATGGTCTCTCTTTGGAAGAATACTGGAAGTAAGAGCAATAGAACCGGAAAGGGAAAATATAGGAAGGATACCCGATACTCTTCTGAAATACTTAAAACCTACGGAATTTGTGCAATGTGATGCACCTGAAATTAAACAGAAAGCATTAGAAATAATAAAAGGCGCAAAAACTGATTGGGAAAAAGTAAAGAAAATATTGCACTGGGTTGATAAAAATGTAAAAGATGTTCCTTCGGTTACAATGCCTTCGGCAATCGAAGTATTAAAAAGTTTAAAGGGGGATTGCAATGAGCATGCGGTTTTATTCTGTGCACTCGCAAGAGCAGCAGGCATTCCTGCCGAAATAGTCGTAGGAATAGTTTACATAAATGACGGCTTCTATTATCATGCATGGAATAAAGTATGGCTCGGTAAATGGATTGAAGTTGACCCAACTTTTGGACAGGAGATTGCAGATGCAACACATCTCGCATTACAGGAAGGGGGGATGGAAAATCAGGCAAAAATAATGGGAATCGTCGGCAAAATAAAAATAAAAGTAATAAAATATGAATATCAATAAAAGCTTGACATCCACAGAATTTGATTCAAATATAAATGAGATGAACATTTTAATACTCTTCATGGGTTTGAAATTACCGGTGAAAATCTATATCGATGATTATAGACAGATAAGAGAATTACAGAAAAAAGGTTTAATGATAGAAAATGTTATTTATAATTATGTTGAAACGCATCTTTCCAGAGAAGAAATAGAAAAATGGCGGGAAATGGGTTATAAAGTGGAAATTACAAAAGAAGTTACTCCGAAAGCAGGTTATCATAGCTATCGGGAGATAGAAAGGAAGCTTCACTGGATTGCTTCAACTTATCCGGAAATCACCCACTTAATAAGTATAGGAAAATCAGTGGAAGGCAGGGATATCTGGGCGATAAAAATTTCGGATAATCCACAAAGTTGTGAATATGAACCGAAAGTGCGCTTCGCAGCTACTATTCACGGTGATGAACCACCCGGAACAGAAGTTTTACTCGCATTAATTGATACTCTTACAAAAAATTACGGAAAAAATGATAAAATCACAGAACTTGTTAACACAAGGGAAATATGGATAATTCCTCTTGCGAATCCCGATGGTTATGTTAATCATTCGCGTTACAATGCAAACGGCGTCGATTTAAATAGAAACTTCCCTGTACCAGATGGCAGTATAGGAGGTGATGGTACTTATGAACTTGAACCAGAAACTCAGGCATTAATAACTTTTCAGGATACCGCTAACCTCACACTCGGATGTATGTTTCATACGGGTGCTCTCGTTGTGAATTACCAGTGGGATTATACCTATGATGTGCCACCGGACGATGTATTGATTGACAAAATAGCAAGGGAATATGCAAGAAGAAACCCTATGATTTATTACAGCACTTCCGTGCAAACCGCAGATAGTGGAGTGGTGAGAGGCGCTAGATGGTATATCGTAAAAGGTAGCCTCCAGGATTACAGCTATCACATAAATGGCTTTATAGATTTAACAATTGAAATTTCAGTTACAAAATGGCCCGATACCACTTTATTAAAACAAATAATTAACGAAAACATAGAACCTCTTTTATTTTTTATCGAAAAGGCAGGAGATGGACTTTATGGGATAGTTTTTGATACAGTAAATATGTGTCCTGTTATGTGCGAAATCAAAGTTGAAAATTTACAATCTGTATATTCATGCGGAAATGGGTATTACAAAAAGTTGTTATTAACAGGAAATTACAATGTAAATTTCAGTTCACCGGGATATTATCCTGCAAGCTTTGTAATCAATGCGAATTATGACTCTTCAACTAATTTGAATGTTAAACTTACTCCATACTATAAAGATGCCTTTTTAATAGGCAAAGTTACGGACGCTTTCACAGGTGCACCTTTGCGATGCAAAGTAACAACAATTTATAGAGGAGAAACAACAAGCACATTAACGGATGACAATGGAAATTACATATTAAAATTCTGGGAAGGAATATGGGAAAAATTAATTTTTGAAGCTACAGGTTATGAGAAACTCTTCGAAAAATACTTTGCAGTAAAGGGGACTGTTTTCAAAAATGTAAGTTTAATTCCTTTCTTTTCGTTTTCCAGCGAAACAACAGAAACAATTCCCGATACAAAAGTTCTTAAATCAAGGATATTTATTGCCGAAAGTTTAATGATAAAGGAAATGGAAGTATACTTACACATAAACCATCCTGATTTTTCTGAGCTCGTAATTTACATTGAATCACCTGAAGGTAAATTTGTAAAGCTCTGGGATATGAATTTTGCTACAGGAGATGTTGAAATGTGGTTCGAAAGGGATATTTCTGCAGATTCCGGCTCTTTAACATGGTATGAGAATACATGTGCAAAAGGTTACTGGACATTACACATTGAGGATAAAAAAGAAGGCAACACAGGAGTATTACTGGGATGGAAGATAAAAGTCATTCCATATTGTATTGCTGAAAAAAAGATTGCTCAACATGAATTTAAGATTTACCCCAATCCGGGAAAGAGTTTCACAATTTATTCTTCATTTACCCCCTATCTCTTTGAAATTTACGATATTTGTGGAAGGAAAATTTATTCTACAATGGTCGATAACAATTTGCAAAATTTGAATTTATCTTTACCTGATGGTGTTTATTTTTTCAGGGCAAAGTATCCTTTGTGTGAATATTTTAAAAAGGTGGTGGTGATAAAATGATTGGTCTAATTCTTTTCATATTGAGTGAAGCCGCTCCCGCGGATTATCTTACCGCGATAAAGGAAGTGCTACCCAGTGCGAAGAAAGTTGGTATAATGTGTAACATGATGGCGAATGTAGATGCACTTCAGAAGATTGCACAGGCTGCGACACAACTCGGGCTCGCACCATTCGTGGGCAATGTAAAAGCTCTTGAAGATGTGCCAAAAGCTTTCGAAAGCTTATCGGCACAAAAAGTAGATGTAATATGGGTATTCCCTGATGCAACATTAAAAGAAGCAGTAGCAAAAAAATTCATACTCGAAAAAGCTACGGCAGCGAAAATTCCTATAATAGGATATGATGTTGATTTCGTAAAAGAAGGAGCATTCTTAACGGTTGTAAAAACAAACGAAGTTAAATATCATGTGAATATGGAAGTAGCAAAAAATCTGGGTATTACAATTCCGGATGCTGTAAAATCAAAAATAGTAGTAGAAAAGGAGTAGCCATGTGGCGTAAAAGTTTAAAAATAAAATTACCGGTATTAATTGCAGGACCTGTTATCGTATTTTTCTTCCTGTTTATATCATATAGCATAAACTCGCTCAAAAAATCACTGAGAATGGAAACAGAAAGAAGAGCAAAAGCACTCTGCCTGAATCTAGCTAATACAATGAAATATCATCTCGAAAGTTACACGATTGCAAAAAAAGCAGGCCTACCAGCAGATACATCGACAATCAAAAATGCAATGATACCCTTTGTGACAGGAGATATAATGTACGGAATAATTTATGATAAGAATCTCACTCCGATAGTACAAATTAATTCTCACTTACTGAAAAGCAAAGAATTGCCGGGCTTCTCATTCGAAGAAACTTATTTAAAAATAATTTCCCTAAAAAATAATGCAAAGGTTATGGATGTTGCAATGCCAGTAAGAACAGAGGGACTCGGATTAATAGGCTTTGTAAGATGCGGAATGGATCTTAAAGCATACTATGAGAATATAAGAAACAGAGTAAGAAATTCCATAACCATGGCAATTCTATTCTTGCTTTTAACAATTATCACGATAATTATCGTGACAAAATTCTCCATCCTTAATCCGATATTTACATTAAAGAAAGCAGCTGAGAAAATTGAAAGAGGTGATATAGAAACAAAAGTAGAGATGAACCGCGAAGATGAACTCGGTACACTTGCGAACTCAATAAACGCAATGGTAGAATCTCTAAAAAGAGAAATGGAAGCTGCGAATAATGCTCGCAGGGAAGTAGAAGAGAATGCCCGCTATTTACAGGAAAGAATATCTGAATTTTTAAAAATAATAGAAAAGGCTGCTGAAGGTGACCTTACCGTAGTCGCACCTTTTCGCAACAGCAACGATATGCTAGATGAACTGGCAAAATCAACTAATGAAATGTTCTCCAATCTCTCGTCACTCATAGGAGAAGTTAGAAGTCTTGCAGAAGCCGTTGCTTCTTCATCCGAAGAAATCACTCAAATAACACAACAAATCGTAGAAGGTGCAAAACGCCAGGAAGCAGAGGCAGCCGAAGCCGCAGCATCAACAGAAGAGATGTCAGCAACAATACTTTCAACAGCACAAAATGCTTCAACAGCTCAAGAAGAAGCACAAAATTCTCTACAAAATGCAACCGAAGGCGGCGAAAAAGTAAAAGAAGTAATAGTGAAAATCAACAGCTTAAACGAAACCATAAAACTTGCAGCAGATAGAATAACGGCACTCGGTGAAAAAGCAGCGGAAATAGGAAGCATCATTGAAATGATCGAAGAAATAGCAGAACAAACAAACTTACTTGCACTGAATGCACAGATAGAAGCAGCAAGAGCAGGTGAATACGGAAGGGGCTTCTCAGTAGTAGCGGATGAAATTCGCGGACTCGCAGACAGGTCAAGGAGAGCAACAAGTGAAATAAGCAACACTTTAAAAGCCATTCAGGCAGAAGTAGAAGAAGCAATTAGAGTTATGAAAGAATCAAGTATTGCATCAGAAGAAGCAACAAGGATTGCACAGGAAGCAGGCGAAGCACTCAGCAGAATTGTGGAAGGCTCAAGAACCGTAACAAATACAATCACACAGATAGCAACAGCAGCAGAAGAAGAATCAGCAGCATCAGAAGAAATAGCAAACAAAGTAAGAGCAATCTCCGAAATAGCAAGACAGGGTGCATCAAGCGCAGAAGAAGTGGCAAAAGCTATGAGCGATTTATCACAGAGAGTTATAACACTCGAAAAAACATTACTGAAATTCAAAATCCCAGAAGAAAAAGCAATAAGACCTGTATAATTATCTTAATTCCTTGTATTTCGCCATATCCGCTTTATAGCCCTCTATATCTCCCAGTTTTTTCCTTACCGCAGCGCGCCTGGCATAGGGCCGTGGGTCGTCCGGTTTTATTTCTATCCATTCACTCAATACTCTTTCGCGGGATTTTAAATCACCGATTCTTTCATAAAGATAATCAAGATAATCAAGCACACCTATATCTTCCTTTTTAATCTCATGTGCTTTCTCGAGCTCTGCTATTGCTTCTTTTATCTTATTTTGCTTCTCAAGACAAGCAGCCAGATTGTATCTCGCATCAACATTTGTGCTATCAAGCTTTAAAAGCTTGCGGAAACTCAATTCTGCATCAGAATAATTTTTCATCTTCATATAGCATATGCCAAGGTAATATAAAGCATCAACATTGGTAGAATCCAGTTCAACTGCTTTCGATAAATATTCACTCGCTTTCTTATAATCTTCTTCCTTTAAATAAAATCTGGCAAGATTAACATACGAAAGAACACTTTTGGGATTCGTTTCTATCGCCTTGTTGTAATAATAAATAATGGAATCTTTCAATGTAGTATCTTCTTTTGCAAGTTTAGCAAAACAATACCCGATATTATTATAAGTGACCGCACTATCAGGGTTAAATTTAAGAGCAGTCTTTAATTTATTAATGGCTCTCCTGAATTCATTTTGTTGAAGAAGTATTATTCCGGCATTTGAATAAAGTCTCCAGAAGAACATTGCATCGTATCGTCTCCTTTTATATTTTTGACCTTTTTTCATCTTTTTTATGATTTCGGGCTTCTTAACCATTGCTGAATCAAAGTAATCCGTAGCCCTTACATAGTCTTTTAGCTCTGTGTAGCATCTTCCCAGCCATATATACGGTTTCGGGTCATTCGGTGAAGAAGCAGCAGCCTGCTTGAACTTCTCTATCGCTTTCTGATACTCGCCCTGGTCGAAGTATATTTTACCACTCGTCATCAAATAACTGTATCCGTACGCGGCTCCAGAAAACATTAGCAATACTACAAACCACTTACGCATACCCCCTCCTTTCATTTCAAAAAGAAATCAAGTATCTTTATAATTGTTTCTTTTAACTTTGGTCTCGGTACCACCATATCAACAAGCCCATGTTCCAATAAAAATTCTGCTGTCTGAAAACCAGGCGGTAATTCTTGCTTAATCGTCTGCTTTATAACCCTTGGTCCAGCGAATCCAATAAGTGCACCCGGTTCCGCAATCACAATATCTCCAAGCGAAGCATAAGAAGCCATCACACCTGCCATCGTTGGATTCGTAAGCACACTTATATATGGTATTTTGTGTTGCGAAAGTAAGCCCAGTGCCGCAGCAGTTTTAGCCATTTGCATTAAAGAAAGTATGCCCTCCTGCATACGAGCACCACCAGAAGCATTCACAGTAATTAAAGGTATTCTCTCATCTATAGCATGGTAAATCAAACGGGTAACCCTCTCACCCACTACAGAGCCCATTGAACCACCAATAAAACCAAAATCCATAACCCCAAGTGCTACCCTGTAAGACGATATCTTGGCGTCACCTGTTATAATCGCCTCTGTTAAGCCAGTTTTCTTCATATCACGCTCAATCCTCTCTTTATAGCCCTTAAAATTTAAAGGGTCATCACTTAAAATATCCTCATACAAAGGTTTAAATTCATCCGTAAGTAATTTTATATATTCCAGAGCACCTATTCTGAAATGATATCCACAATGCTCACAGACCCAGTAATTTTTTTCAACAAGCCTGCGGTATAACATCGCTCCGCACTTCTTACATTTAAGCCAGAGACCATCGGGAATTTCTTTTTTCTCACCAGAAGAAATCTTCTTCCTCCAAAATAACATCTTAAATTTTCGTCAAAATACAGGATTGTCAACTACTAATTGCATCCAATACTTCTTTTTTTGTCTTTGCAGTTAATAATTGATTTCGAACAGAATCTTCTGACATCACTTTAAAAATTTGAGCAATTAAATCAATGTATTCTTTCTCCTTATGCTCGGGTGCCAGCAACAGGAAAATAATTTTCACAGGCTTACCATCGAGTGATGAAAAATCTATACCCCTTTTATGAATGCCAAGAGCAACTTGCAATTCTTTTACAGGCTCACCTATATAGCGAAAAATACCAACAGATTTGCCAGGACACATCGACATTATTCTATCTCGAGAAAGTATCTTCTCCAGAATAAGCTCCTTATTTTTCACAGGTAACAAATTCAAAAGCTCCCTTATTATTTTTTCTTTCGTCTTGCCTTTTAAATCCAGAATTATATTGTTGTGCAGAAGATAATTCAGTAAATTAGAGGATGTATCTTGAAAGGTCTCTATCTTCTGCGATATTTTTGAGTCTTTCTCTGACATAATCCGGGGTAACCTTTACTTTTTTAATTTTTGAATTGGGCAACTGATACAGTAAATCCTGGAATAACATAAACATAACCGTATGTAATCTCCTTGCACCTATATCTTCTGTTTCTCTGTTCACTTTAGCAGCAATTTCTGCAATCTCCGTTATAGCATCATCTGTAAATTCAAGCTCTACACCCTCTGTCGCAAATAAAGCTTTATATTGCTTTGTCAGAGCATTTTCCGGCTCAACGAGTATTCTTCTAAAATCTTCAGCAGTTAAAGGATTGAGTTTTACCCTTATTGGAAACCTTCCCTGTAATTCTGGCATCAAATCTGAAGGTTTTTTTGTTATAAATGCACCTGCTCCTATAAACAAAATATGGTCTGTTTTAACAATCCCGTATTTCGTCATAACATTTGTTCCTTCAACGATAGGCAAAAGGTCTCTCTGCACACCGAGACGCGAAACATCAGGACCATGATGCTCACCTGCACCTATTATCTTATCCATCTCATCTATAAAAACTATACCAAATTCCTGAGTCCTGTAGCGCGCTTCTTCTATCACCTCATCCATATCTATTAATTTTTCTGCTTCCTCCTGCACAAAAGTTCTTCTCGCTTCTTCAACCGTTACTTTTTTCTTCTTCCTCTTAAACCCGGGGAATAAATCCGACCATAACTCTTGTAAATTAGTTGCTATCTCTTCCATGCCTGCTGGCGCAAATACTTCTATTATCTGCATGGGCTTCTCTTCTTTGCTTATCTCTATCAATTCTTTATCATATTCACCTTTTCTTAATCTTTGTCTTATTTCTTCTCGCGTCAAAATCGGTGCATCATTATCTATATCAATTCTGTTTCTGTTTTTCTTCAACAACATATCAACAATTTTATTTTCCGCTATCTTCTCTGCTTTTTGCATTACTTCCTGTAACTTCTCAGCTTTCACCATATTAACTGCAAGATTCATAAGGTCTCGTATCATCGATTGCACATCTTTACCGACATATCCTACTTCAGTAAACTTCGTTGCTTCAACTTTTAAGAATGGTGCTTTAACAAGGCGTGCAAGACGACGAGCAATTTCTGTCTTACCTACTCCAGTTGGACCCATCAAAATTATATTATTCGGCATTATTTCTTCTTTAATCCTGCCCTCCACTCTTTGTCTCCGCCATCTATTTCTTACCGCTATCGCTACCGCTTTTTTAGCCTCATCCTGACCAACGATATACTTATCCAGCTCCTTAACTATTTTCTCAGGCGTCAAATCTTCAATATTTATTTCTTTCATCTCTCCTCCCACACTTCATTTAAATTTATCTCAAAACCCCGAAGTAATTTTGACCTCAATTTATCTTCTCCCTTAAAATGACCAAAAAGTTTATATTTCCCTTCTTCTAAATAATAAACAAAAACTTCTTTTTTGTCCGGGTCACATATCCAGTACTCCTTTACTCCTGCCTTCTCATATTCCTTAAACTTCTCCTCTTTATCTACCTTTTCAGTACCAGGGGATATTACCTCAACTACAAGATCTGGCACATCACAGTATTTTTCATGCAATTTCCATTTGTTTTCCTTAAGCACAAAGATAATATCGGGCTCCCTTATCTTACCTTCCCACAATCTCACAGGATAGGGTGCAAGCACAACCTTTCCTTTCTCATTTCTCTCAGCGAATTCACGCAACTTTATCGCAAGACGAAAAACCGTCTCCTGATGACGATAGGTGGGCATCGGCGCCATGATTAGCCTCCCGTCACTCAACTCAACTATCCTGTTCGTATCTGGCAAACTGAAATACGCCTCTTCCGTCCACTCACCCTGACGCGGAAACAACTCCGCTACCTCTATCGTCAAATTACCCTTCATAAAATATCTCGCTTAAATCTACTTCAAAACATTCCAATAACTTTGACCTCAATTTATCTTCTCCCTTAAAATGACCAAAAAGTTTATATTTCCCTTCTTCCAAATAATAAACAAAAACTTCTTTTTTGTCTGGGTCACATATCCAGTATTCCTTTACTCCTGCCTCCTCATATTCTTTAAATTTCTCTTCTTTATCTGTCTTCTCAGTGCTTGGTGATAAAATTTCCACAACCAAATCCGGTGTTTCACAATATTTCTCGTGTATCTTTTGAGAAAATTCTTTAAAAATAAAGAAAATATCGGGTTCTCTTATTAAATTTTCCCCTAATTTTACAGGTAAAGGGGCAATAAATACTTCTCCTATATTTTTTTCATTTACAAAATCATCCAATATCTTGAATAAACGCTGAAGAATCCTTTGATGCTTTATTGTAGGCATTGGTGCCATGACCAACCTCCCTTTCACAAGTTCCACTATCCTGTTCGTATCTGGCAAACTGAAATATGCTTCTTCCGTCCACTCACCCTGACGCGGAAACAACTCCGCTACCTCTATCGTCAAATTACCCTTCATAAAATATCTCGCTTAAACCTACCTCAAAATCCTCCAATAACTTTGACCTCAATTTATCCCTTTCCTTAAAATGACCAAAAAGTTTATATTTCCCTTCTTCCAAATAATAAACAAAAATTTCTTTTTTATCTGGGTCACATATCCAGTATTCCTTTACCCCTGCCTTCTCATATTCCTTAAACTTCTCCTCTTTATCCACCTTTTCAGTACCAGGGGATATCACCTCAACTACAAGATCTGGCACATCACAGTATTTTTCATGCAATTTCCATTTGTTTTCCTTAAGCACAAAGATAATATCGGGTTCCCTTATTTTACCTTCCCACAATCTCACAGGATAAGGTGCAAGCACAACCCAGCCACAATCACGCTTCTTTGCAAATGAACGAAGGGCTTCAAAAAGACGAGCTACCGTCTCCTGATGCCTGTAAGTAGGCATAGGTGCCATAATTAGCCTCCCATCACTCAACTCCACTATCCTGTTCGTATCGGGTAAACTAAAATATGCTTCTTCCGTCCATTCACCCTGACGCGGAAACAACTCCGCTACCTCTATTGTCAAATTTTTATCCATCATTCCAGAGTTTCAATAACAATATTTTCATTTGTATAAACACAAATTGAAGCCGTTATTTTTATTGCCTCTTCAACAATCTCCTTTGCTGATAAATTTGTATATTTCAAAAGGGCTTTCGCAACTGCAAGAGCCATTGGACCACCCGAACCCAAAGCAATAATCCCATCTTCTGGCTCTATAACATCACCTGTCCCTGAAACAATATAAGAATGTTCCCTGTCCATTATACCGAGTAAAGCCTCCAATCTCCTCAAAACCTTATCCGTACGCCAATCTTTAGCAAGTTCGACAGCAGCTTTCTGGATATTGCCCTGAGCCTGACGCAATTTCTCCTCAAAGCGCTCAAACAAAGTCAAAGCATCAGCAACACTTCCAGCAAAACCAACAAGCACTTTGCCATCAAACATCTTGCGAACTTTACGGGCAGTATGCTTCACAATGGTTTCACCAAGAGTCACCTGACCATCACCAGCCATGGCAACTTTGCCAGCACGCCTGACACCAATTATAGTTGTGCTTCTTATTTCCATCATTTATTATAATCAAATAAACAAAAAGTCAAATTATTTTTAGCCCCGCCTCCGCTGTCCCCACCTTCCCGATTAAGTCAGCCCACTGCTTCCCCTTCTTAAACGCAAGCAGAAGATAAAGCGTAAAACACCAGAGTAACCCACATCCCCGTAATGGGCTGACATATCAACCCATATGTAATAGGCTCGCTTACGCTCGCATTAAAAATTTTTAACATCGCACACTCTTGCCGCAATGCATTGCTTGACCTCAATGTGTCTTTCTAAAACATTTCAAAAACCCAATGAAACAAACCACAAGCATGCCAATGAAATGCAGTTCACTCTCACCGCTCAGGTATTGACTCACAACCTATATGTAATGTGCTCGGCTACGCCGGGCAATAAAACATTGACAAAACTGCCCTGAAATTATCATAAAAAGTGAAAATACTGATAATACAGGTGGCAGGGATTGGTGATGCAGTAATGGGCTTGCCAGCATTCAGGACAGTAAAAGAAAACAACAAAAACGCAATTCTACATCTTTTAACAACACCTCGCACGCAAAACCTTATAAAACATCAAAAAATCTTCAATAAAATATTTATATTCGATTTGAACAGAGCAAAAAAAATCCAGAATGTAGAATACACAATAAAAAATATCTTCAATCTGATTAGAAAATTACGCAAACAAAAATATGACCTTGTTATAAACTTTTTCCGCTTGCCAACATTCTGGGGTACTTTAAGGATGCTCTTTTTCATAAAACTCATAGGAGCAAAGAAAACAGCAGGAAGAAGCCCCAGATATAAATTTTTCGATTACACTTATGTGGAAGAAAATCCGCATGAAATCGAAAAAAATCTAAAATTGTGCGAAATACTCGGATTTAAAATAAAAGAGAAATTACCACAAATTATAATACCAGAAGAAGCAGAAGAAAAAATCAAGAAATGGCTTTATAAAATAAATCCCCAAAACAAAATTTTAATTGGGATAAATTTGGGCGGAATGAAGCCAGCATACAGATGGGATACAGAAAATTATCGCAAATTGTGTGAAGAAATTTTGAAAAAATATGATGCAAAAATAATATTGATAGGTGCAAAAGAAGATAAAATTTATGAAAAATATTTTGAAAATTTAAATGTGATTTCTGCAATTGGCAAATTTTCTTTGATAGAAATCTGTGCACTTTTAAAAAATTTGAATTTATTGATAACACATGATAGCGGGATAATGCACATAGCATCAGCACTCTCCACACCTTTAATAGCGCTTTTGGGACCAGCACACCCATCTGTAGAACCCGTAGGCACAGGCAAAATAATAAAAATAAGGAAAAAAGTAAAATGCTCACCCTGTAACAAAATAATATGCAAAAAAAACATCTGCATGAAAAAAATAACATTAGAAGAAGTATTGAAACAAGTTGACATTCTGATAGCTTAAATAAAATAATCGATGAAATTACATTTTGTAATAGGGATTCATTGTCATCAACCTGTTGGGAATCCGCCGCAAATAATCGATGAAATAACAAAAAAATGTTATTTACCATTTTTAAAAGAAGTTTATAATTATCCGCAATTTAAGTTTTCTTTACATTATTCGGGCAATCTTTTAAAGTATATGAAAGAAAATCAAAGAGAAGTTTTTGAACTTATTTCTGATATGGTAAAAAGAGGTCAGGTTGAGCTTTTATCGGGAGGTTTTTATGAACCTATTTTTACAATAATACCTGAGAGAGATGCTATAGGTCAGATAAAAAAGATGAATGAATTTATTTATCAAAATTTCGGTGTTAAGCCCAGTGGAATGTGGCTTACTGAGCGCACATGGGAACCACATTTACCCAGAATACTACGCAAGGCAGATATTGAATACACAATACTCGATGATACCCATTTCTTTATTGCAGGTGTTAAAAATATCCACAAATATTATATTACGGAAAGTGAAGGATTCACATTGAAAATTTTCCCGATAGACAAAAATTTGAGATATTTAATTCCTTTTAGAAAGATTGATGAACTTGAGAGATATTTAAGGGATATTTCGAAAGAGGGTGATGCCATTTACGCTGATGACGGTGAGAAGTTTGGTAGCTGGCCAGGTACTTATGAGTGGGTTTATGAAAAAGGCTGGCTACGGGATTTTCTTTCTTTCATCACAAATTGCGATTGGATAGAAACTCTCACATTTTCAGAATATATGAGCAAATTTCCACCAGAGAAATTGATTTTTATTCCACCTGCTTCTTATGATGAAATGATGGAATGGGTTTTACTTCCTGAAGATGGTAGAGACTTTTTGCTTGCCAAGAGAGAGGTTCCTGACAAATATAAAAAATTTTTGCGTGGCGGATTTTTCCGACAATTTTTTGTAAAATATCCAGAAAGCAATAATATGCATAAAAAAATGATTTATGTAAGTGAGAAAGTTGCTTCAATGCCCGATGGTTTAGAAAAAGAAAAAGCACTTGACCTTTTATATCGTGGTCAGGTTAATGACCCTTACTGGCATGGAGTTTTTGGTGGAATTTATCTTCCTTCTCTCCGTGAGGAAGTTTATAAGAATTTAATTTGTGCAGAAAAAATTACAGATGAAAAAATGGGCTGGAAAGAATTTGATTTTGATAAAGACGGAAAAAATGAAATTATTTTCGAAAATAAAAAATGGGCAGTTTATGTAAAGCCAGATTATGGTGGATGTATTTTTGAATTGGATTTTAGGACTTTAAATAAAAATTTACTAAATGTTTTAACAAGGCGGGAAGAGACATATCATACAGGGATTGAAGAAGTAAAAGTAGAAGAAGGTATAGAAAGTATTCATGAGATTGGAAAGAAAATAGACGAAAAATTGCAAAAGTATCTTGTATATGATAGATATAGGAAAGTTTCTTTGCTTGACCACATTGTTTCTCCTGATGTAACTCCTGAAGATTTTAATTTCTTACATTTTAAAGATTTCGGAGATTTTGTGGGAAAAAGTTTTGACCGGGAGATAAAAGAAGACAAATTAATTTTGCATCGTAAGGCAGGAAACTTTGAAATCTTAAAAGAAATAAAGGTAAAGGAAAAAATTGAGATTTTTTACAAAGTGAAAGGCGAAGGTGATTATTTTTATTGTAATGAGTGGTCAATTTTGCTGTTCGATGGACAATTTAAAGTCGAAAATAATAAAGTTGTGATGTTCGATAAATTAATTCTGGAATTTAGTGGTGCAGATAAAATATTTTATTTCCCGATAAAATGTGTATCACAGTCAGAGAGTGGCTTTGAGTTGACGCATCAGGGTTATACTTTTATAGCACTTTGGGAATTGTGCGAGAATTTGGAATTTACGATAAAACTTATTTCATTATAATTAATTTACCACTATATCCGTTTAAATTGAAGATATAAATTCCTGCAGGCAAATCTTTTTTCCACCGCACGATTTTGTTGTTAAGCTCAATATTTTCGATTAATCTTCCTGATACATCATAAATTTTTAGTGTATTTTTCGTCTTATGGGATTCAATTAAAAGTTCGTTTATATTTCTTAATATTTTGAGATAGTGTTCGCTTATATTTTCTTCGACTGCCGTGATTTTAGTCATATCGACTGTTGCAACACTCGATGCACTTAGTATTGCTGCTGTCGTATCTGTGTAAGAGCTTAAATCTGCTATTTGCTGTGTTTGTTTTGCAAAAGCGATGTCAAAGACATCTGGGTCTGACCAGTCGTCCGTTCCTCCACCAGGTGTCCATTCATCCTCCGAGTATGCGACTTCTCTGAATTTATATTCATCATTCAAACCACAGCAGAGAGTTACAAAAATACTCTTATTCCAAGGAGTAATTGACCATTTAGAGACATCGATACCGAGTTCAATAAAGCCATTTAAAGTATCAACTTTAAAATAATTTTCAGAAGCACTGTCAATTATTGTCCAGTTTGCATCATAAACATCTACTTTCATATTTCTTACAGCAATACAATATTCCCATGCATTTAAACTATCGAGCAGAAGATCTCCGTAGTCGCACAGCCATACCTGTCCGCTACCTTTTATGTGATCGAGGTCAATACAAATTGCAACAAAAGGCATCCATACTTCTCCATAGTCTATTTTTATAAGGAAATAAAGTTTATTTTGCGATTCATCGGCCGTTATTCTTATTTCTTTTATATCTGCTTCGGTTCCTCTGAAGTTTGTTGCTGTGGGATAGATGTAAGATGATGGGTTATCACTTGCAGCTAATGCATCTCCGCCGTCACCTTTATCATCATTTATAGCATCTCGCCATATGAATTCGCCTTCGGAGTAAGTAAAAGTGTCTTCAACAGCTGGAGATGTACCTATCCAGTCGCTGTCGTCGCCGTCAACAGTTATTATATGTGCCCACATACTATATGAAATGAATAGTGCTACGAACCACAACTTTTTCATAGCTCACCTCCCTTTTAATATTACGATTTTGTCTTTTTTATTGTAATTTCCAGATTCAAATACTACAAAGTAAATACCCGCATGTGCAAATTTTAATTTTAATAGATGTTCGCCTGCTTTTAGATTATTAGAATAATTATAAACTAATCTTCCTGCACAATCATAAACTTTAATTTTAACTTTATTTTTCCCATTAGTTACAAAAGCTAAATTAATCAAGCCAAAAGCAGGATTTGGATAAATCTTTTTAAGCATTGTTCTTTCAATCTTTCTTTCAAGAATTCCAACGAATATTATTCGAGATGAAATTAAAGAAGAGGCAGAATCTATAACATCAGGTTGAGAAAGGACAAAGTCATCTTTACTTTGTGTTTCTATTCCAAAAGAATTTCCTGTTATAATAGAGTCAAAATTTGCCTTTACATAATACACTTGAGAATCTTTCAATGTTTCTTCGAATACAAACTGTGCAATACCTTCTGTAAAGTTCGTTTGTTGCAATAATATTGTGTCTTTGTATAACTTTAATTTTACACATCCTTCTTCTAAATCTCCCAATAGATGGAATTTGATACCTTTAAATATTATAGCGTCTCCTTTAATTTTTGCTTTTAGTTTCAATAAAGGAAAGTCTTGTGTTCCTGCGCTAGCTGTATCTAGAGAGATATCTTTTGCGTATATGAATAGAGTATCGGGTAAATCTTTGATTATCCAATAATCTGTTGTTTCTGCAAACTCTTCCACAACATCCGGCTCTTTAACGAAAATGAGGTTATGATTCATTAAGAATCTGACTTCTGTGTTAGGCGGACAATTTTCTGCTACATCAAATATTATATCTGCTTTATAAAGTTCTCCCTGTGATAGAGTGTCTTTAATAATAAATGATGCAAAACTATCAGGCGATGTATCAACCGCTAATATTTCATAAGGTGAAATTATTTTTATTGTTTTAAGAATAGCATTGCCTTCTATTTTCAGCTTTACACTATCTAATATTATTTCATCTTCGGATACGACAAGAGAACATCTAATTGTTTTCACTTCCTGTTGCCCTTGCACGATTGTACAGCTGGGTTCCGGAGATAAATATATTTTCAGCGTATCTGAAAAATCTACTATTTTAGCAAATTTCGTTTTGAATGGCAGATTAGACGAAGACATTACATCGGGAGAAAATATATCAAAGAACAAGTTATTTTCAAAACCTATGGATATACTGTCTCCTATTTTTGCCAGTGGATTTAATTTTATTTGGATTTCATAAAATTGAGTATCAGGAGCAGGTTTAATTGTATCAATAAAGTTTAGATTTACAATCGTATCGACAAAGTTTTCTTTTGCAAGTAAAGAGGTATTTTTATAAAGATAAATACTATCTATGTAATTGCCATATCTTTTTACTTTCACTCCTTTAATGACCGCTGTTCCCATATAGCTTTGTGTAAACATTTTTATCAAGATGGAAGATGTCTTTTTCTTTTGCAATATTTTATCGGGCATTATATCTACAAATTTTGCAAATACCGTATCAGGACTTACAATTTTCGCAGTATCTGAATGAATGGGGAAGTTTGAATCGAGAACGGTGTCAGGTGAAACCAAGGTTATATAGTTTTTAGCAGGAATAGAGAGAGCAATTTGATTTGAAGTTGCGTTTGATGATATGTTAAGAGCAATAAAGTAAGTAACAGTATCTCTTAAGGTATCTTCAGGAATATTGATTATTTGTGGTGATGAGCTGAAAAGTTCTTTTCCAATTAATACATCTTCCAATAAATCAAAGATTTTATCACCGTTATCTTTAAAAACAAAAATACTCTCAATATCAGCGGAAGATGCAATTACAGGTCCAACTTTTATGCTATCAAGTAAAGCAAAGTCCTCAGGTGTGTATATTTCTAATTCTATAAAAGGAACTTTCTTTTCTCCTTTTCCTGCGGAATCAGGTGCTATACTTTTGCCTTTCACTATACAAACATCGGGTTTATCTTCTATTATGCATGTGTCGCTTATTGCAGGCAAATTAGTGTCTGCAAGTTCACCCGGATAAATAAAGACAAAGAAAGATGTACTTTCAATTGCTACATTAAAGAATCTTCCAGGTTTTGCATATTTTGCAAGTTTATATCCAATATAAATATCGGTTAACGAAGTATCAATTTTGCAAGGAGTAAGTTCAATCCATTGAGTTTGTGAACAGAAAGATGTTTCTGCAAGTACTGTAGTGTTTGTGAATACTTTTATTGAATCAATATCCGAAAGTTCGTAATTCCCAAAAGTTTTCAGTTTAATTTTTATAAGAAAAGTAGAATCACGATTTGCACTGAGAGAAAGTCGTAATGCAGAGATAAAAGTATCCTGTAAAGCAGTTGAAGGAGCAAGATTTTGTTTATTTTTTATTTTGACCACGACAGGCGGGACATAAACTTTGAAGGTTAAAATTTTTGTATTATTTTTAGAGTATCCATCGGTAAAATTAACTATCACCGAATCTCTGCAAATTCCTGTATCCACTATTGTAGGTGTGTATAAAAATTTGAGAGTAGTATCTTGGTCTACTTCTAATGATAAATTTGATACAAAACCATTTAAATTGTCGTTAATAAATTGTTCTACATTAATTCCACTTGCGTTATATCTTCCATAATTTTTTATTATCACAAATGTAGTGCAAGTTGTATTTATTGCTACACTTTCGGGTGATATCCACATTGTATCTATTCCTGCTTCTGTATCCGCAAGCAATCTGCATAGAGGTATTCTGAAGTAATAGTTTAGATATCCATCAGATAAGTCTCTATCCCAGGCATTAGCACTTATTCCTTTTTGCCCGCCTATACAGTCAATTGCATCACACACTGAATAATTTGCAGTTACATCTTGCGTATTTGGATCACCAGGTCTATTATCATAGGTAGCAAAGGATATAGTTATTGTATCTGTAATGGATAATGCAAGGTCTTCAAGTGTTACTTTAGCTTCAACTAAAGTATCCTTGGGATTTATTTTTATGAGATACGATCTGGGTCCTGTATCGGCAGGGGGAGTATACCATTGTGTTCCATCATCTGCATATAAATAAAGCTGATAACTACCTGCACCTGTACCCAGCATCATTAAATTTCTTTCCGCAAATTGTTTTGTATCACCAAGAAAAGTATTTGACCAGCAGCCGTTCCAGTTTAATGCTGTATCTGAGGAAGTGAAATCTTTATCAATTGATAAACATACATTAAAAGTATCAATGCTTATTTCCTTTAATTTCACAAAAATATAAAGATATTGATCATCTGCTGATAATCTAAGTTCTGTTAAATCGCAAAAAGAAGGGAAAGGAGGGTCTGTCCTACAATCACCTGCCTCTCCTTTATATATAAATTCTCTTTGAGAAAAAGTTATAGCGTGAATTTGGGAAGGTTTTTTACCTATCCAATCATTTATTCCATCAACTTGTTTAATTGCACCTTTTACATCGCCATTTGAATTAAAGATTATATGATAATAGCCGTCAAGAGTGCCGTCGTGAATATCTCTATTCCATGCATTTTTTGACACACCGATTTTCAAGCTATCTGTTTCGCCGCCAATACAGTCAACAGCATCGCTTCCCCATACATCATAGACAGCATCTGTGTCATTACACCATGCAACACGATTTTGAAATGACGCACACCAGAACCACATTTCTTCAGGTAAAGTTACTTCAAGGTCAGACCAGTTTATTTTTGCTTCAACAACGTCATTTGTCGCATCAATTACAATCTGATAGTCACTACTGGGAGGAGCATACCAAATACCACCGTCCCACATTTCAATATCAGGAGAATTGGAAACAGGACAATGAAAACAAATAATCCTTGTAGCATTAGCTCCCAGACCTTGAGCAGAAATGTTAGTTTCCGCATCGTCTCCTAACCAGTTCCATGTTCGCCAGATATCTTGACAGTTTACAGCAATACCAACATGTACAGAATCAATTACCCTTATATCTTTCATCTTTATTAAAAAGTAAATATAAGTAGTATCGCCTGTAACTCTTACTTCTACAATATCGTTATCATCTGTCATTGGATAATCTGTTCTTCTATCGTTTATATCTCCCCTGTAGATCCATTCACCCGCAGAGATATTTACAGCGTGGATTTGTGAAGGCAAAACTCCTATCCAGTCAGATGGCTCCCCATCCACAGTTATTGTATGCATTAATAAACACAATATTATCATAACAACCTCCTTTTTATTTTATCTTAATAAACTTATATGTCCTTCCGTCAATTTTTATAAAATACATACCTGCTTTTAAATTACGGATATAAATTTCTCGCTGACCACGAATATCTAAAATAATCCTTCCAGTTAAGTCGTAAATTTTAATAACTTCGCCTCCATTTCTTATAATTATTCTATCTATTACAGGATTGGGGTATATCTTTGTAATAGTATTTCTGACTCTCTCTTGCATTCCTAAAGGTTGAGGATTCCATATAATGAAGCCTTCACCTTGTTTTGCATCTCCGGGGTCAGCATCAAAAAGTTCACCCCAGAAATCACCAGATTGCCCAAAGAAACAAAGATAATGAGATTTAGTATTGGGCTTGCCTACATTATATCCCTCACCATAAGTTAATGAACTGTCAAATTTTATATACTGGAAGTAAAGAGTATCTCCTGATGTTGTTGTACCAATACTATCCACAACGAGCATGGTGCATGCAGGTGCACCTTTTCTAAAAACTCCATAAGGCATAGCAAAATATGTATTGGTTATAAGTTCATAAAGTTGAATCTGTGCACCTGTATTTATCCTTATGCCATGTACTCCAAAGTTTTCAAAAATGTAATATTTTGCATCGATTTTACCATTCACGAAGAAATTATAAAAACCACCGGAATATCCTGTTATTTTTACAGAATCAATATCAGAACCTATAAGTTTTATCTCGCCTGATGGTAAAACGGTTAATGTTTCGTTATCAGCAATTTGTAATTCGCTTCCTTCATTTAAATAAAATACTCCAGCAACATAGACATTATTTTTTGCTATGAGCTTTTGTGAATTTGTGAATAAAGTACCAGATTTAATGTAAATCTTGCTACCTACAGTCAGATCAGTAAGTAAAGAGACAGAACTTGATGTTTTCTCTACTATTAATTCAGGGAACTCATTCTGTATGCCCGATGAAATTGCAGATGCTTTTGAACCACAAAAAGTTATAACACCTTGCGAGCCTCTGAAAACGCCTTCTCTATCATCCCAGTTGCCATACACATAGAGGGTCTCGGATAAATTTACAGTTATTCTTGAAGATTCTGGAGAATATGTTAAAACAGGTAATAATTTTAAATCTCCACAAAAACTTCTTTCATTCACCACAGGATAATTTGAACAATAAGGCTGGATTAATACGATAGATTGCGAATCTGGTTTTGTGCAAAAACTCCAGTTAGCGTTATCTGTGTAATTTTGGGATATTCCACCATACCAAACATGATATCCTTTAAATGAGGTTACTCCTGTATCAGGTATTCCATCACTATCAGCATCGACCTGTATCCAGAAAACTGCGTTTATAATACCGGGTGTGCTATCTGCGGGCAAACACTGATTTGAAATAAAGTCACCGGTTGAGTTTTTAATGACACAAAATAGCGCTAAAATAGCGCCTGTATCTACCCTTCCCAGTCTGCCATAAAGTGACTTCCAATTTATTTTAATCTCCACATCACCGTCAGGAGTGCCTTCAACTTCACAGAGGTCAATCCATGCGAAATCCGCAGGATTTTCAATATTGCGCAAACCAACAGTATCAGATAAAGAATAATATCCTACATCACCGGCATTTATAACCCCACAAACAAAATCGGCACAAAAACCAGGAACCAAAACAGTATCGGGCAAAGCACCCGTGATTGCATCATCAAGTCGCCCGACATTATCCGAGACATCGCCTTTGCCGTCAAAACCTGCACCATTTTTGTCGTTCTGAAAATCTTTATCAATGTAAATTAAAAGAGCATTATTATTCACAGAAGTTAAACTTCCTTTTATTCCGATAAATAAATCGTGTAAATCCCAGGTGACAAAAAGACTATCTAACTTATCCCCTATCCAGTTTGTTGGAATAAGATTACAAAGTGGAAGAGCTCCCCTTTTCCAATCATCGCTACTTACGAAAAAGATAGCGCCATCAATTTCTGGAACATCGTAAGTTGAAGAATCACCGGCATCTCTTACAAGTATTTTTGAATTTTCACCTGCCTTCGGAGGCATATCAGGAATGCCATCGCCGTCTTTATCAATTTCAATCATAACAATTGAATTCATCGTAGTGGGGAAGACCTCTTCAGGTAAAGTAGCATCACTTATAGCATCACCCGAAGCATCTTTTATTATCACGAATAGACCTATTTTTGCGTTTTCTTTAACAATGTTTGATACATCGGGATATAAGGAACTCCATGGAATTTCTGCTTCAAGGTCACCTCCTCCTCTTGCCCTTACCTTACATGCAATCCAGCCGAAATCATTCATCGGAAAAGCATTATCAAGCTTCCGAAGACCACAGGTATCATTTACTCCATCACAATCACCTGCATTTTTGCAACCAAGGACAAAATCAGCATAGAAACCTTTTACAGGACATATTGAAGGCTTAAAACCCGTGATCGACGCATCAAGAGAACCTGTTTCATCACACAAATCAGCATTATCATTAAAACCAAGAGAATCCCATTGCTTAAAATCTACATCAATATAAATGAGGCAAAAATTATTATGGTCAGTTGTTAAAAAGGCATCAATTCCTATATAAAGGTTTACGGTATCCCATGTAACATAAAGGTTATAAAGTGAGTCATAAGCGAAAATACCTGTGCCCGAATGCGAATTTGAACAGATGGAGTCGGCTTTTGCCCAATCGTGTTTTGCACGATAAATATAACCGTCAATAAGAGGTCCATTTATAGTATCTTTTATGTGATACCAGAATCCTTGGGTGATATATGCAGAATTATCGGCATAATCGGAGCATGTATCATCAAAGGGATTTGCATCGCTAATACCGGGTTTATTTTCAGCAGGTCTAAAATAACAGACGATAAAAATAGAATCACCAAAAGTAATACCCAATGTATCCATCAAAATACCAATCTCAGCCCAGCCGTTTGATACAGATTCAGCATGACGAAGCCCACCCACATCCCGCCATATAGTTCCTGTCCATTTTTTAAGAGAAATTCCTCCAAAGGCATCATTCCCGTAAGATATCCATGCAGTTATCCAGAAATCAGGTTTATTCTGCCAGCCAACTTCTGTTGTGGAACACCAGGGGTCTGTACCATTCCCGGATGCAGTACCATTTACATCAATTGCAAACATCCAGTGAGAAGAAAGTCCGTCATCCCAGGGGTCACCTCCGAACTCCCATCCAATATAAATACAGGTGTCATCATGAGTTATCCAGAGCTTTTTGCAGGCATCATAGGGAAGATTATAAGAGCCCGTACTGTTCGTTAAATCAACATTCTCCCAATCTTCCCACTTATTTGCATCTATCTGGGGAGTAAAACTAAATAACCGTAAGGGAATAATACAAATTGCCAATCCACACTTCCTCATCCACATATTTTAATCAACTCTCCTCAAATGTCAACAATAAATTTCAGTTATTAAAATTTCAGAAACTATTCAAAAAGAATTTCACTGCCAGCACCTATTTCTATGTAATTTTCATCAAATGCCGAACGAAAAACAGAGCGCAACCCGTAAAATAAACGCCTTCCAATATCTCACAGCAGTTATCAATTTCTACCATCTACATCGGGATTAACTTTCAAAAAGTTAAAAAGCCCCAATTTGCATTTTGCCCCGCCTCCGCTGTCCCCACCTTCCCGATTAAGTCAGCCCACTACTACCCCTTTTTAAATGCAAGCAGAAAATAAAGCGTAAAACACCCAGAGTAACCCCCAATCCCGTAATGGGCTGACATATCAACCCATATGTAATGAGCTCGCTACGCTCGCATTAAAATTATTAGCAAAAATCATCAAACACGCCCTTATTATAAGCAAAGCATATTAGAAAGCCACAGCGTGGTCAAGGCAGTGCCTTGCTCGCTACGCTCGCAATATCTTATCAACAATATTAAGAAATGCTTTCGCAGATTCACTATCAGGATGAGAAATGAGAAAAGGTTTACCATCATCTCCGCATTCAACGATTCTCGGGTCAAAAGGAATCTTGCCAAGAAAAGGAACACCAAGCTCTTTTGACGCTCGCTCGCCGCCTCCCTCTTTAAACAGATTAATCTTCGCACCGCAATTCGGACAGATAAAGCCACTCATATTCTCAATTATCCCGTAAATTTTCATTTTTAATTGCCTCGCAAAATTTACAGCTTTACGCGAATCAAGAAGTGCAAGCTCCTGAGGTGTCGTAACGATTATAGCACCGGCATCAGGAATTAACTGAGCAACAGAAAGCGGCTCATCACCTGTTCCCGGTGGCGAATCTATTATAAGCCAGTCAAGTTCACCCCATTTCACATCACCAAGAAATTGCTGAATCGCCTTCATCTTAAGGGGACCACGCCAGATGACAGGTGTGCTGGAATCCGGTAGCAAAAATGCCATAGAAACGAGTTTCAAATTCGGTAAAACTTCACAGGGCAATATCTTTTTATCGGTATCAACAGATAAGAATTTGCCCTCCACACCAAGAATTTTGGCAAGATTCGGACCATGGATATCAACATCAAGAAGCCCTACATTTAAACCTTTTTGAGCAAAAGCAAGAGAAAGATTGGCAGAAACAGTAGATTTGCCAACACCACCCTTACCACTGAAAACCATAATTTTGTTCTTAACCTTCGATAAAGATTTTTGAATTTCATCAGTCATTTTACAGCTCCCACTGGACAAACCCGTATGCAATTACCACAACCAGTACATAGAGAAGAATTTATCACGGCTTTACCTTCAACAACCCTTATAGCACCCGTTGGACAGTTTTGCTCACATATACCACAGCCAGTGCACTTATCGGTATCAACACGGGGAACAGCAATTGCTCTACCCATGCCCATCCCTCCGCCTTCTCTCATCATCAAAGTGCCACAGTTAGGACACCTGACAGTAGAACAGGGGATGCCCCTTTGATGAGGCACACGCATACCACATGCAGGACAAACACAAAAGCCACCGGGCCCCCTTCCCCAACCTCTTCCTCTGCCAAACCCAAAAGGCATAACTCCTCCTAAATCTTACATGTGCCATCACTGCAAAGAGGACAGGAAGAACCTGAACTCGAACTGGAAGAACCTGAATCCTTCACTCCAACCCTGCACGGAGCACCAAGACGCTTTTCCACATCTTTACTGCCACAGTCAGGACATTTTATCTCTTCATCGCCTGAACCAACTCCTACAAGCATCTCAAATATCTTATGACACTTTTTACATTCATAAACATACAACGGCATTTTACCCTCCTTTTAGCATCCAGGGACCGGGCAAAACCCTCCAGCCCCACAAATACTCAAGCACACACCAGCCAGTTAAAAACGCAAAATAATAATACGCCATCTTTTTACTTATAGAATCAGAAAATTTGCCACGCCTCACTAGAATAATTGTAAGCACCAAAAATAAAATGGCAGAAGGATAAGTAACCCACGATTTCCTCCCCATAGTATCAAATTGAGAAATCATGAAATAATGCAAAAACCATATCGCACCAAAACTGCTAAGAGTAAAATTTGCACCAGATGGCAAAAAGCCAAGAAGTGGTAGATAAAAAATTAAAAAGAGAAAAAGAAGGGGCCCCATTTTAATAGAAGCAATATCAAAAAGACCTGTATGCTCCGCAACTTCACCAACAAAGGCCCATATCAAAATCCCAGAAATTATGCCACAATAATTCCTGACTTTCTCACTCTTTACACTTAAAGATTTGAAAAATAAAAAGATACCAGTAAAGAGAAAACACAACCCAAGAATTAAAGGCAAAACACCACCAGCCCTGTAAGCCACAACAAGTCCACCGTAAACACCCACAAACACCCAAAACACTATCACTGATAATGATAATCATTTTCAGAATTTGTCAAGTTTAGATTGACATTTTCATGAGAAAATTATATTCGTTGATGGGTGCGCTGTTCGGACCTGTGCCTTCAAGAAGGCTGAGAATATCTCTTGGAATTGACCTCATTCCATACAAAACATGCACTTTAAATTGCATATATTGTGAATGCGGAAGAACAACAAATCTCACAGTAGAGCGAAAAGAATTTATAAGCACAGATAAAGTGATTGATGAATTAAAAAATTTTCTAAAAAATTTACCGGAACTTGATTTTGTAACATTTTCAGGTGCAGGCGAGCCAACATTACACACGGGCATCGGCAAAATAATCTCATTTTTGAGGAAAAATTACCACTATAAGGTTGCAGTATTAACAAATGGCACACTTTTTTATCAAAAAGAAGTTAGAGAAAGTGTAAAAGATGCAGATGTCATATTGCCATCACTTGATGCAGGAACAGAAGAAACTTTCAGAAAAATAAATCGCCCACATAAAGAAATAAGATTTAAAAATCTTATCGAAGGACTTAAATTATTGCGAAAAGAATTTAAGGGAGAAATATGGCTCGAAATTTTCCTCGTAGAAGGGATAAATGACAGTGAAAAAGAAATTCTTGCAATCAAAAAGATAATAAATGAAATATCACCCGATAAAATTCAGTTAAATACAGTTGACAGGCCACCAGCAGAGAAATGGGTAAAACCGGTAAAGATGGATAGATTGATGGAAATAGCAAAAGAATTGAATGCCGAAATAATAACAAAATTCCAGAAAGATGTTAAATTTGTAAAAAAGATAGACGATTTAAAAGAAGAAATTTTGAACACACTAAAAAGAAGACCCTGCACAATTGAGGATTTGAAAGAAATCTTCGGAATAAAAATAATGGAGTTAAACAAAATTCTAAGGGTGCTCGAAAAAGAAGACAAAATCACACAATACAAAGGTAAAAGAGGCACCTTCTATAAAATAAAGCACTAAAAAACTTCCATGTAATATTAACCTTAATAAATAGAATTGGGTCAAGAAGGGCGAAGCCCTTCAAAAAACCTTTGGGCGGGCGGGTGGGATAAAAATATTGACACAAAGAAAAAATGAATATAATAAAAGATGGATGAATTTGAAAAAATCTGGAAAATACTCGAAAGGATATCAAAAGAACATGAAAAAATCGAAAAAGAACAGAAAAAATTAACAGAACAACATAAACTAACAGAGAAATCGGTAAACGACTTATCAAAATCCGTAAGTGAATTATCCGAAGAGGTGAAGAAATTGACAAGAGAGTTAAAAGGGGTTACCGATGGATGGGGAAGATTTGTTGAAGGCTTTATGGCACCATCAGCTGAAAAGACATTCAGAGATATGGGCTACATCACGAAATCAACGCATTTCCGCAGAGTAATAAAGAAAGATGGCGAAGTGATAGGAGAAATTGACATTGTAATACCTGCCTATAAAGAGCAGAAAATTTTATTTGTAGGCGAAGCAAAAACTTTTGTAAGTTCAAAAGATATTGATGAATTCATCGAAAATATAAAAAATGCAAAAGAAGCATGGGAAGAATACGAGGATTATAAATTTATTGGATTTATTGGAGGGATGAACTGGGGCGAAGGAGCAGATATATATGCTTTGCGTCAGGGACTCTACATTTTTAAAGTATCAGATGAACAAATGAAACTCATCCTGCCAAAAGGATTTAAACCAAAACTGTGGTAAAATCAAAAAGAATAAAACCATATCTTTACGAACATCCAGAAATCAAATTAAACTCCCGCAAAATCCAGAAAGATAAATTTTTAAAAGAAATATTCTGGTTTGATTCGCCGGTAGAAAGTCCACATCCTCAAAACAACACAGCTTACGGCTATATTTTGAGAAATAATTCAAAAAATCTTTTGATTTTCATTCATGGTTTGCGTGCGAAAAGATGTGATACTTGGGGAAATGCGGGTATAACTTTTATCGATGCAGGTTTTGATGTTTTATTTTTACGCTTACCCTATCATGGTAAAAGGGCACATAAAAATTATCCTCTTGGGGATTTTTTCCTGCAGGTAAATCCGGTGTTACAGCTTCAAAATTTTGAGCAGGCGGTTTTAGAAGTAAAACTCTGTATTGATTTTTTCTCAAAGGATTACGATGAGATTTACATAATGGGAACGAGTTTGGGGGCAATAGTTGGTACAATTGCGGTTGCCCTTGACAATCGCATTAAAAAAGCAGTTTTTGTGAATCTCGGTGGAGATTTCGGGAAGATTGTGTGGAAAGGCGCAGGACTCGGGGAATTCCGCAAAAGACATTTGAAAGAAGGAGTAACTTATAAAAAATGCAAAAGAACAAGAAGTTATTATGATGATTTCTTACGGGAAGTTAAAAAATGCAAATCAATAGATGAAATCTGGAATATAGAAATTGAAGGCGAAAGATGTTATCCCTGCAAAGGTTTTAACATACCAAGCGAATGCTACTATGCAGACCCTCTTACATTTTTAAATTTTGTGAAAATACCTGTGCTTTTGATAAATGGAATCTTTGACCTCACAATCCAATATCCATGCAAAATAAAGGTGATAGAAAGTTTGAAAGACAAAAAGGTAATATGGCTACCATGTGAACACATCTCAACAGGCATCTTCCACACCATCCTTTTCCAGAAATCCATAAGCTTTTTGAAAGATTAAATTTTACCTTGACATCCATGTATCATCACTATAATTTTATGTGAACAATCAAATCTATATATTGAACTCTCTCTCGTAGAGGTATATTTTCATCATCCAACTTCTTAAAAGTAAGGTCTCCTCCTGATTTCAATTTATAAGATTTCGGATGCTTACCGTGTTATTCAAAAAGGGGGTGGTATGAAAAAAGTTTTGATATTTTTAGTGGTGATTGGAGCAATAATAGGCTGTAAACGGGAAACAAAAAATAACGCACCGGAGATACCTGCGATTTCAGGACCCGATAGTGCAGCTGTGGAGCAGGCGATAACCTTTACAGCAACTTCAACTGACCCTGATGGAGATAGCATTGCGATAAGATTCGATTGGGGCGATGGCGCTATATCTGACTGGAGTAATTTCGTTTTATCAGGTCAATCAGTATCAATGAGCCACACTTATTCAACTACAGGCACTTACTATGTGAAAGCACAGGCAAAGGACATTAATGGTGCAATATCCGACTGGTCATCAACACATAAAATTGTAATATATTCAGGGCAAACAGAACAAATAACATGGACAAAAACTTATGGCGGAAGCGATGATGATTGGGGCTGTTCAGTTCAGCAGACACAGGATGGTGGATATATAATTGCAGGCGTAACTTGCTCTTTCGGTGCAGGTGTAGATAATGTTTATCTCATAAAGACAGATGCTTATGGTAATATTGAATGGACAAAAACTTATGGAGGAAGCGGTGAGGATTACGGCTATTCGGTTCAGCAGACACAGGATGGCGGATTCATAATTGCAGGTGGAACTTTCTCTTTCGGTGCAGGTGAAAGTGATGTTTATCTTATAAAGACAGATGCTAATGGCAATGTTGAATGGACTAAAACTTATGGTGGAAGCGATTATGATTTTGGCGAGTCAGTTCAGCAGACACAGGATGGTGGCTTCATAATTGCAGGAGAAACAGAGTCTTTCGGTGCAGGCGGTTTTGATATCTATGTTATAAAGACAGACGCTTATGGTAATGTTGAATGGACTAAAACTTATGGCGGAAGCAGTGATGATTGGGGCTATTCAGTCGAGCAGACACAGGATGGTGGATACATAATTGCAGGATACACAGAGTCTTTCGGTGCAGGTTATTATGATGTTTATCTCATAAAGACAGATGCTAATGGTAATGTTGAATGGACTAAAACTTATGGCGGAAGCGATTACGATGGAGGCTATTCAGTTCAGCAGACACAGGATGGTGGATACATAATTGCAGGAGAAACTTACTCTTTCGGTGCAGGTGAAAGTGATGTTTATCTTATAAAGACAGATGCCAATGGTAATGTTGAGTGGACTAAAACTTATGGAGATATCGATCACGATCGGGCTACTTCAGTTCAACAAACAAATGACGGAGGCTTTATAATTGCAGGAACTTACTGGTTCGATCCCGGTTATGGTTATGTTTATCTTATAAAGACAAATGTCTATGGCAATGCTGAATGGACAAAAACCTACGGTGGAAGTTACCAAGATGAAGGAATGTCAGTTCAACAAACAAAGGATGGAGGCTATATAATCGGAGGATATACTTGCTCTTTCGGTGCAGGCGGTTTTGATATCTATGTTATAAAGACAGATGCTAATGGAAATGTATCTTCAAAAATTTCTCTAAAAATATCTCGTCAGAATGTAAACCCCATACGACGAAATCCGCTACCTCTGAAATTCAGAAAATTAAGAAGGATGCACTCGCATTAAAAAATTTAATACGGAATTCAAAAATTTTAAGAAATGATTCAAAAGGATAGCATATAAGTGCATTTAATCTCGCAGGATACGGAAGCAGGGGCTTAAACACACGCATTAATCTATCTTCTGACCGGTAAACACTTACATTCATAGCTGAAAGTTCATGCTCATGATGGTCATTCCAGCTTATTATGGTGCGTATTTTTAGTTTATGCTTGGCTATAAATCTTGACAGCGCGGGGATAAACAAACCTTGTATCAGCCATTCGTATTCATCACTCACTCTTTCTTTCTCTTTGCGTAAAACTCCCTTGATGCTTTTTATAAGGAATTAGCCATTGGGTGCAAACTTTTTTCTTCTTCACATACCATAATTCTGGATATTTCTTATAATCAGATTGTGGCATATTTCTTGCCACGCCAGGTAAACAACTCCCACTCATCATCAAGAAATTTGGCAACTTCAGATTTTGTCCTCCCTGCCTTATTTTCTACAGTGATTATGAAATCTATACCCATCACTCAATATAATCATACCTCCATGATCACTTTTCTTTAATATGAATTATTATCCTTTCCCCCTTTTTCTCTTTAAAATAAACCAAAAGATTACGCACTTCAATTTTACACCATTTATAACCTTCACCCTTTAAAACCACATGATAAGAGCTTGCATTTGCAACTTGCTCAACTATTTCCGATAATATATCTCCAATTTCTCTCTCTTCAATTTTACCCCTTTTTGCTAATTGCACCAGTTCCTCCAAGCAACTCGTGCTGCATCCTACTTTCATCCAATCCTCCTTTCAGCAGTTTTCTGATATATTCGAGCGCTTTATTTTTGTCATAATAAATCTTTTCTTCTTTCAAATTTTCTAAAGCAATTTCAACTTCTGCACATTTCTCAAGATAAAATCTAACAGCACGCCTCAAAATATCTCCCCTGCTCCTTCCCAACGCTACAGCCACTGTGTCTATTTGTTCTAAATATTCCTCCGGTATCCTAAAAGATACCCCCAACATTTTCTTCTTTCTCTCACACATAATCCCTCCAATCTTTAACATACACTCCATCCAAACTATAAAGAACACATACTTCCATACTCTCAAATTGTTAAATACTTTGTATGACAAAGTATTCATTTCATTAAATATAATCTTTTTTAGTCGTTTGTCAAGCTAATTTTTCGAAAAATTATCGAGTGAAAAAATTTTTATTTAATCTCGATGATTTTCCCCACTCCGTATTCGATAAAGTTTTCCTTATATTCCTTTTTAAATGCATCTCTCACCAAATCGCCTGTGCAGTGTGAAGGAGCTACTTTCTCTACCCCTAATTTCCTAAATTCTTTGACACAGGATACAGGAGGATGATGGAAGCCACCCAAAACCAGATATACCTTATCTCTCTTCATCTGTTCTTTAGCTTTTTTTACAATTTTTACAATACCAGGATGAGCACACCCAGTAATAATCACCAAACCCTTTTTTGAATCGATAATCAATGATTGCTCTTCAGGATGTCCATAAAGCTCTCCGGTTGTGTAAATAAAATCAGAAATTTTTGCAGGTGATGAAATCTCTACAAGTTTTGCACCTTTCTTAATTATCATATCTTTAATAGATTGAGGAAAGGAATGCGGAATAAATACAGTAACATTATTATTTCTCTCCAAAAAACCCTCCAGTCCGCCCAGATGATCATCATGAATATGAGAAATTACTATCTTTTTGATAGATAAAGGATTAATGCCTAATTTTTCCATATTAAAAAGCAAAATTTTTGAATCTCCTCCTGTATCAAAAAGTATTAACTCTTCTGGAGTTTTTATTACAGTGGCAAAGCCCCATGCAGTTTTGAGAGCAGGATTTACCTGATAATTGTCATAGACAGAGATTAAAGTTATTTCCGGCTTAGTTAATGCTAAAAAGCATATTAAAGATAAAATTTTAAAACTCATTTATTTAAATTTCAATTATTTTTCCTGCTCCTCCTTCAATACATTTTTCAGGATAAAGTGACTTTATCTCTGATTTATATTGAGTACAATGTGTCGGGCAAATCAAATCAAATTTCTTTAAAGATTCAGGACGAGTTCCGTGTAATCCTCCTATTATACCATAAACCTTACCAAATTGAGAAGCCGCTTCATAAATATGCTCCATTACTGGATGAGAACATCCTGCTATAATTACAATGCCCTTTTCTGTGTCAATACACAGAGATTGTTCTATTCTATCAAGTTCACCTGTAGAGTAAATTCCATCATAAAGTTTTGTTGGATTTTTCACTTCAATCACTTCCTTTGCATTTTTCGCTTCAGGAAAATATGAAGGAACCCATAGTTTTACTTCATTATTCAGTTGAAGAAAAGATGATAGACCGCCTGTATGGTCCCAATGAAGATGGGAAATGAAAACATCTTCAATTTCTTTTGGATTGATTTTGAGCTTTTCCATATTGAAAAGTAAAATGTCTCCATTCGCTCCGGTATCAAAAAGAATTTTTCTCCCTTTAACTTCTACAAGGGCTGAAAAACCCCAATCAGCTTTAAGGTCGCTTCTTAAAGTAGTATTATCGTAAATAATCGTAATTTTCACTTAATTAACCTTCCAGTTCTTTTATTCTCCTTTTTATGATTTCTAATTGTGTTTTAAGTAAATTTTCCTGTGCTTTGAGTAATTGGAGTTCATCTTCTTTTGATAGTTGTCCCCATCTGTATCCACCGCCCTGACCCATCGGGAAATTCATCCCGAAATGTGCAGAAACAGTGGGACTCATTGCAGGTTGTAACCTGCCCTGCTTGAAGAGCTCGACCGCCTGCCTTACCGTTAGATTACCGGGTGCTCCAAGGGTAAGCACCTGCACCCCTGCTGTCTGTAACACCTGAAAAGCATTTGGACCAACATTACCAGTTATTACAGCGTTTACGCCTTTGTTCGCTACGAATTGAGCAGATTGAATGCCCGCACCTCCTGCCGACATGATGTTGGGATTCTCAACTGCTTCAAATTCCATCGTATCTGTATCAACAAAGATAAAGTATTGACAGCGACCAAAACGGGGGTCAATGATTGAATCAAGAGAAGGACCCTGTGCTGTAACACATACTCTCATTTTCCCTCCAGTTCTTTTATCCTTTCACGAATGGATTTAAGTTCTTCTTCCAAATCTTTTGCCATATCCTTTAGCATCTCTAACTCTTCTTCTTTCGAAAGAGGAGCTGTCATATAGGGTGGGAATGTCATCTGATACGGATAGCCCATCTGATAGGGATAGCCCATTTGAGGTTGCTGAGTGGATTGCGCTTGAGTTTGCTGAGTTTGCTGTGGCATCTGTTGTGGCATCCACATCCATGGCATCCAGCCCCAGCCCCATGCAGGCATACCCATACCAGCACGCATCCAGCCAGGCAACCCCGTTAATCTCCACCACCAGCGCCAGCCTCTGCCCCACCACATTTTAACCTCCTTTCTTCAGTTCTTCAATCCTTTTTTCAATCCATTTCAGTTCCTCTTCGAGCATCTTCTTACGCCACTCGAGGAACTGTAACTCCTGCTCCCTTGAATAAGGGAAAAACGGAAACCACCAGTACATTATAAATGGCCACCAGAACAGCCACCTCATTTTGCACCTCCTTTTTGGGTTTCAGACTGATAAGGATAAAAATAAGGAAGCCACGGGAAAGTCCACCATCCCCAGTAGTAAGGATAGTAAGGCATCATCCTCCATATCTGTTGCCAGTAATAATAAGCCATAGGAGTAGCCCACCACCATCTCGGTAACCACGGAAACCACCTGCACCAGGGGAAAGGATTCCCCCTCCAGCCAAAAAACCAACCCCACCTCATGATACCCTCCTTATGATAATGATAATCATTTTCAAAAATTGTCAAGCTGGAATTTTCAAATCTTCAAATTTTCAATTCTTATTTATACCATTTCATTATCGCATTAACCGTCGCATTTATAACAGGATACGCTATGGGCGAAGAAGTAAGTAAAGGATGTGTGCCTATCTGAAGAGTATCTATTTCAATATCTGTCATCCTCTTCTGTATCATTACCGAAAGCATATTTATCATTTCTCCAACGGAATCTCCTCCTCTTATCTGTGCTCCAAGTAATATGTGTGAGCATCTTGCGTAAATAAGTTTTACATAAATTTTGCTCGCTCCCGGTAATTTCCCGGGATGCCTGTCAACCGTTTCCGCTGTACCCACAACATAATCAACACCAAAAGATTTCGCCTGAAACTCCGTTAAACCTGTTGCACCAAAAGATACATCCCCGACTTTTGTGGAAAAAGTGCTGAGTGTTCCCGGAAACTCCTTAATCGCTTTCACCGTAAAAAGATTTGAACCCGCCAACCTTCCTTGAGCCATCGCAGAAGATGCGAGCATCAATTTTGATAGCTCGCCGCTAAAGAAACTCCTTTTCGCAACACAATCACCAACAGCAAAAATATCTTTTTGAGATGTGCGCATGTATTCGTCAACTATTATGCCGAAGCGTGGATTCACATCAAGACCTATTTTTTGCGCAAGCTCAATATTTGGACGATAACCCACTGCAATTATAACAAGGTCAGCAGGTAAAGTTCTACCATCTTCAAGCACTACCTTCTCAACTTTGTCATTGCCTTTTATTTCCTTTACAGATTGACCTACAATTATCTCAGCACCTCTTTCTTTCAATATTTCAATTACCATATCGCCAAACTCTTTATCCATCGATAAAGGTAAAAGCGAAGGTAATTTCTCGATAAGAACTACCTTTTTATCTTTTTTCTTTAAAATCTCGTCAGCAACTTCAACTCCTATAAATCCTCCTCCTATGATAACGATATTCGTTGATTCTTCAACTTTTTCTCGTAATTCTTTCAGATAGTCTATTTCTTTTTTCACATAATAAACTCCTTTTTTATCGACACCCGGAATCGGTAGCACGAATGGACTCGAACCTATAGCGAGCACGAGCTTATCGAACTCTATTTCTTTACCGCTCTTCAAAGTAAGTCTTTTGTCCTTCACATCAATTACTTCATCAATAATGATTTCTATTTTATTTGCTTCAAGTGGCTTATCCGGTAGAATATCGTCCTCTACCTTTTCGAGTGTATGCAGGGTGTAAGGTATTCCACACGGTATAAGTGCTATTTTCTCTTTCCTTATTAGTGCAATAGATTTGTCAGGGTAAGCGTTCCTTGCAGAAAGTGCAGCAGTAAAGCCCCCAGGACCCCCTCCTACGATTACAACATCGAACTTCATATCACACCTCCTTTGAAAATTATAATCATTTTCGTATTTTGTCAAGAAAAAGTTCAAAAGATAGAGTAATCGAAACATTTTAGCTTGACAAAAGAGAAAAGGTAATAAATTATAAAGATGAGATATTTGCTTATTTTAATAGCAATTGTACTTGCCTGTAGCGGTGGATGGGAAATAAGACTCGAGCCACCAGAAAATACTTTTAAAACTCATAGTGTTAAAATTTTTCTTAATAAACCACTCGAAATTAAATCAACGATTTTAACAGATTGGAATAATGATAATATATTGAATCCAGGTGAATGTGGGAGATTTATCTTACATATAAAGAATACAGGCAAGGATACATTGAAAGATGTTACATTGATTTTTCATATAATTGAACATCCTGAAATTATAAACATACCCGAAAGATATGAACTGGGTGTCATTCCCCCAGATGCTGAAAAAACGGCAATAATTGTGCTGTGTGCCTGTAAGTGCAAATCAACTACAGTGGTGCCCATTGAAATGATTTTTAATAAAGCACATGAATTCCTACAAAGCTGCACTTTAAATGTCATTGTAATGCCAAGAAAATTTGTAGAATTTGAAATCGTAAAGTATGAAATAATAGATGAACCTGTAATTGGTTTACCAAACCATAAAATGGGTGCAGGTGAAAAAATAAATTTGAAACTCTTTATTAAAAATAAAGGGAATGTTACCTGTAACAATGTCAACATTTTACTTACATCAAACGAGAATATTCAATTTAAGCCCAATGAATTTATAATCAAAGTATTAAAGCCGAATGATGTTGCGAGTATTTCTACCAGATTTTCTATCCCCCGTTTTTATTCAAAAAGCGAGTTGGATATTACTATAAGAATTATCGAATACAATTTAAAAATTCAAAAAGATTTAACGATGGTTTTTGAAGTCGAGCCTTTTAAAATTAATCTATATAAAAAAATGAAGCCACATAAAGTTAAAGAGATGAGATAGTGAAGGTAGCAGTAGCAAGTGGTAAAGGTGGCACTGGTAAAACAACCGTAGCAGTTAATCTGGCATTTGTCATAAAAAATTGCACATTTCTGGATTGCGATGTGGAAGAACCAAATGCTCATATTTTTTTAAAACCCAAAATTTCAAAATCCGATGATTTTTATCAAATAGTACCCGAATGGCTCCCCGACAGGTGTAATTTCTGTGGTAAATGCAGTGAAGTTTGCAGACATAATGCAATAGCTGTTATAAAAAATAAAAAAGTTTTGATATTTGAAGAGATTTGCCATCACTGCAAAGCATGTATTTTACTCTGCCCACAAAATGCATTAAAAGAGAAAAAAGTTTCAGTGGGCGTAATTGAATATGGAAAAAGAGATGGTATTTCATTTATTCATGGTAGATTGCGCGAAGGCGTAGCTTCCCCTGTTCCCCTGATAAAAGAGATAAAGTCAAAAGTTGATAAAAATTCAAGGGTAATAATTGACTGTGCACCTGGTGTCAGTTGTCCTGTTGTGCATGCAGTAAAAGATACCGATTTTTGCATTCTGGTAACAGAAGATACGAAATTCGGATTGCATGACCTAAAATTATCAATTGAACTTTTAAAAAATATGGGAATAAAAACAGGTGTCGTAATAAACAGATACGGAAAAGGAGAAAAAGGTTTAATAGAAAATTTCTGCGAGAAAGAAAAAATCCCTGTTTTGATGAAAATACCTTATGATGAAAAAATTGCTTATGCTTATTCTGAAGGCAGATTAATTTGTGAGATTGATAAAGGATATTATGAAAAATTTAAGGAATTGGCGCGATGTATCAAATTGTTGTGATAAGTGGTAAAGGTGGCACAGGCAAAACTTCTTTTCTTGCTTCATTAGCTGTTCTTTTTGAATCAAAAGTTATAGTTGATGCAGATGTTGATGCACCAAATCTGCACATACTTTTATCACCTCAAATTATTGAAAAGAATGAATTTTATGGAGCAGGTAAAGCAAAGATTCTGGATGATACTTGCACTTATTGTGGCAAATGCAAAGAAATATGTCCTTTTGATGCTATTTATGAAAAGGAGGGCAAATTTTTTGTAGATGAGATAAGTTGCGAAAGCTGTGGATTGTGCTATCATTTTTGTCCTTCGAACGCTATAACTTTTGAGAAAACAATTTCAGGTGAATGGTTTATTTCCGATACTTCTTATGGTAAACTCGTTCATGCACATTTATTCCCGGGTGAAGAGAATTCCGGTTTACTTGTTTCAATCTTGCGTCAAAAAGCAGTTGAAATCGCACAAATTGAGAATAAAAAATTTGTATTGATAGACGGACCCCCAGGTATCGGTTGCCCTGTAATTTCCGCAATAACAGGAGTTAATCTCGCAATCATCCTTACAGAACCTACTTTATCCGCCATACACGATATGAAAAGAGTTATAAATGTTTTAAGGCACTTTAAAATTCCTGCCGGCATCGTAATAAACAAATTTGATTTAAATTTAAAAAATACAGATAAAATTTTGGAATATTGTGAAAAAGAAGGACTAAAAGTTTTTGGCAAAATCCCTTATGATGATACTGTTTATGATGCTTTACATGATTGTAAGCCATTTATTTTTTACGATTGTAAAGCGAAAAAATCGGTAGAAGAGATTTATTCTTCTTTACAGCGCTTCTGGCAATCAGGACAGATACCATAAAATTGAAAAGTATGGGTTTGTATCTCAAAGCCGTATTTTTCTTTTAGATTTTCTTCGATTTTTTTAACGAGCTCTGTTTCTTCTTTTATAAAATCGGAGTAATCAATAATTTTACCGCATACTTGGCAAATTAAATGATGGTGATGTTCACCTTTAGCATACTCATATCTTGCCTGACCATCGCCCATTACGAATTTCCTCAAAATGCCATTTTTTGTAAGTAATTCAAGTGTCCTGTAAACGGTGGAAAGCCCTATTTTTGGACATTTTTCCTTAACCTTCATAAAAATTTCAAGAGCTGTGGGATGACCTCCTAATCCCTTTAACACCTCAAGAATTAAGAGCCTTTTTTGAGTCAGCCTCATCATAATATTATAATCCATAAATGAAAATGTCAAGAAATGAAGCTTGACAAATTGAGGATTGTGTTATAATTTAGGAAATGAAGTTGATAGAAGAAATAAAAAAAGCAGAAGTCAAAGCAAAAGAGATAATAGAAAAGGCAAAAAAAGAAGCGAGTGAAAAAGTTGACAATGCGAAGAAAAAGGCAAGGGAAATAATCGATAAAGCAGAAGAAAAAAGAAAAAAGATGATAGAAGAAGCAATAAAAGAGGCAGAAAAAGAAGCCCGGGAAGAAGAAAAGAAGTTAATAGAAGAGAAAAACAGGAAAATAAGAGAAATCGAAGAAAGAGCAAAAGAAAAGGAAGAAGATGCTCTCAAACTCATAGTCGAAAAGATTTTTGAATAATGGCAATCGGAAAACTGAAAAAGGTTTTGATTTGTGTCCATGAGAAAGAAGTTGATGATTTTTTAAAAGATTTACAAAAAGAAGGTATTTTACACATAACCGATATGAAAAAAAGCAAAGCAAAGGAAAAATTTGGTTTGAAAGAAAGAACACCCGAATATTTATGGGAGATAGATTCAAAAATTGCACTCTTAAATCGTGTGATTAACATTTTAAAGCGATATGAAAAAGGCAAAGGTTTATTAAGTGAACTCATAGGAGAAAAACCCGTAGTTGATGAAAGAATTTTTACAGAGGTAATATCACAAAGAAAATATTTTGAGATTGCAGAAAGATGCGATACACTTGATAAAAAGTTGAATCGCCTTGAGAGAGAAAAAAATATGATTAAAAGCCAGATGGAAAAAATTTTGCCATGGAAAGATATAGAAATAGAGCTTGAAGAATTTTCAAAAGAAAGGAAAATAATGCTTTTCCCCGTCTATATTGAACGACCGCCCAAAGATTTTTATGAGAGGTTGAAAGATGCGCCCTTTGATTTTGAAGAAGTTAGAAAAGAAGAAAATAAAATCTATGGAATAATAGCTTTCCTAAGGGAAGAAGAACAAAGAGTTAGGGAATATCTATCGAAAATGGGAATGGAAATCCTTAGTTTTGAAGGATTAAAGGGGCGACCAAAAGATTTGCTTAAAAAATTTGAAGAAAACATTAAAAAATTTGAAGATGATATTAAAAAAATTGAAGAAGAATTAAAAAAATTTTCATCGGAGATTGAAAAATTTTTAGTGCTTTATGATTATTATGTAAATGAGAGGGAGCGTTTGCAGTCAGAAGAAAATATGTTATCTTCTGAATATTTTGTGTGCATTCAGGGCTGGATAAGACCTGTTGATTTTAAAAAGTTGAGAAAAATTTGCGATAAATATACTTCTGCGAGTTATGAAGAAATAGAACCAGAGGAAGGAGAAGAGCCACCCGTTGCTTTTGAAAATCCAAAGATGATAAGACCTTTTGAATTGCTTACGAAATTATACAGCACGCCATCTGGAAAGGAACTTGACCCAACTCCATTTTTGTTTATTTTCTTCCCGATTTATTTTGCTTTGTGTCTGGGGGATGCAGGATATGGCATTGTTATGACAATTTTAGCCATTTACTTTTTGAAAAGGATAAAAGGTGGCAAAGAACTAATCTGGATTTTATTTGCAGGTGGCATAGTATCTATAATCATTGGTTTATTGCAGGGGTCATTTTTTGGTGACCTTGCACAAGCTTTAAATTTGAAGCCAATTTTAAAAATGCAGATTATTGACCCATTGAAAAATGTAATGACATTGTTTGCCATTTCTTTATTTTTTGGTATTTTACAGGTAAATCTTGGTTTTGGGCTGGGTTTCGTGCAGACATTACGGAGAGAAGGGTTAGGTAGCGCTATAAAGGGTTACTGGGCTTGGTTATTGTTTTTGATTTTTGGAATACTTTTGATTTTGAGTTACAGATTTACATCCCTTGCCAGATATAAAACATTATTTATTGTGATAACGGGTGCTGCGATGATGATTTCGGGTGCTCTTGGTGATATTATTTCTTTTTCGAGATTGATGGCACTTGGTCTTGTTACATTTGGCATGGCTTTATCTATAAATATACTTGTAAAGGTCTTTAAACAATTTCCGTATATTGGATTTATCCTTGCACCTTTAATATTCGTTTTTGGTCATTTTTTAAGCATCTTTGTAAATGTATTGGGTGCATTTGTGCATTCTTTGCGTCTTCAATATGCTGAATTTTTTACGAAATTTTTCACAGGAGGCGGTCAATTATTCAAACCTTTGAGTTATGAACAAAAGAATGTAATAATAGAGAAAAGTAGGGGGTAATATGGAGTGGGGTTTAATCTTTGCGATTGGTGGTGCTGCAATTGCCACCTTTCTTGCGGGGACAGGTTCAGCAATAGGGTTAGGTATTGCCGGTAGAAGTTGCTCTGGAGTGCTGACAGAAGACCCCGGCAAATTCGGAACATTGTTTTTGCTCGCAGTACTCCCGAGTACTCAGGGCTTCTATGGATTTGTTGTCACGATACTCATTCTGGTTAAACTGGGGCTTCTTGGTGGCAAACCCATAACTCCCACATTCTCTCAGGGTCTGCAGATATTCTGTGCTGCTTTACCCGTAGCTGTCGTTGGATTAACTTCTGGTATTCATCAGGGCAAGGTTTGTGCTGCAGGTGCTCAGATGGCAGCGAAACAACCTGGTGATGTTATGAAACCCGTGATATATGCGGTTATGGTGGAAACTTATGCAGTGCTGGCATTTGTGGTAAGTTTGCTTATAATACTGATAGGGATAAAACTATGAGCAAGGTAGTTAAAAAAATAATGGAAGATGCAGAAAAAGAGAGACAGAAAATACTGGAAATGGCGAAGATAGAAGAAGATAAAATCTTGAAAGATGCCGAGAAAACATCGGAAGAGATAATAAAAAGGGCAGAAAAAGAAGCACAAATTCGCAAAGAAGACGAAAAAAATAGAAAATTAAGTGCAGTGAGAATTAAAATAAGAAAAGAAATCCTTGCAAAGAAAAGAGAAATAATAGACGAATTGCTAAAAAAAGCATTAGAAAAAGTAATCCGAGACGAAGGATATTCAGACAGGATGAAAGAATTACTGAAAAATTCTGTGGTAACAGGCGAAGAAGAAGTTATCGTGTCAAAAAATGAGAAAGTTCTGGATGATAAATGGTTGAAGGAATTCAATAAAAAGGAGAAAACGAAATTGAAGCTGGTGAAAGAAGGAGATTTTATAGGTGGCTTTATTCTAAAATGTGGCAAAATAGAAGTTGACTGCACTCTCGAAAGCTTATTGCAAAGTAAAAGAACAGAGATAGAAATAAATCTCAATAAGATATTATTTGAATGACAGTAAAAAATCTGGATAAATATTACGAAGAAGGTTTAAAATATCTTGAAAAGGGAAATATTATTCAGGCAAGTGAAAAGTTATATAAATGTGCGGAGAATGCGATAAAATTTTTGAGCGAAAAATTAGAGATTCCTGAATATAAAAAGGCAAAAGAAAAAGGCAAATGGAGTACAGTTTTGTTGTTTGAAGCGGTTAGAAGAATTTGCGATGTTTTAAAAAATCCGGAAATCAGGCATTTGTGGGCAGAGGCATGGTTCATCCACACAGAGGGCTTTCATGAGGAGCGTCTCAAAAAAGAAGAGATTGAAGCAAGACTGGAAGACATTAAAAAATTAATTGAAATCGCCAGAAATGCAAAGAGAGATTGATATAGAAATTGGTGAAAATCTGGAATTTGTCTATGGTGTATCTTACATCCGTGCACTTGAGGTGCGTTTACTCACACATGAACGCATAAACCGCATGATAGAAGCAAAAACAGCAAACGAACTATTAAAAATATTGCAGGACACCATTTACGCAGATGCATTGCCTTCACATCCTTCACTATATGAGTCAATAATCAAAACAGAAAGGGAAAAACTTTTTAAAATAATGGAAAAGTTACTTCCGGAAGAAACAATCAGATTATTACGCTTAAGATACGACCTTCATAATATAAAAACAATGCTAAAAGGAAAAATTACAGAGAAAAAAGTAGAGCACCTTATTCTGCCTTACGGAAATATCTCAAAAAAAGAACTCGAAAGAATTTTCAGAGAGGAAACTTATTATAACCTGCCTTTTGATTTCGAAAAAGGAATAGAAGAAGCAGTTGACCTTTATTATACTCGCAAAGACCCAAGATTTCTCGATGTAGCACTCGATAAACATTATTACAGAATATTGCTGGAAAATACAGAAAATTCTTACCTTACTAATTTGATAAAAACAGAAATTGACCTTGTAAATTTGAAATCACTTTTAAGAGCAAAATACAGTAAAATGGACAAAAGTTTTTATGCAGAAGCACTAATCGACGGTGGATTTCTATCAAAAGAAGTATTGTTAAAAGCTTACGATGCAGATTATGAAGAAATACCCCAAAGATTTGCTTATTCCGATTATAAAGACATACTTTCTGAAGGAATCGAATATCTTACAAAGGAAAATTCATTTTTATTGTTTGAGAAACTTTGTGATAATCAATTTTTAGATGTTGCCCGTATTGCGAAATATTTAACATTTGGAGAAGAACCAATAATAGGTTATTATTTTGGAAGGGAAAACGAATTTAAAATTTTAAGGATAATTTTTGTGGGTAAACTTAATAAAATACCTGAAAAGCTTATAAAGGACAGGGTGCCCGATGTCTATTAAAATAGCAGCAGTAGGTGATAAAGATGTTATAATGCCGTTTAAAGCAATAGGGGTGGAGATTTTTCCAGTCCCAAAGCGCGAAGATACAGAAGGATTCGCAGAAACAATTACCCATAAGCTGATAAAGGAAGATTACGGATTAATAATTGTTACAGAGGATTATGCCGAAAAATTAAAAAAAGTATTTGACGAAATAAAAGAAAAGCCCTTACCTGTAATTGTTGTGATACCCGGGAGTGAAGGAGCAAAAGGCTTCACCTATGCACGCCTGAGAGAAATAATAAGAAAAGCAGTGGGTGTTGATATTCTCAAATGATTCTAATTTTAATTATCTCCCTTCAAACTGATACGGTAAAAATTCATAAGAAAATAATAGACCCATGGTTTTCGGAGGATAAATTTCATCATTTCTCTTACTCTTTTATGCTTACAATTTGTTCCTATCATTTTTTACATTGCACACAAAGTTGGGATAGAGATGATGCTTTGAAAACCTCTTCCCTTTTTACCATTTCACTTGGTATTTCAAAAGAAATTTTTGACAAATATTTTCGCAAAACATTTATAAGTTTTAAAGATTTGTTTTACGATTTCATGGGGGTATCTTTTGCTTTTCTTCTGTTAAGATTCACAGGGTAATTTTGCTTTACAATTGACATGTAACTTTTCCGTGTTCTGTGGGTCCCGGGCATGTATCGAACGAAAAATGATGCCACTTATCGCTCTCGGCTTCTAAATTAAAACCGATATCAACCACCATTCCCTTTTGTAAACCAATATCTGCCAATGGATAAGCAAGGATTATCCAGTTTTTGCCACTCCCTCCGCCCACCACAATGGCATCTTTATGCACAGCATATCTATCTTCTTCGGGCTCTTCAATACCTGTAGGCTGAGCAAAGAAATAAGCCCCTGTCTCTTTCTTCTCAAGGTCTATCATGAAACAAAGCAAGGCTTCAGCACCTCCATCAGATTGACATCCTGTAGAGGGGTCACGGTCAATATCAACAGGACACCATCCAGTAATCTTTTTGACAACATTATTATCCTGAGATACAACTGTGCCTTTGGGGAAATTTTCCGCAACTTCAAATTTAATATACAAATATTTATCATCACAGCCAACCGATACCGTTATTATATCCACGGGTCCGAATTCATACACGCCATCCGGAGGTGCACCTCCAGGAGGTGTATAAAAGTCATTAAGCGAATCTGTAAAAGTATTATTAAGACATTTCTCTGCTTCTTCAACACTAACCTTTTCACCGGATAAAAACAGTGAACATCTCAAGATAAGAATTGACGCCATTATTAAAAATCTTTTACCCATCTTATAACGCAATATCTTTACGATAATGCATTTTTTCGAATTTTATCTTTGAGATTTCTCTATATGCTTTTTCTCTTGCTTTTTCAAAATCTTTGTCAATTGCGACGACGCTCAAAACCCTTCCACCTGCTGTCAAAACTTTATCGCCTTCTTTTTTCGTACCAGCATGAAATACAATTGCATCTTTCACATCGTTTAAACCTTCGATTTCAAACCCCTTCTCATATTTCCCCGGGTAACCTCCTGATGCTGCTACCACGCACACAGATTTTTCGTCTTTGAATTTTAAATTTATTTCTTTCAATCTTTCTTCAATTGTAGCAAGGATAGCTGGCATGATGTCTGATTCAACGAGTGGCAGAATCGCCTGGGTCTCAGGGTCACCAAATCTACAGTTGAATTCAAGCACTTTTGGACCTTCTTCTGTTATCATCAAACCCACATACAAAATGCCTTTATAAACTGCTCCCTCTTTTTTTAAGCCCCATATTACGGGTTCTGCTATCTTTTCAATTATTTCTTCGGGATTTTTTAGATGGGGTGCAGGCGAGATAGAGCCCATACCCCCTGTATTTGGTCCTTCGTCTCCATCATAAAGCCGCTTATAATCCTGAGCTGTGGGTAACATTACAAAATCTTTACCATCGGTGAAACAGAAAAATGATGCTTCGTAACCTTCGAGATACTCTTCAATAACCACTTTCTCTCCTGATTTTCCAAGAACCTTATCAATCATTAATTCTTTAATTTTTTTCTTCGCTTCTTCTTTATCTTTTACAATAAAACTTCCTTTGCCCGCTGCCAATCCCGCTGCCTTTATCACAATGGGTGTTTTAATCCCATCAATATATTTTATTGCATCATCATAATTTGTGAAAGTTTTAAATTCGGGTATCGGTATATTTAATTTTTTGCACAATTCTTTTGCGAATGCTTTATCCGACTCTATCGTTGCAGCTTCTTTTACCGGTCCAAAACCTTTACCTTTTGGTATCTCATTTATTATGCCTTTTGCAAGAGGGTCTTCCGGTCCCACGATTAAAAGATCAACTTCTTTTGCAAATTTTAAAATTTTTTCTATATCATCTGGTGGGATATCAAGGCATTCTGCTTCTTCGCACATTCCTGCATTTCCCTGCGTTACATAAATTTTGTCAACAAGCGGGCTTTGTTTTATCTTCCACAAGATTGCATGTTCCCTTCCACCTTTGCCAACAATAAGTACTTTCATTTTTCCTCCATCTCCTTTAAACATTCGCTAACATTTACGGGATTAGCAAGCCATTCAACATTTATGAAAAAGCCATTTATCTCTCTTGAAAAAACTTTGCCTTCTTTAAATTTTTTCTCTTTGTAATTTTCATCCCTGTGATAAAAGTAGATTTCAAGGTTATCGGGGTCGATGAACCACATCTCTTTAACTCCATATTGTTTGTATTTTTCCTTTTTCTCAATCAAATCATAATTTTTAGTCCATGGCGATAAGATTTCGATTACAGCATCAGGACATCCTTCAAAATATTTGTCTTTTATTTTATCAGTATTCTCATTTTTCACAAAAATAATATCGGGCTCAAAAACATCAAAATCCGATAACTTTACAGCAAACCTTGAACCAAGCACTTTTCCAAGTTTATACTTTTCGGTAAATAATCGCAATAAAGAATAAACAAAGCCAAAAAGTTCCTCATGCTTATAAGAGGCAGGCGATTTACAGATTAATTCGCCGTTCATGAGTTCAAAATTTGAATCTTCGTTTGTTATGATGAAAAATTCTTTTGCACTCATTCTTGGAATTTTGATAAGAAAAGGTTTTTTCACCTCTTTACCATCCACAAAAACTTTTATACTCATCCTTAATTATAATTCAACATTAAAAAAGTCAACATTATTTTTAAAAAACTTGACAAACTTCTATCTTAATTATAATATCCCGATGAAAGGAATGATTTTCATTGAAGTTTGCGTAATTTGGAAGATGGGGGCACATTCTAAAATCATAAGTAGATTTTATCCTATCCTATCCTTGGTACTTTAGTGAAAGCGTACCCTGGAGGCGTAAATTTATTTAGTGAGCCCCGACCCCTTTAGGGGATAGGGGACGGGCGCCATCCCGACCCGAATGGGGCAATGGTGCGGGTGCAAGAGGCATCTGCGATGATCTTTGAAAAAAATTTATAAAAAGGAGGCTAAAATGAAAAAGGAATTAATAGTTATTGGTTTGCTTTTAAGCATAAATTATTTGTACGGCGATACAACCTTATTTCGGGCGGAATTTCATAAAGGAACAGGCTCAATATTATATCCATGTGATGTGGTTATCTCTGATGGTGAGAAGGTTTATGTAAAAACAGGTGTTACTTCTGTGGAACTTTTTGAGCCAGGTAAATATACTCTAACGTGGTCCTACAAAATAAATGGAAGCGAACATATAATGCATATTCCTTTTACATTGAAACCGGGTGAAAAAAGAGAACTGATTTTCCATGTATACGATCCTTCGGAAATTGAACCTCGCAAACATCTTTTTATTTTTATGGAAGAAAAAGGATTAAGGTATGATTTGAAGTATAAATGGGATGAAGACCAGCAATGCGTCATAGGAACTCTAACTCATTACACAGGAAATAAATATATTGGCATAGGAATCCGTATCGATGATGACGTACGAATAGGAAATAGAGTATATTCACAGAAACTGATTGTCTTAAGGTGAAGGGAGTAAGTATGGTTATTTTTAGAAATGTTGAAAAAGGAGGGGAAAATGAAGTATGCGGTTTTATTAGTTCATGGTTTATTTTTAGCAATAAGTTATCTATACGGGAATGCATACTCAAATGACTTATCCTCAAAATATAAGCAAGTGACTGATACTGCTGCTTTCCCTAAGCTGAGAGAGAGTATTCGAAAACTAAACGAAGTGATTGCAAAAGACCCGAAGAACGCGAAGTTATATTATCAGCGTGCACAAATGTATCTTGCTGTATTAGAAATAGATAGTGCAATTAAGGATTTAAATAGAGCAATCCAATATAACCCATGTGCTTTTTATTATAATGAAAGAGGATTCATTTATGCTTACGGTGCAAGGAGATATCGCGATGAATATGGAAATCTTTATATTTATCCTATTGAAGAGTATGGCAAAGCCATAGAAGACTTCACAAAAGCTCTGGAGATTGATCCAAACAATGACACAAGTTACTACAGGCGTGGACAAATTTATCATGCATTAAACCAATGGGATAGAGCATTACGGGATTACAAGATGGCTGCTAAATTAGGTAAACATTGGTTCCAATATTATGCTTGTGCTACGATTCTTTTTCATATGGATAGTTTAAAGCAAGCTTACGAATACATCCAGTTAGCCGAAAAATCTATTAATAAGACAAAGGAAGATATGTCATTAGATGAATTTAAGCTCGAATTAAGTAAAATATATGCTATCAGTGCCGTTACACTTTATTCAATGGGCAATAAAAACCAAGCACTTAGCGAATACAGAAAGGCAATGGAACTTAACCCAAACTGGTGGAAAGGTAATATCAATTTGCTAAAAGCCAAATTTAGCGAAGATATCCTATCCGTAGTAAGAAAATTATGTAAGGAATTAAATATCAAAATCACTGAATAACTTATTTTTCTCCCACATAGATTTTTGCGTCATCAAAATAAGCAACTGCTCCGTAGTTTAGATAATTTGAGATACCAAAATAGTATGCCCCAAATGAAAAATTGTATATCATGTAATCAGTCCATGCTGTAAGCGGAAATTTCCATTCATATTCTTTGTCATCAATGTATAGTTTAAAAATAATTCCATCATCTTTGCCAAATTTGCTGAAATCAGCTGATAATTCTGCCTTATACCATTTATTGCAATCAAGCGTAAATCCACCATTTAATGTTTCGAAATTTATTTCACCACCTGTTGCACCATATCCTGTTCCATATTTGATGAGTCCCTGACGATTAAATCCCACTATGGCGATATACCATTTGCCTTCTTCAAGGTCATAAAGGTCAACATCCAGCCACACACCAGCATCATATTCTCCAAATTGTCCCTTAGGTAGATAAAAATAAACAGAGATTTTCTTTAAAGGATTATCCCAATGTGTGAAATCGGGTGCCACAAGAACACTCCTTACATTTTCTCCTGATCGTGGAACTGCGCAAGAAAACACAGGTGGCACAGTTAAGCGGAAAGACCTTACATTTCCTCCTGATTGTTGAACTGTCCATACTTTTGCACTCCTTTTACCCGAAAAAGAAACTTCTGTTGTGGTCTGGGCATGCTGGTCGGGCTTCTCAAGATGCCATTCATACTCAGGATGTGCACTCTGCTCCTGCCAGTTTTCCGGGAAATCAAAAATTTTCTCGTATTCAAAGCCATCTTCTTTCAACAAATTCCAGTTTATATTCTCATTTTTATTCTCATTTTGACGAAAACAATTTAGTATGAAAAGTATCAAAAGAATTCTTTTCATTTTTCTATTTCATAATCCCCAAATAACATGCCACACTATATCTGTCCAGAAGTGTATGCCAACCGCAGCAAGAAACCCAAATTTCCTGAAGTAATAAGCGGAAAAAATTGAAAGCAAACCATTAAGAAGGAAAATTTCAAACATTAAAGCAAACGGAATCTCGTTAACACTGTTCAAACCAAAAAACATAATTACAGAGGGAACATGTGCAGAAGCAAATACAAATGCCGATAAAATTGCCACAATCCAGAAAATTTGATTTTGAAATCTATTTTTTAAAATCACACGAGAAATAAACCATACAAAGAATGAAATAAAAAATAGACGAAATATTATTTCTTCTCCAATAGCAGCACCAGCCGAAGCAACGAGAGAAGTAGGAAAGGGCGGATGAGGAAGTTGTCCCAAAGTATGAAATTTGCTCAAAGCGTTATCTGCAAAAATGAAAAAAACACCCATAGCTATACCAGCAAGTGCAGGAATCAAAAATCTCTGTTTATTTGTAACTCTTGAATCCCATATATCGGCAAAGCCCAGTTTTTGTGAAAGAGTTAATCCAAGAAAGCCCAAACCACCATACAAAATAAGGATAACAATTGCATTTATAAGGGCAAGCAAAGGCTTAGAAAGAAGAGGTCTTTGTCCCGAATTCGATGGAAAAGAACCTTGAGGCAGAAAAACATTAACGGCTCCCAGAAGGGCGTAAGTTGTAACGAGACCAATATAAATTTTAATAGACAAAGATAATCTCTTCTTCATCCTTAATTATAATCTGGCTGTTGAAAAGTCAATGGATATTTATTGACACAGAATTTGATTTTGATGGGGTGATGCTCATAAGTGTTGTAATTCCAACATATAACAGGGCAGATTGTATTGAAAAAGCTATAATAAGTGTTTTAAATCAGACCTGTAAAAATTTTGAGATAATAGTTGTGGATGATGGCTCATCGGATGATACATATTTTAAAGTGAAGAAATATTTTCCGTATGTTAAATATTTTTATCAGGAAAATAAAGGGGTGGCGAGTGCACGAAATATGGGGATAAAGGTGTCAAAAGGCGAGTTTATAGCTTTGCTTGACTCCGATGATGTATTTCTGCCACAAAAATTAGAAATACAGATAAAAGAATTCGATGAAAATACAGGAATTGTATTTTGCTCTGGCAAAAATATTGGTAAAAATGTGAAAATAGAGAAGGCAAAAGATTTATATGATGCAATCGAAAAATATTACACCATAATAAAAGAGAAATTAAGGGTAGAAACATCATCTGCACTTATAAAAAGAAAAGTTTTTGAGAAAGCAGGTCTTTTTGATGAAAGTTTTAAAGTAAGGGAAGACGATGAATTTTTCATGAGGGCATTAAAATTTTATGATTTTAAGATTGTTGGTAAAATTTTGATAAAGAAAGGAAAAAGAGAAGACCAGTTGAGTAAAAATTTCCCTGATTTACAGCGAGAGATGTTGATAAAAGTTATAAGGCGACTTTATGATGTTTATCCCGAAAGTATTAGGGATTTTGAAACGCATTTTTACTGGGGTAGATGGCTCATGGCGAAATATGATGCTAAAGAATTATATTTTGAGATTAAAAGAGAATTTGATAAATGCATAAAATTGGCACCAGAATTTGCACCACCTTATTTATTTATGGCATATCTTGAGAAGTTGAAAGGGAACGCAGATAAGTCAAAGTTTTATCTTAAGGAAGCGGTAAAGAAATTTAAAAATTTAAAAGAATTAGAAAAATGGTTAAAGGTTTTGAACATCAAGGTTAAATGAATGAGAAAAGGTTGACAATTTTTCATAATATATATTATTTATGATGATTAAGTGTGCTTTATTTTCGTGCTACAAAAAGGATGGAATAGAAAAACTCGCTTTGGCTCTTAAATCCCGTTATAAAATCATTGCGAGCAGTGGAACAGCGAAATATTTGAGGAAAAAAGGAATAGATTGCGAAGAAATAAGCAAAATAACAGGACAAAAGGAAATACTCGGCGGTAGATATAAAACAATTCATCCATTAATAATCGCAGGTATACTCGCAAGAAGAGATTGCGAAGAAGATTTGAAAGAAATTAAAGAAATGAAAGGAATTTTGATAGATTTTGTCTGCTGCAATCTTTACCCATTTTTTGAAAAAAAATCTATTGAAAATATAGATATAGGTGGAGTAACGCTCATAAGAGCTGCTGCAAAAAATTATAAATGGGTTACTGTTTTGACATCACAGGAAGATTTTGGATGGGTTATCGAAAAACTAAAAAAGAATGAATTAACGGAAGAAGATAGAAAATATCTTGCACAAAAAGCTTTTGATTACACTGCAAAATTTGATATTGAAATCGCAAAATTCATGGGTTCACGGAAGCTTTATATTGTTTGCGATGAATTTATGGATTTAAGATATGGTGAAAATCCGCATCAATCTGCAAAATTTTATCGCCTCGAGGATTACGATGGATTATCTCTTTTTGACCTCGATAAATTGCATGGCAAAGAGATTTCCTACAATAATCTTTGTGATTTTGAGACCGCTCTCCTTATTGTAAAATCTTTTAAAGAACCATGCTGTGCGATTGTAAAGCATCAAAATCCATGTGGTGTCGCTGTAGCAGATAACATTTGTGATGCCTATCTCAAAGCAGAGCAAAGTGACCCCCTTTCTTCTTTCGGAGGAATAATCGGATTTAATAGGACAGTAGATGCCGAAACCGCTGAAAAAATCAGTCAAAAATTTATTGAAGGAATAATAGCACCTGATTTCACACAGGATGCAATTGCTATACTTTGCAGAAAAAAAAGGTTAATTCTTGTGAAAATAAATTTTGAAAAAAATTTACCATCAAAGATTTACAGATTTATATCTGGAGGTGTTCTTGTGCAAGATGCCGACATATTTGAAGACAATTATGACGAATGGAAAGTTGTAACAGAAGCTCATCCTGACGAAGAAGAATGGAAATGTGCTAAATTTGCATTTAAAATCTGTCGCTTTATAAAATCAAATGCAATTTGTATCGCGGATAGCAGTCAAAGTCTGGGAATAGGAGCAGGTCAGCCAAACAGAGTTGGTGCCGTTGAAATAGCTATAAAAAATATGGAAAGATTTGGTTTAAAGAGAGAAAAAATGGCTCTGGCATCTGATGGCTTCTTCCCTTTCCCTGATTCCGTTGAGCTCGGTATGAAGGCAGGAATTAAAGTTTTTGTGCAGCCAGGGGGTTCCATCCGGGATAAGGAAGTAATCGAATTCTGCAACAAACATGGACTTAAAATGATTTTCACAGGAAGAAGACATTTTAGACATTAAAAAATTTTTTCTTGACATTCGTAGAAATATATTTATAATTTAAAATAAGGAGGGTATGATGAGGTGGTTAAGTGTATTGGTATTATTTGTGGGGACAGGTCTTGGAGCAAGAGTGATTGTTGAGGAAGATTTCGAAGATATGTTTCCTCCTGCACAGTGGGATACCGTACCCGTTAGCGCTACACCTGATAACGGATGGGAATGGGGACCTGGGCAATGGGGTTCATCTTACGATGCCTATTCTGGCAGTAAATGTGCGATATTTAACTCTTACTCGTCGTCTAAGAACTACACCGAGGACCTTATAACAGATACATTTAACCTGAAATATGCAAGTGCATGCTCACTGAAATTCTATTACATAAACGAAGATGGTGATGATTCTGTAATTGTTTATTATTCAACGGATTCAGGTAAAACCTGGATAGTGCTCGATACATTGAAAATAGAAGCAAACTGGACATTATACAAATATGACCTTCCTGATGGCAAAATGATTATGATAAAGTGGCGTGGATACAGTGACTACGGATATTCAAATCCCGCTATTGACCTTGTTCAATTAACGGGAGAATTTTCACATGATGTTGCTGTTAAGGAAATAAATCTCTCCAATGTGCCAGCTGTACCTAACAGAGATGTGAATATTGAAGCAATTATAGAAAATCTCGGAACATCGGACGAAGCAAACATCCCTGTTTATTGCTATGTGATAAATGCTGCTGGGGATACTGATTTTGGTGATACCGTTATAATAAGTAGTTTAAATTCAGGCAAAGAAGACACAATTACCTGGCAATGTGCCGTTGCAGAACATGGTGATTATGATGTGGTTGTAAAGACAAATCTAGCAGGTGATCAAAATTCTTTAAATAACACTAAGGAAGAATCTTTCCATTGTCTGCAATTAATTAATATGCCGTGGAGCTATGGGTTTGAAGAAACACCTTTCCCTCCATGTGGATGCTGGGAAATCTACAATTTTGATGGAGATGACCAGTGGGAACAAACCTCGTATTATGCACATTCTGGTACTTTGTCTGTTTATTGTAAGTATGATACACCAAATAATGACTGGCTGATTTTGCCACCGGTTATTGCAACATCCAATCAGGATACACTCATCTTCTGGTACAGGGCAAGGTCTTCATCCTATGAGGAACACTTTAATGTGAGACTGGTCAAAGGAGTAACAACAGATACTTCGCAATACAGCATTATATGGGATACTACTACTGATACTACAGAATTTGTGGAAGCAAAAATAGTACTTACATCTCTATCAGAAGGTGATACTTTCAGGATAGCATTCCATTACGATGCAGATAACCAGTATGGAATTTATATTGATGATGTGGAGTTCAGGAGTGGTAAAGTTTATAACAATGATGTCGCTGTGACTTCTGTTAGCTGTAAGCCAGCAGTAGTATTGCCTTTGCATACAGATACAATCAGTGCTGTGATAAAAAATTGTGGTTTGAATCCACAAAATAACTTTGATGTAACGATTACTATAATTGGTCCTTCAAATGACACTATTTTCTGCGACACTGTAACGATAGGAGCACTTGCTTACAGTGAAGAAACCACGATTGTGAAATATGCGAGCGGACATTCGGAACATGGAGATTACATAGTTTATGTAAAGACGCATTTGCCTTCTGATGAGAATACATCGAATGATAGTCGCAGTACAATTTATCACTGTCTGCAGTTGATCAATATGCCATGGAGCTATGGGTTTGAAGAAACACCTTTCCCTCCGTGCAAATGCTGGAAAATCTACAATTTTGATGGAGGTGACCAGTGGGAACAAACCTCGTATTATGTACACTCGGGTAACTTCTCTGTTTATTGCAATTATGATAAGCCAAATAATGACTGGCTGATTTTGCCACCGGTTATTGCAACATCCAATCAGGATACACTCATCTTCTGGTACAGGGCAAGGTCTTCATCCTGGACCGAACACTTTAATGTGAGACTGGCTAAAGGAATAACAACTGATATTTCGCAATACAGCATTATATGGGATACTTCTACCACTGCAACGGAATTCCAGCAGAAGAAAATAGTACTTACATCTCTATCGGAAGGTGATACTTTCAGGATAGCATTCCATTACGATACTTCTGATCAGTATGGAATTTATATTGATGATGTGGAGTTCAGGAGTGGTAAAATTTATGACAACGATATTGCTGTGACCTCTGTTAGCTGTAAGCCTGTGGCTGTTGAGCCATCAGAAGTAGAAACTGTAACTGCCAGAGTGCTTAATGCAGGCTATAACGACCAGAGCAATTTCAAAGTGAAAATTTTTGTCGTTAGTCCTTCCAAGGATACTGTATATAAGGATAGTGCAAATGTTGGGTTGCTTACTTCATTCTCCGATACTACGCTCCAATGGATGGTAACCGGCTATACAGAGCATGGTGACCACATTGTCTATGTGATAGCATGTCTATCAGGTGATGAGAACTCGTATAACGATAAGAAATCATCATCTTTCCATGTAAAGGCTAAAGTTACCGCACCATGGAGCGAGGGCTTCGAAAGTGCTACTTTCCCGCCATGTCCTTGCTGGACAGATGTTTACGGAAACTGGGAAAGATATGAAAGCTCTTCTAATGCACATTCAGGTGCAGGATATGCACACATCGACTTTAATGTACCAGAAGGTGAAGGAATTTTAATAACACCTACATTGGATGTGGGTTATTATGATACGCTGATATTCTGGTGGAAAGAAGCAGATTATAAGGGCAAAGATATAGGTCATGATTCTACTTTCGTTGAAATATCAAGGGATAATGGTGCCACATGGATTGTATGGAAAGTTTTGAAAGCAGAGCATTCAGCAACATGGCATGCCGAGACACTGGTATTCGGTGATTTGTGGAGCCATGAGCTGAAAATCAGGTGGAGATATGAGACCGATGGTTCAGCATCGGCATATGGATTTAACCTGGATGACATTGAATTAAGAGCAGGAGGATATCGCCATGATATCGGTATATCATCGATAACATTTAAACCAGATACAGGAATTAAGGGTGAAGAAGATACAATCTCGATAAAGGTTACAAATAATGGAAACTATGATGAAAACTTCACTCTCATTAAAATTGTTAAAACACCTTCGGAAGAAATAGGATACTGTGATACCATGGAGGGATTATTCCTGCAGGCATACACAGATACCGTTATCACATTCTACTACACACCTGATACCATAGGTAATCATCTCGTTATTGCAAAAGTAATGCTAACAGGTGACGAAAATACATCCAACGATGAAAAAATAGACACTCTGTATGTGAAACTGCCACCAGGTTTCGCATCCATCCGTATTAAGCGCTTATATTTGAAACAGAATATACCTAATCCTTTCGTAAACTTAACAAGGATAGAGGTCGGACTACCAGCGAAACAGAGCTTCACACTGAAGATTTACGATGTGTCAGGAAGATGTGTGAAAGTATATCGCTATGAATCTGCATCACCCGGAATATACATCATAAAATGGAATGGAACAGATAATAAGGGTAAGAAGTTACCGGCAGGAGTATACTATTGTAAGCTTCAAACAAAGAATAAGGTAATAACCAGAAAAATGGTGAAGATAAAGTAAATTAGGAGGTATCATGAAGTGGCTTTGCGCATTGCTGTTGTTTGTGGGGACAGGTCTTGGAGCAACTGTGATTATTGAGGAAGATTTCGAAGATATGTTTCCTCCTGCACAGTGGGATACCGTACCCGTTAGTGGCTCCGATTATGGATGGGTATGGGGCGATGGTTCATCAGGTGGAGACCCAGACAATGCTTATTCTGGCTCAAAATATGCGAGATTTTACTCTTATTTATCGAGCGATGGATATGAAGAAGATTTAATAACAGATACTTTCGACTTAACATCTGTCGCAAACTGTACACTTTCTTTCTATTACATCAACGAATACGATAACACATCTCCTCCTGGTAAGGACTGGGTAAAGGTCTATTATTCTGTTGATTCGGGTAAAAGCTGGGTGGAACTTGATTCACTCGGGATAAAAGATGCATGGACACATTTTGAGTATGCTTTACCAGATAGCAAAATCATAATGATAAAATTCAGGGGACACAGTGATTACGGATACACAAATCCATGTATCGACCTTTTCAGAATTAAGGGACAAATTGCCCATAACATTGCAGTAAAATCTCTAAGCTTAAGCCACGATGCTATACCACCAAATTACACTCTCACGATAACTGCTGTGATAAAAAATAAAGGAACATCAAACGAATCTAATGTTCCTGTATATTGCTGGATTAAAAATCCTTCGGATAGCATTGTATTTGGAGATACTGTAACAATTGGAGAATTAAAATCAGATAGCGATACTGTTATCACATGGAATTATGGTGATGCAACGGAGCACGGAGATTATACTGTGATAGTGAAGGCAAACTTATCAAATGATGCGTATCACAACGATGATAAGAAAGAAGAAAGTTTCCATTGCATGGAAATACAAAATATGCCGTGGAGCTATGGGTTTGAAGAAATACCTTTCCCTCCATGTGGATGCTGGAAGATTTACAACTTCGATGGTGGTGACCAGTGGGAGCAAACTTCAGATGATGCACACTCAGGTAACTTCTCCGTTTATTGCCGTTATGACATACCAAATAACGACTGGCTGATTTTACCGCCAATTATCGCAAAATCCAATAACGATACACTCATCTTCTGGTACAGGGCAAGGTCTTCATGGGGAACCGAGCACTTTAATGTGAGACTGGCTACAGGAGTAACAACTGATACTTCGCAATACAGCATTATATGGGATACTTCTACCACTGCAACGGAATTCCAGCAGAAGAAAATAGTACTCTCAACCTTAATCCCCGGTGATACTTTCAGGATAGCATTCCATTACGATTCCGATAATGAGTATGGAATTTACATTGACGATGTGGAGTTTAAGAAGGGTAAGGTTTACAACAATGATGTCGCTGTGACTTCTGTTAGCTGTAAGCCTGTGGCTGTTGAAACATCCGAAGTAGAAACTGTAACTGCCAGAGTGCTTAATGCAGGTTATAACGACCAGAGCAATTTCAAAGTGAAAATTTATGTAGTGAGTCCTTCCAGCGATACTTTATTTAGAGATAGTGCAAATATTGGGTTGCTTACTTCATTTTCCGATACTACGCTCCAATGGATGGTAACCGGTTATACAGAGCATGGTGACCACATTGTCTATGTGAAAACATGTTTATCCGGTGACGAGAACCCGTATAACGATATGAAATCGTCATATTTCCATGTAAAAGGCAAAATCATTGCACCATGGAGCGAGGGCTTCGAAGGTACCACTTTCCCGCCATGTCTGTGCTGGACAGATGTTTATGGAAACTGGAAAAGATATGAAGACCCCTCTTATGCACATTCAGGTGCAGGATACGCACATATTGATTATGATGTATCAGAAGGTGAAGGAATTTTAATAACACCTACAATAGATGCAGGTTATTTCGATACGCTGATATTCTGGTGGAAAGAAGCAGATTATAAGGGCAAAGATATAGGTCATGATTCTACTTTCGTTGAAATATCAAAGGATAATGGTACCACATGGATTGTATGGAAAGTATTGAAAGTAGAGCATTCATCAACATGGTATGCCGAGACACTTATATTCGGTGAAAATTGTGGTCCCGAGGTAAAAATAAGATGGAGATATCAGACAGACCGCTCCTATTCAGCATACGGATTTAATCTGGACGATATAGAACTGAAAGCAGGAGTAAGATATGACCACGATGTAGGAGTAGTGAAAGCAACATTTTTACCAGAAATCTGCGCAAAGAAGCAACAGGATACGATAAAAATAAAAGTAATAAATTACGGGAAAAATGACGAAACCTTTGACCTTGTTAAAATAGTGAAAAAACCTTCAGGACAAATAGATTATTGCGATACTACAAAAGGAATATTCTTAAAATCATACAAAGATACTTTTATCATGTTTTGTTACACACCGGATACATTGGGAAAACATCCGGTTATCGCAAGGGTAATATTAACGGATGAAAATCCAGCGGATAATGAAATTGTGGATACTCTAAATGTAACATTTCCCGACATTTATGGATGCTGTAAAATAGGAGGGGATGGAATAGCGGATGTTGGTGAGGATAGTGTAGAATTAATTATAACGCTTGTAAATGATGGTGCTTATGCTTATTGTGTTTCATGTTCGCTTTCGGAGAATGAGGAAAATGCAGAGTTGATAGGAACTGCAAAGCAAACCTATGGAGATATTCCATATAAAGGTGAAGCAAGTAAGAAATTCATGTTCAATGTGCTAAATACTGCAAGCGATGGAGAAATTTTAAGCTTTATTCTACACATAAAGGACACAATGGGCTATTACGCACAGGATACGGTCAACATCATGGTAGGAGGTAAGAAATGGACAATTATGGTCTACATTATAGGAGATAACAACCTGGGAGATGTTGTTAATGGCGATATTGATGAGATGGAGAGTGCTGGTTCCGATGAAAATATAAATATTCTTGTGCAAATAGATGGCAACCCATCTTATACTTATAATGATCTAAGCGGAGCAAGGAGTGATGCAAATAGATATTACATAGAGAAAGGGAACAGCAGTAATGATACGATAGACGCATATCCTGTTGTTAGCCTCGGAGAAATAAATTCCGCTGATACTTCAAATATATTCTCTTTTGTTAAGTGGTGTATCGACAATTATCCTGCAAAATATTATGCATTTATCCTGTGGAACCATGGTAGTGGCTGGCAGAAGGCTGCTGGAGTAAAAGGAGCCGGATGGGATGACACCGAAGGAGATATGCTTGGAATATCAAATGGCGAATTGCGTGCATTATTAAGGAAAATTAAAAATTACCTCGGAAGGAATATCGATATACTGGGATTCGATGAATGCCTTATGTGTATGATGGAAATAGCATCAGAAGCAATGGGATATGTTAATTACATAGTAGCATCCGAGCCGGGGATACCAATCGAAGGATGGGATTACACATTCCTGCAAGACCTTAAAAATAACCCCAATATGACACCAAGGGAACTTGTTAACAAAATAGTTAAAAAATATGGAGAATATTACTCCACATCTTCAAGTGTAAACCTTAACGCACTGGATATCGGTCATAGTTTTCAGAAACTATGCTGGGATGTAGATAAACTCGCAATAGAATGCCTGAAAGAAGGAGGAATGAATAACTCACAAATACAAAATGTGGTTTCGAACCTCCAAGGTTTAATAGAATCATGGTCACCCTATGATAATTATGTCGATATATTAAGGCTTGCTACTGATTTAATGGGGCAAAATATTTCCAGCGGGATAAATGCTGCTTGCGACTCCATTATAAGTCATTTCGGATATCCACCTTATCAGGAGGGTATGCCTTTATGCACCACATGGTGCTCATCCGATATGTCAGGAATAACTTACGGAATGATGATAAATTGTCCCGATGACGGAAGCGGTTTATCAGGAAACTGGGAAGACCCATACGATTACAGATGGTTAAAATGGGCTAAAAATTCAGCATGGTACTACTTTATCGCACAATACAATTCATTACCCGATACAATAATTCTATCCTATATCGGGAACTCTTTCATCGATGAAGATGGCGATACAGTGCCAGAAATGGGAGAACAGGTAGAAATGGATATAAAAATCAGAAATAGCGGGGCTAACACTGCCTACGCAACATGGGCAAGATTATACTCGGAAGACCCACAGATAACAGTCCTGAATGATAGCTGCTATTTCGGAGATATACCAGGTGATACCGAAGTAATATCCAGAAATAGAGTAAAAATATTAATAGGGTCAAAATGCCCATACGGATATAGAGCTACTTTGAAATTAGAAATTCATGCACAATCTCAAAAATCAGAATATATATCCGAAGCATTTATAATTTTCGATGTCGGTATAACAAAAGGTGATTTCCCGCCTTACGCCATCACATCAGCACCCATTACCCGTGCATACATGAAACAAAATACACCTAACCCATTCGCCGAATTTACAAAAATCGAAATAGGAATACCACAGAAACAAAACTTCATTCTAAAAATTTACGATATAACAGGAAGATGCGTGAAAACTTATCACTACAAATCAGCATCACCTGGAATATACACCATTAAATGGAATGGCACAGATAACAGAGGAAGAAAATTACCAGCAGGAATATACTTCTGCAGATTACAGACAAAGGATAAAATAATTACAAGAAAAATGGTAAAAATTAGATAATCGTAAATAAAAAGCAAGAACCAGAAGCAAAACTTCCAGTGTGTAATACAAAATTCTGGGTATCTTATAAACCTTCAACGGAAAAAGAATTGGAGTTATACCCGTATCCGCATCCCTTATCACATGAGAAGAAATCGCAAAAAATGAAATAAAAGAAAGTTTTAAACTCTTCGAAAAAAGATAAAAAATAAAAGATAAAAACAATGCAAAAGTAATGCTGTGAGTATAGGGTCTGAGAGGCAAAGAAGTTGCCTTCTCCAAAGAGAAACTCCTTGCTACAACAAAATGGTCAAAATCAAGAAGAAATGCCAATAAAAAAGAAAAAATTATATCAAATAAAGAAGAAGCAAGAGGAAGACAAATAATAAGAGAAATCACACCATGAGAAAAAGTATCAAGCAAAGACCTGTAAAGCACATTTTTAACTCTCAAAAAAATATAATCAGAAATTAAAAGCATCAAAATCAAAGCAAAAAATAATTTTATCACAAGTTATTATAACAGAAATGAAATTTTGTCAAATTTTTTGCCCCTCCTCCCTATCCCCACCGCCCTCGCTCACAACCCACATGTAATTGGCTCGGCTACGCCGAGCATTAAAATTTTTTCTTGACATTCTCTATTTTTGATTAAAATTGTAAATTTAAAGGAGGGGTCATGCTGGTGTTGCTATTATGTATTGCGGTTGGAGCCGGGAAAGATTTAAAAACGGGTAAGGCGATTCTAAATGCTGCCTGGTATGCTGAATCAAATCAGCCGTATGCTGACTATCCTCTATTCGGCTCAAGGATTGCTACAGGTGACTTCAACGGTGATGGATACCTTGATGTGGCAATAGGAGCTTATAATTATACCCACGATCAATATCGTGAAGGAGCTGTATTTGTGTGGTATGGAACATCCACAGGTCTCAATGTAAATGGCGACCCTTCAAATTGCGACTGGATGGCAGAATCAAATCAGGAGTATTCGGGTTTTGGATACGATATCGCAGTGGGTGACTTCAATGGAGATGGATACGATGACCTTGCTGTAGGAGCATACAAATATGACAGGAGTTATGAGGATGCAGGAGCTGTTTTCGTATGGTATGGTGGAGCTTATGGGCTTGGTGTAAACGGCAACCCCACCAACTGTGATTTTGCAGATTATTCAGGCCAGGAAGATGCTTACTATGGTGGAGCACTCGCAGTCGGTAATTTTAATGGTGATGAATATGATGACCTGGCTGTCGGAGCATATCTTTATGATTACTATGGCACGGATGATGGCAAAGTAGAAGTATTTTACGGCTCATCATCAGGACTTACTTCACCAGACTGGTATGCCTACTCTAAACAAACCAAGGCTTATTTTGGAAGTGCACTTGGCACTGGTGATTTCAATGGCGATGGATATTATGATATCGCAATTGCAGCGTATAGGTTCAGCAGGGGTCAAGCGGACGAAGGTGTGGTCTTTGTATGGTATGGTTCATCATCGGGATTGAACGGAGGAATATACGGCGATACAACAAATTTTGACTGGATAGCTGAGGCAAATCAACCATCTGCTTATATGGGAAGTGCTTTCGGGGTATCTGCAGGTGACTTTAACGGTGATGGATACGATGACATCGCAATCGGAGCACCTGACTTCGATAGGGGTCAAACAAATGAAGGCGCGGTCTTTGTATGGTATGGTTCATTATCGGGATTGAACGGAGGAGTAAATGGTGATACTACAAATTTTGACTGGATTGCAGAATCAAATCAAAGTTATGCATGCATGGGAGAGTGTATCTCCACCGGAGATTTTAACGGAGATGGATACGATGATATCGCTATCGGTGCATCGTATTACGATAATCCTCAAACGAGTGAAGGAGCCATATTCGTATGGTATGGCTCTGGAACAGGGATAAATAATGGAATATATGGCAATCCATCAAACTGCAATTGGAAAGCAGAATCCGACCAGAATTATGCCCATTTGTATCAATGTGCAACTGGAAATTTCAACGGAGATAATTATGACGAAATACTCACAGGGGCAATATATTTCAGCCGTGGAGAAAAAGATGAGGGAGCGGTTTTTATGTGGGAAGGTTCACCAACAGGTTTAAATAACGGGGTAAATGGTGATACCACAAATTATAGCTGGATAGCTGAATCTAACGAAGCATATTCGGATTATAAGACATGGTTTGGATACTCTATTGCTTATGGAGATTTCAACAACGATGGATATACGGACATTGCAGTAGGAGCTCCATGGTATTCACATGGTGAATCTTATGAAGGCGCGGTTTTCGTATGGTATGGAACAGAAGAAGGATTTGAAAATAGAGAAACCGGCAATCCACTTAATTGCGACTGGATGGCAGAATCAAATCAAAGTGAAGCTCGCATGGGATATGCTTTAACTGTAAATGATTTCAATGGCGATGGATACGATGATATTGCTGTATCTGCACCTCGATATTCAAGGGGCGAGAGTGATGAAGGAGTTGTATTTGTATGGTATGGTTCGGCAATTGGATTAAACGAAGGAATAAATGGTGATACAACAAACTTTGACTGGATAGCAGAATCTAATCAGCCTGGAGGATGGTGGGCAATACCATATTTTGGCTGTGAGTTAAGTTCCGGCGATTATAACGGAGATGGATATAGTGATATAGCAGTTGGTGCAAAATATTTCTCAAATGGAGAGACATACGAAGGAATAGCATTTGTATGGTATGGCAGTAATAATGGCTTAAACAACGGAGTAAACGGTGATACGACAAATTATAACTGGAAAGCAGAGTTAAACCAGGCAGATGCATATGTAGGGAATGCAATAGCATCGGGTGATTTCAACAACGATGGATACGACGATATAGCTATCGGTGCATATTGTTATGATAACGGTCAATCTGATGAAGGCATGATTTTTATATGGTATGGAAATGAAAATGGGTTAAATAATGGCACAAATGGTGATGGGACAAATGCAAACTGGATGGCTGAAGCTAATTTAGATGATGCTTGCTTCGGTTATTCAATAGCTTCCGGTGATTTTAATGGCGATGGATATTATGACATCGCTATCAGTGCAGCTGAGTATTCAAATCCAGAATCCCAGGAAGGGGCAGTATTTGTGTGGTATAGTTCAGCAACAGGATTTGGATTGCAAGGTAATCCTTCAAATTGCGACTGGAAAGCAGAACCAGACCAGTCAGAAGCATTTTATTATGCAAAAGTAACGACAGGTGACTTAAATGGAGATGGATACGACGACATAATAATAGGAGCATACGATTATGATAATGGTGAAGAAGACGAAGGAGGTATTTTTGTATGGTATGGCTCAGCATCAGGCTTAGGAGAAGATGGCAACCTATTTAACTATGACTGGCATGTTGAAAGCAATCAGGAAAACGCTTATCTGGGATACAGTGTTTGTGCAGGAGATGTGAATGCAGATGGAGGTGCTGATATACTATCGGGCGCAGTTCAATACACAAACGATGATTATCTGGAAGGTGCAGTATTCCTGTGGCTAAGTGAAGTGCCTTTAATACCTGACATATGGATAAGTGATACTTCTCACAATTTTGGTGAGGAATTATGTGCAGGAGATACCATACTCTGGAGATTCTACATAAAAAACAAAGGAAATGGAGATTTAAGCATAGATAGTATTATCTCATCCAATCCGGTTTTCGGAGTATATGCACCCATTTTTAAACTCATCTTATCACCAGGTGACAGCGTGAGTGTCGCGGTCTATTGCGCAGCTCAGGATACAGGCTCATACGAAGGCACTCTGACAATCTACTCAAACGACCCTTATAAGCCAGCAGTTGATATTAAACTTTATGCAAAAGTTATCGCAATTGCCGAAAAGTTACCCGAAAAATTCGAATTGAAAGTAAAGCCAAATCCCATTTTATACAGCGCAAAAATACATTATTCCGTGCCTGCTAAAACTCATGTTAAAATCAGCATTATCGACATAACAGGAAGATGCATAAACAAAATTGTTGATAAAGATGTGCAACCCGGCTATTATACAGAAACATGGAAATTAAAAGACAAAAACGGTAATAATATCTCTCCCGGAATCTACTTTGTGATAATGGAAAGCAGTGAATTCAGATTAATTCATAAAGCTATTATAATGAGATAATAAAAATTAAAAGTGCTGAAAATATTAACCTTGTAGAAATGAGTCACGGAGAGCGAAGCCCTCCAAAAAATCTTTGGGTGGGATAAACAAATTAAAAACTTGACATTCCTGTAAAAGATATATCAATTAATGAAGGAGGGGATTATGGCTATTGAAGTTAAAGAAAAGCCCATAATAAGGGCGCCAAGGGGGACGAATCTTTCGTGCAAAAACTGGCAGATTGAAGCAGCTATGCGAATGCTCATGAATAACCTTGACCCTGATGTTGCTGAACTTCCGGAAGAATTAATTGTTTATGGTGGTGCAGGGAAAGCTGCACGCAACTGGGAATGCTTCTGGGCTATCGTAGATTCACTTAAAAAACTGGAACCAGATGAAACTTTGCTTATACAATCGGGTAAACCTGTTGGTATCTTCAAAACATTTGAGCATGCTCCCCGTGTGTTAATCGCAAATTCTCTACTGGTTCCCGCATGGGCAAACTGGGATTATTTCAGAAAACTTGAAGCAATGGGATTGATAATGTATGGTCAGATGACAGCAGGTAGCTGGATTTATATCGGTACACAGGGGATAATTCAGGGCACCTACGAAACTTTTGCTGCATGTGCAAGGAAGCATTTTGGTGGAAGTTTAAAAGGAAAATTTGTACTTACTGCAGGGATGGGAGGAATGTCAGGAGCACAACCACTTGCAGTAACGATGAACGAAGGCGTAATACTGGATGTAGAAGTTGACCCAAAAAGAATTGAAAGAAGGGTAAAACAGGGCTTTTGCGATGTAATGGTTTATGACCTTGATGAAGCTCTTAAACTCGTTGACGAGGCACTTAAAAAGAAAGAGCCAAAATCAATCGGACTTGTGGGGAATGCTTCCGAAATACATCCAGAACTTGTGAAAAGAGGAATAATACCTGATGTCGTAACAGACCAGACATCAGCTCATGATGAATTAAATGGATATGTCCCCGGAGGTATTTCACTTGAAGAAGCAATAGAATTGCGCCATAAAAATCCAAAAGAATATATTAAGAGGGCTTATGAATCTATGGCACGACATATGGAAGCAATTCTTGAGATGCAAAAACAGGGTGCAGTTGCTTTTGATTATGGTAACAATTTGCGTGGTCAGGCATATAAAGCAGGTGTAAAAGATGCGTTTAAAGTACCGGGATTTGTTCTTGAATACATTAGACCCATGTTTTGTGAAGGAAGAGGTCCATTCCGCTGGGTTGCACTATCTGGCGAAAAAGAAGATATTTATAAAACAGATGAAGAAGTTTTAAAATTATTCCCCGAAGATGAAACTTTAAGGCGCTGGATTAATCTTGCGCGCGAAAAGGTACCCTTCCAGGGGTTGCCTGCTCGTATTTGCTGGCTCGGATATGGCGAGCGCGCAGAGTTTGGATTGAGAATAAATCATCTTGTGAGAAAAGGAGAATTAAAAGCACCAATTGTAATAGGAAGAGACCACCTTGATACTGGTTCTGTTGCATCACCGAATAGAGAAACCGAAGGCATGAAAGATGGTAGTGATGCTATAGCTGACTGGCCAATTTTGAATGCCCTCTTAAACACGGCATCAGGTGCAACATGGGTATCTGTGCATCATGGTGGAGGCGTTGGAATAGGATACTCCATCCATGCTGGTCAGGTAATAGTTGCAGATGGCACAGATGAGATGGACAAAAGATTAGAAAGAGTTTTAACAAATGACCCGGGAATTGGAATAGCAAGACATGCAGATGCGGGATATGAAAAAGCGATCGAAGTAGCAAAAGAAAAAGGCATAAAAATACCGATGATGAAATAAGGAGGGAAAATGAATTTAATCACATTCTTGCAGGTACTTGGACTTGTAGGTGTATTCGCATCGATTCTGGGAGCATGGCTCAGCTGGTCTGCAAAATATAACGGCAAACTAACAAGGGAATTGATAAAAGAAGAAAACAAGCAAACAAGGGAATTGATAAAAGAGGAAAATAGGCAAACAAGAGAATTGATTGAAAGAGTCACAGAAAAAATAGCCGCTCTCATAGTAAGCGAAGGTGAAAAGACAAGAGAATTGATAAAAAAGATGATGGAAAATGAATAAAATCAGGAAAAAATTAAAAAAGTTAGGCAAGAAAGTTGGTCTTAAATATTTCAATAAAAATATGGGGAAAGAAGCAATTTTAAGATACGAGAACTCCTTCTTCCTGAAACCTTATATCGCATTTAAAACACCCACAAAAGAAAACAAATCTATAATGTGCTTTGCTGATACATTAAGAAATATAATAGCTTCGGGGAAAATTTATCACACTCCAAAAGGCGATATCGGACCAGAAGAAGCTCTTATTGCATTCCTTAAATGGGAAATAGAAAGACTACCTCGACCGGGTGCCATAAAAAGAATAAAATAATGCCGGTAAGAGTATTTATAAAAATCAAATTCAAAGATAAGGAGATTGACTCACCCGCGCTGGTGAACACAGGCTACGAGACAGAATCTCCCGAATTAATGATACCAAAAACACTTGCTAAAAGGTAAGAAGCAGTGTTAATCCGAAATATTGGACATAAAATTAAATTTTTTGACTTGACTTTATTGTAAAAAGAGTATAATTGTGGAAAATAAGGAGGGGGTGTGAAATACTCGAGTGATAAAATTAAAACCGTAGGATTTTTTGGTCAACATGGGAGCGGTAAGACGCAGTTAGCTGAAGCTCTGCTTTATAAAGCAGGGGTAACGGATAGATTGGGCAGACCAGACCAGGGCACATCCATCCTCGACTTCGCTAAAGAAGAACAGGACAGAAAAGCTACACTGAACCTGAAAGTCGGTTATCTCGAACATGATGGTGTCCTCCTGAACCTGATAGATACCCCTGGATTCATGGACTTCTGGGGCGATATAGCATCTGCAACTCGTGCAATAGAACTCGGAGTTATTGTTGTAGACGCTACAGCTGGTGTGGGTCCTGTAACAGAAAGAGCATACGAAGCACTTATAGAAAGAAAAATTCCAATTTTATTTTTCATAAACAAAATTAAATCAGAAAAAGCAAATTTACAAAATGTATTTGATGAACTTAAAAATACTTTCGACAAAGAAATTATTTATTTAACTTCGCCGGATGATGCAAAATGGATACTTGACTCTGATTCAGAATTTAAAGAAAAATTAATAGAAGCAATCGCTGAAACAGAAGACGAACTGACAGAAAAATATCTGGAAGGTGAAGAATTTACTACCGAAGAAATACAAAAAGGTTTACAAAATTTATTAAGACAGGGAAAAGTACTTCCTTTAATGTTTGGTGATGCACTCTCTGACTTCGGGATAGACGAATTTTTAAAAAGATTAATTGAATTAACTCCAAATGTTCAGAGCGATAGCGATAAAGTGGTAGCATTTTGCTTCAAATCAACGGCAGACCCCCATGTCGGACAGATAAGATTTGTAAAAGTATTATCAGGGACTGTAAAACAGGGAGATACACTCTGGAATGCAAATGAGCAAGCAGATGAAAAAATAAACCAGATTTTTATGGTGTGCGGTAAAAATCGCCAAGAAGTACCAGAAATTGTAGCAGGACAAATCGGTGCACTCGTAAAATTAAAGGTAACAAAAACAAATCACACGATATGCTCAAAAGATGGTATAGAACCACTTGAACCCATAAAATTCCCAGAGCCCCAGGAGAAAACAGCAATTATACCGAAGACAAGAAAAGACGAAGAAAAAGTAATGGAAGGATTAACAAGATTACAGGAAGAAGACCCATCTTTCAAATTCTACTTCGATACAGAATCCCAGCAAACTATAATTGTTACAATGGGAGATATGCATCTCGATGTGATATTGTCTAAGTTGAAAGCAAGATTTGGAGTTGATATTACCACACAGCGTCCAAAAATTCACTACAGAGAAACATTTAAGCGCACTACTTCTGCTGAAGGCAAATATAAGCGTCAAACAGGTGGCAGGGGTCAATACGGACATACGATTATAAGATTTGAGCCATTACCAAGAGGAAGCGGATTTGAATTCACAGATACCATTAAAGGTGGAATAATACCTGCACGCTTTATACCAGCTGTTGAAAAAGGCTTAAGGGAAGCTATGAAAAAGGGACCACTCGCAGGTTACCCCACAACCGATATAAAAGCAACGCTTTATGATGGTTCATTCCACGAAGTTGACTCATCGGATATTGCATTCCAGATTGCAGCTGCTATGGCTTTCAGGAAGGCAGCAGAAACAGCAGACCCAACTTTGCTCGAACCCATCATGGAAGTTGAAGTAGTGGTACCAGAAGAAGTTATGGGCGATGTAATGGGCGACCTTAACAGTAGAAGGGGTAAAATTTTGAATACCGAAAGAATCGGAAGATATTGTAAGATAAAAGCACATGTGCCGGAAGCAGAGTTATACAAATATTCTGCGACATTAAATTCATTAACAGGAGGCAGGGGCACATATACTGCGAAATTCTCACACTACGATGAAGTACCCAAAGAAATCCAGAAAAAAATAATAGAAGAAAGACAAAGAGAAAAAGAAGAAAGTAAATAGGGGGTAAAATGAAGCGTTATCTTTTTATACCTTTGTTATTTGTAGCCAGGATCTACGCAATACAGGCTGATGTTAGCGTCTATTTCTCGCCCAAAGGCGGATGTGAACAGGCTATTATGCAGGCAATTAACGATGCAAAAAAGAACATACTCATAGCAATGTATCAGTTCTCGGATTACGATATTATAACAGCTGTTAAAGAAGCAAAGAAAAGAGGCGTTAATATTGAAATAATAGTTGATGGCGATGCTGTGCAAAATTTCAGAGAATTAATGGAAGAGTTAATATCAGCAGGTATTCCCGTAAAATTCACATTCGGCAAAGGCATAATGCATAACAAATTCGCAGTAATTGACACTCAAATTGTAATAACAGGCTCTTATAACTGGACGAAAAATGCAAGGGAAGATAATTTTGAAAACTTACTGGTTATAAAATCGCCGGAAATTGCTTTAATTTATGCAAAAGAATTTGCAAAGATAAAGCAAACAGCCGCTGATTTGCCAGCAGGAGCGGTTAGAGGGGGTGCAGAACCCGAATATAAATATGTGGCGAGCAAATATTCTAAAGTTTTTCATTATATATGGTGTCCTTTAGCACGCAAGATTGCTGAGAAAAACAGAATATACTTTAAAACAAGGGAAGAAGCGATAAAGAGCGGAAGAAGACCCTGCAGGAAGTGCAGACCCTGATGGAAATATACTTTTTGGGAACAGGTACAATCACACCCAATCCCCGCAGAGCACCCCCGGGAATCATACTGAAACTTGACAATTACTGCTTGCTTTTTGACTCAGGACCAGGAACCGTCCATAGAATGAAAAAAGCGGGTTTCTCGTTCAACGACATCGATATTTTACTTTACACACATTTCCATATAGACCACATAGGTGACCTTCCTTCTTTTATCTTCTGCACAAAATATCACCTCGCACCCAGGGAAAAACCTTTAAAAATAATAGGTCCAAAAGGTATAAAAGAATTTTATTTCAAACTTTTAGAGGCTTATGGTGAGCAACTCGAAGTAAAGTATAAACTAACATTCAAAGAAATGGCAAGGGGACGCTTCATAACTCCTGATTTTTCTATTTTCTCGGAACCCGTTGAACATACGAGAGAAAGCATAGCATATAAAGTCATAAAAGATAACAAAACTTTTGTATATTCAGGAGATACGGATTATTGCAAAGGTCTCATTCGCCTTGCAAAAAATGCAGATATCCTGATACTTGAATGCTCTTTGCCACGCAAAATGAAAGGACATCTTGATCCGGAACATTGCGGTAAAATCGCAGCAGAAACAAATTGTAAAAAGTTAGTTTTGACTCATTTTTATCCAGAGACAAACCCCGATGAAGCCATTGAAATTTGCAGAAAATATTACTCGGGAGAAATTATAGCAGCAGAAGATGGAATATGTATTACAGTCTGAAACAATAAAATGGCTAAAATTACATCTGACAGAAGGAATTGGATTAAACACTTTTTTAAAATTGCTTTCACAATTTCACGATATAGATAACATATTGAAAAATTTAAAAAATCTTCCAAAAGATGAAGAGATAGAAAAATTAACTTTTGAATTAGCGAGAAACCAAGTTAAAATTTTAAAACTTACAGATGTGGATTATCCTGAAAAATTAAAAGAATTGTTAAAACCACCGCCCATTCTATATCTTAAAGGTAATTTTGAAATTCTAAAAAGTGACAGAATGATAAGCATCATTGGTGCAAGATTGTGTTCTTCTTTTGCTTTTGATATAGCTTTTGATATTGCACATAAATTGTCAAAAATGGGCTATTGCATAGTAAGCGGATATGCACAGGGTATAGACACCGCTGCTCATTGTGGTGCACTCTCTGCAAACGGCAAAACGATAATGGTTATTCCTTTCGGCATATTAAATTTCAGATTGCATCCTGAAATCAAAAAATATAATGAAAAAATAAAAGAAAATACTCTCATAATATCGGAGTGCAGACCTTATGAAACATGGCATCGGGGCTTTGCATTACGCCGCAACAGAATAACAGCAGCTTTGGGCAACGCATTAATAATTGTGGATTCAGGACACAAAGGAGGAGTGATAAAAACAGCAGAATTCGCCAGAGCATTAAATAAAAAAATCTTCTTATTTGAAGGTTGTAAAAGAGAAAATGACAAAATATTAAAGCAAATGGGGGCAAAACTTTTCAAAAATATCTCCGAAATTCTATGCGAGTTCGCCGTTCATTAATTTCAATCTTATTCTTATGCTTTTGCATTCGTTTTTTACTTTTGATAAAAAGTCCGACTCATGATGCCACTGCACCGCACGAATTATACGAGGAAATTGAATTATTAAGAGATCCTCTAAAAACCATCTCTGACTCGCAAGAATATAAAGCACTCGCAAAAAACTTACTAAAAGGCAAATACACATGGAAAGAAAAACCTGTCTCATTTAGACCACCGGGTTATCCTTTGTTTTTATCTTTTTGCTTGTTAGTAACCCGTAATGAATTTTTCCCTTTATTCATCCAAATAATTTTAAGTGTTATCAGTGCTTTTTTAATTTTCATTTTAGGTAAAGAAGTAAACGAAAAAGCAGGTCTTTTTGCTTCTCTCTTATTTTCAATTGACATGGTTTCTATTTATTATTCTACAAATTTTATGTCAGAAACTTTATTTTTATTCTTGCTTTTGCTTTCTGTAATTTATTTTAAAAGAAACAATTTGTATCTTTCTGGCTTATTACTTGGCTTTTGTGCTCTTACCCGTGCTATTGCTCTTTATTCTTTTATCGTATTTTTACCGTTTATTAAAAACTGGAAAAAGGTTTTAAAATTTTTGTCCTTTTTCTTTATTCCAATACTTCCATGGCTTATCAGGAATTATCTCACATTTGGAGTGCCCTGTTTTACAAGTGTTCAGGGATACAATTTGCTGTATCACAATGCTGTTATCACTGAAAATTCATCCCGTAATCGCTCAGAAATTGTGCTAAAATTTAAGGAAGAATTACTAAAAGAAGACACCACTTCTAATCCTTTAAAATTATCTTTAACTGCCCAGAAAATTGCTTTGAAAAAAATTTTAAGAAAGCCCTTCAGATATATTTCTTTGGGCTTATTTCAGGGTTTATTAAATGTGTTTCGGACTCACGGAGAAGAAGTTGCTTTAAGACTCTGCGGTTATGAAACTTACAGTTTGCCACTTTTGGAAATTAAAAAATTGAACTTAAAACGCACTACAAAAATTTTTGCTTATTCTTTTGTTTGCATCGAAACTTTAATAAATTTGTTTGCTCTCATTTGTTTCATTTTGGGCATCATAAAACTTGGAAGAAAAGTTAATTTTTTATACCTTGGGATTGTACTTTATTTCTTTTTATTATCTTTACCTGTTACCAGTGGGAGATTTAAACTTCCTTTTATGCCTTTTATTTACTTAATCGCCGGGAGTTATCTTTTTGGTCGTGATAATTAACCTTTTTTAGAAACGCCTATTCTTTTTCCTCTTGGTCCTTTTCTTGTGCGTGCATTCGTGCGAGTACGCTGACCCCTCACAGGAAGCCCTTTCTCATGCCTTATTCCTCTATAGCATTTTATCCTTATCAGACGCTTTATATTTTCAGCAACTTCCATTCGCAGAGCACCTTCCACTTTGTATTCGTTCTCAACTATTCTTTTTATCGCATCAATTTCATGGTCAGTAAGCTCGTGAGTTCGCTTCTCAGGGTCAACCCCTGCTTTCTTCAATATCTTCATCGCGGTTGTATTTCCTATTCCGTAAATGTAAGTTAATGCTACTTTTATTTTTTTATTATCGGGTATATTTACACCTGCTATTCTTGCCATTACCCCTGCCTTTGTTTATGTTTCGGATTCTTACAAATTACATACAATTTACCCCGTCTCTTCACTATCTTACAACTTGCGCATAATTTTTTTATAGAAGACCTTACCTTCATAGCCTCCTCACCAACCTACCTCTTGTCAAATCATAAGGCGATAATTCAACAACAACTCTATCACCCGGCAAAATTCTTATAAATTTCATACGAAGCTTACCAGCTACATAAGCGAGCACTGTTTGACCTGTATCCAGCTTAACTCTGAACATCGGTCCTTTCAGCACTTCCACAACTTCTCCTTCTACAGTTATTGCCTTTTTCTTTTTATCACTCATTTAGCACTCCCAGTATACTTTTTGTGATTTCAGAAACTTCACCTGATGCATCAATTTCATAAAGTATTCCTTTTTCTCGATAGTAAGATAATAATGGCTTTGTCTCTTCATTATAAACTCTAAATCTTTTTCTGATAACTTCTGGTTTATCATCTTCTCTCTGCACAAGTTTACTTCCGCAAACATCACACACCTCATCGTTCTTTGGCGGATTACTTATCAAATTATACACTCTATTACATTTTACACAAATTCTGCGATTTGTCAAGCGAAAAATTACAACTTCTTCAGGACAATTTAGAAAAATAACTTTATCAACATTCATTATTTTTTCGAGAGCTTTTGCCTGTGATAAATTTCTAGGAAAACCATCAAAAATTACCCCGCTTGAAGACAAATGTTTTTTGATTATTTCAATTATTATATCATCTGGTACAAGTTTCCCTTCTTTCATATATTTTTCCGCCTTTTTACCCAGCTCCGTACCTTCTGCTACTTCTTTTCGTAAAATATCGCCCGTTGATATCCATTTAAGACCAAGTTTTTTGGCAAGTATCTGAGCCTGTGTCCCCTTTCCTACGCCCGGAGGACCAAGCAACACGATATTCATCTCCTTCCCCTTATCCTTCCTCTTCTCAAAAATCCTTCATAATGACGCATCAGAAGATGCGCCTCTAATTGTCTCATAGTATCGAGAATAACGCCAACTACAATTAGCAAAGATGTACCTCCGAAATAAAATGGCACCCCAAGTTTATTAATCAAAATGATAGGCAAAAGTGCAACAAATGCAAAAAACAGAGCCCCTGGCAGAGTTATCCTCGATAAAACTTTATCAATGTAATCCGCAGTATATTTACCGGGTCTCACACCCGGAATGAACCCACCGTAGCGCTGTAAGTAATCGGCAAGTTCCTGGGGATTTAAGACAATAGAAGTATAAAAATAGGCAAAGATTATGATTAATCCGACATATAAAAGATTATAAAACCAATGCCCGGGTGTGAAAACCTCAGATATTCTCTGCACAGTGTAATTACCCGAGAAAAATCTCAAAGCCGTTGCAGGGAAAGTTAACACAGATTGAGCAAAAATAATGGGTATTATTCCTGCTGCATTCATATTGAGAGGAAGATGTGTAGTCCTTCCTCCGTAAATTCGCCTGCCTATTACCCTTTGTGCATATTGCACAGGTATCCTGCGCTGAGCCTGAGTAATGAGAACAACAGCCGCTGTAACCCCGATAACTATTAGAATAAGGAAAACAATTTTAAATATTGAAAACGCACCTGCTTTTATCAACTGCCATGTTCTTAAAAAGTCATTAGGAAAGCGAGCAACGATGCCAAACATTATTATTAAAGAAATACCATTGCCTATCCCTCTATCTGTTATCAATTCACCTATCCATACCAGTAACATAGTGCCTGCAACAAGTGTAATCACCATGAGTAGCACAAAACGGGCTCCCGGGTGCGGAACTACGGGAATGCCTTCAGGACTCCTTGCATTCTCAAAGAAAATGGCAACCCCCGTTGCCTGAATAGCAGATATTAAAATCGTACCATAACGAGTATATTGCGTGATTTTCCTTCTTCCTTCTTCTCCTTCTCTGTAAAGTTTCTGAAAATAAGGCACAACAGCACTCAACACCTGCAAAATAATTGATGCAGAAATATAAGGCATCACACCCAAACCAAAAATTGTACCCCTTGAAAATGCTCCACCCGTAAATATGTCGTAAAAGCCAAGTAATGTTCCCCTTAATCTTTCAAAATAAGCAAGCAAAGCGCTAATATTTATCCCGGGACATACTATATGACAGCCAAGCCTGAAAATAGCAAGCATTGCAATAGTAAATAATATCCTGTTTCTCGTCTCTTCTATTCTAAAAGCATTTATTAAATTTTTAAACCAGTTCATAATGGTATTATTTCTACTTTACCTCCTGCTTTTTCGATTTTCTCTTTTGCTGTTTTGCTAAAAGCATGTGCCTTTACGGTTAAAGGTCTATCTATTTCTCCATCTCCCAGTATTTTTACAGGCAAATTCCTCCTCGCCAAATTGTATTTCTTTAAAACCTCAGGTGTGACTTCACTATTTGGTTCAAATCTATTTAAATCCTTAACATTTACAACCTGATACTCAATATGGCTGATATTTTTAAATCCTCTTTTAGGTATTCTTCTATAAAGCGGTGTTTGTCCTCCTTCAAACCATGGTGGTTTCCCGCCTCCTGAGCGCGCTTTTAGCCCCTTTGTGCCCCTGCCACAAGTACCACCCTTGCCTGAACCCACTCCCCTACCCAATCTTTTTCCTTTTTTCTTGCCTCTCGGTCTCTTTAAATTACTCAAAATATTAAGATTCTCCACCATCTTCTATCTCCTCAACTTTTATCAAATGTTTCACCTTCTCTATCATACCTCTTATTTGTGGTGTGTCATTGTGAATAACGGTTTGATGTAGTTTCCTCAGTCCAAGTGCTCTTACCGTATCTTTCTGTCTCCTTGGATAATCAATTGGACTTCTAATTAATGTTATTTTCAATTTTTTAGCCAAGAGATACTCCCCTTAACCTTTCCACTTCTTCTTTTGTTCTCAACATCTTCAATGCCTTTATCACTGCGTATGCTGTATTTATCACATTTCTTGAGCCATACACCTTCGTAAGAATATCCCTTATTCCACCGAGTTCCAGTATATTTCTCACGGGGTCACACGCTATTATTCCTGTTCCAGGAGACGCAGGTTTCAGCATGACTTTAACTGCACCAAATTTCGCCCATACTTCATGGGGAATGGTTGTTCCATGTTTTTTAACAAATATCATATCTTTATATGCCTGCTTCGCTGCTTTTTGAATTGCATCAGGAGGCTCCGCTGCCTTACCCAGACCTACACCCACCCAGTTTTGTCCATCACCAACAGCACAAAGCGCAGATATCCTCATCCTCCTGCCACCCGTTACCGTCTTCGACACCCTTCTAAGTGCTAACTGTCTAACTTCTACTTCCTCAAATGATGGTTTTATAAGTTTTTCTTCCATTTTAAAACTCCAGACCTGCTTTTCTTGCACCCTCTGCAAGTGCTTTCACCCTGCCATGATAACGGTAGCCATCCCTGTCAAACACCACTTTTTTGATACCAAGAGCAAGAGCCTTTTGCCCCAGTTCAAAACCACATCTGAAACTTCTCTCTGTCTTTGTGCCTCCTTTCATTCCAAGTGTAGAATGAGCACATAAAGTATGACCCTTTGTATCATCAATAATTTGAGCATAAATATGTTTGCAACTCCTGAACACACACAATCTTGGTCTCTCTGGTGTGCCAAAAACCCTTTTCCTCGGATGTCTCCTGCCTTTCCTGCGCTTCATACCGCCCTCTTACCCATCTTACGACGCACAACCTCACCTTTATACCTTATTCCTTTCCCTTTGTAAGGCTCGGGTGGTCGAACATCCCTTATCCTCGCTGCAACATTACCTACAAGCTCCTTATCTATCCCTTTCACGATTATCTCCTGGGGTCCTGGTACTTCTATTTCTATCCCCTCAGGAGGTTCAATTTCCACAGGATGTGAATATCCAACATTTAGTATAAGTTTCCTGCCCGACTTCTGTGCCCTATATCCGATACCTACAATCACCAGATCTTTTTGGAAACCTTTTGTCACCCCTTCTATCATATTGCGCACAAGTGAGCGAACAGTACCCTGTAAAGCCTCGTAAAATTTACCAGAACCATTTTTCTTCACCCATACTTTACCATTTTCAACAACTACCGAAACCTTTGGATTAAATACTTTCGTCAACTGCCCGAGAGGTCCCTTTACCGTTACTTTATTACCGTTTTCTACTTTTACTTCGACTCCCTGTGGTATTTCTACAGGCTTTTCTCTTTGCCTAGCCATGGCTACCAGACATACGCTATTAATTCACCTCCTACATTTAATTGCCTTGCTTCCCTATCCGATAATACTCCCTTTGATGTTGATAAAATTGCTATCCCCAAACCATTTAAAACCCTTGGAATTTTTTTCGCCTTAACATAAACTCTCCTTCCGGGTTTTGAAATCCTTTTCACATCTCTTATTGGATTTTCTTCCTTAAAATAAATGGTTATTATCCCCTGTTTGCCATCTTCCTCAAAAGTAAAATCTTTTATAAATCCTTCTCTTTTTAACACAGCAGCGATTCCATATTTTAATTTCGATGCAGGTATTTTAACATGGTCATGCCCTGCTCTTACAGCATTCTTTATTCTTATAAGCATATCGCCTACAGGGTCGGTCATCATATTCCCTCCTACCAGGATGCCTTTTTAACACCTGGAAGTTTACCTTCAACTGCCAGACGCCTGAAACATATCCTGCATATACCGAATTTCTTAAAAACCCCTCTCGGTCTGCCACAAATTGAACATCTTAAATATCTCCTTGTCGTAAATATTCTTTTCACTTTTTTAACAGGCATACCCATTGCTTCTGCTATTTCTTCATCTGTTGGCTTCCTTCCAAGTTTGCGTTCAAGCTCCTGCATTACTTTTAATTTTTTCTCAACAAGTTCTGCTACTTTTTTATTTTTAACAATTAAAGCTTTCCTCGGCATCACTCCCTCCTGAATGGAAAGCCCATTTCACGCAATAATTCCCTTGCTTCATCATCCGTTTTCGCAGTCGTACAAATTATAATATCCATACCCATAATATTCTTGACATCATCGGGTTTTATTTCCGGAAATATGGTTTGCTCCTCTACTCCAAAACAGTAATTTCCTCTTCCATCAAATGAATTTGGGTCCATTCCATCAAAATCCCTTATTCTTGGCAATGCAAAAGTTATCAATTTATCAAAAAAGTCATACATTCTATCACGCCTTAATGTTACCTTACATGCAATAGGCTTTCCTTTTCTCAACCCAAAAGCAGACACAGATTTCTTTGCTTTTATAATCAAAGGTTTTTGACCTGTTATTATCGTCAAATAATTAACAGCTTCGTCAAGCAATTTGGGGTCTTCTGTTGCCTTACCAACACACATATGAACCACAATTTTTTCTAACTTTGGAACTTCATAAATATTCGTATAGCCCATTTTCTCCATCAACCTTTTTCTGACAACCTCTTCATAATATTTTTTCAATCTCGGTATGTATTTTTCTTTTTGTTCTTTATTCTGTGCCATATTCAATAACCTCGCCACATTTCTTACATATTCTTACTTTTTTATCTCCAACCCAGCCAATTTTCACTCTCGTTCTTTGATCACACTTAGGACACACAAGCATAACATTTGAAATATGTATCGGATTTTCCCTTTTAATCCTTCCACCGGGCTGATTCTCACCACGCGGTCGTTCATGATGAATCCGCACATTAACACCCTCAACGATAACCCTATCTTCTTTTGGAAAAACACGCAACACTTTACCCCTTTTACCCTTATCAATACCTGTTATCACTTCCACTATATCACCTCTTCTTATCTTTCTCATCTTAACCTCACACTACCATACTTGCAAGCGAAGCAATTTTAGCAAAACCTTTTTCCCTTACTTCTTTTGGAATAGGTCCAAACACCCTTGTACCAACCGGTTCACCTGTAGGCTGTAGCAATACACATGCATTATCATCGAACTTTACATAAGAACCATCTTTCCTTCGAAATTCCTTTGCAGTCCGCACAACAACAGCCCTGTGAATAGTACCAACTTTTATGTTACTGCTCGGTAAGGCTTCTTTCACCGTAACAGTGATTATATCACCGACATAAGCATAGCGCTTATAACTGTATCCCGGTATCCCTATGCATCTCACGAGTTTTGCACCTGAATTATCGGCAACCACCAAATTTGTCATCCTAGCAATCATCTCTCTTCTGCCCTTTTCAAAATCTTAATAACTCTAAAATGTTTTGTCTTACTTATCGGTCGGCATTCCTCTATTAAAACTTCATCACCCATTTTTGCTTCATTATTCGGATTATGGGCAGCGAGTTTCGTGTACTTCTTTATGTATTTCTTATAAAGAGGATGCTGAACTATTCTCTCAACCTTTACTATCACCGTCTTATCCATTTTATCACTAACAACTATACCTTTAAGCTGTTTTCTCGGCATTACTCCTCTCCTTCTCTAATTCCCTTTCTCTTAAAATCGTTAAAATCCTTGCTATCGCCCTCTTTATTAATCTGCGCTTCGCAGTATTGGGTTCTGCTTCAATCTTAAATCTCATAGAAAACAACTCTTCTTTCAATTCATTCAATTTAGCACGAAGCTCATCATCCGACATTTCACGCAAATCTTTTGCCTTTAACTTCCAAACCTCCATCACTCAATCAAATATTCTCTCTTAACAAATTTTGTCTTTATCGGCAATTTATAACTTATTTCATCAAAAAGTTCCCTTGCTGTATCTTCATTTATTCCACCCAATTCAAACAATATCCTCCCCCTTTTCACCACCGCAACCCAGTATTCTGGCGAGCCCTTACCTTTACCCATTCGAGATTCCGCTGGCTTCTTCGTAACAGGTTTATCCGGAAAAATCCTTATCCAGAGTTTGCCCCTGCCTTTCAAAGCCCTTGTTATCGTCAATCTACATGCCTCTATCTGCTGTGCAGTAATCCATGCATTCTCCAGTGCCTTTAATCCAAATTCACCAAAGGCAAGTTTGGTACCGCTCTGTGCTATACCTTTACGCCTGCCCCTTTGTTGCTTCCTGTATTTTACTCTCGATGGCATTAACATTATTCTTCCTCCTTCTTATATTTCCTTACTTCTGCTCTCCCCTTATTTATCCAAACTTTTACCCCCACAACCCCTGACCTCGTAACAGCAGGAACATGAGCATAGTCAATATCAGCTGTTAAAGTACCAAGAGCCAGTTTACCCTGTGAATACCATTCTTTGCGAGCAATTTCCGCACCCGCCAATCTACCTTTACATTGGACTTTCACACCAACTGCACCTGCCTGCATCGCTCGCATAACCGCCTGCTTCATAACTCTTCTGTAAAAAACACGACGCTCTATCTGACGGGCAATATTTTGTGCAACCAAAAAGGCATCAAGGTCGGGTTCTGCAATCTCTCTAACTTCAACATTAACATTAACATCTTTACCTGAAGTTTCCTTTGCAAGAACCTTTAATTCCTCTTCTAATTTCTGAGCAGATGCTCCTCGCCTTCCAACAACCATACCCGGACGGGCAGTGTGAATCGTTACATTAAGCTCTCCCCTTGTCCTCCTTATCTCTATCTTTGAAATCGCAGCATTCTTAAACCTCTCATTAATATACTCCCTAATTCTATGGTCCTCATAAATTAACTTTGCTATATCTCCGGGTTTAGCAATCCATTTCGATAACCAGTCTTTTGTTATCCCTAATCTAAAACCATAAGGATGAACTTTTTGACCCATTATTCTTCTTCCTCCTCTTCAAATTCCTTCACTATTGCCGTTACATGACTATAGCGCCTCTTTTTAATATCAATCCTTCCATGACCCCTTGGATTTATCCTCTTCAAAATGGGACCTGTATCAACTTTCACAAATACCCTTACATCATCCTCATCTATTTCTTCAGGTGCTTTCTTATATTTTAAATTTGCAAAGGCAGATAATATTGTTTTCAACACAACTTTTGCCCTTGGACTCGATGCATACTCCAAAACAGCTCTTGCCTGTCTAACCGTCATACCCTTAACTGCATCAGCATATTTCTTAAATTTACGATAAGAGCCCCGCACAAAGCGTGCAATAGCTTTCGCCTCCATCAGCCACCCCTTGCCCTCTGACGCGCCTTACGAGCAGATGCCATCTTTGTACCACCATGTCCTCCAAATTTGCGTGTAGGAGCAAATTCACCAAGTTTATGACCTATCATCTCAGCAGTAACATAAACAGGAATAAAATCTTTACCATTATGCACAAGAAATGTATGACCTACAAAATCAGGGACTATCGTTGACCTCCTCGACCATGTCTTTATGGGTTCTTTTTTGCCTGCTTCATTCAATTTTTGAACTTTTTTCAACAATTTAGGGTCAACATAAACTCCCTTTTTCTTCGATCTTCTACCCATTATTCATACCTCCTCTTAATTATAAATCTTGATGATGGCTTTCTCTTTTTCCTTGTTCTGTAGCCCTTTGCAAGCACACCTGTGGGTGATTGAGGTAAATGCCCTTTACTTCTTCCCTCTCCTCCTCCCATCGGATGGTCAACGGGATTCATAACAACTCCCCTGACCTTCGGACGCCTGCCAAGCCACCTTGTTCTACCTGCCTTGCCCAAAATTATCTCATCATGATAAAGCTTCGAAACTCTTCCAATCGTTGCATAACATTTTAAATGAATCATTCTTATTTCGCCGGATGGCAACTTAACATGAGCATAATTTCCTTCTTTGGATAAAATCTGGGCATAAGTGCCTGCTGCACGAACAAGTTGACCGCCTCTCCCGGGCGTCAACTCTATATTGTGAATTTCTACACCTTCGGGTATTTTCTCAAGGGGTAATGCATTTCCTACTTCAAGCGGTGCATCAGGTCCCTGTGTTATCCTCTGACCCAATCTCAACCCATGCGGTGCAATTATGTAGCGCTTCTCACCATCCTCATATTCAACAAGTGCAATCCTGGCAGACCTGTTGGGGTCATATTCAATCGCCTTAACAACTGCCCATTCTCCTATCCTATCGCGTTTGAAATCAATTATCCTGTATTTCCTTTTATGACCGCCACCCCTGTGCCTGCAGGTAATCCTACCCTGATTATTCCTTCCACCTGTTTTCTTTAACGGCTCACAGAGAGATTTCTCAGGCTCAAACTTCGTAATATCCGAAAAATCATCATAAGTTTGATATCGCCTTGTTGGTGTATATGGCGTATATTTCTTAATACCCATTTTACACCTCGAACACCGGTATTTTATCCCCTTCTTTCAATTTCACTATTGCCTTTTTCCACTTTGAAGTATAACCCCAGAACCAGCCCCTTCTTTTGGGCTTCGGTTTAACAATCATCGTGTTAACTTTCTCAACTCTCACTTTAAAAAGCTCCTCGATTGCCTTTTTTATCTCAATTTTATTCGCATCCATTGCTACTTTGAATGTATATTTATTTTCTTTATCTTTCAATCTCAAAGTTTTTTCAGTTATTATCGGTTCCAGTATTATGTCCCTCGGGTCTCGCACAGTACACCTCCTCTAATTTATCAAGTGCAGGCAAAGTAAAAACCACAGTATCCGCAAGCAAAACATCAAGAGCATTTATACCGGGAACAAGACCAAACATCACTCCTTCGATATTCCTGCCAGATTTCCTCACATTGTCATCCCACCTATCAAACAAAAACAATTTCTTTTTACCATCTTCATATAATCCAAGATTTTCCATAATTTTCTTAAAGGTCTTTGTCCTGGGTTCTGAAATTTCTATTTTATCCACGAGAATAATTTTCCCTGCTTTTGCTTTGTAAGAGAGAGCGCTGAATAAAGCCAATCTTCTCTTTTTCTTCGGTATCCAGTAATGCCAGTCACGGGGTTTGGGACCAAACACAACCCCTCCGTGCCTCCACAGCGGTGACCTTATAGAACCTGCACGAGCCCTACCAGTATGTTTTTGAGGCCAGGGCTTCCTACCTCCTCCGCTTACTTCTGCCCTCGTTTTGGTAGAAGCAGTACCCTGACGCTTATTAGCCTGATACATGCAAACTGCTTCATAAATCACCACATCATTCGGCTTAATCTCAAAAATCTCCGACGGTAAACGCCTCTTGCCAACTATTTCTCCATTCTGATTATATACATTCAACTCAATCATACCAGTTTTATAAATACTCAAAATACTAATTTGTCAAGAATTTTTTTAAGAAAATTTAATGATTTTCTATCTCTTCTTTTATGACTTTTGATAATCTTTTAACTCCTTCAACGATTTGTTCCATCGTAGGATAAGAGAAGTTTATCCTCATAGTATTGTGACCGCTTCCATCGCAATGAAATGCACTCCCCACGATATATGCCACTTTATTCTCTATCGCTTTTTTAAACATTTTATCACTATCAATGAACTCCGGCAATGTAATCCATAAAAATAGTCCGCCTTCTGGTCTAGTCCATTTCACTTTATCTTTTGGCATAAATTGATCGAGTGCGGAAAGCATACAGTTGCGTTTATCCCTGTATCTAACAACGAGCTTTGTAATATGGGGCTTTAAGCGACCTTCTTTCATTATTTCATAAACGATAGCCTGATTGAATTCGGGTGAACATAAATCCGTTGCCTGCTTTGCAATTACAAGCTTATCTATCACCTTTTTATCGGCAACAACATAACCCATTCTCAAACCGGGGAACAAAATCTTACTGAAAGTAAATAACGAAATAACCCTTCTCCTATCTGCAAGCTTAAAGAATGATGGCTGATGCTCACCACTATATCTTAACTCTTTGTAAGGAGTATCTTCAACTATCAATAGGTCATATTTTTCTGCAATTTCTATTATTTTTTTCCTCCTCTTCAGGGGAATAGTAACACCTGCTGGATTCTGGAAATCTGGCACGATATAAATAAATTTTATTCTCTCGCCTTTTTTCTCCAATTCTTTAATTTTTTCTTCAAGTAATTCTGGCACCATACCGTTTTCATCGAGCCTTACCCCGTATAACTTCGCCGAATAGGCGCGAAATGCAGCGATACCACCAAGATAACTGGGTAAACCCATAATGACAGCATCTCCCTCATCTATGAAAATCTTCGACACAAGGTCCAAACCCTGCTGCGATGCATTTGTTATCAAAACATTATCAGGTGAAATATCAATACCCTCTTTTTCATGTAGCCATTTGCATATTTCCTCTCTCAAACCAAGATGACCTTCTGTTGGTCCGTATTGCAATGCTCTTTTACCATAATTTGTTAAAACTTTTGCAGATACTTCTTTTACCATCTCAATGGGGAAAAGAGTGGGGTCTGGCATCCCTCCTCCAAAGGATATTATATCGGGTTTTGCTACAAGTTTCAAAAGTTCACGAATCTCCGACCGCCTCATGCTCCTTGTCCTGAAAGCAAGTTTTTCTTCGAACATCATCCCCTCCTTTTCCCTTAATTTTAAATGAAATTTGATTTTGTAAAGAAAAAATTTTTAAATTGACAAAGAAATTGCTTAATTATTATTAGAGATGAATGACTTTGACAGGGAAATAGAAATCTCCAAAAATATATTTCAGAATATTTTGACAAATTGGAAGAAAGATTCCCGGGTGGTAATTTACTTTCCAGAGATAAAGAAAAAAGTTCCGCAAAATTACTGGCTGGGTGTAGGTGCACTTAACTGGACTGGCATGGCAGAAGGAGTAACAGGTTTGCTAACGGAATATGGACTTGATATAGCTTCGATACACGGAACCATACAAAAGATTGGCAGAACACCCATTGGTTTGCTTTCACTCGCAATAAACATCAAATCAAAGAAAGACCTCGAAAAATTAGAAGATAAACTCCCGGAAATAAAAGAGAAAATAACAAAGATATCGAGAAGGACTACAAAAAAGAGTGAACTTCTGGCACATGAAACAAGAAAAATAGAAAGATTTGATGATGTTATGGAAATTTTCGAAAAGAAATATAAAAGGGTACCTTCTGGCTTGATTACTGAAGCCGTCAAATTCTTTATAGCGCGTACAGAGGCGTATCTTACAGAGAGAAAACCAGAAGACCTCGCAAAGATAATATCGATGAATTACAGATTGATAAACAGGGTAAACAGAAGTGGCGGGGAACCGCAGGTCGATGCACATCATCTTGAAACTGTAAAGGAAAAACTAACAGGAGTAACTGTTGCTGGCTTCGATAAAGATATCACTCTGGCAGATGTCCTTGAAGGAATCGCAGATGCAATACCTGACTATGTAATCAAATACAACAAAGAATTTACAACACCCGACGGAATACTTGTATGCAGGATAGAGCTCGATGGATTCCTGCCTCTCAAAAAATTGAAGACATCGATAAAAAGGAGACTTAAAATAAGGGAAATCGAGAGAATCAGATATTGTGAGCTATTCGGTGGAATCGAGCATTTAGCACGCGCAATCTTACCTGTATTAATAAGAGATTACGACCAATCAAAAATAACCCAGGTATCGATAAATCCCTGTGCAATATCTCCCAAAGAAATAACATTAAAAATCCTCATAGTAGGTAAGGACTATGACCCGAAACTTTGTGTAGCATCTCTCAGCAGGATAAAGGGCTTCGTTGTAAGGGGATATGAAACACCCCAAACTTTAAAGAGAACGGTTTGCTTCATAGACCTTGTAGTAAACGCAAAACAATTTCCAAATCCAGAGCGAATACACACCGAAATAAAAAAGGCACTCAAAAATGTTATCGGAGAATTCAGAGATTTCGATGAAGGAATGAGAACAGAAGATACAAAGCGATTCGAAAATCTAAAACAAAATTTACCAACTATACCAAGAGACCTTCTAAAAAAGATATACTATGGACTCGAAGATTTTTATAGATTAACTTTTGATGAAGAGGAAATAAGAGAAATAGTCAGGATTGGACTTTCTCTTTTGCCAAAAGAAAAAGGAATGGAAATCGTAAGATTAAATGGTGCTACACTCGTTGGCATTGCACAAAACGAAGATATCTTTAATTTGCTTATCCATAAGCTGAAAAATTATGAAAACATTGTAAATCACATAATATTTGGAAGAAAGCACATTTATTTAGTGAGAATCTCAAAGAATAATCAATCTGTCCCCGAAGAAGAGATAAAATCTTTCTTGACTTTTCTGGAAAATGCATAATATTAAATGTGAAAAGGTTTTTGAAAATACTCATTATTTTTATAGTATTCGGATGCCAGTCGAGGAATTTTAAAGAAATTGATAAAAATTTGCCTGATGAAGAAATTTCAAATTTTAAAGTTCTATATTCTGTAAATGGAATAAGGAGATGGGAGTTATGTGCCGGGCATGCATTTTCTTTTGGCGATACCACACTTATTTACGGAGTTACGCTTTCAATTTACGATTCACTTGGTAATTTTGACCTCAAAATAACAGCGGACAGCGGAATCCTGTATCAAAATAACATGGAAGCACTAGGAAATGTTACAGCAATATCTAAAGACTCTATTATTCTTAAAACCCATAAATTACAGTGGATAGATGATGTGAAGAAAGTTTATTCTCCCGAAGTTTTAATAATAAAAGAAGGCAAAAGAATAAGGGGAAAAGATTTTGAAAGCGACCAGACACTCAGCAAAATAAAAATGAGGAGCATTTATGGTGCTGGCAATGATACTTGCGATAAATAAGATGAAAGCAGATTCTATAATTTACAGTAAGAATGCGATAAAATTACTGGGAAATGTGAAACTGTGTACGGAAGATACAATGACAATAAATTGCCCGGAAGCAGTCATAAAAGGCGATACCATAATTTTTGCAAAAGGTTTTTTCGTGCAAAAAGGCAAAACAAAGTGTAAATCTAAATTCGCAAAATGCTCGGGAAATATTACAGAACTTAACGATTTTGAAATTGTATCGGAAAATATTAAGATAAAAGCAAAATATGGGATTTATTACAGAAAAGAAAATGCTTTTAAATTCACAGAAAATATCTATTATCAGGATACTTTGAATCGAATAAGAATTGAAGGTGATACTGGCTTTTATTCTTTAAAAACCAAATCAGGCTGGATAAAGAATGGCACTTTCTTTAGCGAAATAGATTCTGCCTATCTTTCTTCTAACATCTTAAAAATCAAAGGAGATACTCTCGCGATAGGTACAGGTAACTGCATTTTTAAGCAGGGAAGTTATGTATGCAAATCAGAAACCGTTTTTTATTTTCAAAAGAAAGGAATATCTATTTTTTCTCCTCAATCTGTCTTTTATGGCAAAGGAGATTCCTTATGTGGTAGAAAATTAACTGTATGGCTAAAGGACGGCAAAATACAAAAAGTAGAAATTAAAGGTCCTGTGGAGGGTGTAAAATGGATTACCTCAAAGTAGAAAATATTGAGAAAAGGTATGGAAAAAGGAAAGTTGTCAACAATGTAAGTCTTGATGTAAAATCAGGTGAAGTCGTTGGCTTACTTGGTCCAAATGGTGCAGGCAAAACCACAACTTTTTATTCCATAATAGGATTAATAAAACCAGATAAAGGCAAAATTTTTATAAATGATAAAGATATAACGAGATTACCTATGTATATGAGAGCAAGGCTTGGTATTGGCTTTTTACCTCAGGAAAGCTCTGTATTTCGCAAATTAACGGTTGAAGAAAATTTACTATGCGTTCTTGAATTTATCGAAAAGGATAAGAAAAAAAGGAAAGAGATTGCCGAAAAACTGCTATTACGCTTTGGTATTGCGCATCTCCGTAATAATCTCGCTTATACGCTATCAGGAGGCGAAAGAAGAAGAGTAGAGATAGCAAGGGCACTATGCACCAATCCCAGATTTTTACTGATGGATGAACCATTCACAGGGATAGACCCCATTACGCAAAAGGAAATTCAAAAAATAATACTTGAACTTAAAGAAGACGGAATAGGAATTTTAATAACGGACCACAATGTAAGGGAAACACTTGAAATAACGGACAGAGCATATTTGATGTATGATGGTAGAATCCTGTTGAGTGGCGATAGAGATACTGTGATAAAAGATTTAACTGCAAAAAAAGTTTACTTTGGTGAAGATTTTTCAATGTAAAGGGGGGCAAAATGGAGCATCGTCTTGAGCAATCACATGAATTGAGACTGGAATTCCGCTTATCACCACAATTACTCGAAACATTAAAGATATTGCAAATGCCTAAACTTGACCTTAAGCAATTCATACAGACGAAAATCGAAGAAAATCCTTTTATAGAAAGAGATGAAGAACCCGATGAAACAGAGATATCCTTTGAAGAAGAACTAGAAGAAGAATTATTCTCTTACCCGATTTCATTCTCGGTTGAATCAACTCCTCTTGAAGATAGAGAGATGCTAATCGGTGCAGAAAAAACTTTAAAAGAGCATCTTAAAGAACAGCTCCACATATCTGCGAAGTCACAAAAAGAAATAGAAATAGGAGAATTCATCATAGATAGTCTGGACGATGATGGATTCCTGAAAATCAGTTTAAAAGAGATTGCAGATAAATTCGGTGTCAAACCGGAAGAAGTTGATGCAATCAGAAAAAAGATACAAATGTTCGAACCAGTTGGAACGGCTTCGTTTGATGAAAAAGAATGTATTTTAACGCAATTGAAAGCAAGGGGCTTCAAATCGGAAGAAGCATTAAAAGTATTGAACGAATTCTTCGAAGAATTACACGAAAAGAAATTTCACAAAATATTGAAAAAAGTTAAAAATATCGACATCGAATTTCTTGAGAATTTATCAAAAACCATCGAAATATTGAACCCCCATCCCGGTAGAGTTTGGAGCAAGGTAAACGATTATATAAGCCCTGACATTATTATAAAAAAAGTAGGAAATGAATGGATACCAATAATAAATGACGAATTTTTACCGAAGATAAAACTTAACAATGTTTATAGAGAATTGCTCGAAAATCCAAAGAGATTCTCAAAAAGAGATAAAGAATTTCTCGAACAGAAGTACAACGAAGCTAAAGCAATATTAATGGGGATTGAAAAAAGAAGAGAGACATTGCTGGCTATTGCACGCTATATAATTGATAAAGAAAAAGAATTCTTTGAAAAAGGCAAAAAATATTTCAAATGTTTGACCCTTGAAGAAGTAGCAAGGGAAATAGGTAGAGACCCTTCTACTGTTTCTCGTGCATGCAAAGGTAAGTATATACAGACACCTGTTGGCATTTTCGAGCTCTCTGACTTCTTTGGTAGTGGTAAATTTAGAGATTGGGCAGCTATAAGCAACAGGATAAAAGAATTAATTGAAAAAGAAGATAAAGAACAACCACTTACCGATGAGGAAATCGCCAGAATTCTGCGAAGAGAGGGCTATAACATCGCCCGAACAACCGTTGTTAAATACAGAAAAATGCTCGGAATACCGGGGTCCCGTGAGCGCAAAAGGAAGTAGAATTTTACCATTCTTATGGAGCGCAGTTATTCTCACTTTCTCTTCACTCCCGCATATTGAAATCCCTGGTCCCGAATTTAATTTAAAAGACAAATTAGGGCATTTCGCAGAGTATGCGATTCTGGGATATTTAATGATTTTAAGTAGATGGAAGAAAAAGGTTTATTTTGCCTGGGGACTGTGCTTACCCGCTTTTGACGAATTGCATCAACTTTTTATACCCGGGAGGGAAGCAGATATTTTTGATTTCCTATTTGATATTCTTGGAATTTTTGTTATCTATTCTTTTTTCTTATGTGTGCGGAGCCAGCGTATTACTTCATCGTAAGGCAAAGTATTAAGGACATCTCCCTTCGATAACCAGCCTCTTCTCGCAGTTCCTATCCCATATCTTATAAATCTCATCATGCCGAGATTATGAGCATCCGAACCTATCATTATCATAACGCCAGCTTCTTTTGCTTTTCTCGCATTTATATCGTTTAAATCAAGGCGATCAGGGTAAGCATTTATCTCAAGAGCGGTATTTGTCTCTTTTGCTTTTTTAATCACAGCATCTATATCTACCTGATAACCTGCTCTTTGTGATATTAATCTACCTGTAGGATGGGCAATTACATCAATATAAGGATGCTCACATAACCAGAATATAACATCTGTCATATCACGCTTAGCAGAAGTATGAATACCTGCTATGACCAAATCCATTTTCTTCAAATATTCGACAGGAATATCTATTTCTTTTTCCCTGATCTCAAGTTCTATTCCTTTCAAAATTTTTATACCTACTTCTTTTTCCACTCTTTCAATCTCTTCCCATTGTTTTTCCAATCTTTCGGGTGTTATTCCATGGGCATATTTTGCTGATGCAGAGTGGTCTGTTATTGCAATATATTCGTAGCCCATTTCTTTTGCGAACTCGGCAATCTCTTTTATAGTGGCTGTGCCATCAGAATAACGAGAATGAATATGAAGGTCTCCTCTTAAATCATTATAATCTATCAAATCAGGAACTTTTCTGTGCTGTTGAGCATACTCTATTTCGCCTCTGTCTTCTCTTATCTCCGGTGGTATCCACGGCAAGTCGAAGACACCATAAACTTCTTCTTCCGTAAGACCCGCTATCTTCTCTTCTCCTCTGAATACACCATATTCGCTAACTTTCAAATTCTGAGATTTTGCTATTGTCCTCAACTTTATATTATGGGCTTTTGAACCGGTAAAATATTGAAGAGCAGCACCAAAACTTTCTTCAGGTACTATTCTCAAATCAACCTGATAACCGCCCTTTACAATTATTGAGCCCTTTGTTGTGCCTTTTGCAAGAACTTTTTGAACATCAGGGAATTTACAAAATTTCTCGATTATTTTTTCACCATCTTTTGCAGTAGCTAATACATCAATATCACCAACCGTTTCTTTCATCCTTCTAAGGGAACCTGCAGGTGCTATCTGGTTTACATCTTCCTTTAAATATTCAATTATCTTTTCAACAAGCGGAAGTGCAATACTTATCGGTATTCTTTCTGCCCTTTGTTTAAATATTTTTAAGCCTTCCTTTATATTTTCTACTTTTTTCTGTCCCATACCCGGTAAACGAGCAAGCGAACCATCTTCTATTACTCTTTCGAGGTCCTTTAGTGTCTTTACTCCAAGTTTATCATACGCGAGTTTCAAAGTACGCGGACCCAACGATTGCACATCCATAAGCTCAAGCAATTCTTCGGGTACACCCTGCATCGCTTCCTCATATTTTTTCATCCTACCTGTTCTTAAGTATTCGTCTATTTTCTTGGCAATACCTTCACCTATCCCCGGTATCTCACGCAGTTTGCCTTTCTTCCAAACTTCTTCAATATCAACCGTCAAATCCTTAATCACCCTTGATGCCTTTTTGTAAGCAAGTACTTTAAACTGATTCTCGCCTTTAAACTCCAGTGCTTTACCTATTTTTTCAAATATTTCTGCTAACTCTTTATTTTTGCTCATTTCAATTCATCATAAAGGATTAGCCAGAGATGTCCTGGGGGTAGCGCAATCAGTAAACTGTAGTATGAAATTCAGTGCTGTTTGTTCATCAGGAGCTTCATAGATTATTATGAAGTCAGGCTTGCCGAATAACTGCATTTTGTATTTTATCACAACATTCTCAGGGACCTTTGGATTCCTCATTTTATATATCATCTCGTCTGCCTTACCTGGTATTATATCAAATTGTGTCATGAATAACATTTTACCCCCCTTTTCCAAACATTTCTACATATTTTTGTAACTCCTCATAATTTCTGTTCACCCACTCCTGAAATTCTTTTATTTCTTTCTCACCCCAATGTTTAAATCTCCCCTGTAATTTTATGTATTCCTCAACGGGTTTTCCTTTTCCCTTTATCGTTATCCTCCATTTACCATCTTCCACTTCTATTAGAGGGAAAATATTGCACTCAACTGCTAATCTTGCAACTTTTATGGTGTAATCCGGACGCATCTTCCAGCCAGTAGGACAGGGTGCGTAAACCAGTATAAATTTTAAGCCCTTCTTTTCTTTTGCTTTCTTTATTTTTCTCACAAAATCTTCTGGATATGCAACATTCACTGTAGCAGCATAGGGTATTTTGTGGGCTACCATTATTTTGAATAGGTCCTTTTTAGGGTCTTCTTTTGGAAAGCGATAAGGAGTCGTTGTCGTCCATGCACCTTTCGGTGTAGCAGAACTTCTCTGTATTCCGGTATTCATATATGCTTCATTATCGTAGCAAATATAAAATATATCCTCGCGACGCTCAGCAGCACCCGATAATGCCTGAATACCTATGTCATAAGTACCTCCATCACCTGCCCACGCAACAACCTGTGTCTCCGTATCTCCTTTCATCAGCAAAGCATTTTTCACACCCGATGCAACAGAAGCAGCAGCCTCAAAAGCACAGTGCAAAATCGGAACCCCATAAGAAGAATATGGAAAAGGACCATCTATCACGGTGCAACAGCATGCAGGTATCACGAGAACCGTTTTCTTTCCGAGTGCCTTAAGGGTGTAGCGTAAAGCAAGAGTAGCTCCACAGCCCCAGCATGCAAGATGCCCAGGATTCATTATCTCTTCTTCCGGAATTGTTAATTTTACACTCATTTTGCCTCCACTTTTACTTGGCTTTCAATAAACTTTGCTACTGCTTTCAAAAGGGGACGGAAATCATCCCTTAGCCCCCTTATCTCATCAACAAGCAGTTTCACAACTTCACATGTTCTCTCACTGGCTACCGCCGCCCTTTCAGATGCTGTAGCAGCTCTCTCCGCCGATTCAGCAGCTCCCTGTGCCGCCACAGCAGCCTTCTCCGCCGCCACAGCTGCCCTCGCACCCGCCTCAGCAGCACGCTCCGCTGCCATAACTGCTCCCTCACTCGCATTTATTGATTGTATCGTAAGTAAAAGCTGTAAGTCGCTCTTCGTTAACTCGCTTTCCTTCTTACCTATCTTCTTTAACATATCTTTCAATACAGGATACAGATTTATTATTGTCCCTACATCGAGTGCCATCTCCCTCTATTTATTTTATACATTTTACTCATTTGTCAACTCATTTTATCAAAATCCCTTCACAAAGACCTTTCTTTAACAAATACTTACTGTCTTTCCATTTTTCAAATTCGTCTGTAGTATAACAAAAAGGCATTAAAAATTCTTCCTCATCCCAAAATTTATAAACAAAACTCATCCTATCGGGAAATTTCATACCCTTAAAATCATCCGAAACTATTATTACATCAATATCGGAGTGTTTAAAATAATCTCCACGAGCCCTCGAACCTATCATTATCATTTTTTCAATCTTTATATCCTTCTCCAAATTTTTCTTTAAAGTTTTTAACTTCTCAAACGCCCTTCTATCCATTTCAAAATTTTCTCACCCTCTTTTATCCTTTCTTCAGCTTTCTCTTTATCATAAATCTCATAAGGAATGCTATTTGCAGCATTTGGATATCTCGTCATAACATAATCAGGCGTTATATCCCTCAAAATATCAATAAGCTCTTCATTAAGCCCAAGTTCTTTACCCAATCTCACAAGATTATGAGACTTCGGGAGTTCTCCTTTTTCTTTCAAATAAAGTGCTTTCAAAGCTTTCTCAATTGACTGCTCAACCTGAAAACATGCCCATTCATAATCACCTGATGATAAACTGTGTCTCGCAGCTTCTAAATCCCTTTTCGACTGCTCCCACCACGCCTGTATCTCCTCCCTCATCCCACTTCAAGATAATGAATTTTCCTGCCTGTTTTCTCAGAAATAAGAGTTTCAAAACTTTTGCCTTCATGCTCTTTCTTAACACCTACCCATACTAAATCCTCAGGTTCTTCAGATTTTAAAGTATAATCAACAATTTGCTCAAGTGTCTTCAAAGTAACATCCCTGCCACCAAGTCCCGCTACAAATCCCCACACAGGTGGTCTCATATCACTGTTATAAAGAGAAGATTTCACCTCTTCAAAGAAAATACCACATTGACCAAAGGAAATATTCCTGTCAATAACAGCTACTTTTTTTGCACCGGAAAGAATATCTCTTACTTCTTCAACAGGAAAAGGTCTAAATACCCTTATTTTTAAATTGCCAATTTTAATTCCCTTTTCCCTTAAAATATCCACCATATATTTCATCGTGCCAGCAATAGTGCCAGATGTAACAGTAATAATATCTGCATCCTCACATTTATAAGCTTCGGTAAGCCCATAGTATCTGCCAAAAAGTTCGCCATATTGTTTTCCATATTCTTTTATTAACTTTTTAGCTTTTTCCATTGCTTTCTCAATCTTATATCTCAGTTCAAAATACCATGTAGCATCTGTAAGTCCTCCGAATGCCGAAGGTTTATCGGGGTCAATCTTATATGGCGGATTAAAAGGAGGCAAATATTCGTCAACTTTATCTTGCTCCGGAATATCAACAACTTCATAGGTATGTGAAAGGAAAAATGCATCAAGCACAACCATACTCGGTAAAAGAACCTCTTCACCCACTTTATACGCCTGAATAACAGTATCAAGCGCTTCCTGATTATTTTCACAATAATACTGGATTATACCTGTATCTCTTTGCGAAAGAGAATCAGTTTGCTCTGTCCATATCGACCACGGAGGTGCCATTGCCCTGTTTATATTACAGAGAACAATAGGATGCCTGCCACCAACAGCCCAGTGTATCATCTCATGCATAAGCGCCAAGCCCTGAGCTGATGTAGCAGTAAAAGCACGAGCTCCTGCAGCAGATGCACCTATGCACGCAGCAAGTGCAGAATGCTCGGACTCAACCTTTATGAAGCGGGCTTTGAGCTCACCGGATGCACACATCTCAGAAAGCAGCTCAACAACCTGTGTCTGAGGAGTAATGGGATAGGCAGCAATAACTTCCACACGGGATAATTTGGCACCATAAGAAAGAGCATGATTGCCCATTAAAACTTTCTTCATCGCCCCTCCCTTACTGCTTCTATAGCACCTCTTGGACACTCAACTATACAAATACCACAACCCTTACAATACTCATAATCAATAACAGGTTTATCTTCCTCAATTTTTATCGCTGGCTCAGGACAATACTTCCAGCATATCATACACTTTATGCATTTCTCATAATTTATAACAGGTCTTATAACTCGCCAGGATGAGGTCTTATTCCATCTCATCGTCTTCAAAGATACAGCAATCTCTGGCAATTCATCAACATCTTTAAAAGTAATTTTTTCTTCCATCATACCTCCTACTTAAACCAGCCTTCTTTTTTCATAATTTCAGTGGAAATCCTGATAGAAGGACCATCACCCCTCGCAACAGAAACAGCAACATTACTGCCTGCCACTCTCTTTATTTCTGCTACATCTTCATGAGTAAAGCCCGGACACAACAAAATAGAATGGATTTTCTCTTTTTCAACAAATTCCTTACAAACTTCTACGGCTTCTTTTTGATTTCTCACAACCACCACAAACAATTTATAGTAGTGCGGGGTCTCAATAGTACATCGATACTTATTTGCATCACCATCGGGTGCATGTGCTATGAAAAGTGTTTTAAATGCCATTACATTATCACACTGTTATATGCTTCTTCAGCGGCTTTCGCATTCTCCTCGGGCTTAGCAGGGACATTTTCTTTTATAGCTTCGATAACAGAAGATAGTTTAACAATTCCCATAACTCTGGCAAATGCACCAAGCATAGGAGTGTTAACAATGGGAGCAGCTTTTGAACCCAAGCCATATTTAAGAGCAATACCTGTAGCATCAACAGTAGCAACTTTGTATTTTTGGGGAAAGTTAAGTTCATCAGGTTTTCTCACAGTGTTTATTATTATCCAGCCACCTTCTTTTAATCCAGCAGTGACATCAATGGCTTCGAGCAACGCAGGGTCAAGCACAACGATGTGGTCCGGCTCATATACTTTGCAATGCAATATTATCGGTTTGTCATCAATCCTTATGAATGCATAGACAGGAGCACCTCTTCTTTCGACACCAAACTCAGGAAATGCCTGAACCCATTTGCCTTCCTTCAAAAGTGCATCAGCAAGTGTCTTTGCAGCAACCACCGTCCCCTGACCACCTCTACCATGAAATCTTATTTCAATCATGACACAAATTATAATCCCATTTTCAGTTTGTCAATCATTTTTTTATAAAATTATTAGCCCCTCCTCCCTGTCCCCACCACCCTCTTGCACACCCCTCGCTACGCAGGACACAGACCTCACCCTATCATCGCTCCTTAAACGCTTTACCCGTAATCAGTCAAGTTCCCAACCAGAAACCTCTTTCCCACCTCAAACCCTCACTCGCTTCCATTCCGCTATCCAGCAACCAGCCAAACACTCATCTCAAAATGCAGTCCCACCTCCTGCTCTCATCAGCACCTATCCGCAAACCACCTTTAATAAGCGCAGTCCGCAACCCAAACCTTTATCCCATCTTGAACTCTTAATCGCTCTCATTGCGTTATTCAGCAGTCAATCTGATACTTCCCTCAAAATGTGGTCCCGCTCTCACTCCTATCAGTAAAAGAACTCCTCATCTGCTCCCAAAATGTGGTTCCGCTTTCAGCGCTCGGGGTGTTGACCTACAACCCATATGTAACATGCTCGGCTCCGCCTCGCAATAATTTCTTGACAAATTTCGTATTTAAGTTATATTAGGATGAGTGCAATGAATAACTGGGCTAGAATAATAATCGGTGATAGTAGAAAAATGATAGAAGTCGAAAATAACAGCATAGATTTGATTGTTACATCTCCTCCTTATTGGCATATTAAAGATTACGGAGTTGAAGGACAAATCGGATATGGTCAAAGTTTACATGAATACTTCAAAGATTTATACAGAGTATGGAAAGAGTGCTACAGAATTCTTAAGCCCGGAAGAAGATTATGTATAAACATAGGCGACCAGTTTGCTCGCTCTGTAATTTACGGCAGATATAAAGTTATCCCCTTGCATGCTGAACTTATAGCACAATGTGAGGACATAGGTTTTGATTTTATGGGTTCAATAATCTGGCAGAAGAAAACCACAATGAACACCACTGGCGGAGCAAATGTAATGGGCTCTTATCCCTATCCACCTAATGGAATGATTGAGATTGATTATGAGTTTATACTTATTTTTAAAAAACCCGGAAAAAATGGAAAAGTCCCAAAAGAAATTAAAGAAAAGTCTAAACTAACTAAAGAAGAATGGAAAGAGTATTTCTATGGACACTGGTATTTTGGTGGAGCAAGGCAGTTAGAACACGAAGCCATGTTTCCAGAAGAATTACCAAAAAGGCTGATAAAAATGTATACTTTCATAGGAGAAACTGTTCTTGACCCTTTCCTCGGTAGCGGAACTACTGTAAAAGCAGCATTAAACCTGCATAGGAATGCAATAGGTTATGAAATAAACGAAAAATTTCTGGATGTGATAAAGGAAAAACTCGGTTTAAAACAAAATTTGCTTCAATTTAATAAAAACATTCAGATAATAAAGCGAGGAAAAACAATAAAAGTTGATGCGGTTAATTATATCCCAAGGATTAAAGATGCCAGACCAAGAATAGACCCCAAGAAATTTAATTTTAAAAATGACAGACTTTATAAAGTTGTTGATATTATAGACGAACAAACCATTAAATTAAACACAGGTCTGCTTGTTAAATTTTTGGGAGTTAAAATAATCAAAAAGGAAGAAGCGTTAGAGTATCTAAGGAACCGCATTTTGAAAAAAGAAGTTTATCTTAAATTTGACAACCATAGTGACAATATCATAGATGAAAACACCGTCAGCGCTTATGTTTATTTAAAAAATAAAATATTTGTAAATGCCTATCTCATCAGGTCTGGAATGGCCAAAGCAGACAGGACAAAAGAGTATAAGTATAAAACAAAATTTATTGAATTAGAAAAAGAGCTAAAATAATGGCAAAAGAGTGGATATTAAATATGGCAACAAACAGATGGGGATTAAATAAAGAGAATAGCGTCGGTCCCGTATCCCAATGGATTCGTGAATGCAGCCCAAAAACAATTAAAGATTGGGAAGAATTCTATTACAAAAAACTCGCTGATTTCCTTAAAAGCAAAGATATCTCTTTATCCCCTAAGGAATACCTCGAAGATCTCGGAAGAAAACTATATGTGAAAATTACAGAAGTTATCCAGGCAGAAATTGAGGAAGTAACAGAGGAAGATTGTATCGAATATATTTACAACCTTGTAATTAACAGAACTTATGACGGCTATCTAACAGAAATAAAAACAATATACGGGAAATTACAAAGAGATTTGGGTGTAGAGATAAAACCTGCACCGGATGAGTGGGATAGACTTTATAATGTGGATTTTTACATTCAGGTTGGGGAGAAATACATTGGTTTGCAAATAAAACCCATAACCTATGAGCAAACGCCAGAGATTTACAGATGGAAAGAATGGCTTAGCAGAACACATAAAAAATTTGAACAAAATTTCGGCGGAAAAGTATTTATTGTATTTTCAATCAAAAAAGATAACAGGAAAGAAATTTATAACTCTGAAGTAATTGAAGAAATAAGAAAAGAAATTGGAAGACTTAAAGGGAGTAAGTAAACATGTCTGAATTCAGACAGAATTTTATCACAAAGGAATGGGTGATAATAGCACCTGAAAGGAAAAAGCGTCCGCATGACTTTAAAAAAGAAGAAACACAAACTAAAATCCCGGAATACGATAAAAATTGTCCTTTTTGTCCGGGAAATTACTCTGAAAAATATGAAGAAACGCTTTTTGAAATAAAAGAAGGCAATAGATGGCTCTTAAGGGTTGTGAAAAACCGTTATAGCGCGCTTCATCCCGATACAGAACCCATGCGTCAAAGAGAAAAATCATATTTAAAAGTTATGGGATATGGATTTGCAGAAGTGATAATAGAATCGCCTTATCATAATAAAAATTTCTCAAATTATACACTTTCTGAAATTAAAAATATCTTGCTTGCATATAAAAATCGCTACGATACACTATCACAATATCATCCAAAAATTGATTTGATTTTGATTTTCAAAAATTATGGAAGATATGCAGGAACTTCTTTGATTCATCCTCATTCTCAAATCATTGCCACACCCATAGTGCCACTTTCTTTACGCACGGCTCTTCTCGAAGCACGGGTATTTTGCGATGAACAGGGAATATGTCCATTCTGCCAGATGATTAAAGAAGAAAAAGAGCAAAATGTAAGAGTACCTTATGAGAATGAAAATTTTATTGCAATATGTCCTTTTGCATCACGAACACCATATGAAGTGTGGATTCTGCCGAAGCGCCATAGCGCAAAATTTGACTTTAACGATGAAGAATTAACGGATTTTGCAGATATTTTATCAAAAATTTTAAAAGCGTTACATAAAATTTTCCCCGATTTATCATATAATTATATTATAAAGTCGGCTCCAATTGAAGACCACAATGTTGAATATTTTCACTGGTATTTAGAAATTTTACCACGCCTCACAATGCCAGCAGGATTCGAAATGGGCTCGGGTATCTACATAAATCCCACACCACCAGAAGAAGCATCAAAAGAGATAAAAGAAAGAATAATAAATTATGACTAAATACATCTGGATTGACATAGATAACGCACCTCATGTCTTGTTCTTCAGACCTTTTTTAAAAGAGTTTAAAAAACGAAAAGAAAATGTACTTTTAACCATTAGGTATCACGAAAAACTCATTCAACTACTTTCAATTTATGGAATAAACGAATATTCGGTTATAGGATGTCATCCGGGTAGAAATAAAATAAAAAAGGCATTGAATTTATTTATCCGGGCGTATCTGTTAAACAAATTGGTAAATCTACCGATAAAAGTTGCAGTTGCATCTTCACGAGGGATTGTATTACCCGCTTACTTACACAAAATACCGTTAGTAATACTTTACGATTACGAGTATATGTTTGACTGGCTTTACAGAAAATTCGCAACAATAATTGGCATGCCAGAAGTCGTAAGTAAAGAATATCTAAATAATTTGAAAAAAGAAGGAGTTAAATATTTCCTTTATCCGGGGATAAAAGAAGGTGTCTATCTGTTTGACTTTCAGCCGCAGAATTTCCGCTTACCAGATATTGACTACTCAAAATGTGTGATTTTGATACGCCCACCGGCTACTACTGCACATTATCATAATCCTGAAAGCGAAAAAATATTTGCCGAAATTATTGATTATTACAAAAATTCAAGGGAAGTGGAAATCTTAATAATTCCGAGAAGTGAAAGAGAAATCAATATACTTTTTAAAAAATACTTTAATGTAAAGAATTTACACATATTAAAAACTGCTGTAGATGGTCCTACTTTAATATGTAATGCAGATGCTGTGATAAGTGGGGGAGGCACAATGGTTCGAGAAGCTTGTGTGCTGGGAATACCGGCTTACAGCTTCTTTAAAGGCAAAAAAGGAGGCGTTGACAAATACCTGGAAAAAGTTGGACTCTTAAAATTTATAAATTCAGCGGAAGATTTGAAAAAAATTAAATTCAAGAGCAATAAAGAAGAAGCAAAAAAATTGAGAGAAATCGGCAAAATGGGTTTCAAAAAAATCATCGAAGTGATAGAAGAAGTTAGTAAAAGACGCTATGATTGAATTTTAGTTTTTAACCTTAATCTTTCAATTACCGCTTTCATTTCCTCACTTAATCCTGCTTTTATCTCTGTCTCTTTCTTTGTAAAAGGATGGACAAATTTCAAACTAAAAGAATGAAGTGAAAGAGCTTTTGGATGTGCTTTAATTATTGGCTCAAATATTTCCTTATACTCTTCCGGTAAACTTTTATTGTAAACAGGGTCAACTGCTATTGGATAGCCAATATATTTCAAATGCACCCTTATTTGATGGGGACGTCCTGTTAGTGGCAAAATCGATAGTAATGTAAATCTTTTAAATCTTTCCATGACTCTATATTTTGTAACAGCTGGCTTACCATTTTCCGCAACCTTATATTTGCCTTTGCGCCCCTGTCTTATTGGCTTATCAATGGTGCCGTCATACTCAACATCGCCCATCACAATGCCTATATACCTCTTTTTTACCTTCCTGTGTTCAAAAAGAATGCACATTTCCCTGTGCGCTTCTGATGTCTTTCCAAAAATAACAAGCCCACTTGTACCCCTATCTATCCTGTGAATCACCCATAATCTTCTTCCGAATTTTTCTTCTAAAATTCTTCTTAAAAATGGTTCATCTTTATCAAACCTCCCGGGTATTACAAGTAAACCATGGGGCTTTGAAACTCCCAGAAGATATTCATCTTCGTAAACTATTTTGACTTTATCTATCATAATTTATTTTTAGCACCGATAACAACGAAACCACCTTCACCATACCCCTTCTTAACGGGTTCAATCTCCTTTATGTTTTGCGGTAAATCAAAAATTGTCTGATAAAATTCAAAATCACAAAAGTCAAACTTTGAAAGCATCTCAATAACTTCTTCTGTTGAATAAAATTTAGCATATTTATAAAATTTGCTTTTCTTTCTGGAATAAAATTTGCCAAGAAAACTCTCCTTATCAATGAAACCTATTATTATCTTACCATCATCTTTTAAAACTCTTTTTGCCTCCTTTATTAAACTTTCGGGCTGTTTAACAAAACAAATGGTAACAATAATTAACACAAAATCAAATGTTGAATTTTTGAATGGCAGATTTTCTCCTTTTGCTATACAAATTTTCATGCCTCTTTTATATGCTATTTTTGCCATATTATAAGCGGGTTCTACCCCGTATTTTACGCCAAGCGGAACACCAAATCTACCTGTACCAGCGCCTATTTCAAGACCTATACCTTTACCAATAAGTTTTTTAACGGCATGCAGTTCGGATTTGTAAACTTTATCATATTTCTCAAACCATTCATCATATTCCTTTGCATACCTTTCAAAAAGTTCTATTACTTTCATTTTTCATAGAAATTTGTGCTACAATTAATTCTTTTTCTTCTGGAATCTCTTTTCCTTCTTCTCGCATTACTTCGATATGTAATTGAATTGCTTCTTTTATATTCGTTATAGCTTCCTCAATAGTTTCTCCCTGTGAGTAACAACCGGGGAGTGCAGGTACCTCTACCCAATATCCGCCTTCTTCTGCCTTATGGATTATTACCATAAATTTCATTCAATTTTTCAATGATGAATTATTGATTTATAAACTATGAGTAGGGCGAGTGCGACAACGAGCACCGATAATCCACTTTCAAGCCATACAGGTTTTGACTTTAAGGCAACTTTACTACCCAAGAAAGCACCTATCATCGAACCAGCTAATACGCTCACAGCAGGTAGCCATTTTATATCTCCACGATGCCAGTAAATAAAACATGCAGATAACGCAGTAAAAATTGTAACAAATAAAGATGTAGCAATGGATTTATGAATGTCAATATTTAAAGCCCTTAAAAACGCAGGAAAAAGAGAACCACCACTCCCTCCTCTCATACCGGTGATTAAATTTATCAAAAAAGCACCAAATAAAACTTTATTTGAAGTAGCCTTTAACTTTTTTGTAAAACTCGGAGCAATTCTATGAAGATAAATCCCGGATACAGTTAAAATTGTTATTATGAGGAATATTATTGCGAGAATCAATGTCGGTATAAAACCAACAAGATATGCACCCGTAATGGAGCCAGCAATCCCTCCTATAACCATATAAATTGATAATTTAAACTCAATGTTTTTACGATGACTTATAGCACCCACAAGTGAAGAAAAGGGTATCACAAAAAGATTTATCCCGTATGCAGTTAATAAAGGCAAACCCGCAACCGTAAGCAAAGGAATACGAACAGAACCACCCCCTATGCCAAACATGCCACTCATAAAACCAGCAAAAATGCCTATGAGAAAATAAATAAACATTAAGTTTTTGCTCTATCAACCACCGCAGCTGTTAGCGTGCCTTCAGCTACAAGAGTATCATCAACATAGCTTTTTGCTTCCATCACAAAAAGATTTCCTCTCTGCCTTACGATTTTTACAACATTTCGTAAAGTATCACCCGGGCGAACGGGCTTTCTGAATTTAACTTTATCGATACCAGCGAAATAGCCTATTTTATTTTCTTTATCCTCAATTTTACTCATCATAAGTAAGCCACCTGTCTGTGCCATTGATTCAACGATTAGCACTCCGGGCATTATGGGGTCACCGGGAAAATGTCCCTGAAAGAAAGGTTCATTTATCGTTACATTTTTTATTGCTACTATCTCGTCTCCCTTAATCTCAAGGACTTTATCAACAAGCAAAAAAGGATACCTGTGCGGTAAAAACTCCATTATTTTGAAAATGTCCATCATAACACCCCCCTTGCTCCAAGATAAACCTTTAAACCCTCTTCCCTGAATCCTTCGTAATACTCATACTCCTGATTCAAAATATTTTTTATCTTTAAAAAAATTATAACACCAAAAGGGGTATAAAATTCTCCTGCCAGATTCAAAAGCAAATAAGATTCCATTTTTTGCCTGTAATTAAATTGTGATTCAAAAATTCCTGCAAAATTTTCACCCCTTAGTTTATAATTGATTGCAATTCTCAACAATGGAAGATATAAAGGTCTGCCAAAGAAACACAAATTTGCCTCTCCTTCAAAATCTTTATAGAAAGATTTAAGCCATAAAAAAGATAAAGAAGTATCACTCATACCATATCCCGTATCTTTCTTAACAAAATACAAATATTTATCATAAAAAGTAATGCCCGTCTTTATAACGGGTAAATCACTTATCTTCATCCCTGCATTTACTTTTATCTGCGAAAGACATACAGGAGAATAATCCGCTATAAATGGATTTTCAAAGATAACATCGGATAATTTATAAAGCACATTTTGTCTCATAAATTCTATTTCTGCATTCTTATACTCGAGATAAAATCTCAATCCGGCATTTAAAGGATAATAAAATGATACACCGAATTTGCCGAAGTATTCAAGATATTCAAAAGAGGTGGTTGCGAATAATGAAAAATAATTCAAAGTATCGAGCAAAGTAAAATTAAGCCCACCATCCACAGGATAACCTTTATAATCGAAATTTCCTTTTAAATGGAAGGAAAAACCCTGCTCTGTGAGTTTACCTTCTTCGGTATAAAAAACATCACAAAAGCCCATAACATTGGAGCCAAAAACAGCACCCAAACCCGCTTTACCACACACAATATCGCACTCAGATAAGTTCAAACTATCGGCACGCTTCACTCTATTTTTTAAAAAATCACAATAAAGCAAAAATTCGGGCTCAGATTCAACACGCATTAACCTTAACCCACCATATAACCCCGATTTATATCTCCCGATATCCGAAAATAATCCAAAAGATACACCAGCCCATCTATAAGCACCTGTGACCAAGCTGTAATAAGAGCCAAAAAATCCTTTGTAAGTGATACGCCAGTTCTTTTTAATTTTCTCTGGCAGATAAAAACTTATTTTCCCGATTTCTGGAAGAAAAGGCTCAAACCCTGCTTTGCTGAACACAACATTTATCTCCGATGGAGTCAAATCTGGTTTCTCAATTTCAAGCACGATTTTCCTTTCACCATAAATAACAACTTCTGGTAATTCAAGTGCTTTAACTTCTGCTATGAAAAACAAAAAAATCATCGTAAGTGCTTTTTGGCTTCTTTCACAAGGTCTTTTCTATCACCCCTATCCACAACCATTTTATACAACCTTTTTGCTTCTTCTTTTTTGCCGAGTTTCTCAGCACATTGAGCAGCTTTAAAAAGTGCAGGGCTTATCCATTTGCTTTCCCTTATGTATTTCACTTTTAAATAAGCCCTCATCGCTTCTTTATAATTGCCCGATTTAAAATATGCTTCACCGATTTTATACTGGGCTTCCGGCTTCAATGTAACATCTTCAATTTGACCGAACAAAGTAATCGCCATCTTATAATTTCCCTGTTCAAGATAAATATCGCCAAGAACCAATTGTGCCTTTTCTTTCAAATCTTTTCTTTTTTTAATCACTTCATTTAAAATCGCTTCCGCCTTTAAAATTTCACCTTTCTTCCAGTAACATTTTGCTAGATAAATTTTTGAATCACCAAAATCTATTTTTTCAAAAAGAGAAAGTGCCTTATCATACTCCCCACGTTCAAAATAAAGAATACCCATTTCATATCGGGCTTTTTTAGCATAATTTGTTTCAGAATATTTTTCTATCAATTTTTTCAATATTTTTTCTGCATCTTCCTTTTTATCAAGTTTAAGATAAGTTTTTGAGAGCCAGTACATACAATAAGGAGTTTCACTTTGTTTATAGAATTCAACAGCGATTTTATACTCGCCCTGATTATACGCAATATCTCCTGCTTTCGCACAGATAAGGTCACACAATTTTTCACCTTTAAATCTATCAATGTAAGATTGGGCAAGCTTCTTGAAAGAACCCTTACCTGCAGAATAATAGCGTGCTTCCAGTAATCCCCCTATTGCCCTTATCGCCCTATCAGGATATTTAACACCAAATACCCTCAATGCCTCTCTATAAGCGAGTTCCGCTTCTGAATATTTTTTCATATCAAAATAGTTATCACCAATTACGCATCGTGCTTCGTAAATGTATTTTGAATCAGGATAGTTATCAATGAGTTCATTCATCTCTTTTATTGATTTTTCATATTTCCCGAGATGCCTGTAAGCCATACCGATTAAATATTTTGCCTCACTTGCTTTCTCATGCAAAGGATAGTGCTTTATAAAATTACGAAAACTGCGGATACAATACCAGTATTTGCCGAGATTAAAGTAAATCTCACCTATCCTGTATAAAGGAATAGCACCTTTACATTTTGAATACCATTTTATTGCTTCATCATACTTTTTCTGCAAATAACAAATATTTCCAAATTCAAAAAATGCCTCTTCAGATGGATACTTATCAACTAAAATTTTGCCAACTTTATAGGCTTCTGCATAATCTCCCAATTTTGTCAAACAATACATTTTGCCCATCAATGCTTTTCCTTCAAATTCCTTTGATTTCGAAGCTATTTCATAATCTTTTAACGCTTCTTTATAATTTCCTTTTTTATAATTTATTTCTGCAAGCAAGAAATATTTTCTTTCATCATCTTTACTATATTTTTTGATATATTCTTCGGCACTATCGAGTTCGCCTTTTTTGTAATAACTCAATGCGATGTAATAGAGCAAATTTTCATCTTTTTTCTCATCATAAATTTCTTTATATCTTTTTATTGCACCGTCATAATCTCCCTTGTTAAAGCATGCATGTGCAGAATAAAGGCGCGCTTCATCCGTGCCCGATTTGTCAAAATATTCAACTGCTTTTCCATAATCCTTTATTTCAAAGTATAATTTTCCTATTTTCTCATAAGCAATGGGTTTTAATTCTTCATTTTCTTCTACCGCCTTTTTATAAGAATCAATCGCACTTTTTAACTTTTTCATTTTGTAATAACAATCTCCAATTCTTATCCATTTTTCTGCTTCTTCAAGTTTTTGATATTTTTCTATCGCTTTTTCATAGTTGCCTATTTTTTGATAGCAATCTGCAATCATCATCTTTATCTGAGGATATTTTTCTGCTTTTTCTTCAATTTTTGACAGTAAATCAAGTGCTTCTTTATATTTGCCCATAGCGTAATAAGATGATGCAAGCATAACTTCTGCTTCTAACTTATATTTATCTTCTTTAACTTCTTTCAAATATTTAACAGCACTATCATATTGAGAAAGCTTAAAATAACAATATCCTGTGGAATATACAGCATAATCTTTGTATTTGCCTTTTTGCAATTTCTTGTAATATTTTATTGCCGATTTGAAATCTTTATTTTTAAAATAAGCCTCTGCAAGCCAGTAATTCACATCTTCTGGATAATATTTCTCTACTTCTTTAAAAATTTTTAGGGATTTTTCAAAATCACCGAGATAAAAATAACATTTGGCAAGATTTAATTTTGCTTCTTTTACAAATTTACTTCTTGGATAAACTTTTAAAAAGTTTTCGATTTCTTTAACTGCTTTATCGTATTTTTTTAATTTATAAAGACAGAGTGCGGAATAATATTTTGCATCTTCACATAAATTTGATTGAGGATAATTTTTTAAGAACCGTAAAAATTCTTCTCTGGCAAGTTCATAAAGTCCATCATTGTATAAACCTACTGCAAAATTAAAATCTTCCTGAGGAGTGGAAAGCAATATAAAAAGCAAAAAAATCATTTTTCAAAAAGTTTAGAAAAAGTGTCAATTATCACCCTTGCATACTTAAAACCCGCTTTTACCATATCAACATTCACCCCTCCTCTGTAATAGCCAAAAATATGAAGGTTTTCGTAAACGATTCTGAAAGCTGCGAGCAATTTACCATTGTGAGGCGCTTTCTTCAACCAATCTCTGTATCCCTGATAAGAAGTGGGCAATTCCGATGGCTTTTTACCTTTGCTTAAAATAAAAGCATCAATAGCGAATAATGCGGATAAATATCCAATAGCACATGCTTCTCTTACTTTTTTGCCATCTTTGTAAATTCCATATTCAACCGGAACTTCCTTCAAAATATTTTTTGCATTTTTATAATACCTTTTGGCTTCTGCTATCGCTTCTTCCACACTTACAGGTCTATCTTTATCTCTTTCATCCATCTCTTATTTTAACAAAAAGTTTATATTGTCAAGAAATTTTACTTATCAGTTTAACAAAATAGTAAATTTTACATGAATGTTCGAGCATACATGTGTAAAAGAAAGCTTCTTTTAAATTTTCGCCAACTGTGAAAACACCATGTCCTCTTATTATAACAGCATTCACAGTTGAAAGTGCATCTGCTACTTTTAAAGCAAGTTCATGACTGCCAGATTCTCCTTCAACTATTGGGACTTCTTTTAAAAATCTTTTTGTCTCATAATCAAGGGGGACATATTTTTCCTTGCATAATATCGACATTATTACAGAAAAAATTGGGTGCGAATGAACGATTGCTCTGGCTTTTGTCTTTTTATAAATCTCCCTGTGAAGAGGTAATTCCACCGATGCAAATTTATCTTTATCTGTTTTCTCAAATATTGGCAATTTTATTAAATCTTCCTTTTTTAATTCCGAAAGAACAGTCCCTGTTTTTGTTATTATCAAAAAATTATCCACCCTTACGCTAATATTACCGAAAACAGAATAAGTTAAACCTTCTTCTTTCAATTTTTTACCTATTTCAATGATTTCTTTCATTTCTTAAATTTATTTCAAATATGCATTTGACAAGAAAAAAATTCTTGACAATCGGATATAAAGTTTAAAATAATATAAAAGGAGGGGGTATGAAGAAGGCGTTAATAATATTAGGTCTAATGGGGGCAGTAGATTTATGGAGCTATCGGATATTTAGATGTGAACCCATTCTGCCTACTTCGAATATGTTGGATTTGATAAGAGAAGATAGTGTAAAACTCCATGGTTATGTTTATTTTCTAAAGCATCCGGATAGTATAAGAGCAGACACATTTCCTGATTTTCCCTCGTCTTCGGAATGGATTGGATGGGATCCGAGTGCAGGTAGGGTTTGTTTTAGAGTAAACGCCGATAGTGAAAACCTTCCAAAAAGTAAAAATGTGGGAGATACCTGTATTTTTGTAATTATGACTGAAAGATTTTCCGGTACATTAAATCATGTTGGATATTATGCTGTTATAAATGACACCTTTACTGGAGCAACTGAAGATTTTACTAATCCCTGTTCTCTTAGAGTTATGCCTTATCCTGTTGTAGTAGAAACCAAACCTAACTGTGTAAAGCTTGCATGGAAAAAAGCAAAAGTAGATTCTGGTACACCTCCGATGAAACTCGTAGAAGGTTATCAGGTGTGGAGAAGTGAAGATGGAATTAATTTCTCGATCCTGTGCACTCTGGTTACAGATACATTTTATGTAGATTCCATTACTTACGGCACGAAAAAATATTTTTATGCATTAAAAATCGTGTTTGCTGGGAAAAATGCCACATGGTATCTATCCCGTGCTACTTCAGTAAAGCCCAAATATGACGCAGGTGTAGTTGAAAAAATTGAACCTGCTAAATGGGTTGAAGAAGATGATACTATTTATCCATCGGTAATAATAGAAAATGAAGGATTTGATACAACTGAGACCATATTCGTTTATATAAGGATCGATAGTAATAGTGTGGTGGTTTATAACGATACTGTGAAAATAGCTCACTTACCTCCGAATTCGATTGACACAGTTACATGTGATAAAAGCTGGGTACCGGGTATTCAGGGCAAGGAATTTAACTTTGTCTGCTATGTTGTGACAGATAGTGATGGATATGTCTATAATGACACATTGAAGGATACGGTCAGAACCTATTTTCACGATTTAAATGCAATAAATATCGAATTCCGTGAAGAACAATACTGGGACTTACAGGATACACTCCTGCGTCCTTATTTCCCGACAAGGTTATGGGTCTTTGTAATGAATGAGGGAAACGCTCCGGAAGAAAATTACATTGTTGAAATCTGGGTGGATAGTGATACTGTGAATGTTTTTTATAAAGCAGATACACAGCATTCTCCTCTGACACCTGGTGACACTGCAGAAGTATGGTTCGATGGATGGAGTACAGGTGCGCCTCATATTACTTATACTTTCAGAGGGAAAGTTACTTCGCTACGCGATAAGGTAAACGATAACGACACTGTATCGTGGAGAGCCAAAACGATTGCTCTTGATGTTGAAATAGATAGTATCATCTTTCCTTCGCCAGATGGTAGTGATTCACTGGAACCTGATACTATCCATCGCCCAAGAATAAAAGTGAAAAATAACTCAAAAATTGTATTATATAGATTGTGGATTAAAACCATTTATAAATTCGACACAGTGATGCATACGATTGACAGCACACTTGCAGGTGATAAAATTTACCCAGATGCTTCAATCGAAGTAGTATGCAAAAAATGGGACCCGAAGAATATAGGTGGTAAAGAATTCAATCTTACCTTTATTAATCTAACAAGAGGAGATACTTTCAATCATAATGATACAGCTTCTGTAAACTTTTACACTTATCTCCACGACCTCTGCATTACGAGAATAATTTTCCCGGACACCGTTTATCCCGGTCTATCATATATACCTTATTGCGTAATTTATAATAGAGGCGATAAAACTGAATCTAACATAAAAGTATTCTGTACCGTAAACAAGGAGACACTTGAGGCTGTTTATTACGATACTATAACAATATCTTCCCTTGCTAAAAATGATTCCTCTTTGTGCGAATTTGCACCCTGGCAGGCAGGTAACGACAGAAAGTATAGAGTAGCATTTAGACTAATTCACGATAAAGACCTTGTTTATACAAATAACCAAATGTCGAAGTATGTGTTCAATTTGTTACACGATATTTCTGTTGATAGCATATTTATACCTGATACCTGCATAATAGACAGTTCTTACTTACCTTTTGTTAAATTAAGTAATAAGGGCAATTTCACAGAATATCAAATAAAAGCGGTCGCTTCAATTCTCTATGGTAAAGATGAAGTTTACAGAGATAGTGTCCTTATAAATGAATTACCCATTGGCGGTATATTTACACATTTCTTTAAAGAATTTGTCCCGAATAACAGAGGAGATTATATCCTGGTGACAAAAGTAGATTATGATGACAACTGGACACTGAACAATACATTAACCAAGTCGTTTGTAGCAATTGAATATGGTATTGAAGAACCTCTAAGCACATACTCTGTTAAAATAATGGGAGAAAATCCTGCGATTAATAGTATGTCCCTAATTTATACCCTGCCGGAGAAATCAATGGTAAAAATTTATCTGGTAGATGTTTGCGGCAGATTAGTAAAAATGCTCGAAAATTCGGAAAAAGATAAAGGTAGATATACAATAAAATTGTTTAATTTGCCGGCAGGAATTTACTATTGCGTGTTCAAACTGGGAGATAAAAAATTCATAAAGAAAGTAATTTTCATAAAATAAGGAGGGGGCATGAGGAAGTTTGTCTTATTAATTGGCTTTATCAGTGTTAATTTGTTTGGAGTCACAAACATCTACAAAATGAAGATCGAAAAACTGAAACTCGACAGAAGCTCTTTATTGCAGGCAAAGGGCAAAGTGTTTTCTCTAAATCTCAAGAAAGTATCTTTTTCTAAAGGTTTATACAAATCGGATACCGTTGATGAATATGGCTATACTGCTGTAACGATTTCTCCTGGTAAATGGGTAGAATTGAAGGAAATGGGCAGCGCCGTTGAAGTGCCTGCCGAGGACTTTGATGTCGGAGAATACCCCGGTGACGATGCATTAGCAGGGCCTTTTGACATCGGGTTTGATTTTCCGTTTTACTGGTACAGATGCTCGCAATTTTACATAAATGTAAATGGTGCAATTTCTTTTTCCGATACAATACAGTATGCACCACAATGGAGTGGCATTCAGACAACATTGATCCCCTCTCCGAAGCGCCCAAATGACCTCGTAATACCGCTGGGAGGGGACCTGACACTTGTCAGTGATTATCCAACTGCTCTACCAGGTGCAAGAATCCTTTATTACACAAATAACAAAGACACCCTTATTGTTCAATGGGATAGCTTAAGAGAATGGACTACGGGAGGTCCACAGAATGCTTTTACCTTTCAATTAATTCTTTGCAAAACGGATAGTTCTATTACCTTTAATTACAAAATTGTTGAAACAAATTTAAGTATGAGAAACTGTGTCGGAATAGAAAATATTTACGGTAATATTGGAATTCAATACTTAAGAGATACCACCATAAACATCCTTTTACCCGGGAGGTCCATCAAATTTATTCCTCCTGCCGAAGGAAAACCAATTCATGATGTTACTGTTATTGCAGGAATTGATGAATACAGTCAGTTTTACTTCCTGTCACCCTACAGTGTGTTTAATATCGGTTTAACAAAAGTTCAGAATTTAGGTAACTATAGTGAAAGTTTCCCTTGTGTATGTCAAATAGTTGATGCAGCTAAAAATATCGTTTTCATTGATTCGGCTATTATTGCACAGCTGGATTCTGGTGCGACCGCTTATGGTAACTTTAACCATTACTGGATTGTCACCGAGGGCACGGGCGATTATAATGCGAGATTTATTGCACAATTGAAGACCGACATTGTAGCCCGAAATGATACCTTAATTGTACCGATCAGAGTAGTGGAACTACCGGATCTACTTTATTATGATGATAGTAGCCCAGAATATTTGTATGCCTTCAGATACGAAAGCACAGCGATTGCAGTAGAATATGTTCCCCCTGCCGGAGAATACATGATTGATTTTGTGGTCGCAATAGTGGGGTCGTATGAAGCAGGGAACAAGCCCTTCAGATTTCTCATAATGGACGAAATAGATACAACAGGATTTGGACATATCATCTGGGATACCGTTGATATCTCACCTCCTGCAGGTTATTATGCGTATTATGTTTATGACTTTTTGAGAAATCCATTGATTATTAAAAAGCCCACCATTTACCTTGTTTACCAGCAATTGCAAAATTCGACCCCCGGTCACTTCGATGTACCTGTGCTATTCGAAGACGCTAACCCTCCTCATGCAAATCGTTATTTTGTATATTCCCCGGGATACGGCTGGTCAAGACCATCGGAATATATGGACCAATTCTTCTGGGTATGGATATCTCCCATACCAGAAAGAGATGTCTCTATCCTTAAAATATTGTCACCTAAAGGCTTTGTCGCCGAAACAACAACTTATACTCCAACAGTAAGAATTAAAAGCTTCGGCAAGGAAAATGTTGATTGTAAATTAAATGTCAAAATAATAAATAAAGCAAGCGGCGATACGATATACGATGAAATCGTTGATGTTCCTTCATTAAGTTTTCAGGAAATACGCGATATCAAATTACCTGCATTTACAACGGGTTTAGCAGGAGAGGAATATCGCATAGAAGCCAGAACAATCCTTGATTTCGATGAAAGAACATTTAACGATACTATGTCAGCGGAAGCAGAAGTAACAGGCAGAGATTATATATTGTGGGATCCATCCGGCACAGGATACCATTTATACGAATTACTAAAAGAACTCGGGCATTTTGGACTGTACTGGACAGGAAATCTTTCAGAAATCTCCATTCTTGACCAGTTCCCTGTATTGTTCATCACATGTGGCAAATATGACGGAGGATATGTAATTCAAGAATCTTCTCCTGATGCCCAAGCTATACGCGAATTCCTCGAAGCCGGTGGTAAAGGAATTTATATAGAAGGTGAAAAAGTATGGTACACCGACCCCGTTCAATATAATGGTATGGAATTATTGCCTCTGTTCGGTTGTACTTCTGGAGGTGCAAGGGGACCTTTCTGGGAAATTCACGGAGTAACAGGTTCTCTCTGTGAAGGTTATTCATTCGATTTAACAGCTACTGCTTCAATGTCGAATAATTATTTTGTTCCTTCACAAGCAGAAAGTGCATTCTATGACAATGTGAAAAAATATGTAAGAAGTGTGTATTATGAAGCCGATAAATACAGGGCATGGGGAACTTCTGTGCCTATCACCTACCTGCCAGATACGGGGACAGCCTATGTAAATGTAAAACAGCTTTACGAATTGATCTATGAATTCCTGACCTATCAAATTCCGACAAAAGAACTAAAAGAAAATCTCATCGCCCTGCAAAAATGCAACATATATCCTAATCCCACAAAAGGCATATTGAAAATTTATTCCAGCAGACCCGCGGATATCGAAGTATTTGACATAAACGGAAGAAAAATCAAAAGCTTATCGGCAAAACCCGAGAAGGGCGAAATAAAAATTAATTTGAAAGAATTACCAGCAGGTGTTTATTTCGTTAAAGTAAATCGCAAAATCTATAAAGTTAATCTGGTAAAATAAGGAAGCAATTTCTTCAACCTCTTCTTAATTTTCTTTTCTCTTTTATGAAAATAAAAATAATGTGTTTGATTTATATTTGCCTGATATAATCGCAAAAGCATGTTTAACTTATAAAATAAAAACATGCCTTTTATCAAATTAAATTTTTTGTTTTTCACATCCTTACAAATGGAATACAGCAAATAACTGGCTGCGCACAAAAAGGTCATCCCCTTTAAAATACAGCCCTCGAGAATAAGCCCACTGCCCGGCAGCAAATAAGCCAGAACCGAATAAAAATTCGAACCGCTTCGCACATACATACATATTGCTTTAAAAGTGTCAATCAACCCTCCCCCCTGATATTTTAACAGATTAGATACTTCCTCATAATTTCCTGCCAATAAATAAAAATATATCGCCTTTTCATTTAAATAATCTATAAGCGAAGGTTCTTCTGAATAGTTTAATGCAATGGAAAGACATCGGAATCCTTCTTTATATCTACCGGTCATAAAATAGCATGTCGATAGCCTATCATAAATTCTTACAAATTCCGAAGCATTTTTAGCAAATGTCAAAATCCTTTTGTATTCTTTTATTGCGAGAGCATATTCCCCCCTTGCGAAAAGCGAATCAGCAAAAAGTGAAAAAACAAAAATTATCATGGCAATTTAATAGCATTTTGTTTTTTCACCTTTCTGCAAAATTCCCTTTTACTTTTCCAGTTATAATATTTAGCCGAAGTATAAGCCCCATAAAGTTCTCCGAGATATAAAGAAAAAGATAATGCTCCAAAGAAATAAAGTTTAAAATTGTCTTTAGTTTTATAACCCAGATATGCGAATGAAGAAAAAATACAAAGCATACCCAATGATGCTACTCCATCCCAAATTCTACCTGCATAAACCCTGCCTGCTCCCGGTAATAAAGCCGATAAAAATAGAGCACACAGGGGAAAACGATGAGAAGGTTTACCACGAAAAGATAAAAATTTGCGTGCTTCCCTGTATCTCCCAGCATACAAATAAATAAGCCCCATTAATTTCTCATCCTTCCAGTATTTTAACGCAGAATCCCATTGCCCTTCAAAAAAATATAACTTGCCAAGTTTTAACCTATACTTCTCATCTTTTTTATTAATCCTTTTTAACTCATTTAACGCTTTTTGAAATTGACGGGTTTTCAAATATAACTCAAATACAACATAATGTAAACTATCTTTCAAATTTTTGTCTTCAGTTAAATAAATTGCTCTTAAATATTCGCATATTGCATTTTTATAATCTTTTTGTTCTTCAAGATATTTTGCAAATTTTAAAATTTTAGGAATTGAAGTAAATAAATCACTCTCTATAAAAATCACAAATAACAGGCACATTTTTAAAACTCTTTAAAGTGTGGCGTTCCGGAGGGTCCCACAATTTCCATCCCCTCTTTTTATCATAAGCCCAGCCATAATCTCTTGCGTAAATGCGAGCAAATGGATTGCATCTTATAAAGCGGTCAAAAGCCATAAAAAAGCCCCAAAATTTATAGCGCTTTATAGATTGATAAGCATAATGAGAACATGAAGGAATAAAATTACAAACATCACCAAAAATGCCCGAAAAAGTGCGTTGATAAACTTTTATGCAAAAAGTGGTAAAAGATATGGGTAGTGCTTGCGGTGGTAAAGTATCGGTTAATATCACAAAAAGTATTACCATTGCTCTTCTTTTATTTTCACATCCTCTGGCAATTCTATTTCAAAAATAGATGCGCTATCTACAACTTCTCTTACATTCATAAAAAACATTTTGTAACTATATTTTTGAGGATAAAAAACTTCTATTAAAATTTTTGAAGGGAAAAAATCCGTTGTTAATTTTTTGAAATCAAAAATTTTTACCCTTGCAATCGGTTTATTCTTAAATTCCTGATAAACTTCGGTTATATGCTTTTTCCACTTTTTTATCAAAATGGCATTTCCTTTGTTATCATTGTAATAACAAAAGATGGTATCTTTTTTTGTTTTCTTCATTATTAGGTTAAAACCTAGCTTTTGCAATATTTCAAATTCATTCTTAAACAAAAAGTTTTTTGTCGGATCAAAAGTTTTTGTTGTGAATCTGAAAGCGAGTTTGCGTTCGGGATAATAAACCAGAGTAGTATTTGCGTTCACGGTTATTATTTGATTTAAAGGATAAGAAACTTCATATTTTATTTTTCTCTTTTCTTTATCAAAATATAACTTCCCTTTTACCGTATCTTTTTCAATTTGTATGAAATCAGCTTTTATTAACAATATCAAATAAACTATCACATTTAATAGGCATAAGTAGTTGCAGATGCAGCGATGTAATAAATGTAACAGCAATAAAATGCAGCATATGCGATACCGCTCACTATACAACCTATAGTCGCCATACGGACCTGTTTATCGCGACCTGCTTTCTTATAAGCAGCTGTATACAACTGAATCCATTCCGGGTCTTTGCCTATCAGTGTCGTTGCCGATGGAGTAGGCTCTATTAGATACGCAGCAAGAATCCCCCATATTCCGAGGAAAAATCCAGCTGCAAACCATAGCGTGCCATTTACCTCGGCTTCTGCATCCGTTTTACCCTGAGTGTAAGCATCTGTAACTTCGCCAGCATATTCTTCGCCATAATACTCTTCGTGATACTTGTATTCCTGAGCATACGCCGTCCCCACACTTATTGCGATGACAAAAGGCAATATCTTCAACATAACTCACCTCCTTTCGCTATTTTAAACATTTTATATGGTTGTCAATAAAAATTTTAATGTTATTTTATCCCTAATAATTGTTTTGCGTGTTCGATAGCAGAAGGTGTTATCTTTTTACCCGATAATAACATTGCTATTTCTTCAACTCTTTCTTCATAAGATAAAGGTTTGGCAAAAGTAAAAGTTCTTCCTTCTTTCTCTTCTTTCCATACTTTTATATGATGGTCTGCTTTTGATGCAATCTGGGGTAGATGTGTAATGCATATTACCTGATGATGTTGTGATATTACTTTTAACTTTTCACCAATAGTATCTGCTATTTTACCACTTGTTCCAATGTCTATTTCATCAAATATCAAAATGGGTATTTCATCGAGTTCCGCGAAGACGGACTTAAGAGCCAGCATGCATCTTGACAGTTCGCCACCTGATGCAATTCTACGCAAATGCAAGGGCTTTTCCCCTGGATTCGCAGAAAACAAAAATTCTACTTTATCTATACCATAATGAAAAGGGGGACGAGTTTCAATCTTTATTTTAAAACAGGCTTTAGGCATACCAAGGAGTTTTAACTCCGATTCTACCTTTTTCTCAAGATTTCTCGCACCCTTTTTACGCTCATGTGAAACCTTATTACTCAATGCGTAATACTCTGATTCTAATTCCCTTATCTCATTCTCAAGATTTTTGATACCTTCTTCGCTTTCTTCGAATGATGCCAATATTTTTTTTAATCTTTCACCGTATTCGAGAATTTCCTTTACAGATTTTCCAAATCTATCTTTCAATTCCTGAATTTGCATTTTTCTTTTTCTCAATTCTTCCAATTTTTGTGGGTCATATTCGAATTTATCACGGAAATCTGCGATAGATTTTGCGATTTCACTTGCATTTATCAAAATATCTTCTATTTGCTTCGCATAATCTTCAAACTCTTTCACATTATTGGATAATTCTTTCAAATTGAAAAGCACCTTTTTAAGCATATCGATAACGGCATCTTCCCGTTCATATAGCAAATTTATTGCTTCATCAATTAAAATTTTATTTTTCTCATAGTTTTCAAGCAAGTTCAATTCCTTTTCTATTTCTTCATCTTCTCCTTCATATAAATTCGCATTTTCTATCATCTCCAGCTGGAATTCATAAAATTCTTTTTGCTTTTTAAATTCTTCAAATTCTTTTTTCATCTTTTCGAGCTTTTCTTTTTTATCGTTTATTTCGAGCCATAGTTTTTTTAATCTTTCTCTTTCTTTTTGTAATTTACAGAAAGCATCCAGTATTTCTAATTGCTTTTCTGGTTTCAGCAAAGATTGATGCTCATGCTGTCCGTGCATATCTATTAATTCATCGCCTATCTCTTTTAAGAATTTGAGAGATACAGGCTCGTTATTAACCCAGCATCTTGATTTACCCTGTAAAGAAATAACCCTTTTTACATAAATTGTGTTATCTTCCACATCTATTCCTTTTTCCTTTAAATAATTTTTTAATTTTTGAGAAATCTCAAATGTTCCTTCAATTACCGCTTCCTTTTCACCTGTTCTAACAGAAGACCTATCCCCTGCCTCCCCTATTAATGCGTTTATAGCATCAACGATTATCGTTTTGCCGGCTCCTGTCTCGCCTGTCAAAATATTTAAACCTTTTTTAAAATTTAGATATAGCTCACCTATTAATGTAAAATTCCTGACATGTAAATCTAATATCATTCTTCCCAGAAGAGGATTCTACCGCATTGCTGGCAAATTATTAATTTTTCTCCTTTCCTTACTTCGTTGATAATCTGAGGGGGTACTACGGCGTGGCATCCTGAGCAATATCCTTTATTTACATTGGCAATGCCTATGCCATTTCTAATAGCCCTTATTCTTTCATAGCGATTTAAAACCTTTTTATCAATTTTTGATGATAATTTTTGCCTCTCCTCTTTCTTGCTTTTCAACTTATCTTCAATTTCTTTTAATTTGCGATTTAATTCTTCTTTTTTCTTTTCAAAAGCCTTTTTTGCCTCCTCGAGTTCTTTTTCAGCATTTTTGATCTCTTTGCTCAAATTATCCATATTTTCCATCAGTTTTAATCTCTCTTCTTCCATCAATGAAATTCTTTCCTCTTCATGTTTTATTTCATTAGTTATGGAAATGTATTCTTCATTTGTTTTGACCTGCAGTAATTGTCTTTTATATTTTTTAATTTTATCCTGCACCTCTGCAATATCGATATCCAAACGGGCGTCTCTCTTTTTTACTTTCTCAAGTTCTTCCTTTTTCTCGGATAATTTTTTCTCTTTCTCTGCTATTATTTTTTTTGCATTCTCTATCTCTTTTGGTATTCTTTCCTTTTCTTTCTCTATTTCCTGAATTTTATTATCTAATTTTTGTAAATTCCATAAATTTTTAAGCTGCTCCTTCATTTTGGTGGGCAGGGCCCGATTCGAACGGACGACCTTCTGGATGTGAACCAGACGCTCTAACCACTGAGCTACCTGCCCTCACTCTCTATTATAACAATTATCATAATTTGTCAAGTGAAAATTTCAAATTGACAAAATTAAAATCTCATTATTTATTTGTGTGAATGTTTTAATCACGGGAAAACCGGGTGTCGGAAAGACGACCCTTATCCTGAGAGTTTTAACAAAATTGAAACGAAAAGCATCTGGTTTTTACACACAGGAAATCAGGGAATTCGGAAGAAGAACGGGCTTTGAATTAATCACACTAAAAGGAGACAGCGAAATACTGGCAGATGTGAATCTTGACTCCCCATATAAGGTGGGCAAGTATAAAGTTAATCTGAAAGCAATGGAACTGGCATGTAAAGCAATAGAAGAAGGCTTAAAAGAAGGAAATCTAATAGTAATAGACGAAATTGGCAAAATGGAACTTTTTTCTTTTCGCTTTCAGGATTTAGTACTCGAAGCACTTGACTCAGATTGCGATGTTTTGGGAACGATAATGTTAAGACCTCATCACTTTACAGACCAGATAAAAAGAAGAAAAGATGTAAAACTTTACATTTTGACACAGGGAAATTTCAAAGAAATTTTCGAAAAAATACTTTCCGATTTTTCGATAAAAAATGGGCAAATGTAAAAACTGTGGAAAAGAGTCCCCTGAAATATCAGATGTTATAGGTTTTTGTGCTGACTGTATAAGAAAAGGCGAAGCAGATTTATCTTTGCTTCATAAAAAATCAAGGGAAATCTTTGGATTACCTCCTTTTCCTCCCAAATCAGAAAATGGTATTAAATGTGGGATGTGTGTTAATGAATGCATATTGAATGAGGGCGAAACAGGGTATTGTGGCATCCGCAAAAATATAAATGGCAAAATCGTTACAATTGCAAATGGTCATCTTGACTATTACTTTGACCCGCTACCGACAAATTGCGTAGCTGAATGGGTTTGCCCGGGCAGATTCGCTTATGGATACAAGAATCTCGCGGTATTTTACAGAGCTTGTACCTTCAATTGTTTATTCTGCCAGAACTGGCATTTTAAACAGGGGAGCATTAGAGAAGTGCCACCCGATGTGCTTGCAGAAGAAGTTGATGATAGAACATTTTGCATCTGCTATTTCGGAGGTGACCCCACTCCTCAACTACCGCACGCAATAAAAACATCCAGACTCGCATTGCAAAAAAGAAAAATAAGAATTTGCTTCGAAACAAATGGAACTATGAATAGAAATTTACTCGAAGAAGCAGCGGAAATAGTTTTTGAATCAGGTGGATGCATCAAATTTGATTTAAAAGCATACACAAAAAATCTAAATGTGGCACTTTGTGGTATCACAAATGAAAGAACTTTTGAAAATTTTGAATATCTTGTAAAATATTTTAAGAAGAGAAAAGAGCCTCCTTTCCTTGTAGCAAGCACCTTACTGGTACCGGGATATGTTGACCTTTATGAAGTGGAACAGATTGCGAAATTTCTATATAAACTTGACCCTGATATTCCTTATTCTTTACTCGCTTTTTATCCTTCTTTTATTTTAAATGACTTACCCACAACAAGCAGGGAACATGCCTTTGCTGCAAGAGATATTGCCCTGAAAATAGGTTTAAAAAGGGTAAATATCGGAAATATACATCTGCTAAGGTGATAATCTTCATCTCCATTCTCCCACTATTTCTGTATATTTATCTCCCCGTGTTAGAGATTTTGTTATAGTAATTTTTAAATCTTTGCAGCCTGATATTTCCAGTGCTCTCTCAATCCATCCTGCAATCCTGTATTCAACAACAATTTGCGGCTTGCCAAATTCTGTTATATGTAAAACAGCTCTATTTTTACCCCTCTCCACTACTTCCATTTTTGATGGTCTGTAATAATTGGAGAAAATGGCGCTCGCTCTGTCAATTATAAACCCTGGTGAACCTATTTTTACAAAAACTTTATAGATTCCTCTGAGGGCAAAATCAGCACTGAATCTGCCAGCTTCCCAAGCACCCCTTAGGTCTCCATTGTAAAAAAGTTCGCAAATCTTTAGTGTTGGAATAATGAAAGCTTCTTCTAAGGGATACCATATTGCAGCTAGTATTGGCTTTGTCATTATCTCTCGAGATTTCGGTGGCAAAGAATTCAACCATTCTTCATACCTTTCGCCAAATTTTTCTTTAACAAAAAGAGGTATGCTCTCTACAGCTGTGCCTTTCACTTCCATTTTATCCCCCTATCAATTTCGATATTCTTTCTTCTATTTTTTTACTCAGTTCTTCTGTGATACTTTTAACTGCTTTTTGTAATGCTGTTTTACTGGCTTCTTCTTCCGATGCACCAAATCCTTTTACATTTACCTTCTTGATATCAAAAAGTATCTCCCCTGATTTCACATAGACCGCCCTTATCGAAACATCTGCACGAGAATGTGGCATACCGGTAACCTTCTCGCCAGTAGGCAGCTCAACTACATCTCCAAGATACTCAGACCTCGCAATACCAACGATAATGATATCCGCATCTGTCTTATCCTTTATCTCCTGTAACATAGCCCTATCACCGTAAAACGCACCTTTAACCATCGAAGGATTTATAACATTAACAATCTCAGGAGCAGTTATAACATTGAATTTGTTTTTCAACATCTCCTCTGTTAAACATTGTTCAACCACAGATGGCACCTGTAATTTCCCGTTGATTTCTTCATAAACCCTTACAAGTATTTTCAACAAACGCCTGGGGGATATTGCTTCGCACATAAATCTCACAAATAAACCTTTTAAGCCATCAAGATGCGAAGTTATATCGGTTATCGCTGTATCACCCATAATTTCTCTTTTCATAATTTTTGTATCAAAACTTGCATTTATTATTCCTTTTCCTTCACTTTTTATCTCATAAACTTTACATTCTGCTACACCGTTTTTATCCGTTCGCGAAAGTGTATCATATTTTGCATCAACGCCCTCTATTTTAAATCTAACAGGTATATTTACAAGTGGTTTATTTTCTCTTTCTATTTTTACTTTCAAAGGAAAATTTAATCCCTTTCCGCACAGAGTTTTTTGATTGTCACCTCCTTCTTTTTTAATCGTAATATTTGCGAATGCACGCTCAATTTCTATATCAACATCAGAAAGAGATATTTTTTTCTCTTCAAAGAAAAATGGTCTGCCCGAAATTATCCTTGCATCTTCCTCAAATCCCATAGCCATCAAAATCTTATTCCTTGCTTTCAAAAGCAAAGATAAACCTTTTGTGAAAAAACCTTCATTAAGCAATTTTTTACCTTCATCGTATAATTTCTCTGCCTCATCATAATAAATGCTTGCCTTTTCAAAAAGGAGTTTACTGCTAAGCATACGATTAAGCACAGCAACGGCATACACTACCTTCTGCTTTTTGCTAACACCTACTTTCGCAAGTTTAACGCCTTCAAGCACATTTGAAACAAGGACTTTTGTCAACATTTCATAGTCCGAACTTATTTTTTTGCCTTTCTGTTGCAGTTTATCGATAAATTCGGCTTTTATCTTAACTCTTATCTGCTCGCCTATATTTGCGTATGCTTTGTTTTTCGCTATATCTTTGCATTTTTCTACATCACCATAAAGAGGTGCAACACCCACCCCAACGATATAACGGGTCTCCGGATACTTCTTCTTGATTTTGGTAATCTCTTTCTCATAACCTGCTATCAAACAGAGTATAAGCATAAACATCTTTTCCTCCTTTTATTTTCATAAAATTCTTATAAGATTCTCTAACTCTATCTGCTGGTCTTATCTCAAAAATATAATAAGGGTCATGAGTTTCCATTATCTTCAAATATTTTCGAAAATTAACATTGCCTTTGCCAACAACATTGTGCTCATCATAATCACCTTTATTGTCATGCAAATGTACTTCTATCACTCTATCCAGGTGCTTTTCAAAAAATTTCTCCTCTCTTTCTCTTTCCTTATTTTTCCTCAAATTTGTATGTCCCCAATCCCATGTTAATTTTGCTGGTTTAAACTCATTCAATATCTTCTCCACAATCTCTTTACCCAAATCCGTTTTCACTGCCCCTGCATTCTCAATTGAAAGATATGGAGATTTATCTTTCGCATAAACAAAAACCTCGCATAGAGCATCGTAAACAATATTTTTAAACTCATCGGGAAAAAAATCATGTAATTTTTGAATCTTACCAAGATATGATATTGTGCAGGAATCCCCTATATGCATCGTTATTACTTTAATTTTTAATTCATCTGCAAAATCTATTATCTCTTTCATAATTTCAATACTTGCATTTACATAATGTTTTTCAAAAAAGAAGAAAGAAAGGGTATTCGGTGCGTGAAGCAAAATATCAATATCGCTATTTTTTATTGCGTTGTAATTTTCTTTTTTTATCCTATCTGGATAAAAATTTGGGTCTGTTAAATTAATTTCGATACAATTAAATCCTTCTCTCTTTGCATTTGCGATTATATCTTCCAATCCGGCATCTTCGAACATTATCTGAAATCCTATTTTCATTTTTCATTCCCAAGATAAACTTTTTTCCAGTATTCTTCTGTCATCTTACCTATTATTTCACCATATTCTATCAATCCTTTTCTGTATTCTTCATCCTGCAATGCATCTTCTGCTTCCTTATAAATTCCTCTTGCCCCTGTTTTCTTTATTATTTCGTAAATTTTCGCATAATGGTCTCTTATTATACACTGCCTTAACAAATTTCCTGCTTTATCCGGTGGCTTTGCATAGTAATATTCATCCTGCCATTTTCTTATTTCTTTAAAAAATGGAGTATTTATAGCGTCATCAAGATTTCCTCCTTTTTTATAAAGTTCTTTGAGATTTGTAACAGAATATGGTATGAACACACATGGCATTACATCAGCATCCCAGTTTATGTGGAAATATCCGCAAGCCCTTGCACCTGATATGCATCCGTCACTCGCAGTACCTGAATTCCAGAAATCAGCAATAAAATAACGCTTCTCCCTTACTAAACGCCATATATGATTGAATAACTTTAAGCGCTGCTCGGGCGTCGGCAACATGGATAAAGTATATTCCCTTCCTATCGGCATATAGTGGAAAACCCAGGCGTATATTGCTCCCTGTTCTTCAAAATAGAAATCCCAGAAATCATCACGCAAAAGTATATCGGCATTTTCCCTGTAAGCAGTATAAGAAATACCAAAAGGCACTCCTTCTTCCCTCATATATTCCATCGCCGACATTATCTTTTCAAATACTCCTTTGCCCCTTCTTTCATCTGTTTCTTTCTTAAATCCCTCCACTGAAACTGCTGGCGTTATATTTCCGAGTTCTGACAATCTTTTTGCCATTTTCTTATCAATAAGCGTCGCATTAGTATACATCAGGAAGTAACAATCGGAATGTTTCTCTGCAATATCAAGAAATGTTTTACCCTGACTGCGATACAAAAGGGGTTCGCCTCCTGAAATAACAAAGAAATTGGAGCCCCACAAATCTTTCGCTTCCTGAATTATTCTGTCAAAAATATCAAATTCAAGATGATTTGCTCTCTTCTCGGATGCCGCCGCATAACAGCCCTTACAGTGAAGATTACATGCCCATGTAGGACTTATCGTGATAAACATTGGGGGACGCCTTCCATATTTCTCCATGTATAATCTCCTTTTATAGAATCCCCCGAAAAATACATTTCCAAGAAACACTTTAAATAGTCCTTCGGCTGATTTGCGTGATAAATGCCCTCTTTTAAATGCCCTGTTAATGCTGTGTAAAAGTGCCCTACCCATATAGTATTTATCCATCTGCACCCTTTTGGGACGATTATCAGGGTTGCCTATTATCAAATCTTTGTATATCTTCCATTCCATCAATTTCAATATATTTTCTCTTGCGTAATTATTGGAAAGTGCAATGGCTCCTGCTTTTATGATAAAGTCAGCAGTTAATTTTTGCGTCCTTCTCATAATTCCCTCCTTTGTTTTAAGATAATGAATTTACAGAAAAGTCAAGCAAAAATTTGTTTATTTTTAGCCCCTCCTCCGCTGTCCCCGCCTTCCCGATTAAGTCAGCCCACTACTACAGCTAAAAATACGCAAATAGCAAATAAAGCCACAAACCCTGCCACAACCTTAAACCCGTAATGGGCTGACATATCAACCCATATGTAACAGGCTCGCTTTCGCTCGCATTAAAAATTTAATAAAAAATTAAAATTATTTTAATAAGTTCAAAATCGCAGTAATTAAAGTGCCAACTATCCCTGATATTGCACCTATCAATAGCCACATTAATTTGTCAATCCTCCTGTTAGTTTCATCTATCCTCCTGTTAGTTTCGTCAACCCTCCTGTTAGTTTCCGCTGTCCTTTCATCAATCCTCTTATTAGTTTCATCTATCCTCTTATTAATTTCTGCTGTCCTTTCGTCTATTCTCTTATTAGTTTCATCTATTCTCTTGTTAGTTTCATCTATTCTCTTATTAGTTTCAACAATCTTTCTGTTAGTTTCTGCTGTCCTTTCATCTATTCTCTTATTTATGTCATTTATCGCTTTCTGGAACTCTTCTTTAGTCACGAATTTATCTAGTTTCTCTTCTATTCTTATCACCCTACCTGCTGTGCTCAGCTCAAATTTCTTGAACATGTCTTCTTCTACCAATGCCTCGGTAAGAATTTCTTTCACTACTTTCCTCGCCGCTTCTTCTAACCTCTCTTTCTTAATTTTTACTTCAGACATCTTTCCCTCCTTAATGAATATTAATCACAATTCTGATTTGTCAAATAATTTTGTAATAAGCTCGGCTACACTTCGCATTAAAAATTTTTATTTTATACTTGACGAAAAAATAATTTCATTAAAATAGGGTGCAAAAGGAGGGTGTTATGGCAGTAAGGGATAAAGTAATTGATTTAATAGCGCAGCAACTTGGAGTCGAGAAATCCAAAATAACGGATGATGCCAAATTCGTTGACGACCTCGGAGCAGATTCACTCGATATAACCGAGATGATAATGAAACTGGAAGAAGAATTCAAAATCGAAATTCCCGATGAAGATGCACAGAAGCTCGACACGGTTGGCAAAGCAATTGAATACATTGAAAAGAAAGTAGCGGGTAAATGAGAAAGGTTGTAATAACGGGCATAGGAATCGTATCCCCCGTAGGCAACAGTTTAAAGGAATTCTGGGATGCACTACTTGCTGGCAAAAGCGGTATCTCCCGCATTACTCGCTTCGATACCACGAATTTGACAGTAAAAATAGCAGCAGAAGTCAAAAATTTCGACCCCGCGAAATATTTCACGCCCAGGGAATTGAGAAGAATGGACAGATTTACCCAATACGCAATGGTAGCTGCTATTCAGGCAGTCGAAGATAGTGGAATTGAGTTTAAGGAACCTTACAGAGCAGGTGTGATTATAGGCTCGGGAATCGGCGGTATTGAGACATGGGAAGCAGAACATAAGAAGTTGCTGGAATCACCGAGAAGGGTTTCTCCTCTCTTTATTCCAATGATGATAATGAATACTGCATCTGCTATGGTTGCGATGCGATGGGGATTAAGGGGACCGAATTTTGGTGTGGTATCTGCCTGTGCTACTTCAAATCATTCCATAGGCGTTGCATATCACATTATAAAACATGGGGATGCTGATGTCATGCTCGCTGGAGGCACAGAAGCTGCCGTTACTCCGCTTTCTATCGCTGGCTTCGCAAATATGAAAGCACTTTCTACCCGTAATGACGAGCCCGAAAAAGCATCAAGACCTTTTGACAGGGATAGGGATGGCTTTGTGGTAGGCGAAGGAGCAGCTGTTTTTGTACTTGAGGAATATGAGCATGCTAAAAAAAGGGGTGCGAAGATTTATTGTGAATTGGCAGGATATGGTGCAAACTGTGATGCATATCATCTCACCGCACCTGAACCTTCTGGTGAGGTAGCAGCAGATGTAATGTTAAGAGCCCTAAAAGATGCCGGGGTATCACCCGATGAAGTTGACTATATAAATGCACATGGCACTTCCACCCCCTTAAATGACAAAACAGAAACTCTGGCTATAAAGAAAGCATTTGGAGAAAGGGCTTATAAAATTCCGATTTCTTCTACGAAATCGATGATAGGTCATCTACTTGGTGCTGCAGGTGCGTGTGAAGCAGTTGCTACTGTGATGACAATCAAAGAGAATGTAATTCATCCAACGATAAACCTGGAAAATCCTGACCCCGAATGCGACCTCGATTATGTACCTAAAGAGCCCCGAGAAAAAGAAGTGAAAGTAGCGATTTCAAACTCGTTTGGCTTCGGCGGACACAACGCCTGCCTCGTATTCAGAAAAATTTAAAATCTCCCTTGACTTTCACCTAAAAATGGATATATTTTCGAGATGGAAAAATTAATTAATAAATTGAAAAAATGGGGAGATGAAATAGGAAAGGAAGTATTTGGCAAAAGTATGGGACAAAAATTAGTCGATAATTTTGCAAAATCATTAGAATGTGCAAGAAGTATGGCTATCGAAGTAACTACTGATGAGGGTAAAAAAATTTTATTTTATCTTGATGGGCTGAGAAAAATTTTAGTAAGTGGCTTAAATGTGAAAACACCCTTTGGCAATGTTTCACGAAAGGAAGCTATTATTGCTTTTATAGAGTGGAAATTATATCCCGGAATAAAACCTGGACATATACGCCGCAAGAATGGCGGTTAGAGTTAAAATAAAAATAAAAGTAGGAAATGAAGAAATAGAAACAACGGCCCTTGCGAATTCTGGCTATGAAGCTTTTAAAAAACCCGAAATAATTTTGCCGGAGACACTCGCAAATAAACTTGGAATAAAGGAAGACAAATTCAATTTCAAGAGAGTGCATTTTCAAGATATAAAAGGTGCATTTAATTCCCCTGTTTATCAAAACGCTGCTATTATTTGGCTAAATATTAATCCTGATAGAAAAGTAACTGTCGATGTAGTTGTTACAGATAGAGAAGAAGAAGTTTTATTGAGTGATAAACTAATAAGTGCACTCGGCATAGATATTGTAGATGCAGGCGAAGGTATCTGGAAATTAAGGGAAGACCCTCCTCATATTTTTAGAAAATCCGAAAGAAGACAGGTATGGAGTTAATTAAACTTTTTTGAGCTTGCCATCTATCTCAAAATTGTTACCACCTAAATGATGTACTATTTTTACCTTATCAATATCCCAGTATTCTCCAAATACTCCTTCTTTTGCTTCTGCATGCACTATTTCTCCCACAAAAATCGTATATCTGCCGATATCAAAAGTATATTTCAATTTGCATTCTATAAAAGCAACGCATTCTCTTATCCATGGACATTTAACATTTTTGCCTTTCATCGGAGTTAATCTTGCCGCTTTAAATTTATCAACTTCACTACCAGATTTTGTACCGCATACCCATATTGCATTTAATAAACTTTCATCAGGAATATTTATGGTAAATTCTTTTTCTTTCATTATTAAATCATGTGAATATCTTTCTTTTCTAACGCTTATTGCTACAAGTGGCGGACTACTGCATACAGGCGTCACCCATGCAATAGAAATTATATTGGGATAAGAAGGTCCATTAACGGTAACAAGAACACAGGGACCATTATTCACCAGTCTATAAGCATATTTCAAATCCACTTCTCTCATCTCACCCCCTATTTCATTATTTGCCATAGCCTTTTGAAATTCACATCTTTTATCCTTCGAATTAAACTCAATTTATCTTTCATACCCATTGCAAGAATATACAGCAAAAATTTCTTTAAAATCGCGTTTTCAATACCTATGTTTTCCAGAATTAATCTTTCCCATATTATCATCCCTTCCGTTATTCCATCACAATCTGTAAAATCTTTCAGCAAGTAAAAAGTATATTTCACGGGTTTTGCCGAAAAATATCTTTTTGTAAGTTTTTTGAATAAATTAAAATCAATTTTTACCTTCTGCATAAACATTATAATATCAAGTAGCCATTTCAAGCTTGCAAAACCTTCCTTCAACACATGGTTACATAAGTAAATCAGCTCCTGTTCCGGTTGCATAATGAAAAAATCTCCTTCTTTCTTTACATTTTCCCATATTTCATCGGGTTCTATCCTAAAAAACAATCTCTGAAAAGGACTTTTCTGGTTCACAATATGCCAGTGTACTTCTATCATCACTTTTCCAAGAAAAGATTCATGGTTTCCTTCATTACTATAAAGTTTTCTGTATCCCATCTCTTTTAAAATTTTAACAATTTCAGGATAGTCTTCTTTCTTTACAAGAACATCTACATCATTTAACTCTCTGGCACCAATATCTTTATAAACCGTCCTTAACATCCTTATACCTTTTAATGGAATGATTGGAATACCCTGCGCTCTTTGTATCAACCTATCAAATTCTGATAAAAACAAAACATTCCTGTAAACGGTTTGATTATAAAGTTTATGTATTTCTGCCAGTAAACTTTTATTTAATTTCTTGTCTATTTTATTTTCTGTAATTTTCGAATAGAGAAAAGGTAAAACATCAATCAAAAAGGGATTTTTTAACGCTTTTTCAATAAATTTCTCGAGTTCATGTAAATTTACTTCTGCAGGTCTTAAAAGAATTCCAAGGTATTTTCTCATTTTACTTTAACGATTTTTCTTACTTTAAATATTTTTCCGGTTTCAAGTGTTACAAAATACACGCCTGCTGGTAATTTTTCTGTTTTCCATTTTATAGTATAATAACCGGGTTCATATTGTTTTTTAGCGATAACTTCAATACATCTACCTGCTACATCGAAAATTCTTATTTTAACAAAAGATTTTTTTGGTATTGCGAATCTTATCATCATATAATTCTTAAATGGATTTGGGTAAACGGGATATAATGCGAACACTTTTGGTAGCAAATCCGGTTTATAAGTATCTGACTTTCCCTGCAAAGCATATATTTCTTTTTCGGTTATAAGAAAAACTTTTGCATCACACATTATGGGAGAAACTTTAACTTTTCCTTTTAGCTCTTCTTCATAAATTTTCTTTCCGGTTTCAATATCAAATGCGAAGAATTTTCCTTGACTTGAGATACAGTAAATGATATTCCCCGAAATGATAGGAGAAACTGGCTTTTTTCCTGTGAATTCACCGAGTTTTTGGCACCATTTTACTTTACCAGAAAACATGTTGATGCAATAAAGATATTCCCCTTTATATGCTGCTATTAAGACAACTTCATTGTTTCCGACTGCGATATTTGACACTTTTAACTTTTCTGCCTTTAATGCACGCTTCAAAGGCGGTCCTACAAGGTATTCTGCCTGTGGCAACGGGATAAACTCTGTGGCTATTTCAATCTTCTCTCTTTGCCTCATTTTAATATCTTTAAGTAAATTATATTTCCATGCCAATCTACCATTATCTTTATTTACAGCGTAAAGATAGGGGTCAAAGCCACCGGGTGCGAAGAATACAAAATAACTCGCAGATGAAGGATTAAGAGACCTGAAAGCATTTTTAGTTGAAAATTCCCAGAGTTTTTCACCTGTTTCAATGGATATCGCATAAATTTTACCATCATTTGAAGAAATATAAATCTTTTTATTTCTCACAACAGGCATTGAATGAATGAATTGCAAAGTGCTTATTTTCTTCTTCTCTCCTTTCTCTTCGATTATAAATTCTTTATAGGGTCTTCCTTTTGGATACAATAACTTTTCGCCATAGGGCAGTATTCCTCCCCTTGTTATACCAAGATTTTTCTTACAGATTGAAAATCTGCCTGTTTTTACATCGACCTTATAATAAATTCCCTTATCTGTTAAAAAATGACATTTTCCCTTTTTAATCGTTATAAACTCCGAAGGTCTTCCTTCCAGTTTTACCTTCCATCTAATTTTACCGTTCCATGTATTTATCGCAATCATTTTGCCTTCTTTCGTCCCGAACACAAGAATTCCCTCATAGTAAACAGGATGTGTCACAATATCTGTCTCTGCTTTATATGTCCACAAATGTTTAAAAGGTGGTTTGATTCTTTCTCCTATATTTCTCGTAGCACTCAAATCGTATCCGGGATATAACCAATTTGTGAATAATATAAATAACAGCATTTCTCCTCCTAAGATTTATCTACCCCCAGATTACACTGCAAACCTGTTATATCGCCTGCTGTCTGGCATTTATTACATTGTGCAACTGCATAAATTTTCTCTGATTTTACCTCCGGCTCTTTAAATTCTTTTTTCATATCCCCTCCTTTTAAGATTCCTTTGGCAAAATATTACAATCCAATCCCCCTATCTCTGCTATTGATACACATTTGCCACATGCCTGAGCTATTACATAGATTTTCTCACTTTTACATTCGGGTTCATGCCATTCTTTCTTTTCCATTTTGCACCTCCTATTCCTATACGGAATATCTTACCGGATGTTGTAAATGTAATTACTCCTTGAGCGACATTTAGCATTGGAGTAGATTCTATTTTTTGTCCCGGGTCAAATTTCCATAATATTTTTCCTGTTTTTTCTGATACCGCTATTAATCCCTTTTCTGTACCGATATAAATCTTTCCGTTGTACACCAGGGGTTTAGTTGTTGGCTTTGCACTAATGTTCAGAGGATATTGTGCCCAGCCCCAGGGATTTGGATTTCCATCAATATCATAACAATAGATATTACCAAGTGTATCCGCAAAGTATATTTTACCCCACCAGTACCATGGTCCTTTTATAGCCGGAGCATTAAGTACATCCTGCCAAATTAAATCATAAGGCTGAGCTCTTAAACTATCGAGGCAATAAACATTTTTCTTAATGTTGCCAAAGTAAATCCTATAGTGGCTACCTGCCACTCTTCCAAATGCCGGTATATTAACGATATCTCCATCTGTTCCGTATTTTGCCTGCTCTACTCCTGTACCCGCACCGATTTTGTAAAGCGTATCGTCACATGAACCACCATGCAGGAAACCGAATCCGTATCCCGGCATCGCTCTTATCGCGCCTCCTGTAGAGAAAGACCAGATAACACTGCCATCACCTCTATCAACTGCATAGAAATTACCATCCTTTGCTCCAAAGTAAATTACACCACCATATTCAAATACACCGGAGATTATAGAATCACCAATATTCGTCCGCCATATCACATCACCATCTGTCCTGTTAACTGCATATAAAGTGCCAGCAGATGTGCCAAAGAACAAAGTATCACCTCTCACACAAATCAAATCACTTGCATAACCTCCATATTTTTTCTTCCATAAGAGATTACCCAAACTGTCGACAGCATACAATGTGCCGGATTTTGTAGAATAATAACTGGCACCATCAAATGCATGACCTATTCCTGAAGTTACATCTTTCCTGAATATCCTGATACCTGGATGTTGCCACTTTAGATCGATGTAAGCGGAATCTTTCCAAACTATTTGTGCACCATTAAGTTCTTCTTCATACAATTCTCCTGAATGCTCTCCCATATAATTTTCACAGAAGATATAAATACCTGCACCATTCGCAGAAATATTTTTGTAACATGTAGTATCAAATAATAGACCGCTGTAAGTATCGGAGTAAGCAGATGTTTTTATCACCCGCAAAGCTTTTGAAAGAGAGGACATATTCATAAACCATACATTTTCAAGAGTATCTATTTGTGATGTTGTATCGAGAATGAGACCCGATATTCCATCGCATAATAATCTGCTGATACTAACATTTCCTTTCAATCTTACTTCTGGATATTTTACACCCTGCTGTGTGGATGTTATTGAAGGCATTAAACCTTTTGCTATGAATTTGCCTTTTGCTATAAGATTTGCACCTACTTTTACTTCTGCCAGTGAGTCAATTATAAAAGCCGAATTTTGATCGATGGTAAGAACATTCTGCACTTTTAGAACAGATTTTCCTGAAAGGACGAAATCTGCATCCTGGAATTTGAGGTTATAGAAGTAATTATTTTGTCCCTGTATTATTTTTACACTATCTTTTGCGATGACTATTTCTCCAGCTGAAGGCGTGAATGTTCCACCTGTATCTATCCAGTCACCCATTACAATGTGAGTATAACTGCCAGGGTCAAATTCTCCCTTTAGAATCTTGAAATCACCGTAAATTGTTAGAGGACCTGTTGCAGTAACAGATGCTACCTGCTTTGTAGAATCTTTTTCTTCTTTCTTTGTAGAATAAGAATTTTCGATTATAAGATTATAAAACTTACTTTGCGATATTTGTTGCGGTTGATCACCGCAGAAAATGCAAGTCGAAGAATCAGGGATAAATTCACCGTTATTTATCCAGTCTCCTTTGATTCTTATAGTATCATCATTTGCCTTAAATACTCTTCCTGCATTTATTTGTAAATCGTTAAGTATCACCAAATTATTCGTCAGTTTTATTGTATCTGCGTCTATTGTGAGGTTATAGAATGTATCTTCGGGTACATCCATTTTTGCCTGCAATATAACTGTGCCTGTTTGTGGCATAAACTTACCCTGATTAATCCATGAAGATGTCTTGAAAATAGCTCCTTCTCCTCCTTTGAATACTGCGCCTGTCCCAATATGGAAGCTATCTGTAACAGTGACCGTAACTCCTGCTGCAAGCGAAAGCGTATCGCCAGATATAACCAAGGACTTAAATGTTTCCGAATTCGTTATACAATTAGTTCCATCGAAAGTTACGACTCCTGCTGTCTGCTGGAATGTTCCGTTGTCAATCCATGTACCTGCGCAGAATATTGTAGATTTTGAAATAAGATTTATTCCACCGCCTTTTTCTATCTTCACATTTCCATTGCAATCAAGATACATTCCGGGGACCGTCAAATTTACATTCGCTCCATTTTTCACAAATATTGCAGCACATTGTGCAGTAGTGTTCACGGTTGGATCGAAAGGTGCATCCTGAATTATAACCTGATCTGTTGCAGTAGGCACTGTGCCATCCTGCCAGTTAGAAGGATTATCCCATCTATCATCAACTGTGCCTGTCCATACATCTGCAAGTATCCATTCTATTCTTGCGTACTGCGTAGTTGTATCATAAGCATCTCCTGCCTTATCTCCGGAATATGCTACCATGGTTACAATCGCAGAATCAGGGGAAGTGCATTTTAAATGGAAATTATACTGACATGAAGCATCATAAGAGTGCCCACTAAATGTAGCCGTATATCCTGCATTTCTGTAAATCTGTAAGAATGTTCCACCTGACTCGATATTTGTGAAATTAATGCCATCGAGTGCAGCAATCTGAGCATCTTCCCATATCCTCAATCCTCTCTTACAAACTCTATTTACATTCAATGCAGTTACATCTATCTCTCCTCTTACTTCAAATCCAAAGTAAGACAAATTATTTATACTCGTTATAGTTGGTGTTACTCCATTTGCACTGAATTTTCCGCCATTTTCGATAAACAATGTATCTGCTACTTTAAGTGTACAACTGCCACTAAGCTGTAAGAGACCTCCGGAATTCACAATTATGTAAGAGTTAGCACTGACAACAGAGCTATTGAGTGTTAAAATACTATCAACAATTATCGAATCTCTAATAGTGTGTCTTCTATTCACGAAATCAAATTTCCCTTTCTTAATCCACAATTTTCCATCTATTTGAGTGCCTGTCTTTGTAACAACCTGTGTTCCTGAATCTATTATCACATCATAGAAATTATTTGTCGATTTCTGATATATTTCCTGATTTTCTCCGCAAAGTATAATTTCACCTGCTGATGGCGTAAATGTACCGAGAGTATCATTCCAGTTACCCTTCACATAGTGCGTGTAAGTACCTGGCACAAATTCTCCTGCTTCTATTACAAAATCTCCATATATCCTTAGTGAACTCTGTGCTGTCACTGTTCCGGTTGATTTCACAATCACACTATAGAAATTATTCTGGGTCAATTGTGTAATATTTTGGGATGTTCCTGCAAATATTATCTTTCCTCCCGTTGGTCTAAATGTGCATCCTGTTTCTATCCAATCACCTTTTACCGTATGAGTAAATGTATCTGGGACAAATATACCCGATGCAAGCTCTATATCTCCATAAATCCGTAATTTAGATAGTGCTTTTAAAGTATCTGTTTTTTCAATCTTTATATCGTAGAAATTATTCCCATTGCCCAATTTGACTGTAGATTTGCTTCCCAAGAAGATAACCTTACCCGATGTAGGTGCAAATGTACCTGATACTGTATTCCAATCACCGTAAATCCTGTGAGTATAACTGCCAGGTATAAACTCTCCTGATAAAAGTGTTAAATCTCCTTTAATTACTAAACTATCAAGTGCGGTTACAGATGCAGTTGGCGCCATACTCAAATTATAAAGATAATTTCCTGTGCCTAATTTTATCTGCTGCGCACCTCCTGCAAGATAAACAGTACCATCATCTGCTTTGAATTCGCCTCCTGAAGCATCAAAATCACCCCGTACTTCAAGGACATTATCGGACGGTATAAAGACTCCCGATTTTACAGTAAAATCATTTTTTACAAAGATATCTGTCTTCTGCCATATTGTATCGCCATCGATCTCAAGATTTATGAAATAGTTACTTGCTTTTTGCCATATTTCACCTTTTCCTGTTAAGACTATTTTTCCGCCAACCGGATTGAATGTCCCTCCCGTATCCACCCAATCACCACCAATATAATGCGTAAAACTACCTGCAATAAATTTACCTTTATTTATTACAAAATCACCATGCACATGTAAAGAATCAAAAGCTTCCACACTTGTAAGGCAATTTATCTCGACATTATTAAAGTAGTTTGTCTGACTTGAGGTGATTTTCTGATAATTTCCTGTAAACTTTATTTTTCCTCCTGTTTGATGAAATGTTCCCAATACATCACTCCAATCGCCTTTAACTTCATGGGTAAAGGTATCTGGATTGAATGTACCTGTTATCGTTATATCCCCATAGATCTTCAGCGGTGTTTTTGCAGTTACAGTACCTGCTATTTTAATATTTGCAAAGTTATTATCTTGTGCCTGCCATATTTCTGAATTACCGGTAAATCTTATTTCACCACTTGTAGCTGTAAATGTTCCTCCTGTATCTATCCAGTTTCCTTCAACATAATGGATATAACTTGCTGGTGAAAATTCGCCTTTCAGCAACACAAAATCGCCTTTTATATTAATCGGTGACTGACATAGCACTTTTCCCGAATTCTTATTAATCGTTAAATTATAGAAGTAACTTTGCGGTGTTAGATTTATTACCTGCTGGTAATCTCCACAGAATATTATTTCACCTGAATCTGCATAGAGTGTTCCATTTACTATTAAATCTCCTTTTAAATACAGTTTAAATGTATCACAATGTAAATAAGCGCTATCGTCTATTCTAAGGGACATGCAATATGCATTCGTATCGAGGTATGGGAATCTAACAGCAGTATCTGGTATTACGACATCTTCTGTATCCGTAGGCACTCCTGGTGGCGACCAGTTATTGGGATTGCTCCATAAACTATCAACATCTCCCTGCCATACTCTCTGCGCAATCCAGTAAATGTGAGCTTTATTAACCTCTTCATCATAACTCTCACCTGCTTTTGCACCCGAATAATTTACCATATAAATCACTGTAGAATCTCCACCACCATCTGCATAAACATTCACACTGCAAGATGCATCAAAATAACAACCTGTGAAGTTTTGAATAAATAGACCTTTCCTGTAAATTTGCAGATGTTTCCCTTTATTACCCACTTTCTCAAAACTCACATTATTCAAACTAATTATTTCTGCAAGTGTGTCAATATAGAATCCATCACTATCCGCATATGAGAATTTCAATCTTTCACAATTTAATTTTCCTGAAAATCTAAATGAAAAGCGATTCAATGTATCGAGTGCAGTTATTTGCGGTGTCAAACCTGTAAACTCACAATAAGAACCTTCCTGCGCCTTAAATGTTTCTCCTACTTTCAAAATAGATGCTCCCTGCATTATTAAAGTATCATTAATCACAATATATTTTCCTCTCAATTCTCCGCCTGTCATCTTTAAATTGCCGGAAATTATCACACTATCTTCAACTGTATGTACTCCTGTTTGTATATCAAGTTCTCCTGTGAGTAACTTTAATTTTGAATTTATTTTAAGACCGGTTAATGGAGTAACTTTTTGAGAGTTTAATGTCAGGTTGTAGAAATTGTTTTGCGAAGATGTGATAATTTCTATGGTATCACCTTCAAATTTTATCTCACCTGCTGTTGGATTAAATTTACCATTTTGGTCGTTCCAATTACCTTCGATTATATGAGTAAATGCCCCGGGTTCAAATCTTCCACCGCTTATTGTGATATCGCCCTTCACTCTAATAGGCGTTTCTGCTATTATCGTATCTGTAAGGTTTGGAGTTATATCAAGATTTGCAAAGTAATTATTTTCACCCTGATAAATTTTTGATGTTCTTCCTGTTAATACAATTTTACCATCTGTAGGCTGGAAAACCCCTCCTGTATCAATCCAGTTACCTTCAACAGTATGAGTATAACTACCTGCATAAAATGTTCCTTTCTTCAGTATGAAGTCTCCTTTTAATGTAAGAGCAGAAGATGCTGTTAACTGAGATAAATTCTTTTCTATTATAATTGTATTGAAGTAATTACCATTTGCTAATTCTACCTGCGCAGAAGCATCCCCTCTAAATACAAATTTGCCGGAGTCAGCCGTAAAGACCCCTTGAGATGTAAAGTTTCCATAAACGATATGGGTATAACTCCCGGGATTTAAACTTCCAGACTCTATCGTAAGATTACCTTCACAGATGATTGATGATTTTAAGTAAGTATTGGATGTTTTAATTGTGAAATTCTGGAATCTATTTTTAACAGTATCCTGTAGCACATTTGATACACTTCCTGTAAACCAGACATCAGCATTTGCTGGGAATACAACCACTCCTCCTGTGTCAATCCAGTCTGCTCCTACTTTAATAAGCGAAGGTGCATCAAATACCCCGGAATTCAAAACAAAATCTCCTTTAAGGGTTATATTTGTTTTTGCACTCAAAGTATCCTGAACTTTTATTTCAATATTTGCAAAGTAATTATTTGCGCCTTGCCATATTTCTCCTTCTTTACCGTCGAACAATATCTTTCCTTCTTCTGCTGTAAATACCCCTCCCGTATCAATCCAGTCACCCCGCACCGTATGGGTGTAAGAACCTGCTTCAAATATACCCGAAGATAACATGAAATCACCGTAAATTTTCAATGCACTCTGTGCAAATACGGTATCACTTGCTCTAATTTCAAGATTAGCAAAGTTATTATTTGAACCTTGAATTATCTTAAATTTATTTCCATCCAGTATTATCTTCCCAGAATCTTGTGTAAATATAACTGCTGTATCAACCCAATCACCTGCTATCTCGTGCACATAACCCCACGGCTCTATCACTCCTGATAACATGTAAAGCGCACCATTAACATCTATAGGCGAATCAAAGTAGACACTATCTGCATTTATTTCCATCTCGTAGAAGTAATTATCTGCATCCGTCAAAATGTGTTGCACTGCTCCATTGAACACAATTTTGCCTGCAGAAGGTCTAAATATACCTCCAGTATCCACCCAGTCACCTTTTACATAATGAGTATAAGATGAAGGCTCAAATCCTCCTTTATAAATCATAAAATCACCTTCTATTGTCAATCCATCTTGTGCAATTAATTCCCCGCCTGTGCTATTTATTATTATCTTATCAAATGCGCTTAAACCACCCTTTACATATTGGTCGCTTCCACCATTAAATACAACATCAGAACCTCCGTGAATAAAATTACCGTCATTTATCCAGTCACCTCCAACATAAATCGTATACCCTTTTCCTTTCAATGTTTGCTTGATGTGTAAATCATTCATGCATATCAGCTCAGCATTCAGACTGTCTATTGCATTTATTACAAGGTTATAAAATGTATCCTGTGGTAATGTCATATCTGCAAGAAACTCAACCGTGCTTTGCTCATAATGGAATTTACCGGAATTATTCCAGCTATAAACCTGTATCAAGGTATTTGTTCCTCCATGGAAATCTGCATTTGTGCCTATTATGAAATTATTTGTAATTTTCAAAGTATCGCCATAATTTACACTTACATTTGAATTATCCGCAAACTTCAAATTATAGAATGTGCATTTGCCTGAAATTACCCCTGTTGACTCTATTACAACCCATCCACCTGTATGGTTGAATACGCCATCATTTGTAAAGTCATTCCATACAAACAATGTTCCATCTGATAAATCAAATTGACCTTTAATTGTAAAATCACCCTGCACATGTAATATTTTATCCGAATTCATTGTAAGCTTTGCTCCACTCTTTATCAACACTCCTGCACATGTATCTGTGATATTTAAAATTGGATAATTATTATTCGCATTTGCTGGTATTATTACGAGTTCTGTATCTACAGGTGGTCTTCCTAATGACCAGTTTTTGGCATTGTGACTCGCAGGCAGACCAGCAGCTACTGCATCCCACCAGCTGCTATTTGTTCCTCCAACCCACACATCTGCACTCGTCCATTCAATATTGGCACCATTAACTTCATGATCATAGTTTTCACCCGCTTTACTTCCGCTTGCTCCACTCATTATTATATCAACATTATTACCACCACCGTCAGCATAAACATTTGTATCACAGTATTGATCATAAGAATGCAAACTAAATGTAGCGTTAAAATCAGCATTTCTATAAATTTGCATATAAACTCTATGTCCCGTGCCTCTTTGATTTGTAAACTTTACTTCATCTAACCTCGTAATCTGTGCCTGATTATAAATACATAAGCCTCCTGTATCTATATAAGATATGGTTAAACCATCTATTTCGAGTTCTCCATAGACATTGAAATCAAAGGGTTTTGTTGTATCTTTTGCAGTAATTTCCGGAGAACCCGAAGTAAATATCTTTCCTCCATTTGCAATGTAAAGTTGTGTTCCCAGCTTCAATGCCGGGCTTCCTATTAATTTAAGCACCCCTCCTGATTGCACATTAAGCCCTGTTCCTACTTCAAGTACAGATGTACCAAGATCAAGCGTTCCATAAACATTTACACCGGAAGCTACTTTATGTGTTAACCCATCTGAAAGATATAGTTCACCTGCGTTTATCAGCAATGCTCCATTTATATTAAGACCATCTTCCGCTGTTGCTACTCCTGTAACATCTATTGTTAAATTATAGAAGTTATTTGTCGCAGATGTATAAATGTGCGGATTTTCACCATTAAGAATTATTGTCCCACCTGTAGGTTTAAATACTCCTCCTTTATCATACCAATCACCGCCTATTTCATGAGTAAAGTTACCGGGTATAAATGTTCCTGACAATATTGCAAAGTACCCTTCTGTTTTCAGTGCTGTCATAGCCCATACAGTATCCGAAGGGTTTATTTTCACATTGTTGAAATGATTACCAATTTTTGCATAAATCTTCTGTTTCGTTCCATCAAATATTATGGTCGAAGTTGTATCTATAAATATTCCTCCGGTATCTGCCCAGTTGCCTCCAATTCTATGAGTATATGCATTTGGTACAAATTCACCGGATAAAATCACAAAATCGCCATTTATATCCAGTGAATCTGCTGCTATAAGTTTATTTGTAACCTCACATATTACATTATTGAAGTAATTACCTGCCTTTGTATTTATCTGCTGTGTAACTCCGTCAAAAATTATTGTTCCTGATATTTGATTAAATATTCCTCCCTCATCATCCCAATCACCTGCCACCCGATGCGTGAAACTACCAGGGTTAAATGTACCTGTTATTGTAATATCGCCATCAACATTTATAGAAGTATATGCCGTTATGTTTCCAGAAATCGTAAGATTATAAAAGTTATTACCTGTACCCTGATAAATACCTTTATTAACACCGGAAAGTATTATCTCGCCTTCCTGTGCTTTAAACTCTCCGAGAGTATCAATCCAGTTACCATTAACTGTGTGAGTATAATCACCCGGTATGAATTTTCCTTTGATTTCAACATCGCCATTTATTTGCAGATTACTTTTTGCGATCGCTGTTCCTTCACATACAAAATCGTTGAAAATTTCATCATCTGTATAAATTTGTGATGAATCAATGAAGATAACCTTACCTGCATCTTGTTTAAAGTATCCGCCTATTGCATAAAAATCACCGCCTATTCTGTGGGTATAAGATTGAGCATAATAAACTCCCTGCAATATTTTAAAATCACCCATAATCTTTATAGAATCAAGTGCTGTAACGGTATCATTTGCCTGTATCACTAAATTGTTGAAGTAATCATTTGCACTAACATTTATTTGTTGCTTATTACCTGCAAATATCACAGTTCCCGTTAAATCCTGTATTACACCTGTTTCGGAATCCCAGTTGCCCTCTACCTGCAATTCGAAAGTATCGAGTATTAATTGACCCGATGTAATTTTGACATCTCCTTTTACAACTACATCTGTTTGTAATGTTAAATTATTATCAACATCTATTTCTATATTATGGAAGTAATTTCCTTCTTTCTGTTTGATAACTGCATTTTGTCCGTTAAACAATATTTTTCCGGAAGTCGGTCTGAAAGTTCCATTTATTTCATACCATCCACCACCTACTATATGTGTGTAAACACCTGGTATGAATTCTCCCGATTTCAATGTAATATTGTTCTTTATAATTATTGGACCACCTGCTGTTATGCTTCCTGTTTGCTTATTGATAACAAGGTTGTAAAATTCTCCTGAATCTCCGAGTGCTATTTGATTTGCAAGTCCTGTAAATTCTATAGTCCCGTCACCTGCATCAAATCTTCCCATATTATGCATATTTCCTTTTATAACGAGAGTATAGGAACCTCCGGGTCCTTCTTTAAATCTTGCACCTGTTTCGATGTTTAAGGAAGCAATTGTATCATCCATATCAAGAACAGGGTAATTTGTAAGTCCTCCTGGTATTACCACATCTTCTGTATCTGCTGGCAGACCAACTGGATCCCAGTTAAACGGATTACTCCACAAAGTATCTTGCGCCCCTGTCCATACTTTCTTTATCATCCAGATAATTTCTGCACCATTGACTTCCTCATCGTAATCTTCACCTCCCTTGGGACCAGAATAATCTGAGAAAATTAACCTTACCGAATTACCATAACCATTTGCATAAACATTTGTATCACATGAAGCATCAAAGGAGCAGCCAAGAAATTCTTTCTCAAAATCGGCATTTCTATGAATTTGTAAATGCCTGCTCGGATTGCCTCCCGGTTGTACACTCTGGAATGATACATTCGAAAGATCAATTATTGTAGCACTTGTATCAATATACATACCATTGACATCGGCTCCTGAAAATACAAGGCGCAAAACTTCGATTTCTCCTCTTACTTTAAAACTATAATAATTTATTCCATCATTCTGAATTTTAGGCGTCGTACCGAATGCCTCAAATTTGCCGTCAATCAAAGCCGCTTTTCCTAGCGTAAGTACACATTGATTCTCCATATAAAGGACACCTGTTTCTTTTATTATCAAAGAATCACTCACTTTTAACTCACTCTGTCCAAGATGTAATGAATCTTCCGCTATTACCTTGCCATCTACGGTATGGGTTAAAGCATCACCAAGATAAAATGTTCCTGAAATTATTCTCAAATTACCTTTTACTGTTATATTTGTCTGCGTTTCTATTCTTCCTGTCCCTTCAATTATTAGATTATTAAAATGATTTGTTGCACCCTGATTTATAGTGGCATTTTCTCCTATCAATTTCACTGTTCCTGTAAGGTCTGTAAATGTTCCTCCTGCATCCGACCAGTTACCTCCGCATATTACAGTATCTTCTATAGAGAATGTACCCTGTTGCAATGTAAAATCACCACCTATTAAAAGTTTAGTCTTCGCAGTAGCAACTCCAGATACATTAATTGTCAAATTGTTGAATTTATTACCTTCTTTCTGATAAATAACAGGTGATATTCCATCAAGCACCACACCACCTTCTGTTTGCACAAACTCACATAGAGTATCGACCCAATCACTCGCAATATAGTGAGTATAAGCACCAGGAAGTATAACACCCGATTTCATCACAAAGTCACCATTTACATCTATCTGTGACTTAAATTCAACAGTATCTGTGCTGCCTACATCTATCACAAGATTCCATAGCTTGCTACCTGTATTTAATTGTAAATCTTTTGTGCTTCCTTGCAAAATTACTGTCGCTGCATCAAAGTCAGTATTTCCTCCTGCTTCTATCCAATCACCATCCACCCATAAAGTACATGCTACGGCATCTTTCAAATATCCACTCTGCAAAGTAAAGTTATTTACTTTTATATTTGTCTCAAGATTAACTACACTTCCGGTATTTATGGTGAGATTTGCGAAATTGTTATTTGCACCCTGTTTTATGTATATGGTATCTGCATCATCAAGCACTATCTCACCCTGTGATGGTTTAAATGTACACAATGCATCATCCCAGTTGCCACAAATGTAATGAGTGTAAGCACCCGGAATTATTACACCATTTTGCATTATAAATTCAGAGTTTACATCGATAGATGACGCAAATTCAACTGTATCCTGAGCATTTTGTAACGCAATTTTTAGCTTATAGAAATTATTCCCTGTTCCTTGCTTTATTTGTTGTTTGCCTGTTCCACATATCACTATCATTCCGGAATCCGGTGTAAACACTCCTCCTGCATCATCCCAATTACCCTTCACATAATGAGTAAAGTTACCGGGATTAAATTCTCCTTGCCTCAATTTAAAATCTGTAACCGTGATTGATGTCTTCGCATAAAGAACACCTCCTGTCTTATCAACAATTAATTTATTGAATGTTATTGCATTCCCTTTTATCTCTTGATTTCCTGTGCCATTAAAAATCACTATTCCAGAACCTGCATCAAAACTTCCATTGTTCATGAAATCACCACCAACATATAATGTACAATTAAGTGCTCTTAATGTCTTTGTTGATAATATCTTCAAATCATTCTTCACCACAAGCTTCGTATAAGGTATCTTCGCATTAGCACCTATTGTGAGATTGTAAAATACTTCATTTGGCACTATTGTATCCCTAACGATAACTTCACCTGTTTGGCAATCAAATGTTCCACCTGAATTGTTCCAACCTTTTACATCAAATACTGCGTTGTTTCCTCCATAAAATGTAGCTCCTGACAATAAGTTAAAACTATTTGTTACTTTTACTGTTTCGCCATCTGCGATACCAACACCTGCTCCTGTGATTTTTATATTTAAAAATGTAGTACTCCATATCTTTGCGTTGGCACCATAAAATTCAACTAAACCGCTTCGCTGATCAAATACTCCTCCCATATTTTTCCAGTTGCCTCCTACTCTTATCACACTATTCGAATCTTGCACAATCTTCGCACCGGATTTTAATTCAACATCTCCTGATACATTCAAAGTACATACAGTATCTACATATAGCATTGTTGAAGAAAGTAAAAGTATTGATGCACATTCTGCGTGCAAAGTGTCAACATGTGGATATACAGACCTTTGAGGTATTAGGACTTTATCGTTGAGTTTAGGAATATCGTCCGGTGGATCCCAGTTATGCGCTTTGCTCCATCTCCAGTGAGTACCTGCTGGCCAGGGGGCACCCGTACCTCCAACCCACACTTTACCCATTGTCCACAAAACAGCACCTCCATTTGTCTCCTCATCATACGCTTCTCCAGCTCCACTACCAGCATAATAGAAAACTTTTAACTTTGCTACAGTATCCGTAGTGGATACACCACCATCTATGTGAATATTAACATCACCTGCATAAACGGTATCATAATAGTGGTCATAAATAGTTTTATCAAAAGTACCACTTCTATAAATTTGCAGAAATCTATCGGTACCTGCTGTGCGCTGTAAACTATCAAATCGAACACTCGAAAGATCTGTCAATGTTGCTGCTGGATAAATGTATAAACCATTTGAATTTAAGTATCTGAAAATTGCACCTTCAACATCAATTTCACCTTTTACTCCAAAGCCATAATATTGTCCTGAATTTCGATGTGTTATCAATGGCTGAGCATTTCCTACGCTTCTCGTTACAAATTTACCTGTTGATGCAACTTCTATCCCTTTTACCAGCTGTAACTGTGCTGCTCCTTCCATTTTCATTAAACCTGCAACTATCACAGTATCCGCTGCTATGCCTCCGCCAGAATTTTTCATCACCACACCACCTGATTGTCCTATTTCCATTTTGCCCGTTAGTAAACCTTTTGAATTGAGTATTAAAACACCCGATTTTACTTTTGTACTGTCAAGAACCATCAAATTACTTTGTGCCTTTACTGTATCACTTTCTATCACAAGTAGATACAAAGTATCTGTCCCAATGTCTATATTCTGTACCTCTCCGTTCAAAATAATTTTACTATTTTTCACAAGAAGCTTTCCATCTGCTGATTTAAAATCACCTTTTATTCTGTGAGTAAAGTTACCTCCATCGAATACACCTTGCTGATAGATCCAAAACATTCCATGAATATTCAGAGAATCTTGCGCTTTTATAGTATCGGATGTGCTTATTCCAAAGTTATAGAAGTAATTGCCTGTCCCAAGGTAAATATTTGATTTTCCGGGAAAACCAATCCAACCTGAAGTCGCATGGAAAATACCTCCTCTACTATCCCAATCTCCATAAACTTTCATTACTGTTTGAGGCGGAATAAACTCACCTTGTGTTATAACAAAGTTACCTTTCACAATTATTCCTGTGTTTGCTTTCTTCGAATAAGCAGTATTTATCTCAAGATTATAAAAGGCATTCTTGGTTGTATCCTGATAAATAGAGTCAGCATATCCATCAAGTACTATTTTGCCAGAAGAAGGATTGAATACACCTCCCAAATCCCACCATGTACCGCCTATATAGTGAGTATAAGAATCAGGATAAAATACGCCCGAAAGTATCTTAAAGTAACCATCAACATTTAATGAAGATTGAGCTTTTAATGAATCTTCTACTTCTACCTTCACATTGTAAAAGTTATTTCCACTACCTGTTTTAACATCTTGTTTTATCCCTGTGAAATGCACGATCCCTGATGTCGGCGTAAATGTACCACCGGTATCCACCCAGTCACCTTTTATCTCTATGTAGCTACCGGGTACAAAACTGCCTGATGAAAGAGTAAAGTCACCAAAAATTTTCAAAGGAGTAAGCGCCTGACAATTTGAAGATATCTTCAGGTTATAAAAGTTATTCTTTGAAGTGTCTTGATATATTACCTGAATTCCTGTTCCATTAAATACGATTTCTCCAGACGATGGTGCAAACTTACCCTGCCTATCATCCCAATTTCCTTCTATGTAATGTGTGTAAGACTGAGGAATAAATTCTCCACCCAAAATTGTAAAATCACCTGTGATCTTTAAAGAAGTTTGTGCTACTACACAATTTGTAACATTTATTTCAACATCAGCAAATTGATTATTCGCACCTTGCCATACATTTGAAGAATCACCATCAAATACAAACTTGCCAGAAGTTAATAATCTTCCTCCAGTATCATCGTAATCACCACCTACTCTATGTGTATAACTTCCGGCATCGTAACATCCTCCTTGTATCTCAAAGTTTCCTTTCACAGTAATATCCGAAAGCGCCCATACTGTATCTGACACATTTATAACAAGATTGTTGAAGTAATCTCCTGTTAATAGTGTTATCCTTTGTGTATCTCCATCGAAGATAAAAGTACCTGCATCTGCCCTAAACACTCCACTTATATTTTCAAAGTCGCCAGCTATTGTATGAGTAAAAGATTGGGGGTCAAATTCACCTTCCCTTATTCTTAACTTACCATCTATATCGAGCGAAGAATAGGCAACAACTTTCCCTGCTAGTTTATAAATATCAAGGTCATAAATTGAACTGCTATCCGTTATCTTTATAGATTGATTATATTCACCTCTGAAACATAATTTACCTGTCCCGGGAATCAGCTTACCGTTATCTTCAAAATTACCAAAGATGTAAAGAACATTTGACTTCAATTTTAACTTTGCACCTGGATTTATCTTTACACTAAAAGCATATCCTGCAACATCAAGCACAGGGTCTCTTATAGTATCTGGTATTACTACATCTGAAGATTCATCTGGTACTCCTGCTGGCTTCCAGTTATTGGGATTACTCCACAAAGAGTCAACCGCTCCTGTCCAGCGTTTCTGTATGAGCCATTTTATCTCCGCACCATTTGTCTCTTCATCGTAAGCCTCTCCTGCTTTAGGACCGCTATACCCCGACACAAAAATTTTAACATTACCACCTGCACCATCAGCATGGATATTTGTATCACATGTAGCATCAAAATATAAACCTATTAAAGTAACATTGTAAGTCCCTTGCCTATAAATATGCAAATGAGTGCTCGGATTACCACCAGGTTCAACATTCTCAAAAATAACATTGGAAATATTTTGTATAACTGCTGGCGTATCTATTACCATTCCTTCACTATTAGCATAACTGAAATAAAGTTTTGTAATGTTTACAGTTCCCCTTATTTTAAATGAATAGTAAGTTGATGGAGATATGGATGTAACTGTAGGCGCTGCTCCCTCCGAGATAAACGAACCTGTTTCTCTTATAAGTACTCCTTTTGCTAACCTTAAAATAGAACTACCATAAAGATGCAAAACTCCATCACTCACAAGATTGCCTACCACCACTAGATCACTACCTGATACATTAAGCTCACCCGATTGACCAATATAGACGCTATCTTTTAAAGTATCGTAGTAACCTGTTGAAAGATCAAATTCTCCTGAAACAACTTTTAGTAAACTATCCACTATTAATTTGCTGCTCATTAAAGCTGTACCTGTCACATTTATCGTTAACCTATTAAATTTATTACCCGAACCAAGATTAATTTGAGGAGATGTGCCTGCAAATACTATTTCGCCAGCTGAAGGAGAAAATGCACCCCCTGATACATCGAAATCTCCTTTTATTGTGTCAACATAATTTCCAGGGTCGAAGCTTCCACCGTTTATTATCTTAAAATCGCCAAAAATTCTAAGACTCGTATTTGCTACTGCGTTTCCTCCATCAATTGTTAAAGAATAGAAATTATTTGTAGATGATGTTGTTATCTGAGGATTTGCTCCGGTTAAAATTATTTCTCCTGCTGTCGGTGTAAACTCAACTTGCGTATCATCCCAATTCCCACTTATCCTGTGAGTATATGAACCTGGGTCAAATTTCCCACTTTCAAGATAAAGTGCACCATTCACAGTTATATTACTTAATGCTGTGACAGTATTTGTGGGTCTTAAGATTAAATCATTAAAATAGTTGCCCGCACCCTGTGTAATTTGCTGGTTAACTCCACAGAAAACAATGCCTCCTTGAGATGCTTTGAAAATACCGCCCGCATCAGACCAATCTCCTTTTACAGTATCTCTGTAAGGCGAGGGTATAAATGTTGCATTATTTTGAATTGAAAAATCACCATAAATTGCAATACAACTTTCAGCTTCTACTGTATCTGCAACAATCCATAAGTTATAAAAATGATTTTGCGGTGAAGTGTAAATATATGTATGTGTGTTTCCACCAAGTTCAACACGCCCTGCATTTGGCTTAAATTCTCCATTTGTAACATCAAAATTACCTTTCACTTTCAATACATATGATTGTGGGTCAAAATAGGCATTTTCCAATGTAAAATCACCATCAATAGTGAGATCGGACAACATTCGAATTGTATCACCCGAAAGCACCTCAAAGTCATAAAAACTATTTGTTGATAACTGTGTTACTTTAAACAAAGAATTTGTTGTTGAAATACTTATTTTACCTTGACCATGCTGGAAAGTGCCTGCTTCTTCTAACCACTCTGTTCCCGAAAGATTTATTGTATTGCCATTTTGATTGTAAGTGCCATTCTTCAAAACGAATTTTCCTTGAACCGTTATTGAAGTAACCTGGATAACAGTACCTGTTGCATTTATCACAAGATCATTTAAATAAGATGTAGCACCTGTAACTTGTAAAGTCTCTACGCTACTTCCTGCAAATATCACACAACCTGTTCCACAATCAAAGTTCACTACCTTAAAATCGCCTTTTACTGTCAAAGTCTCATCCTCTGCTCGACAGATACCAGTAGAAGTAACTACAAAATCATTTTCACAGGTTATATCTGTCTTCAAAGTACACTCACCTGCTATTTCAAGGTTATAATAGGTCTCATCGGGTACGCCCATATCACCGGCAAGGACGACCGTACCCGTGCCATAATTGAATACACCATTATTTTCCCATTTTTTACATATTATCAACCTCGTATCGTTACCTGCATTTAAAATACCCGAAGATATTATCTTTAAACTGTCAGTCTTCGCACTATCTCCATCGTTAATTGAAATTTCGCCCGAGATTAAAATATTTTTGAATCTTCCCTCATTATGAATGACCGCTCCTTCTTCAAATTCTATGGTGCCATCAATTTGCCGTAAAGTTCCTTCATCGATCCAATGTCCTCCCACGGAGATAGTATAATTAGAGTTTAATCTTAAAATACCATTTGAACGAATTATTACATCGTGTTCAACTGACAGATTTTTATCAACGGTAAGCGATTCATCTTCAATTATGAGCCAACCGCATTCAGCGTCGTCCGAAAAAATGCGCGGACAACTGCGACCCGATGCTAAACTTGGAATCTTAACACTATCCGCAGTGGTAGGCACTCCTTTAGGTATCCAGTTACTCGCTCTATGCCAGTCAGAATCAGTGGAACCATTCCAAGTTCTAAGTACCCCATAGAGGGGTAACGAAAAAAGAAAAATTATCACAGAAAATTTTTTCATTTTTTAATTATAAACCGCTTTCGGGAGTGTCAAGAAAAAATTTTTAAAAATTTTTGTCAAATTTAATCAGAAAATATAAGAGAAAAGAAAACCAAGGGACACGCCCAGAAAAGCACCGCACAATATCTCCAAGGGTGTGTGCCCCCATATTTCTCTTAAAGGAACATAAGGAAATTTATGCTCCTTAAATAGCATCTGCACTATTTTATTTAGGATTTCGGCTTGCCTGCCTGCTGCACGCCGTAAACCCCCTGCTTCATACATTATAAACAATGTAAGACAAAGTGAAATGCTAAATGCAGAAGAACCGACCCCCTCTCCAATACCAATTGCTGTGGTTAAAGCTACAAAAGATGAAGTATGGGCACTAGGCATACCACCGGGCTCAACGAGCTTCCTGAAATCGGGCTTCTTATCCTTAATCCAGTATATTATAAACTTCAATATCTGACTTATAACGGCAACAGCTATGAAAATAAGCCAGTAATACATCTTCTACCCCCCTCCACCAGAAAAATAAGAATTAACCTTAAGAAAAGACCACAAATCACAAAAATATCGGTAAAAAAATTAAATCCATAATGCTTTTTGAAATACTTATACATCGAAATGTTATGATGGAGAAAAGCTTTTGCCCAATCTTTTTCCACAACTGCTCCAAATTTATGATAAAAAATAGCATCGGGATAATAATAATTTTTATAGCCCATCTTCTTTAATCTGTAACACAAATCCACATCTTCACAGAACAAAAAAAATCTCTCATCAAATCCACCTGCTTTCCAGAAAACATCTTTTTTTATTAAAAAAACAGCACCCCTTGACCACTCAATTTCCTGCACCTTTTCATAATCTGCATCGTACATCAAATATTCTCTCGAAAACCTGCTTTTTGGAAAAATCTTTCGCAAAATAGATTTCCGCCCAAAAGCAACCCTCATAATCGTTGGAAAACGACGCAAAGATAACTGCAAACTACCATCAAAATTCAATAATTTACCTGTCACAACTCCAGCATCTTCCTTTTTCTCTGCAAAGCTGAGTAATTTCTCGATAGCATCGAGTTCCGGGATAACATCTGGATTTAAGAAAAGTAAATATTCGCCTTTTGCTAACTTCGCACCAAGATTGCAGGCACGGGCAAATCCAACATTCCTGTAAGGATAAATATAAATAACACCATCCAAATTGCAATCACCACTGTTATCAACCACTATTATCTCATTTTCTAATTTTAAATATTTTTTCAAATTCCTTACGAGATTTTTTGTAAATTCCGATGTCTTATAATTCACGATTATCACAGATATTTTCACTTCTTTTCAAATATCACAAAATATCTTTTGGGGGAAGCAAATTCTTTATAAATTGCTAAAATCTTTTCATATTCGGGTAAAGAATATTCCTTCTTCTTAAAGCCAAATTCTCTCTCGCAAATCAAACTATCATTTTTTTCTTCATACAGAATTTTGCAATATATTAAGTCATCTTCATATTCATATTTTTGTGGCAGATAAACGATTTTAATGTTTTCCGGCAATTTCACACATACTTTATATTTTGACAAAAATGGTATATCAATTACAAGAGGATAATGTCTTTCTTTAATTGATAAATACATTGCCTCTCTACCTGTCCCCAATATATTCGCAGGTAAACCAAAATTATAACGGTTTAAATACGAATGCCTTAAATAATCGGGTGCTATGAATTTTAAACTTATTTCAACAGCAGAATTTAAATCTTCAACTCCCTTTATCTCATAAGAAATTAATTTCGCTCCCTGCTTGATATTGTTTGTATAACCCTGCATCAACTTATCGATCTCTTCTTTGCTTTTTCGCATAAAAATCCTGCGATATAAACGAGATAAAGAACCTCTTACCTCACACATAAATTCACCTTCGAGGTTAAAATTTTTATCAATTTCGCCTTTCATAAAAACCTTTGTATAGGAATTATCAAAATCTGGTAAAGGAACACGATAAAATTCAAAACCTTTATCTTTCACGATAAATAATTTCCTGCCTGCAAACTTACTGCGGAGAACAAAATTTTCATTAAATCCTTTTAATATGCCAAAAATACCACCTTCCTGTATCTCAGGAAGAGGAAGCTTGGGGTCAAGCAGTAAATAGCCCGCTTTTTGCGGAACCGCTACGAGCATATCGGTAAATAATGGCATAGGTATCTCTGTATCTATCTCAAATTTCGAAAAATAAGCAGGATAAGCTTTTATACCGCACAATTTTAAAAATGCAATCAAAAGTGCACATTTATCTTTTATATCACCATATTTATTTACATATATTTTAGAGCATCTGGTTGGTTTGAAACCTGCGAAAGAAAGAGCTATAGGGATATCACGCCATTCTTTCGTAACCCATTCATAAATGAGATACAAACTATCTGTGGTCAAATATTTCTTCAATTTTTTCATCCCTTTTTGAGATTTATTAAACTCTTTTCTCAGGTAATCGGCAACTTCTTTCCATGTTTTAAATGTGGTATATTGAACATTAGGAGTTATATCAGCTGATGGCGGAGAGAAAGGTTCGGCAATATACCTATCAACAGAATCCACCCAGAATCTGTAAATTTTAAATTTACCACTATCTTTTTCTTCAAACTTTATAATATCACCTTCAATCTTGTATTTAAAATATTGTTTTTTTGGCAAAATTATTTTCAACTCTTTATGAACTATTGGTTCACTTTTTTTCATCTGCACTTTATCATAAAGCATCAATTTTCCTTTTATCTTCTTCTCTTTTTCAAATTCAATAAATATCTCGCTACCCGGATTTACATCGGGATAAGCTATCGTTTTTGCCATTAAATTGGCATATTGCGGAGCTTTAAAAGTTTCGGATGCCGAGAGGTCTCCAATAGCTCCTTTAACGGGATGTTTCTTTTTGCCATCAACACATGTATACACCTGCAAGATTTTAAAATCTTCTTCTTTGTGATATCGGAAATAATCGTTGCCATATTTTTCTCTTCCTCTTTTCGTCAAAATCTTCATGTGTTTTTTATATCTGTAGATTTGTTTTTTGCCATCAATCTTTATAACTTCATTTTCAAGCAGATAGACAGCGGATGCCCCTTTTAAATCGAAAAATATCAAAAAAAGAAAAATCATTTTTCTTTCAAAATAATTTCACCCTCAAAAGCTTTTTCCATCTTATCATAAAATTCCTTACAAGCAGGATAATCCTCCGGAGGAATTAGGGATTTTTTGAAACAGAAGAAGGATTTTTGAATTATTTTATTATCTTCGATTTTTATTTGCCGTGCTACTTTTATATAATCATTCTCAAGGACTGTATCCCGTGGTACAAAAAATATTTTTAGATTTTCGGGGATTTCTGTTTCGATTATAGATTTACTCGCCATTTTAACAGTGAAATAAACGGGATATTTCCTTTTTTCCAGTGCAAAAGGTGAAAATTGTGAAGGCGAAAATTTCACACTAACCCTGCCACCTCCCAGATGCCATTCATCTCCTATAATCGTCGCATAATCGGGAAGCGTTGCAAAAATCTCAAGGGTCATCGGTTTTGAGAAATCATCGGGATTGCCGAAGCGAATGGAATCAATTCTGGCAGAAGGATGAGCGGTAGAGAAGCTCTGTTCAAATAGTTGCTTTATCTGTTCCTTAGATAAAAACTTTAACATTGCACGCAAACCCATATCCGTAGAGCCCTTGCCCCACATCTTAAAATACATCTTCGCAACATTATCTCTGGATAAAGTAATCTTCGTCTCAACATAATTTAAATTGGCTTCAGGAGGAACAGACGGCGTCCTACGCATAGTATCGCCATAGGGTGTGCAGATAAGCACATCTTTGTCGGCTTCTATCGGAGATAAAAATTCAACAGAACTTTCAATCGTAGGGTCAAGATAAATTATAGTGTCTTCTCTGACAATCGCACAGATAGCATGATTAAAACGCGAAATATCTGCAATATCATGTGAAATACGCATAACAGGATTTGTAAGCACCATAAAGGCTTTTTTAATACCCGCTTCCCTTAGCATTGCACAAAGTAAACCCGCTTTATCCCTGCATACCCCGTATTTCCTGTAATAAACACTATCAGGATACTCCGGAACAAAACCACCGTATCTACCTGTTAATCTCGTCTCAACATACCTTATCTCTTTATTGACAAATTCATATAAACTTCTCACCTTATCTTCAAAAGATTTCGCATTTTCTATCAATTCTTTAACTTTTTGTTTCAATTCTTTACCGCATTTCAATCTTTTTTCGCAGACATTATAATACCATCTTGAGATTTCTTTCCAGTCTTTTGCATTGCTGACAATTACTTTTGTAGCAACATCAGGAATGGGTGGCATTAAGGGTTCTTTTACAATCTGTGGAATATCCCTTGCATACCATTTGTATTTTATCATATTTCCCTCTTCTTTTCTTTCAAAAGACACACTTAAATTTCCTTCGATTTTATATTTAAATTTCAGGGATTCCGGAGCTTTTAATATCATAACTTTCTCCATAATGGGGTCTTCTCCTTCGAACAAAGTAAAAGTCGAATAGTGACCTTCCATTGGTGGTACTTTCATCACATATTCTACTGCAAAATCTATTTCGTCTTCCTGAGACAATGTTGGGAAAATTATTTTAACTGAACGGAAATTAGGTATAAGAAATCTTGAGCCCTTCCATGCGGGCATAGGCATATCCTTTATGTTATCAGGTGGAACAGTTGTAACAGTACCATCTTTATGAATAACCTTAGCGGAAAGAACCCTAACAGTATCATAAAGTGTTATATACCAGAAAGTTTTTTCCGAATGAACTTTTATACCAAAGGGGGATAACATTTTAATCCTTTTATGAATTATCATTTTTCCCGTGCAATCTTCATTTAAAAATATTTTTAAACTATCAAATTTCACGATAGCATCTGCTTCCAGCTGGAATATGAGAAGAAATACAGGCATCTTAAAGAATAATCATTATCCAGGTATGTCAATAGAAATTTTTGAGCTTGACAACTTGACAATTTGTGTATAATAGAATGTGGGCGGTTAGCTCAGGGGTTAGAGCGCCTATTTGACATGTAGGAGGTCGCAGGTTCGAGTCCTGCACCGCCCACCAAAAGGAGTGTGATGTGGAAAACTATCTTAATTTACATCTTCAATATTTAAAAGAAGGGAGAAATCTTTTAAAAGATAAAAATTATAATCAGGCAGGTGAAAAATACTGGGGGGCTGTTGCAACTCTTATAAAGGCTGTTGCAGATAAAAAGGGTAAAAAATTAATGTCCCACGGAGAAATATGGAAATTTATAAAGGAAATAGCAGATGAAATGAAGGAGGAAGGCATTATAAACCTCTTTGGCAGTGCCAACAATCTTCATCAAAATTATTATGAAGGATGGTTGCCTCCTGAAGTCGTAAAAAAATATGCTGAAGATTGTGAAAAATTAATCGATAAGCTGAAAAAATTTTACAAACTGGATGAAAATGGAGAAAATCAAAATAAAAATTAAAGGTAAGGAAATAGAAATCGAAAAAGGCAAAAGATTTATTGATATCTGTGATGACAAAAATGTGATAGCGGTTGAATTTAACGGCAAAATTTATGATTTACAAAGGGAGATAGAAGAAGAAGGAGAGATAAGGTGGCTTACTTTTGATGATGAAGAAAGCAAAAAAGTTTACTGGCATTCAACTGCTCATATAATGGCTCAGGCAGTAAAAGAACTTTTCCCTGATGCAAAGTTAGGCGTGGGACCACCCATTGAAAATGGATTTTATTATGACTTTGAAATAAAACCTTTAACACCCGAAGATTTGCAAAAAATTGAAGAAAAAATGAAAGAAATCATCAAAAAAGATTTAAAATTTGAAAGAATAAAAATAAGCCGAGAAGAAGCAAAAAAACTTTTTGAAAAGTTAGGTGAGAAATTCAAATTAGAACTATTAGAAGAAATCGAAGAACCCATTACGATTTACAAACAGGGAGATTTCGTCGATTTATGTACAGGTCCACATGTGCCTTCCACTTCTTACATTAAGGCATTTAAATTACTAACAGTTTCAGCTGCTTACTGGAGAGGAGACGAAAAAAGAGAGAGTTTACAGAGAATTTACGGAATATCATTTGATTCTGAAGAAAAATTAAATGAATGGCTAAAGTATTATGAAGAAGCAAAGAAATATGACCACAGAAGGGTAGGTAAAGAACAGGATTTATTCTCAATTCAGGAAGAGTGCGGTCCAGGGCTTGTCTTATGGCATCCAAAAGGTGGAATCATAAGAAAAATAATCGAAGATTTCTGGAAAGAAGAGCATTTAAAAAGGGGCTATCAAATAGTTTACACACCACATGTTGCAAAAGCAGAATTATGGAAGATTTCGGGTCATCTGGATTATTACAAAGAATTTATGTGTCTGTGTAAATTTGGTGATGAAGAATATGTTTTAAAACCAATGAATTGTCCTTTTCATATTTTGATTTATAAAAGTCAGGTGAGGAGTTATAGGGATTTGCCTATTCGCTATGCTGAACTTGGCACAGTTTACAGATATGAAAGGTCAGGGGTGTTGCATGGCTTATTGCGTGTGAGAGGCTTTACTCAGGACGATGCCCATATCTTCTGTCGCCCGGACCAGGTTGAAGATGAAATTTTAAATCTTTTAGACCTTGTCGAATATATGACAGGAGTTTTTGGATTAAAAGAATTTAAAGTGGAATTATCTGTGAGAGACCCCCATCACAAAGAAAAGTATGCAGGAAATGATGAAGAATGGGAATTAGCAGAAGATTCTCTTTCAAAAGCGCTTGATAAAAAAGGCTGGAAATATAAGAGAGCAGAAGGAGAGGCTGTTTTTTACGGACCTAAAATTGATGTCAAGTTTAAAGATGCAATCGGAAGAGTATGGCAGGGACCCACTATTCAGTTTGATTTTAATCTTCCAAAAAGATTCAATGTGACTTTTATCGATAAAGATGGTAAAGAGAAAAATGTAGTGATGATTCACAGAGCAATACTTGGTTCGCTTGAAAGATTTTTGGGTACCCTTCTTGAATATCACAGGGGGGCACTTCCTGTATGGCTTTCACCCATCCAGGTATGGATTTGCTCCGTTGTAACAGATGTAAATGATTATTGTGAAAAAATAAAGGCAAAGCTTGAAAAAGAAGGAATTAGATGTTATTTTGACGATAGCGCAGATAGAATCACTGCGAAAATAAAAAGGGCAAGTTTACAAAGACCACCTTATATACTTATTGTGGGCAAAAAGGAAGTTGAAGAAAATACGGTATCTGTGCGAAAACGAGGAAAAGGAGAAATTGGAAAATTTTTACTTGACGAATTCATTAATTTAATAAAAAAAGAGATAAGTGAGAGGGTGGTGTGAAGGATTTAAGGGTTAATGAAAGAATAAGAGCCAGAGAAGTAAAAGTGGTGGATGAAAACGGCAAATTACTTGGAATATTCGATATAAGAGATGCTCTGAGAATGGCTCGTGAAAGAGGACTTGACCTTGTGGAGGTTGCACCAAATCAAAATCCACCTGTATGCAAAATAATGGATTACGGAAAATACAAATATATGAAAGAAAAGAAAGATGAAAGAAGAAAACATCAACAAGAAATGAAAGAAATAAGAATGAGTCTGGGAATATCTGAACATGATTATGAGATAAAACTCAGACAAATAAAAGAATTTTTGGAAGATGGAGACAAAGTTAGAATTAATCTGCGCTTCAAAGGGAGACAGATACTATTCAAGGATAAAGGGATTGACCTTCTCAAGAGGATAATATCCGACCTCGAAGATACGGCGAAAGTGATTACAGAGCCGAAGATTGAAGGAAGGGTGGGTGTTTTAGTTTTAGCTCCAAAGAGATGAGCAAGCAAAAATTAAAAACAAAAAAATCAATAGCAAAAAGGGTAAAGGAGACGGCGACCGGCAAATTAAAGCGCCATCAGGCTGGAAAAAGCCACTATGCTACGAAAAAGGAAAGAAAGAGAAAGAGACATTTGAGAAAACCTTCACTCGTATCTCCAGAGGACCAAGGTAGAATTAAAAAAGCATTACCTTATGGACTGCCATGACGAGAGCAACTAATGCACCTGCATCGAGGCGTAGACGGAAAAAATGGTTAAAAATGGCAAAGGGATACTACGGAAAGAGAAGCAGTTGCTACAGGATAGCGAAAACAGCGGTAATGAAGGCTCTGAAACACGCTTACAGACACAGAAGGGAGAAAAAGAGAGATTTCAGGAGATTATGGATAATGAGGATTAATGCGGCTGTCAGACAGCATGGTTTAAATTACAGCACATTCATAAACGGATTGAAGAAACTGAATATCCAGTTAAACAGAAAAATGCTGATGGAAATGGCACTGGAAGAACCAAAGGCTTTTGAGGAACTGGTAAATAAAGTAAAAGAGGTAGTTGCAACCTGAAGATTTATTAATTGAAAAGATTAAAAAATTGATTGAAGAACTGAAAAAAGAGAAGGATACAAAAAGGAAAATAAGCGAAAAGCTCAGGAAGATGAGAGATAGGATTAAGAAATTCTTAGAAAATGAAGGTAGAAGTAGAGATATTGAATAGGAAATTTCCATTAATTTGTGAAGCACCTTCAGAGGATTATGTTTTAAAGGTTGCGAATTATTTTAATGAGAGAATTAAAGAAATTCAGGAGACGGGTGTAACCGACCCTCTCTCCCTCGCCATACTCGCGGGTCTAAATATAGTAGACGAGTTATTCGAGATGCGCTCGAAATACGAGAAAAAAGAGAAGGCGATAGAAGAGGCATTAAATTTATTATCTGAAGTCGAAATATAACCCTGCGGTGTGCGTGACTGAAGGGACTTATTAGCCCAGCTCTGGGAAAGTTTTTGGTGGGTCCCTTGCACGGCACCGCGGGGCAAGGAGGTAAAATGTTATATTTTATTGCCGGTATAATCGGAGGAATTTGTGGTATAGGTGCAGGATATTATATCGCAGGCAAAATAAGAGAAAAAAGACTAAAAGAAGCGAAAAAGACAGCTGAAGATATAATCTTAGAAGCAAAAAAAGAAGCAGAAAGAATAAAGGAAGCTGCAAAAACAGAGGTAAGAATCGAAAAATCAAAGATAAAAGAAACACTGCAAAAAGAAAAAGAGAAAATGTTCAAAGAATTTGAGGAAAAAGAAAAAAATCTCAGAACAAAAGAAATAGAAATCGAAAGGAAAGCCGATATAATCGCACGAAAAGAACACGAAATAAGAAATAAAGAAAAATCCATTGAAGAAAAAGAAAGGTCATTAAAAGCTAAACACGAAGAACTTGACAGAAGATTAAGAGAAGCAAATGAACAGTTACAGAGAATATCAGGGATGACCAAAGAAGAAGCGAAGAAAATTTTAATGGAAAATTTACTCGAAGAAGCAAGGCTGGAAGCTGCTCAAAAAATTAAAGAAATAAAGGAAAAAGCAGAAAGAGAAGCAGAAAAAGAAGCAATAAATATAATTTCTCAAGCAATCGAAAGATGTGCAGCAAGAAGGACAATTGAGACGACAACGGTCACAGTTGAACTGCCTGATGACGCCTTAAAGGGAAGATTGATAGGAAGAGAAGGAAGAAACATAAGGGCATTTGACAGCATTTTTGGTGTAGACCTATTAATTGATGATACTCCAGGTGTTGTAACGATATCCTGTTTTGACCCGAGAAGAAGGGAAATTGCAAGAATAGCACTCGAACGCCTCATAAGAGATGGTAGAATTCATCCAGCCAGAATAGAAGAAGAAGCAGAAAAGGCAAAACAGGAATTCGAAAGAAGGGTCGAAGAAATAGGAAAAAAGACGGTAATAGAAGCAGGTATTAAAAATCTTCATCCCGAACTTGTGAAAATGATAGGAATGTTGAAATTCCGTTCAAGTTATGGACAAAATGTACTCGAGCATTCAGTCGAAGTGATGCAAATAGCATCCATAATGGCACAGGAACTCGGACTCGATGTTGAAACCACAAAAAGAGCAGCTCTACTTCACGATATTGGCAAAGCAGCAGGACAGGAATATCAGGGTAAACATCAGGAAATCGGTGCAAAAATAGCAAAAAGATTTGGTGAATCAGAAATAGTTGTAAATGCAATTGCAGCGCATCATGGAGATGTTGAACCTATTTCCCCAATCGCAGTAATAGTGCAGGCAGCAGACGCTATATCAGGAGCAAGACCGGGAGCAAGAAGAGAAACATTCGAAGCATATATCGAAAGATTACAAAAACTCGAAGAAATCGTTATGTCTTTTGACGGCGTAGAAAACTGTTACGCAATTCAAGCAGGAAGAGAAGTTAGAGTAATCGTGCAACCCGAAAAAGTACCAGATACAAGACTGCAAGATATGGCAGAAGAAATCGCAAAGAAAATAGAAAAAGAAATGAAATATCCGGGAGAAATAAAAGTAGTAGTTTTGAGAGAAACAAGAGCTATTGAATTTGCGAAATGAGAATATTATTTTTGGGTGATGTTTTTGGGAGACCGGGTAGAAGGATACTCGCTAACTTTTTGCCTGAATTTAAAAAGAAATATAATATAGATTTTGTTATTGCGAATGGCGAAAATGTAGCCGGCGGTCAGGGAATAACACTTAACACCTATCAAAAACTTATATCATACGGAGTAGATTGTATTACCTGTGGAACGCATTTATGGGACAAACCCGAAGATGCAATGCAGGTTACTAAATCCGAAAAAGCATGGAGATTTTTAAGACCTGCAAATTATCCCTTTATACCGGGAAAAGGTTCGGAATATTTTGAGCCTCCGGGAATTGGCGTTATCAACTTGCTTGGCAGATTATATATGCCACACCCACTAATTGATTGCCCTTTCAGAACAGCGCTTAAAGAAATTGAAAAATTAAGAGAAAAAACAAAAGTAATAATAATAGATTTTCATGCAGAATCTGTAATGGAAAAGAAAGCACTTGCCTGTTATCTTGATGGAAAGGTAACCGCTGTAATTGGTACCCATACTCATGTTCAATCTGCCGATGAAGAAATCTTACCTCATGGCACTGCCTATCTCACAGATGCAGGGATGGTAGGTTCTTTTAATTCGATAATCGGAGTTAAACACGAAAAATCTCTTGCTGTATTTCTCACTGGGATACCTCATCGGTTCGACACTGCTTACGGAGAGCATAAAGTAAACGGTGTGTTAATAGATGCTGATGAAAAAACAGGAAAAGCATTGTCCATAAAAAGAGTATGGTGTGATGCAGGATAAATACAAACAACCAAAACTCGCAGTAGATGCCATCATAGAAATTGGTGATAAAATCGTTTTAATTCGTCGCAAAAATCCTCCTTATGGCTGGGCATTACCCGGAGGCTTTGTGGAATACGGTGAGACACTTGAGCAAGCTGTAAGGAGAGAAGCAATGGAAGAAACGGGCTTGGAACTTTTAGACTTACGGCAATTTCATGCTTACTCTGAACCCGATAGAGACCCTCGTTTTCATGTTGTATCTGTTGTTTTCATCGCAAAAGGCAAAGGCACACCAAGAGCCGCAGATGACGCAGCAGGAATAGCACTGTTCTCAAAAGACGAATTACCAGAAGATATAGCATTTGATCATAAAAAAATACTCGAAGATTATTTCAAATTTAAAGCAACAGGTGAAATTCCTCGATGAATTTCGGGATAGAAATTTAGCCCAAAAATTAATTTCTAAAATAAAAAATTTCAAAAAAGAAGTCAAAATAATGGAAGTATGCGGTACTCATACTGTTAATTTTTTCCGCTTTGGATTACATAATTTAATTCCTCCTAATGTAAAGATAATATCAGGACCTGGATGCCCTGTTTGTGTAACATCTCAAAAAGATATAGATTATGCTGTAGAACTATCAAACTTTACTTCAATTTTAACTTATGGCGATATGATGAGAGTGCCCGGCACCAGGTCTTCTCTCGAAAAAGAAAAAGCAAAAGGCAAAGATATAAGAGTAATTTATTCCGCATATGATGTCTTAAAAATTGTGGAAAAAGAAAAAGACAAAAATTTTGTATTTTTTGCAATAGGTTTTGAGACAACAGCTCCTGCTACTGCATTTTTGCTTTGCGAAATGAAGAAAAATAATATAAAAAATTTAAAAATCTTCTGCTGTCATAAACTTATACCTCCTGCTATGAAAGCAATCTGTGAAGGACAGATAAAAATAAACGCTTTCCTCTGTCCAGGACATGTATCAACAATTATAGGTGAAACACCTTATTATGAAATCGCAGAAAAATATAAAATACCCTGCATTATAACAGGCTTCGAAGCTATTGATATACTTTTTGGAATAACGAAAGCGATTGAATTAATTGAAAAAGGTGATTATATTGTCTTTAACGCTTATAAAAGAGCGGTTAGAAAAAAGGGAAACGAAAGGGCACTCGAACTTTTAGAAGAAGTTTTTGATAAAGTAGATGCTGAATGGCGCGGACTTGGAGTAATTCCAGAAAGCGGCTACAGCATAAAAGAAGAGTTTAAGGATTTTGATGTTAGAAATTTTTTTAATTTTAAAATTGAAAGCTACGAATATCCTGGCTGTCGTTGTGGTGATGTTTTAAAGGGACTAATTGAACCCATTGAATGTCCTCATTTTGGTAAAAACTGCACTCCTGAAAACCCTCTGGGTCCGTGCATGGTTTCATCGGAAGGCACCTGTGCTGCTTATTATAAATTTAAACTATCACTTTGAAAACCTGCTCAAAAGCATACCTGTGAATAATCGCCTCTCCTGACGGTCAAATATCAGGAAATATCCGGCAATGTATGACACTATCAACGATAATATAAAAATCAAAGCAAGTGTTCTGAAGCTTGTAATTAAAGGCTTCATCAAATACATAAGAAATACAGGTATAAAGCCGATGAATATACAATCTTTTAAAACTCTCACTACATCTTTTAAGGATAGTGCTAACATATTTGAAGCGACATATCGCATAAAAACAGGCGTTAAGACGATTTCCTGGGCTAAGAAAGATATCGCTGCTCCCTTTATTCCAATTTTTGGTATCAGTAAAAAGCACAATGCAACATGGAGACAGGTTTTCGCAATCTGCACGAAAGCATTCATCTGAGGATAACCCATTCCCCGAGCAGTAATATCAGCCAGTCTTGAAAAATTCCTTATCAAAAAAGATAACGATAATAACTGTAATATAACTGCACTTTTAAGGGCAAAATTCTTACCCATCCAGAAGAAAAGTATTTCTCTCGAAAAGAAAATAACAGAAAAAAACAAAGGAATAATACCGAAGGACACATATTTTATGCTTTTTAAAAACAGCATGTTCCTTTTTTTCACTTCTTTTATTCCATCCAGTTCACTTATTGCAGGAAATATCACAGAGATTATGGCATCGGTTATAGCTCCGCCTCTTTTTGCAAGATTATATGGCACAATGTAATAAGATACCCATGATACCGGCATAAATAATCCTATTATAAATTTATCAATATAGGCTGATGTTCGTTCAAAAATTTTACCAACCAGAACAAAGCCACCGAACTTTATAAGCTTTACGAAAATATCTTTCTCGAATAAAAATTTTAATGACAAAAAATTAAAAAATCTTTTAAAAACAATTAAATTCACAAAAAGTCCAAGAACCTGAACACATAAGTATGCTATCGCCACTTCTTTTAAATGGAATCCCATGTATAAAAGAATCACAAACAAAAGAATCTGTATACTGGTTAATCCTGCGGTTATTTTCGTAGTTAAATCAAATCTCTGGAAGGCAGAAAAAACACTGTGAAAAACAGATTGACACATACCAAAAAAGAAGCTCACAGAAGCTATATAAAACACAAAATAAGATGTTTTCAGTAAATATGATGGTATTTTAAATAAAGATAGAAAAAATTTTGCAAATAATAGTATAACACCGCAACCTACTGCTCCTATCAAAAAATGTATGGTTAACGCAACGCCTATTATCCTGTTAACTTCCTCTTTTTTATCCTTACTCCAGTACTCTGATACAAATTTTATAACAGCATGATTTGTACCGAGATTTAGAAACTGGAAATAACCGAGTGTAACAAGCACCATTCCCCATATTCCGTAAGCTTCTTCACCGAGTTTATGAACGATATAGGGAGCGGTCAATATCGATAGCAAAAGCAACCATATCTGTAAAAATATGTTGTATAAAAAATTACGGGATAAAGTATAAGGGGAAGTTATAATTCTCTTTTGTGATTTATTCAAGATAAGGTTACCATTTACCTGTCATTACATATTCGTGTATTGCACGGGCTGCCACTCTACCTGCACCCATGGCAAGGATTACTGTAGCTGCACCTGTTGCTATATCTCCTCCTGCAAATACCCCTTTCTTTGAAGTTTTACCTGTATGTGGGTCAACTATAATATTGCCGTGTTTACCTATTTCAAGACCGGGTGTGGTCCTGGGTATTAAAGGATTTGGTGCCTGACCTATTGCGACCACAACTACATCAACAGGTATTCTAAAGTTTGTACCTTCAATTGGAATTGGTCTTCTTCTTCCTGAAGCATCGGGCTCTCCCAATCTCATTTTTATACATTCCATTTCTTTCACCCAACCATTTTCATCAGCATGATAACGCACAGGCAGGGTTAAAAAGTGAAACTCCACACCTTCTTCTTCAGCACGCTGTATTTCCTCTATCCTCGCAGGCATCTCTGCTTTTGTTCTTCTGTAAATTATCATCGATTTCTTAGCACCAAGACGCAGAGCAGTACGAGCAGCATCCATCGCAACATTTCCACCACCTATAACAGCTACTCTTTCACCCTTTATGATGGGAGTATCGTATTCCGGGAATAGATAAGCTTTCATCAAATTAACTCTTGTAAGGTACTCATTGGCAGAATAAATACCGCAATAATTTTCTCCGGGAATACCCATAAACCAGGGTAAACCTGCACCCGTGCCTATAAATACGGCATCAAATTCTCTCAATAATTCATCTACTGTTTTTGTTTTACCAACCACAAAAGATAAAACGATTTTAACCCCTAACTTTTTAATATAATCAACTTCTCTTTCTACAATTTTCTTGGGTAATCTGAATTCCGGTATTCCATACATTAAAACGCCACCCGGTTTATGAAGCGCTTCAAATATTACAACCTCATGTCCCATTTTTGCAAGGTCACCTGCAACAGTTAAGCCTGCAGGACCACTCCCAACAACTGCTATTCTTTTACCTGTTTGAGGGGCTTTCTCTGGTATCTCGATTTCGCCCTGTTCTGCTTCCCAGTCAGCAACAAAGCGCTCAAGTTTACCTATGGCTACAGGTTCACCTCCGGGTATTTTACCGATGGTGCAATATTTCTGACATTGCACTTCCTGTGGACATACTCTCCCGCATATTGCAGGTAATGCATTTTTCTCTTTTATTATCCTTATCGCTCGCCTGAAATCACCTTCTGCTATCGCCTTTATAAAACTCGGAATATTTATCTCAACGGGACATCCCTGTATGCAAGGTGCATTCTTACACTGTAAACATCTTTTCGCTTCTTCTATCGCCTCCTCAGGAGTATATCCAAGGGGTACTTCATTGAAGTTCTTTATTCTTTCTTCAGGTGGCTGCTCTTTCATTGGCACCTGTTTTAAACGAACTTTACTCATTGCTCGAAACTTATTACATTACATGTTATTGTTTCTTTTACACCATCAATTTTATGAATCTCATCGATTACCTTTTTGGCAATCGCAGTAAAATCTGCACCTCCCATAGAAACAATTAAATCGAAGGGACCCGTTACAGCATCGACATGCAGGACTTCTTCCATCTTCTGAAGCTCGTCCATAACTTTCCTTGCCTTACCTGCCTCCACCCTTATTAAAACATAAGCAACGGCACGCATAAAACCCCCTAAAACTCCCTAAATTCCCTCTTTCTCAACATCGTTAAATCAATATCGCCTGTCATAGGATTTGGTATTAAGCCCCATTCTTCCATACATGTGGCACCTATTATCATCTCAATCTCCCTTCCATGCTCATCCCTTCCTATTTCTTCAATGGGATACGCTTTGACATCAAACTCAAGACCATCAATCGAACAAAGTAAAATACACGCTTCTTCTATTTCATAACTTTTACCTCCAAGTCCCACTTCAAAAGGTTTTATTTTAAATTTTTTATCGGAAATGAGCTCTTTTTTAATATAAGAGCGCATAGAACCCGTATCAAATAGAGCATAAACTTTCTTATCACCCACTTTTATTTCTTTAAATACTCTCATTTTTTTCGAATAATTCCAGGGATATTTTTTCCTGCTCTTTATAAGCTGCCAATCTTTTCAGCAACAAATCAAAATTGACCTTATGTCCATCAAATTCCGGTCCATCAACGCACGCAAATTTCGTCTCACCGCCAACCTCTACTCTGCACGCCCCACACATGCCCGTCCCATCAACCATTATTGGATTTAAACTAACTATAGTTTTCACTCCAAAGGGTCGAGTAACATCGGCACATACTTTCATCATTATAGTGGGACCTATGGCTATCACCCTGTCAATCTTCCTCCCGCTTTCGAGCAACTCTTTTAAAACATCGGAAACAAAACCCTTTCTTCCGTAACTCCCATCATCAGTTGTGATGTAAACTTCATCCGATACTTTTCTTACCCAATCTTCCAATATTAAAAGTTCTTTAGTCCTTGCCCCGATTATTGAAATAATTGTATTGCCCTTCTCTTTGAGTGCCCTGATAATAGGATAAAGGGGAGCAATACCAACTCCTCCACCTACTCCTATCACAGTACCAAAATTTTCAATTTCCGAGGGTCTGCCAAGGGGTCCAATAACATGTGGTATCTCATCACCCTCATTAAGACAGGTACCTAAATATCTCGTAGTTTTACCTACTTCCTGAAATATCATTGTAAAAGTCCCCTTCTCTTTGTTCGCATCCACAATGGTCAAAGGAATCCTTTCACCTTTCTCATGAGCAATCACAACAATAAATTGTCCAGGTAAAGCTTTTTCCGCTATATACGGATTCTCAACTTCAAAAAGCTTTATACCGGGAGCCAGCTCCTCTTTTTTCATTATCCTATTCATGACTTCACATTATACATAGAATACAGCTTTGCAAACAAAAATTTTAAAATAATTTTTCCGGATTCTTAATGCAAATTCCCACACCGCATTCTAAACTTTCGTATGCCACACGCAAATAGGGCAATAATCCCGCAGTTTTATAAATCTCTATCGGTCGCGTAAAATTGAGTGAAAAATTAAAACCAATTCCCCTTTCTGCTCCATCTGAATTATTCAAAAAACAGCAATCAAAACCAATTTCAGGATAAATATTCAGGAAATAATTAAATCTCCTCGAATAAAAAAGTCTTAACATCTTAACATTTTCATATTCATAAATTGCAAAATTTACAAAATTTTCCTTGCCGGTATTTATTTCTATAACTTTCAGATAGGGGATATTCTCTGACAATCCGAAATTAAAAAAATTTAATCCAAGTTTAATAATAATCAATGTCATGCTCCAGAATTTCTACTCTTCCATCGTTTTCTATAAATTTTTTCAGTTTCTCGAACAATGCCGATAAATTTGGAGGTCCTGTATCAACGGCAGCTATTGTAATCTGACAGAAATTCCAGGAATTATTTGGCTCTTCACGAATGGAAACATTAAATCTGTTCCTTATCTTTTGCATCAAACTTTTTATAACTCTTCTTTTATCCTTCAAAGAAGCGCTATAGGGGATTATAAGTGCCAATCTCAGTACCCCTACCGTCATATGGCAATTTCCCTCTTCTTTTCAACAATTTCATATACTTCAATAATATCACCTTCTTTAATCTTGAAATTATCACTCAATCCTATTCCGCACTCGTATCCTTCTAACACTTCTTTTACATCTTCTTTGAATCTTTTAAGTGACGCTATTTCCCCATCGAATACAACTTCTCCATCTCTTCTAACTCTTGCTTTGGCATTCCTCACGACTTTACCTGAAAGCACATAACAACCTGCTATCCATCCTACATTCTTTATCTTAAAAACTTTGCGAACTTCTGCTTTGCCGAGCTCCTGTTCCTCGTATACAGGTGGAAGCAGTCCTGCCAGCACTTTCTTTATATCTTCGAGCGCATGATAAATTATATCGTAAGTCCTTATCTCTACTCCTTCTACTTTTGCAAGCTCCTTTGCTCTTAATTCGGGTTTCACATGATAACCTATTATCACCGCGTTCGATGCCTTACCAAGAAGTACATCGCTTTCTGTAACAGAACCCACTCCCCTGTGTACAATTTTTACTTTAACATTTTCAACCTGCACTTTCTCGAGTGAATCACAAAGGGCTTCCACCGAGCCAGCTGTATCACCTTTCACTATAACTTTTAACTCCTCAGCTTCACCTGCTGTTAAGCGCCTGTGAAATTCTTCTAAACTAACCATAGACCTTCGTGTCTCCACCTGTAATGCCTCTCTTCTTTTGCGTGCTAATTCTTTTGCTTCATCTTCCGACTCACAAACTCTTAATTTATCTCCAACAAAAGGCAAATCTTCAAAACCTACAATTTGACCGGGTTCACCGGGACCTACACTTTCGAGTTCTCTCCCCCATTCATCATAAATCATCCTGACCTTGCCGTATACTGCACCTGCTACAAACCAGTCACCCTTTTTAAGTGTACCTTTTTCTATTATTACAGTTGCTACTTTGCCTTTACCTTTTTCTATTTTTGTTTCAATAATTGTCCCTCTTGCTGGACCATCTTTTGGAGCTTTAAGGTCGAGTTCTTCTGCTACTACAAGGATGGCGTGTAAAAGGTCTTCAATACCTTCGCCTGTTTTGGCAGATGTATGAACAGCTATCACATTTCCGCCGTAATCTTCGACCAGCACATTATAGTTAGCGAGTTCCCTTTTTACTCTATCCGGGTCTGCACTATCGAGGTCAATTTTATTGATAGCAACAACCATTGGCACACCTGCATCCCTTGTATGATTTATCGCTTCAACTGTTTGTGCCTTCACACCTTCATTTGCAGCTACTACAAGCACAACTATATCTGTAACCTGTGCACCCCTTGCACGCATGGCAGTAAAAGCTTCGTGACCAGGTGTATCGATAAATGTAATCTTTTTGCCTTCATATTCAACGGTATATGCTCCTATGTGCTGGGTTATTCCTCCCTTTTCCTTAGCCGCTACCTGAGTTTTCCTTATGTAATCAAGCAAACTTGTCTTCCCATGGTCCACATGTCCCATAACCGTAACAACAGGCGGTCGCGGATATAATTTTTCTTCGGCTTCTTTCTCTTCTTCTTTTTCTTCTTCCCAGTAAGGTATTAACTCTGCTTCATAACCGAATTCATGCAAAATCATCTCTGCATCTTCGAAAGGCAATCTTTGATTGATAGTTACCTGTTTGCCAAGTTTAAGGCATTCTGCAATAAGGTCAAGAGGGTCTTTACCTATTAATTCTGCAAGCTCTTTAACGGATACTGTTTCGCCCAATCTTATTACTCTTTTTTCTTCTTCCTCTATTATTTCTCTCTTCGGTTTTTTATACTTCCTTTCAATTCTAGAAGCCTGCATTTTTGCATAGGTTTTTTCAACCCTCATTTTCGCCCGTTCAAATTTCTTTTTCTCACGGGGCACAAAAGGTTTTTTCTTTTGAGGCTTTAAGCCCATTCTTTTTCTTACGATATCGCGTTTACGCATCACCTTCATTATCCTTTCCCTTTCTTCCTCTATTCTCTTTTTGCATTCTTCAACTGCTTTCTCGGGTACAACACTGGAAGGTCCCCTCACATCATATCCGAGTTCGTGCAATACATGTAGCACAACAGAACTCGGCATATTTAATTCTCTTGCTAAATCACACAATCTTTTACCTTCAGGCATTTTCTTTCACCTCACTATATTTTTGTGCTATCTCAAAAATACGCCTGGCTTTATCTTCTGTCATACCAGGAATTTCCATCAAACCCTCTATTCCCCTCTTAACTATAGTATCCGTCGTTAAAAAGCCATTATCTATTAACATCTTTTTCTCTTCTTTTGAATATTCTTTGACCAAACTTACTCCCTTCTTCTGATAATCAGATTCTGAAATTACCGTTATCCTGTATCCTGTTAATTTCGATGCTAACCTTGCGTTCAAACCGTTAACTCCTATTACCTGTTTCATCGCATCATCCGGCACAACAACCGTTGCCTGCTTCTTATAATGATTTATTTTCTCATGGATTATCCTTGAAGTTGATAATGCCCTCGCTATAAAAACAAGAGGGTCATTTGACCACTGAATAACATCTATTTTTTCGTTATTTAACTCTTTCACTATGGTTTGTATCCTTGAGCCCTTTACACCGACGCATGCACCAACCGGTTCTACCCTGCTATCAAGTGATGTAACCGCTACTTTTGAGCGCTGACCAGGCACTCTCGCGATACCTTTTATTTTAACAATGCCATCCCGGACTTCAGGGATTTCTAATTTAAACAACTCTTCAAGAAATTTCTCATGAGTACGGGACAAAATTATCCTTCCCCTTTCATCTACTTTTAAAATAAGGGCTTTTATGGGGTCGCCCTGCTTATACCGGTCACCTGGAATTTGCTCATCAGCAGGAAGATATGCTTCAGCATCCTTAAGCTGAATCAACATCCCTCTCCTGTCTATCTTTTTTACAGTGCCTGCAACAATCTGCCCTTCTTTGCCCTTATATCTCTCATATGCACTCTTTAACTCTGCCTCATAAATTCTTTTCCTCAATAAATCTTTGGCTTTCACAATAGCCAGTCTGCTTACTTTTTCGGGGGACAATTCGGTTTCTATGTAATCACCTGGCTGTGCATCAGGCTTTATTTTTTGTGCCTCCTCAAGAGAAATATCAAGATTGGGATTTCTAACTCTTTTTTTAACTTTCTTTTTCAAGATTATCTTTAAATCACCCTGCTGTGTAAATTTAACCTCAACTTCCGCATCCTCACCTATAGTCTTTTTTACTGCTTCTGTAAAACTATCTATAAAAATTTGTTTCACTTCTTCAATTGGTAAAGATTTCTCTTCTGCTATTGCTTTCATTTCTTCAAGCAAGCGCTTAGGCATCACTCCTCCCTATCTCTATTATTTTCGAAAGAGCTTCTCCCTCTTTAAACCTCAAAAATTCGCCCGTCTTCCTGTTCTTAACCTCTATAAAGCCCTCTTTTAACCTCTTACCAAGCACAATTATGTAAGGTATGCCTATTAAATCATTATCTTTAAATTTAACTCCATGTCTCTCATCTCTATCATCATACAAAACTTCAATCCCTTCTTTTACAAGCTTATCGTAAATTTCTTCTGCTGTTTTTCTAATTTTTTCATCGCTCATATCTACAGGTATTATGGAAAATTTAAAAGGCGCAATTGAAGTGGGCCATACGATGCCATCTTTATCAGACCATGTTTCAATAACGCTCATCATTATCCTTTCAATCCCTATCCCGTAACTTCCCATAACTATGGGTTTTTCTTTTCCATCTTTATCAACAAAATATGCACCCATAGATTCGGAATATTTTGTACCAAGTTCAAAGATATGACCAACTTCTATTGTTTTAACAAAATTCAAAGGTCTCCCGCAATTCACACACAAATCACCTTCCTTGGGCTCCTTCAAATCAAGATATGCTTTAACTTTTACATCACGCTCAATGTTCACACCTGTGTAGTGATAATAATCTTCGTTCGCTCCTGTAACAAGACCTTTTCTCCCTTTCAAACTTTCATCAGCATAAACTTCGATATCCTTTCCGATAGGACTTATATATCCTGCTTCTGCACCGATTATTTCTTTTATCTCCTCAGATGTGGCAGGACGCAGATTCCCTATTTGCCTCAATTTATCTTCACTTACATCATGAGCTCCATCAACAAGAACAAAAACAGGTTTACCATCATCTTTTATGAATAATAAACTTTTCATCAAATCTTTATCTTTGACTTTCAAAAATTTTGTTATTTCTTCAACAGTACCAGGGACAGGTGTATGAACTTTCTTCAGCTCAGTATCCGGAAGGTCATCATAATTCACTTTTGTGCGTGCAAGTGAATGACTCGCTTTGTATCCGCAATTATCGCAAACAACAATCTCATCTTCACCTGCATCGGAACGCACCATAAATTCTTCCGAATGCGCACCCCCCATAACACCAGAGGCAGCTTCTACCACCTCAACTTCAAGACCGCAGCGCTTGAAAATGCGTAAATACGCTTCCCTGTGCAACTTATAACTCTCATGTAATTCTTCAAAGCTCCTATCCAAACTGTAAGAATCTTTCATTATAAACTGACGGGCCCTTAAAGGACCGGCACGCGGACGCTTCTCATCCCTAAATTTCAAATGAATCTGATACCATATTTGTGGCAAATCTTTATAGGACTTTATTTCCTTTCTCGCTATATCCGTTATGACTTCTTCATGGGTTGGTGCAAGGCACACGGTTCTTCCTGCTCTATCATGTAAACGAAACATATCCTCGCCAAAAGCAGATAATCTACCTGTTTCTTCCCACATATTTGCTGGAGTGAGATTACCGAGTAAAAATTCCTGACCGCCTATTCTGTCCATTTCTTCCCTTACAATCTGTATTATTTTTCTCAAAACTCTCCATCCGAGTGGCAAATAGTTATAAACACCTGACATCACAGGACGGATGAGACCTGCTTTTAAAGCAAGCATGTGCGAAAGGGTCTCAACATTTTTAGGCTTTTCTCTCATCGTCGGTATAAAAAATTTACTCCACCTCATCTATCCTAAATATTATAAAAATTTACCAGTTTGTCAAGCTAAAAAATTATAGCTTTAAAAAATCCGTTATTACCTTATAACTTACAAAATTTTTGATAAATTCAAGTTGTAGTTTACTTCAAAAATTTAAATATTGCCATCAATGTAGCGATTATGATGAACCAGATATTTGTATTCCATGTAATGATATTAAATCTTTTATCCATATCCTGGCGTAACTCATTTATTCTTTTATCTGTATCTTCACGCATCTCTGTAAATCGACGATTCATCTGGTCAACCAACAGCTCAAATCTCTTATCCAAATGTCTCATTAATTCTTCAAATCGACGATTTGTTTCTTCTCTCATCTCTGCAAACCTGCGGTTGTTCTCCTCCATCATTTCCTCAAACCTGCGGTTTATTTCTTCAAAACGTCGGTTGTTCTCTTCTCTCATCTCTTCAAACCTGCAGTTTATCTCTTCAAAGCGTCGGTTGTTCTCTTCTCTCATCTCTGCAAACCTGCGGTTGTTCTCCTCCATCATCTCCTCAAACCTGCGGTTTATCTCTTCAAAGCGTCGGTTGTTCTCTTCCCTCATCTCTTCAAATCTGCAGTTTATCTCTTCAAAGCGTGCATTCATATCTTCCCTCAATTCATCTGTCCTTTTATTTATAGTCTCGATAACCATCTTATAAATGTTTAGCATTTCTGGCGTTAACCCCATATCCATTAAAGTTTCTTTTACTATCCTTCTTACATCTTCTTCGGTCAGCGTTTTTGACATATCACCTCCTTATTACTTCTATCAATTCCTTTTTATCATCATAAATTTCTATAACGAGGGGCATCTTACCGGGTAAAGAGTGTGTAGCGCACGCCAAACACGGGTCATACGCTCTAAACGCCATCTCCACCATATTCAAAATGCCATCATCTGCTTTGCCATTTTTTATCAATTTTTTAGCAACTTTCCTTATCGCCATACACATGCTCCCATAGTTAAATGCTGTTGCAACGATTAAATTTACCTTCTGAGCTATCCCATTTTCATCTGCAACATAATGATGTATTAAAGTGCCTCTGGGAGCTTCAACGATTCCTACTCCTTCGCCTTTATATTTCGATGGGTCAGGTATCTCCCTTGCTTTGCCTTCGACAATTTCTGGGTCCTTTGACAGCTCATAAGCCCTTTCTGCTGCATAAATCGTTTCTATCGCACGAGCTAGATGAAATGCCAGAACATTATGACATGGTTTCGGAAACTTATCATAAAATCTTTCGTATGCTTCCTGAGCTTTGGGAGTTGCCATGCCACTTGCTACATTAAGACGACCAAGAGGTGCTGCACTCATCAGCCCACTGTCACGACCATCTTTTAAACCCTTCCAGCCAACTTTACGCAAATAAGGGAATTTCAAATAACTCCAGGGTTCTACATGCTCCGCAATGTAATCAAGATACTCATGCTCTGTAAATTTACAATATTCTTCACCATCAGGATAAATAACTTTTACCTTGCCATCATAAAAATTAACCTTATCTTCTTCATCAACAAGTCCTATGTAATATGTTTCAAGATAATACAAATCCTTATCTTCCACTATTTCCTTTAATTCTTTATTTTTCTCAATTGTATCCATCGCCAGATTAAAAGTAAACTCTGCAAAATCAATTATTTCCTTTGACATTTTCTCTATCTCTTCTCTTTCTTCCGGTGTAGGCTTTTTTGAAACTCCTCCCGGTAAATTCTGTACGGGATGGGCGGATTTACCTCCGAGAATATCTTCAATCTTCACAGCATTTGCTCTTGCTTTTATAAATGCTTTGCCAACATCAAGACCTGCTTTCTCAATCACTCCCAGTATATTTCTCAACGCTTTATTTTCTCTGGGACCTACAACAAAATCAGGTGCAAATGCCAGCACATAAATATGCTCTAAATGACTTTCTATCATATGTGCACAGTATCCTAACTCTCTCAATTTCTTACCGGCAGAAGGCACTTCAACACCATAAAGGTCATCAAGTGTCTTACCCGATGCCATGTGATGAGCCCATGGACAAACCCCACATAATCTCGTAGTTATCCTTGGCAATTCCTCAACAGGTCTGCCTTTGCAAAATTCTTCAAAGCCCCTGAATTCCACTATCTGAAAGAAAGCTTCCTCAACATTGCCCTTATCATCCAGAAATATTGAAATTTTGGCATGACCCTCAAGACGGGAAACAGGTTCTATCGTTATTACAGACATAGCCCCTCCTATTTCAAATCTTTTTGCTTCCTTTTTAAAATGGAATCCGCCATCGAAAATCTATAAAAATATCCAGCAGGGTCTTTTATCCTATCGATAAGCTTTTGTATCTCTTCTTCTGTCATATCCTTTTCTTTATCAACAACCAATATCGATGTGAAAGCAGAAAGCATAGCAGCTCCCTGTTCCAATGCATTATCGGGCTTTCCGCAGCATCCTCTGCACGGCATATTAGCATTTATGCAGGGTGCACCACAGCCACCCCTTGTAGCAGGTCCCATACATAAAATACCCTGTGCCAAAAAGCATTTATCAGGGTCGGGCGTAACTTCATGCAAATATTTAATGTCCTCAATTATCAATTTTTCTGGTTTTGTATCTTTTCTCGGACATTCTTCACACAATGCTTTATCAAATGATGCAGGGAATTTTGATTCGGGTGGTGCACCTCCCTTTGCAAGATGCACTATCAAATCAAGCACCCTGTGAATCATATCATGAGTCGGAGGACAACCCGGAATATAATAATCAACCTTCACCACATCATCCAGTTTTTTTACAGTATCAAACAATTTAGGTAATGTTAATTTATATTTACCATTTACTATGACTTCGGGCGATGGCAATACACCTTCGGGATTCTCAACCGATACCACTTCACGATAAGCAGTGTTAAGACAACCTCTGGCATCGGAGAAATTAGCGAGCGAAGGAATACCTCCAAAGCATGCACATGAACCAAAAGCAATAAGCACTTTGCATTTTTCACGCATAACCTTTGCCATCTCTTCGTTATCCTCATTTCGTATTGCACCATGGTATATACCGATGTCAACCGATTTCTCTGGCAGTGCTTTAAACTCCTTATATTTAACATCTACCAGTGTTGGACCGAATACAATTTCAATATTTTCAAAAAGCTGGAGTAATTTTTCGTGCAGATTCAATATCTCAATCTCGCATCCAACGCAACTCGCTCCCCTTTTCGTGGCAAACTTCAATTTACCCATCATTCCCTCCTTACACCAAATATACTCAATCTCCCATTTTGTCAAGGAAAATAAATGTTATAAAAGTGCGATAATCATTTGCACTATTCCTACGAAAAAGCCGATAACTCCACCCATCAGAATTATGAAGCGTATCTCCCTGCCTGATGCCGTGAATACGAGTTTCTCAAGTTCTTCGAGATTAAAACTCCTTATTTTATCCTCAACTATTTTGCCGAAGTCAACAGCAGATAGAGCTTTTTCGAGGAAACCGCGCTCAAGAGCACCTTCGATTGCCGCTTTTAAAACGGGTCTTATCATACTTAATATAATTCTATTGATTTTAAACTCCTTTTCAATTAATTCAATTATTGCGTTTACTGCTTTATCAACTCCTCCTTTTTCCGTTATCCATTTTTTAATGGTTTCGGTATCGAGCAAGTGCTTTTTTATAACATCACCTACTTTCTGGGCGACATCATCTTTGTATTTGGGAAGGAGGCCCTGAATCGTGAAAAACAGTATTTTACGGGGCTTTCTCGGTCTGAAAAGCATAATGATGGCAATCTTATTCGTAATCCACCCGATAAATGCACCAATAAAAGGCATCAGAAATTTGATAATCATAACATTACTCCTTTTTCTCTTCGCTCAACCTTTTAATTACACACATTAAAATAATCAATCCTTTTATCAATTTTTCTCTCATCTTTTTCCTCTGGAAATATCTAATAATTATCTCTAATGGTGACGGAGGAAACGGTAAAAGAGGAATAGGGCGAGGAAAAGGAGGAAGAGGAAAAGGATATTTTTTAATAGTTAATAATGTAATTAATGCAAGCAAATCTTTCGGACTCAAAGAGGGGATTTTTTCCTTTAATTTTTGCATCAATTTTTCTTTGTCTTCCTCATCGATTTTTGCTTTCTTCAATTCTTCTGCTAATTTTTCTCTTTCTTCGGGGCTTAAATGGTGTACTATTTCGAGTAAAACTTTTTCTGCTATATTCATTTCTGTTTCTTTTAGAGAGAGTTTCTTTTCGGCATTCCATTCATCTGCAATTTTTTCTATAATTTCTGCTTCTTTTTCTTTATATTTTTCTAATGGAATATTTTTCTCACCTGTTAGCCATTCCCAAAGCATCAATCTCAATCCGGTTGGTGTGTATCTTTCTTTTAGTTTCTCAACTTTCACTTTAAATTCGTCCTCCGTACTCGCTCCCTGTATAAGTGCCAATAAAAACGCCAACTCCTCCCTTGACATTTTTAAAATCTCTTCATACATTTTCCCCTCCTCCTGTTATTAAAACTTTATACTCCTCCCAATCACTTACATGTTTACCTGGCCAGAAAATTGATATATTATATAAAACTTTGTCACCTTCATATAAAGTAATTTCGTCAAAGGAAACGCTTAGTTCATAAAATAATCTCCACAATTCGCATTGTAACATGTTGGTACCAAGTATCTCCTCCCAAACTGGTTTTTGCAAATAAAGGCCACAAAGACCTTCTGCAAGTGCCATCATCACATTTACTTTATCTTCGGATAAGAAAAATGCACCTTTATGGAAGTTTATCAACCCGAGAAATTCTCTGAATTGCTGACGAATTAAAGAATCTTTTACTATTGAATTCCCTCTTATTTCTTTATAATTGGTAGGCATCTGTCCAAACACCATAACCGACATGCCTGTAAATTTTTCTTCCTGTGAAGTGTCCAGTTCTATAACTTCCTGTAATGCCCTTCTTCCTATTCTGCTTCTGTATAATGGTCTGCCTTCTATTCTGTGAACTTCTGCTGCAAATTCTTCGATCTCTGCCATAGCGATTTTAGGTATTATTATGAGTATCCAGTTGGGGTATCTCGATTTCATAAAAGCTTTGCTTAGCACAGATGAATATGTGCAACTTAAAAGAATATTAGTGTCAAATCCCAAGATTATATCGTCATAAGATTTAAGACGCTCGACTACTTCTTCGAAATTACCGTAATTAACTGCCCCGCATCTTAATAAAGCATCTCTCAATGCATCTTTTATCGACTTTTGTTTTTTCGCTTCTTTTATTTTATCAACTTCAGATAATACTTCAAACACATATCCTCTATTTTTTGAGTAAAATACCTTTAGCAATTCCATCTCCTTTTCGCATCCCCATTCTTTACATTTACTCTTAATCACAATCTCATTTGTCTCTATAAGTTTTCTAAATTCTTCCTCATATTTCTTAATAGTTTCCACTTTCATCTACCCTCCTTTTTTCTTTATTGAGTTAATTTTATCCAAACTTCGGGTAACTGTACTTTTACCCATTCACCTTTTTTATCAATTATACGCACTTTAACCCCAGCGGATAAGAGGCCGATAATTTTACTTTCTTGATAGGGTTCTTTCCTCATCAGTATTTCCTTATCCGTAACTATATATTTCTTTCTGCACCCTAAAATACTTATTGCAAAAAACGCCATTAAAATTACACACTTCCTCATTTCATCCTCCCTTCACAAATTTTTACTCTCAATTATCTTTTTTATTTCTTTTACAAATCTTTTCTTATCAGAATATAAACACTCTTCCATTGTCTCCCATATTTTTGCATTTTCTTTATCAATCTGCTTATAATACGATAAATAAAGTTTAAGCCCTTCCTTAGGAGTTTTTCTCGTAATTTCTCTATAAATCTTTTCAATTTTATTCACAATAGAAGGATTTATGTAATAAAATGTACTTTCTTCTATTGGAAATCCTTCAAATTGTTTAATTTCTATTTCTTTTTCTAAAATAGATGAATCGTTTAAGTCATAAGCAACAACCTTAAATATATTTTTCCCTAATTTTAATTGCAATGAAAGAATTAAGTCTATTTCTTTTTTATCAAACATTTTTCTTATCAATAAACTATCGTCCCAATAAAATTTTACTTGTTTAACCAAAGTATCGTCTTTCACTTTTACTTTTACTTTAATTATGCTATCACAAATTACATTTGGAATTTTAATGCTAATTTTAGGCAATGTGACATCATTATAAAACTTAAAAGTTTTACTCATAAAGCCTTTATCAGTTTTCAATACCCATTTTATTGATATTTGATTTAGCATGGGATTAAGGTAATGTCTGGTTAATATGAGAGGTAAACTTGTAGTTGAAAGAACGCGGTCATTTATTTTTACAATTAATTTTTTAATATGTCTCCTGTGTGAGCAATCAATCACCACTCTGTCTTCTTTCTTCTTTATTATAGGCTCTATTCTTGTAATTTTCAAAGAGTATACTCTCTCATTTCCGTATTTATCTAAAGCAATGAGATTTACTCTCGAGATTTTTTCTTCTTGTAATTTATCGGTTAATAAAAAGAAATCTTCCTTTAGTTTTTTACTACTTATTTCTCTTTTAATTATTCTCTCATAAGAAGTATTCGGAGTAAAAACCGAACATTTTACAGTTGAAAGCATTGCATTATCCTCCACATAATATGATAACAATAAACTATCATTAATTATTTTATAATCCGCCATTTTAATTACCGGGGGCAATAAATCAATATATTTTTCAAAATCTTTAACCCACTTCCCTCTCCCTTTAAACAGAAGTAATTTTAATTTAAGGGTAGTTGCTAATGGTTTATTGATATAAATTGTCAGCTTATTTTTAGTACAATGATATTTATAAGGTATTTTACTCCTTATTTTAAGCGAGTCACACTCACATTTTATCTGGATTTTGTTTCTCTTTTGCATTAATGCTAAATTTGGTTCTGACAATTCTATTTCTTCCCTTCTCACATTATTTGCTTTATCAAATGCTATCAAATAAAGTTTTTCGTTTTCTCCTATTGGTAATGTTTTTTCTCCGCTCGCATCTATTTCATAAGTATTATCAGTTTTTAGAAAAACGCTGGATATCGAAAAATTATCCTCTACTTTCCATTTGATTTTTATTTTGTCTCTTTTTATTTCATAAGAATAAAATATTTTGGGCGGGTTCTTATCCCATAATATTACCTTTTCCTTTTCATAAGTTAAACCTTCTTTCAAGAATACTCTTAATTTAATTTTATGTTTTCCTTCTTTCGAAATAAATTTTTCTAAATTTAACTTTATTGAGGGAGATTTAGTTACCAGAACCGAGCGTCCATCAATAAAAAGAATTGCTTTTTTAAAAGGAAAGTTAGTCAATACTTTTACTTTAAATTTTGAAGCTCGGGGACCCCATTCCCTTCTTTCCGGAAATTCTATTTTTGCAATATTTTTTGTAACTGTAAGAGAATATTCTTTGTAAAAATCACTGAATGCCAAGATATAATTATAATTACCGCTGGGTAAAATAAATTTCTCGGTTGAGAAAATACCATCTTCTTTTAATCCATCATTATGTTTTCCGTCATCATATAAAATGATTTGCTTATTAAGAGCTGGAATTATACATTTACCTACTGTATCTCTTATCCGGGTAGTGTACACCATCAGTTTTAATGTATCTTTTAATGCGTACCTTTCAGTAGCAATCTTATATTTAGTATTAAGTATCTTGATACCTTTAATGCGAGGTCCGAACATCCGTTTAGTTATATAAACTCCTGAAATAAAGGAAAATAAAAGTAAAAATGGAAGAGAGAGAATAATTGTTTTTACCACTTTTAATTGCTTCGTTATTTCTCCGATTATTTCAAAAATTTTTGTCTTTAAATTCTCCACAAAGTTATTTACTTTTTCTTCAGTATTTTTCATCGAATAACTTAAATTTTCATTAAAATCGGTCAATATTTGTGAAATCTTTCTTTTGAGTTCTTCGTTCAATGCTCTAGTTATTTCCGGAAAAACTTCTCGTTTAAGCATTTCTTCTTTTAATTTGCAGACGATCGCCACTACCTGATCCACTAAAACTCTATCCCAGAATTCTTTTAATATCTCTTCTGTCTTCTTTTTTAATAATTCAAAAATTTCATCCCTTTTCATGATATTTCCTCCTTATTTTCCTTATTTTTTCTATTTTTCTACTACAAAATTCCACTTTTTTATTCTCTTCGTTTATTCTTCTAATGAGTAATTCTTTTTCTCTATTTATTTCTTCCTCAGTTCTTTCTAAATCCTTTCTCAAAGTATCTATTTGAGAATCAATTTCTTTAATTTTTCTTTTTGTTTCTTCCTTTATTTCTTTCTTGATTTCTTCACAGATTTTTTTACTTTTCTTTTTTACTTCATCTTCATCAAATTGTTCATTAAATTTTTCAAATATCTCTTGTACTATTGATTTAGCATCTCTTTTTGCCCTTCGCCAATAGCAGAGACATTTAGCCGTAAATGGTTCAGTCCAATCTTCTCTTTTATAGCCCCAGTATTCTGAATCTTTATTATCGATTTTCATTTTACACCAATTTACATAAGGCTCCAATTGCATTAATCTAAATTTATTTATAATCTTACGCAAAACATTATTATTTTTTATTTTCATCTTACAATAATTCCTCAATTCTTCTCTCTTCTCTTCTAATAAATAACGCAAATCATTATCAAAATAATTTTTTACTTTTTTGTATTTTTTAATACCTAAAATGGTCTCGCCGGGTTCACATCTAATCTCTATGTCTTCCAAAACATCTTCACATTCGCTTTCTATTTTTTGTTTCATCATGTTTATAGTATCTACGGCTTCCTTTTTATCTTTTTCAACTTTCTCTAATTTTATTCTTTCTTTTTCTTTAATTATTCTTTTCATCTCCTCCAATCTACTTATTTCTGCTCTTAACCTTTCTTCCCTCTGGGTCTTTTCTTCTTCGAGCGCTTCTTTTCTTTTTTGCAAACTTTCCATCATTTGACGATGATGTTCTTCTTTTTCTTTTAATTTTTCGAGCACTTCTTGAACTATTCCTAAAAGAGGTTCTTTGATCAAAGGTTCGTGCTTTTTCTCTAAATGAGATTTCAAATCGGATACAAATTTTTCCCATTCTTTGTCCTCTTTTCCTTCTTTTACATTTTTCACTGAGACAAAATAAACTTTTGAAATTTTATAATCTTTTAACCATTTAAGTACAAATTCTCTTATTTCTTTTATTGCCTTCTCTCCTCCTTCTGAATATGGAATGTCTTTTTTGTTAATCACAAAAAATACCCTCTCATTCATTTCTTCTTTTCTATCAATAGTTGGTTTTATCAAATTTAAAATACAATCGAGTATTTCTTTTACATTTTTATTAAAACCTCCTTTTTGTCCTGGTGCCACGATTATAAAAGCATCACTTTTTATTATTTGGTCTACAGCTATTCCCGTATGTCTTTTTATTAGCGAATGAGTACCTGGAGTATCAACTACTTCCACATCTTTCAAAATATCGAAAGGATATTTTACCTCCACTCTATTTATCAAAAAACCATACAAAATATCATCATAAGTTTTATATTTCTCAACTTTGGTCAGTAACTTTGATTCTATTGCCTTCATTTTTTCATAATCAAAATAAACTTTTACATTTTGTGGATATTTATCAGTAAACTCTTTTAAAATTTCCATCTTCTGCTCCTCTTGTAACTTTTTGGAATATTCATATATTTTTTCTTTTATTTCATCCATGTAATTTTTCAGTTGTTGAGAGGAAATTTTTTCTTTTGTTTGTTCATTTTGAGCATATTTTATTAACCCATCATTTATAAACATTGTCAATGCTTTTATTGATTCATTTTCGGGAATTATCTTAACTCTTTTTTCATCTATTTCAGTTTTATATAATGTAAAACTTTGTTCTTTTTCAAAATATATTTTTTTCTCTTTTTGCCCGTAATGCACAAAAGTCACAGCACAAGTAGTAGGAGTAGGTCCTTCTGGTAACATGTCTTCTTTCAATAAACAATTTAGCAGAGAAGATTTTCCAGCCGAAAAAGGTCCTGTTACAGTAATATAATATTTCTCTTCTTCTATTTTCTTCTTCACCTCATCTATTCGCCTTAAAAGTAAAGGCAAGGGAATATCCTCTATCTCGTTTTTAATCTTCGTAAGCAGATTCTTTGCACGCATTTTACTTTCATGATGTAATGTTTTCATTTTCACCTCCTTTTAACATCTCCATTCCTTTTAGTAAAAACCATAATGTAAAAACTTCTCCTAATGTATCAATCTCGTTCTTTACTTTATTCAAAATCCTTCTGATTTTGTCCAAATAAAATGCCGAACATTTCTCCAAAATTATTTTTAACACATCGTTCACATTAGTATGAGAGAACTTAACTATGTCCTTTTTACTGCAATTAAAATCTTTGAGGATTTGCTCCCTCGTCAATCGCACAAACTCATCCTTCCTTTCACTTTTTTCGTAATTTATTGCAAAGATAACTTCTTTGTTTACCCCAATTTTTATTTCTTCCACATTTTGACAGAAAAACGCATAATCTTCTCCCTCCTGGTGTATTACTAAATTAATTAAATTAATGTCGGGACTAGTTTTAGAAACAAATTCCGGTATTTTATTCACATATTTTTCCCAATTTTTCTGTATTTCATCCTCTGCACTCCCCCAGCCCGGTGTGTCAATAAACCGGCAAATTAATAAAAGAGGATGATTATATTCTATCTCAGCATAAATAATTTTATTTACTTCATTCTGTGCCTTTTGATAAGATGCTACTTTTTGCCATTTCTTTTTATCATATATTGTTTTTTCATCACCATTCTCATACTTTATAAAAGCCCTAAAAGATTCTCCGTACTTCACTAAAGTGAAAAAATAAGAAGTAGAAGTAAATCCCATAGGTACCAAATGTTCTGATTCTTTCGTTATATCAATATCTAGAAGTTTATTGATAAGTAAAGATTTCCCCGCTTTATCACTCCCCCATATACCAAAAATTAATTCCGGCTCATCACTGCATAAGATCTGTTTTTTTACAAAAATTAAGTCCTCTAACTTTAACATTTTATTTCTTCCTTTATTCTTTTAATCTCTTCTTTTATCTCTAATATTTCCTCATATTTTCTTTTTACATTTTCTAATTCTTTTTGATATTTATTTGCATCAATTTTTGCATTTATTTGCTGTATATATTTATTTATTGCTTCTTGAAGATGCTCTTTTATCGCTTCCTGTGTCTCTTCGCATAAAGTATCAAGAATTTCATTAACCTTATTTTTGATACTACGCTTTTCCACTTCTTTTAGTACATTTTTCAAAATTTGACCGGTATATTTAAATACTCTCTTAAAAAATATCTTCCAGTTTTTTATTTTATCCATCTCCTCGGATCTTATCTTTTGCCCCGAAGATTTTTTCGAAAATTTCTTTACCAACTTTTCGGCTAATTTCTCCGAAATAGAGTCTAGTATCTCTTCTACTTTTTGATTTATTTTTTCTTTCCATTCCTCAGGCAAATTTTCAAAAATTTCTTCTATTTTAGAAATAACAGGCACAGGTAATTTACCTTCCTCTTCTTTTGTTTCTATCTCTATTGGCATAATATCTATATTTTGCAATATACAAAACTTTTTAACTACTTCTTTAATTCTTTCACTAAATTTTGTCTCGAAATTCTGAAGCCATTCCTCGGGATATAAATTTTCATTTATCTCCAATTCACGCTCAAAATTTATTTTTCCTTCTTTTATTATACTTTTCACTTCTATTAATACTCCTTCAAGCATATTTTGTAGCAAATGCATTCTCTTTTCCAGAGCAGATTTTACTCTCTTAACTCTTTCTGCTTCTTTTTCGCTTTCTTTCAATTTTTCTTCAATTTTTTTGAAGGTCTTATCGGCTAATTTTTCGATATTATTAATAAAAGTCTTCAAATGTGTTTGAGAGCCTTTTTGCTCTAAAAAATGCTCTAAATATTCTAAAAATCCTCCATCGATTTTATTCTTACCCGAAGTGAAAAACACGGGGAATTCCATACCCAAGTTTTTCTTAAAATTCGCAAAAAACTGCAAAAACTCCATTTTTGCTTCTTCTTTCACCTCGTCGATTTTATTCACAATTACAGCAAAATCTTTATTTTTTAAGTTCTTAATAAATTCTTTAATTAAACCTGTCATAGGCTGTGAAGCTCTGGTAAAAACTGCAACAAAGTCAGCATATTTTACAAAAGAATTGGTAATTTCTGAAAGTTCTTTCTTTAAGGATTTTAAACCTGGGGAGTCCACCCAGTAAATAGGGGGTAAATCCTCTTTCTTACATTCTAACGCATAAATATAATGTGAATTTAGAATCTTATTTAACTTTTGCGTCTTACCTTTATTTTTTATGAGTATAATCTTTTCAGTAGTGGGTAGCACATCTACTCTTAAATTCAGTTCAAAAAGAGAGTTCAAAAATGTGGTCTTGCCTGTGTTAAATTCTCCAGCAAACATTAGGATAAAAGGCTCCTGTAAAACTTCTTTTAACTTTTCGATTTCTTCTTTCTCATCGCAGTATTTCTGTAACCTATCTGCCAAAGATTTACTTCTTTCTAATAAATTCATATAATTTTTCATCTCAAACATTGCTCCTCCTCTTTTATAACATCCATTGTCCTTCTTGTTAATTTTCTCAACTCTGTCCATTTATCCTTATTTTCTTCCAATTCTATTATTTTCTTATCTATCCCTTTTATTTTTTCGAGCATTTTGTCCTTTATCTTTTCAAAAGCTTCTCCAAAAACTTTTTTAAACTCCTCACACACTTTTTCTTCTGTCCTCTTAAACGCAATTTTCATTTCCGTATAAAGTTTGCTTTTCAATTCAACAAGTTTTCTTCTAAGAGTAAGAGAACCTAATATTATAATAATTATATCATCGATTGGACCAGGAATAAATTGAGCGATTACCAAAAGTATACTAATTATGCCTATTTTTTGCCATATATCGTTAATAACATCAGCAATCATATTTTTTATTTCCTCTGGAGCTATTTCAGGTTTAATCTTTACCGGCAAACGCTCTAACAAAGCGATTGTGAACTCCGATTCCATTAATTCTTTCACTTCTTTTTGTATTTTGTCCTGTATTTTTTCTACTTCGTGTTTTGTTTTTTCTTTTACTCTTTTCATCACTTCCTCTTTTAACTTATCTTTCTTCCTAAAATAGCTACTTATCTTACCTGTTATTCTCTCTATTTCGTTATACGATACCTCAAAATACAGCTCTCTCAGTTTCTTTATCTCATTTGAAATTATAAACTCAATTTTCTCTTCTATTCTTCTTTTTGCAGGATAGAGAGTTTCTTTTATATATTCATTTTCTAAACTTTTACGCTCATATAATTTTTCTAATTCACCTTTAATTTGTTCAATTTCTTTTACACAGATTTTATTCAATTTATTCAATTCTTTTTCCATTCCACCTAAAATTGATTTTATCTTTTGCGCTCTTAAACCTTTCACATTATCAAAAAACTCTTCTCGTAAGAATTTTATTAACGATAGGTATCCCCATCTATCTAATTCTTTTTCATCAAAGCCATTTTTTAATATTTCTTTTACTTTCTTTGCGGAGTATAAAAATACTCTATTTTTCACCATCTCTTTACTAAAATTCACACTTATCCAATCTTTTATTTTTTCGATATTTTCCTGTGATTCTTCTTGATCAATTTTGTTAATCACCCCCACAATACTTTTGCTGTATTCTTTTAACTCCTCTATCAATGACTTTTCTATTTCCGAACCCGCTTGAGTAGCATCAAATATCCATATAGCAGCATTTACTTTCGGTAAATATTCATATACCACTTTATCGTCTAATTCATAAGGAGAGTTAAATCCGGGAGTATTGACCATCACAAGATTTGTTAATTCTTTGCAGGGTAAAAATAACTTAATTATAGTTTCTTCTCTTTTTATCTTGTCCTCTTGATGTTTTATGTATTCCCATAAACTTTTTAAATCCTCTTTTTCATTTATTGCTATCTCCTTCTTTTTTGTTCCCATTAAAATCTCCGCTTTTATGTGTTCTCCATAATGTAATTCAGTAATAACTGCATCTGTCGGAGTAAATCCCTCTGGTAGTAATTGGTCTTCAATTAGAATGTGGTCAATTGCCTCATTAGCTATTAACACCGAATTTATAAAAGTAGATTTCCCGCTCTTAGTTTCCCCAATTACCGCTAATCTAAATGGCTCTTCCACAACCTTTTTATATTTTTGCAAGTTCGAAAGCACCACGGGAATGAATGAATCAAGATTCTTGAATTTATCTGCCTCTTCAATAAAATTATCTATTGCACTAATTACTGCATTTTGTTTTATATCTGCAATCATTTCCCCTCCTTTTCTATATCTTTTAAGATTTTATCTATTGTTTCGGCTACAATTTGCTTAATATTTTCAAAAGTTTTATTTAATTTTTCATCTGTGGTCTCGATGCAAAAATTTCTTAACTCTTTCAGTGAATCAATTAACCATTTTGTTTCCTTGTATAGTTTCTCCCTAAACATGTTTATTTTATTCTATTCCTAGCCATCTAAATGGGCAAATTTTACAAACGATAATCCTTAAAAACCACGGCACAGGACAATTCATGCACGGATGAATAATGCCCTTTTTCGTCTCACCTCCTTCCTTTTTTATCACTTTTTCATCGTGAAGTTTATTTATTTCTTTCTCATATGCGTCTAAATTCCATTTATCAGTTATATTTTTAACTATTTCAAATCTTTCTCTCATTTCCCCTCCTTTTCTGCTTCTTTTTCTAATTGTTCTGCTATTGTGCGCAGGGCTTCTGCTCCTGCTTTTAAGCCTGCTTTCTTCCAGAAGTCCGCTTTTTGGTAGCGTGATTTGCCATCCTTATCTTCCTGTGTGCCTTCTTCCATAAAATCTTTTACAAACCTTGCCATCACTTTACTTGCGAATTCCTCCCAGAATTCCTGTCTCTTCCAGAAAGGTACTTTTTCCTTTTCACTCATATCCCCCTCCTTATTAAAACTTAAATGAGTTACAGCAATGTCAACAAATATATTCTAAAAGTTTGCTTTGGACCGATTAAATTAAATAAAGGAGCAAGTATTTTATAATACCAAGGAATAGGCAATCTAGGAATTCCTTTAACAGTAATCGGCTTACTCATATGCACCTCCTTATAACCCATATTCTGATGGATTTAATCTCCTTTTCTCACAATATCTTTTTAAATCTTTCTGTACAAGTTTAATGCAAAGCGCAATTACAGTAGCATCGTCGAGATACCCTATGACAGGAATAAAATCAGGAACAATATCCCAGGGATTGATGAAATATATTAAAGCTGCAGCAACAGCTGCAATAGTATACCACGGAACATCAAAATCGCCTTTGAAAGAATCTCTTAACATTTCGTATAAGAGCCTTATTTGCATCCCAAGTTTTACCAACCAATCTATTGCTGAATCTAGCAAGCCTGCCTTTTCGAGTTTCTTAGGAGTCGCCTCAATTGCGTATTTTACATCTTCTTTGTCAACATTTTCCCTTGCTTTGTTATACATTGCTTCTATTTTTTTCTTCTGTTCATCGGTTAATCTTTCTCTCATTTCCCCTCCTTTTCTGCTTCTTTTTCTAATTGTTCTGCTATTGTGCGCAGGGCTTCTGCTCCTGCTTTTAAGCCTGCTTTCTTCCAGAAGTCCGCTTTTTGGTAGCGTGATTTGCCATCCTTATCTTCCTGTGTGCCTTCTTCCATAAAATCTTTTACAAACCTTGCCATCACTTTACTTGCGAATTCCTCCCAGAATTCCTGTCTCTTCCAGAAAGGTACTTTTTCCTTTTCACCCATATCCCCTCCTTATGGCATCCAATGGTTTATTTCCCCAGAATTTATAAATTTTTGTAAAATCTCTATCCTTTTTGCAGAAGGAGGATGATCTGATTTTATCCGCTCCCACCACGATAGATGCTTTTCATACATCCCCATTTTTGAAAGACAGCTTATAGCATATTCAGGAGGAATACCCGCTTCTTGCATCAGTTTTACTGCACATTTATCTGCACTCACTTCTCTATCTCTTTGCCTCTTTTGTCTTATTAAAGGAACTTTATCAAGCCAGCTATATATCTCAAAATGTCCCAAAATCATATGAGAAATTTCGTGGCTCATTATAAATATTATTTCATTTAAATCCAAATATTTAAAAGAAGCAGGGGTGATTGCAATCTCGCCTATAAAAGCTGCCCCAAACTGCTGCGGCTTTACACATGCATTTATAGCGTAATTCATATACTCCACAGGAGTACAGCCTGCTTGCATTGCTTCTTCTATAATCTCATTTTGATAGTAGGGACGCACTCTTACAAGATGCCAGTCTATATTTGAATGCTTCATTTTAATTGTTTGTGCCAGAGGCAAATAAAATATTTCATTCGCTATTTTATTTAATGCAATCAAACGTTTACTCCAGACATCTGACCAGCGCTTTAACTGCAACAGCGCAAGTACGATTATAGCAATATTTACAAATAATTGCCATTTGTGAAAGTATTTGAAATTAAAATAAATACCTGTAAGGAGAAGTGCTCCTGTGAGTAATTTTTTAACTTTTGCTGTCACATCATATTCTCTTAATAAACCCACAAGGGTTAAAATTGCAACAGCACAATAAAGTCCAATCTTAACGGCGTTCATCCTTTTCCTCCTCTGCTTCTTTTTCTAATTGTTCTGCTATTGTGCGCAGGGCTTCTGCTCCTGCTTTTAAGCCTGCTTTCTTCCAGAAGTCCGCTTTTTGGTAGCGTGATTTGCCATCCTTATCTTCCTGTGTGCCTTCTTCCATAAAATCTTTTACAAACCTTGCCATCACCCTGCCTGCGAATTCCTCCCAGAATTCCTGCCTCTTCCAGAAAGGTACTTTTTCCTTTTCACCCATATCCCCCTCTTTCATTATCTTATACGATGAGATGGAAATTTTATGACAAAGAAATTTAAAATTTTTTCATCCTGCACTACCCAGACCCATAAATCTTCCTTAAACTCAACCTCCCCATAATTGGATATTTCTTTTCTTTTGCCATTTTCCACAATTATTTTTATATTTTCCTTTTCCGGTGCTCCTATTCGCAAATAATATTTACCACGCTTCTTTCTAATCGCAAACTCCATCAAACAACCATCAATTTTGCGTTTAAATACCTTTTCCTCTTTGAGAAAAAAACGCAAAAGTGAATCGGAAATCAAAAAATAGAGATTAGGTGCCCTGCAAAAATTAATTTTAGAAATCTCATAAGGTATATCTAACTTTACTTTCTTTAATCTCCTTTTCAAAATCTCAAATCGCTTTTTCTCCACTTCTTCAATCATTCCATCGTTTTTTCTTGACATACTCGTAAATTGTTTTACCTAAATCATAAGCCGTCCAAGCTGCGAAGATTATTTGACCAGCTATAGGGATTGCAGTGGCTATTGAACCTTTGACTCCAATTTTGGTAAGAGTAATCGCCGTAGCTCTCAATAAACCTCCCCCTAAACTCTTTTTTATCTGATATCCTCCGAGACGAATTACAGGTTGTGCTAAATACCGACTTACTTTTATAGCGGTTCCAACATTATATGCTGTCTTCACGGTTTTGTTTATTAATTTATTTAAGTTATTCATAACTCCCTCTTTATTTTCTTATACGAATAAATTTTGATTTTGTGACAGAGAATTTTTATTTCTTGACTTTTTAAAAAAGTATTTAAATTATAATGGATGAAGGTAATTTATGACCCTGAAACGGATACATTAAATATTATTTTGCGTGAAAGCGAGATAATAGAAAGCGACGAAATACAGGGTGGTATAATCGTGGACTATGACAAAGATGGCAGAATCGTTTCTATCGAAATACTTGATGCATCCGAATATGTCGATAAACCCGAATCTATAATTTACGAATTAAAAAGGTAAGTTATCTACCGTGATAAATGTAGGGTGCCCAGTATAGTGGATGCTTGAATTTCTCTCTTAATTTCAGCATAGCGCATCTGACCGCACCGCACACACCCCTATCCATATTCTCATAAAAATATTTTACAAAATCAAAAGAGGAAATCTGTGGAATTTTCCATAATGCCCCGAGCATAGAGTTCGCACCTGCACATAAAAGACCATACAAAAAGCCCGTTAAACGCTCCTGATAAAGATGGGGAACACCACTCTCACATGCATCCAAAAACACAAAAGATGAAAAAGGCAAAGAAATAATATCTGAAACACTCAAAACAAAATCTTCACTTATTATCAGCTTCGAATTAAAGGGATTTTCTCTGTCAAATTCACCATGAACCGAAAAATGAATTATATCCCAGCCTTCTTCCAACATGGACTTTAACTCCAAAACACTTTTGCCTTCAAATACTTTAACTTTACTAAATTTATTCGCACTCATTACAACTTTTCTTTCTATGTCAAACTCAGGATTTAAAATTATTAATATAGAACATGGCTCTTTAACTTCTTTAAATTCAAGAAATACATCTTCACTATAGGCAAATGAAATCTCAAAATCATCGATCAAATATCTATCCCGCTTCAAAATATGAAAAGGTAAAAGATGCAAAATCTTATGAGGAATTATTATGATTTTCTTTTTACCCTTAACATAATCCCACACAGGATTTATCACTTCATACCATAAATCCATCAAACTCCTATCAATTTCACTTTCATTTAAAATTAGAGATATTAAATGGGTAACCTCTGAAAATAAATCTATATTTAAACTTTTAACCTTTACATCGAAATTTTCCCTATCGATGCAGAAAATAGCAAGTTTATCTTTTGATAAATAGTATCGTAATAAAACTTCGTCTTTTAAATTTTTCTGTAATTCCTTTAATTTTGGGATGTGTGCCTCTATCAATCGCTTTATGCCGGATTTACGCACCCAAACAGCTACCCTCGCACCACACGCACGGGAACAAAAAGAAAACGCTACCCTTTTATTGTAATTCAACAAATTAAAAACAGCATAATCATACAAAGATTCTATAAAAACAGGATACTTAAATCCATAAAGATGAGAATTTTCTTCATAAAGATTTATCGCCTTATTGAAATATTTTTGGGCTTTCCTGTAATCACAAAGAAAATGATAAAATTTACCATGTATTAAATTGAATTCCAGAATATCTCTTATATTCCACATCTTTAATTTTTTAAGTTTTGAAAGAATATTTTTAGCCTTATTAAATTTGCCCTCTTCTATATAGAAATCAGCAAGATGAAGCATTGCAGGGATATATTCTTCAATATCCTTTGATTTCTCAAAGAGCTTTATTGCCTTCTTTAAATTTTCTTCTTTATTCTCAATCTGCGATAATAATCTGTAAAATTTGCCTTCAAGTTTATATAATTTTTTGTCCCTTAAAATTTTCAGTCCTTTCTTTATTTTTTCTTTTGCTTCTTTAATCCTGCCTTCTTCTATGTATATGTCTGCGAGTCCTGCCAGTGCATGAATTTTTGGTAATAAAATTTTCTTTGATTTTATAAGAATTTGCTTTAAAAATTTTTCTGCTTCTTTTGTATCACCATAAAGTATGTGCCAGTCAGCCAGATTCGTAAGATAAAAGCAAATCGCTTCAACATCCCGTTTCTTTTCAGCAAGTTCAAATGATTTATTCCACAAATTATATGCATCGGTAAGATTGCCAGAATAAAACTCACATAAACCAATATTTAAATAACATCTTATCAAGCCCTCAACATCCTCTGTTTTTTCAACTATTTTCAAAGTATTTTCAAAATCTTTCTTTGATTTCTCAAACTCACCGAGATAAAGATAAATGGTACCCCTGTTAAAATAGCAAGCAGGTAAAAGGTCTAATTTATCTTCCTCTGGTAAATCACCGCAAACTTTAATTGCTCTATTCAAAACTTTTATACCTTCCTGATAATTTGAAGTCCTTGTTAAAAATATGCTCATATTGAGCAATGTTAATGCTATATTATAGGCATCTTCCTGATTTTCTGCAAGCGACAGCGCCTTTTTGCCATATAAAAGTGCTTTCATGTTATCACCCATGGTGTTATAGGTCAATGCTTTATAAAGATAATATTTGAAGCGTGCATCATCATCCGCATACTTTATCTTCCATCTCAGTTTTTCAAAAATTTCCAGAGATTTATCCGCTTCCCCTTCAATATTATACTTTTTTATCTTCTCAAGGGCTTCCTTTATTTCATTCGATTTTAATTTTGAATTCATCTATTTCCTCTTTATTGATGATTTTAACTTTGTATATTCCTTTTTGCAGTGCGGTAAAAGTGACTCTTCCCGATTTTGATGTTTCCTTCTCGATTTTTTCTTTTTTGCTCTCAAATATCACATTTATCCCTTCAACTCCCTTTCCTTCCTTTTCTACGGCGATCTCAACATTTATCCCTTTTTCTCCATGAATTGCCCTGCATATTATTGAATAACCTTTTTTCTCACGGACGATTTCGAACTCAGGCTTTATTTCTATCTCCTGACCTTTCACTTTTATTTTCTTAACACCTTTTTTAAGAACATCTGACAAAATTAAAATTTCTTTCTCTGCCTTTTTCTTCAAAATTTCAAATCTTTTTAATTCCTTTAAAAATTCAAAATCGTTATATTCTTTGTCTCCCATATAACCTTTCCTCTATCCTTTTGCGTAAGCGACTGCGAATCCTCGAATACCTCTGATTCAATGTATTCAAAGGAATATTCAATGCCCTTGCTAATTTTTTTCTATCAACCTTAGGCACATCAGCAATTATTTCAATCAGTTTTCCTTTATCATAACTTTTAGAAACTTCTTCCAAATCTTCTTTATTTATAAATTCTGTTGCATTTGAGCATGCCAGAAATATAAATCTATCCAGTGGTGAAAGTTCTTCTATTGCTTCCAGTATTGCCCTTTTCATTTCCTCTTTTTCAATATCTTTTTGAATGTCTCCCGGGTCGGGTATCAACTCTTCTTCTATTTCTTTAAATTGCCTTTCTTCTATTTTCTTCTGCAAATTGCATCTTTTAAAATCGCACCATAAGGAAAGAAGTACCATTTCACAATAAGTTTTTATATCACTTTTATTTTCGTCAAATCCTTTGAATTTTTTATTAAGATGATCCGCACAATAAATATAAAAGTTTTGTCCAATATCCTCGATTTCATCCATAGTAAAGTAAATTTTCAAATGTGGTATCTGATAATAGAAAAAGTTCTGCATTATCAGCTTATAGGACAACTTTGAGGATATGAATTCCTGATAGGCATCATCGTCTCCATTTTTAATGCGCTTCACAAGAGAAAGGAGCTCATACCACTTTTCCTTTCTCATCAAAATATTTTAAATGAGTTATAGCATGTCAACAAAAAATTTTGCGATTATCTTGATTAAGGCAATTTTTCTTTTATTATTTTAACTTTAACTTTGTATCCCGTCAATTGCTCAAATATTTTAAAGAAATTTTTCGCTTGATTTATTGACTTATCGTATAAATCGGTATTGTAAAGCAAAGAATCGACAACATTTTTTATAGCCTCGCGTGCATATAAAAATTGCTCCCTTCTCGTTAATAATTTTTCTGCCTTAAAACCAAATTTGGGCTCTCTTATCTCAATCGGCTTATAATCGGTAATATCAACCGAGATAACTTCGGGCTCCGGTAAACTTATTTCTATTTGTCTTAAGATATCATTTATTTTGATTTCTGTCCTATCAGCATCAAATCCCACTATTACATGTGCACGAACTAACGCAATTACATCAAAATGATAGGTGAATAATCCTGATTTTTTCTCTTTCCTATATTCAATATCCTGTGAGATAAAAATATCTTGTGTTGCAAGCTTTAAAATGTCCTTTACATGTTCAACCGTTATAACTGCTTCTTTTTCCAGCTTCTCCCTTTGTAAAAATCCTGCCCTATACAAAATATAAACTATAAAAGCAATTACACAAAGTATTAAAAAAGTTTTTAAGAACCTCATCTTAAATTTTACTCAAAAAATAGAATTGTCAATCTTGACATAGAAATTATAAAGTTAAAATTTAATATGAAACTGCCATCGGGCAGACCACAAATTGTGAAAATTGAAGATAAAAAATTTTTAAGAATTGCAATAAAAACACATGTATTGACGGATAAAGATGATATGCTTAAAGTTATCAAAAAATATACAAAAGGCATCTTAAAGAGGGGAGATATAATTTGTGTGAGTGAAAGTCCTCTTGCGATAACCCAGGGAAGAGCCATTCCCGAAGATAAAATAAAAGTTTCTTTACCCGCGAGAATTTTGTGGAGATTTGTTCGCAAAGTGCCGTATGGCATTGGATTACGCAGTCCACAAAGCATGCAGGTGGCTATCAATGAAGCTGGCTTACTGCGGATATTAATTGCTTCAATTTTCTCGGCATTAACAAAGCCCTTTGGAATAAGAGGAGTATTTTATAAAGTGGCGGGCAAACAGGTAGCGATGATAGATGCAGCACACACAACACCTGTAAAGCCCTATGATAAATGCGTTATAAAAGGACCAAAAGAGCCAGAAAAATTTGTTTACAGGGTGAAAAAAGAATTGGGCAATCCCTGTGCCGTTGTCGATGTAAATGATATAGCAGGTGCATGGATTGTAGCACATACGAAAGACATAAATTCAAATTTGCTCAAAAAAATACTGGATGATAATCCAATGGGACAGGGAAAAGAACTGACCCCCATCTGTCTTGTAAGAGAAATCTAAAAATCGTCATCAATGTTAAAGTTTCTTTGTCAATAAAAATTCGGTACTTTGATTACTGCGATTTTGAACTTATTAAAATAATTTCAAAGATATCTTTTTATTATTCTTAAAACATCTTCTTTTCTTATTTCTTTCGGGTCGTTTCTTTTTGAATATTCTTCAAGCAAAATTTTTATTTCTTTTTCTGTTAAACCAAATTGCGAAAATCTCCATCTTACACCTGATATTTTTATAAATTCCTCTGCAAAATTATTTTTCCCGAATATTTTTATAATGTGCTTCATTTTTTCTTCATCTTTTTCAAATTCCACATATCCCGGCAAAAGCAAAGCATTTGCAACACCATGTGGTATTTCAATCAGACCTCCCATTATGCCCGATAAACTGTGAATAAGACACAAGCCAGCGTTCAAAAAAGCCACCCCTGCACACATACTACCAAGCAATAGTTTGCCCCAGCAATTTACATCACCTTTACCTGTCAATACTTTGGCAAAACTATCTGAAAATAGTTCAAAGCATTTCTCAGCATAAGCATCGCTTAAAGGCGAAGCTTTCACGGATAAATAAGCCTCTACAGCATGACAGAGAGCATCCATACCCGCTGAAAGCGCGACATCAACAGGACAGTGAATCAAAAAATCTGGGTCAAGAATTGCATATTTTGCAAATAAAAAATCACTCCTTATGCTCCTTTTCCTCTTTGTCTCTGGATTTTTCAAAACACTGTTATTGGTAACCTCAGAGCCCGTTCCCGCAGTCGTTGGAACCGCAATAAAAGGTACACCTTCCTTCTCAACTTTTCTAAATCCATCTTTTTCAAGATAATCACTTGATTTGCCATCGGCATACATCAATCCAGCAACTGCTTTCGCAGTATCAAGCACACTACCTCCTCCTATACCGCAAATAACATCCGGCTCAAATTCCCTGCATTTCGATAGATAAAAATCAACATCAAAGGGTGCTGGCTCAGCAGGCACACCGGCAAATATTTTATAAACAACATTTCCCGATTTTAAAATCTTTTCAATCTCTCCAAGATAACCTTTTTCTTTCAAAAACTTTCTGCCACAGATAATGGCAACTTTGTTTCCGAATTCCCTTATAATATCCGGTAAAACCCTTATTTTGCCTGCACCGAAGATTATCCTCGTAGGAGCACGAAATATAAATTCATTCATTTTTCTTTTCCTTTCTCTTTTTATAATCTTCTATCGCTGCTTTTATCGCCTGTTCCGCAAGCAAAGAGCAATGTAGCTTTTGAGGCGGTAAGCCTCCCAGAGCTTCTGTCACAACCCTGTTTGATATCTCGAGTGCCTCTTCTATTGTTTTGCCTTTTATCATTTCCGTAGTCATAGAGCCCACAGCTATCGCTGCAACGCATCCAAAGGTCTCAAATTTCGCATCAACGATTTTACCATCCCTTACTTTTATATAAAGCCACATTACATCGCCACAAACAGGATTGCCAGCTTTACCCACACCATCTGCATCTTCCATCCTGCCCATATTACGAGGATTCCTAAAATGCTCTATAACCTTTTCACTGTAATTCATCTTGACCTCCTGCATAGCTCTATCCCACCGTAAATTACGCAACAAAGCCCCAGAATATAAATAAGCCAGTTGAATTTATGAGGAACAAAGTTGGCAAAATCCATACCTTTTCTAATTAAATTGATCGAAATTTCCAGAAAACTATAAAGAAGCAATGCAAATCCTGCAGGTATGGTTATCTTTGAAACTAAACTTATCTCAATTTTATCTTTATTTAATAAAAATCCACTGAAAATCACAAAGCACAGTGCAATTAGCACCGGACAAATCCATGGTGCAAACCACGGCAACGGAATAAGGAACAAAACATCCCAATCTAAAATATGAGCTGGCCAGCCGATTAATATTTTTAACCAGATGTAATAAAATATATCCCATGCACCCCACAGGTAGAAAAAGATTGACAGACGATGAAACTTCCTGCGTTCAAAACAACTTGCAACCGCATATAATATGAAAAGTGTAAAAAATTCACGAATAAGCTCAACTTTATAATCAAAAGGTGTAAACAATTTCAATGGAAAAATGCTCTTCAAATTTTCAGGATAATACAATTCACGGAGATAAACAACCACAGCAGATTCTATATAGCCAGCAGATAAACCAATTAAAGTGAGCCAAACTATCATTCCATCTGAAAGATAATATCACACATATTTTATCATCTCGGTAAGTGCCCTTTTTGCTCTATCTATTATATCTGTGGGTAATTTCACTTCGTATCTCTCATATAGTAGGGCATCATAAACATCCTGTAAGCGCGTCAATTTCATATCGTAGCAGACCCTTGAATTACCCAGGGAATAAAATTTTTTATCGGGATTTTCCTTCTTTAACTTTCTTATCATACCTTCTTCTGTCCCTATCACGAATTCTTTTGCATCGTTTTCTTTACAATATTTCAGCATTCCAGATGTTGATAGAACTGCATCAGCCTTATCAACTACCTGAGGGGGACACTCGGGATGCACCACAATCTTTGCACCGGGAAGCTCTTTCCTGACGAGCTCGGCATCTTCCACCCTGAAGCCCTGATGAACATAACAAAATCCATTATATAAAATTATCTCTTTATCCTTTAAATTTTTCTGCACCCAGTTTCCCAGATTTTTATCCGGAATAAAGATTATCTTTTGTGCTTCTATATTTTGACAAACTTTTATTGCATTTGCTGAAGTACAGCAAACATCGGATACTGCTTTGACATCTGCCGTAGTATTTACATAAGCAACGACCTTAGCATCGGGATATTTCTTTTTTAACTCATTAACATCTTCTGGCTTTATGAAATCGGCGAGAGGACAGCCTGCGTTTTTAACGGGTATCAAAACCTTTTTATCGGGAGATAAAATTTTGGCAGTCTCAGCCATAAACCTCACACCACAAAATACAATTATATCTGCAGAGGTTTGGGATGCTTTTCGGGCAAGTTCAAGAGAATCACCTGTAAAATCCGCAATCTCCTGCACACCCATTATCTGATAATTGTGAGCAAGTATTATTGCATTCTTTTTCTCTTTCAATTCTTTGATTTTCTCAACTAAATCAAACATATTTCTTCTCTTTCCAGAAAGGCGATAATTGACGCAACCTTTCCACTATCTCTGGCAACACTTCTAAAACTTTATCTATCTCATCCTCAGTATTAAATTTGCTTAAACTGAATCTTATGCTACCATGTGCCAACTCGTGTGGCAAACCTATTGCGAGCAGTACATGTGAGGGCTCAAGCGAACCCGAAGTGCATGCAGAGCCAGATGATGCACAAATTCCTTCAAAATCAAGTTCCATCAAAATACTTTCACCTTCTATATATTTAAAACATAAATTTAATGTATTATAAAGGCGATTCTCAGGATGACCATTCACTATCACCTCGGGTATTTTTTCTAAAATTCCTCTTTCAAGTTTATCACGCAACTTTTTTACTTTTTTGGCTTCTTCCTGCATCTCTTTCATAGCAATTTCTGCTGCTTTACCGAGTCCTATTATCCCTGCTACATTTTCTGTTCCTGCGCGCCTGTTTCTCTCGTGATGCCCTCCATGTAGAAGAGGATGAAATTTCACACCTTTTTTGACATAAAGTGCACCTACGCCTTTTGGACCATGAAATTTGTGCCCAGAAAGAGAAAGAAGGTCTATTCCCATCTTCTTTACATCAACAGGTATTTTGCCTACCGCCTGAACCGCATCCGTATGAAAATAAATACCATGTTCATGAGCTATTTTGGATATCTCCTCTATCGGCTCAATTGTGCCTATCTCATTATTTGCAAACATTATCGTTATCAAAATCGTATCTTTTCTTATTGCCTTTTTTAACTCATCGATATCAACCACTCCGTATTTGTCCACAGGCAAATATGTTACTTCATAACCCATCTTTTCGAGCCATTTACAGGGATTTAGAACTGCATGATGCTCTATCTTTGAGGTAATAATATGCCTGCCTTTTTCTCTCAATGCAAATGCTATTCCTTTTATCGCAGTATTGTTCGATTCTGTTCCTCCAGAAGTGAAAATTATTTCTTCGGGTTCAGCATTTATAAGCCTTGCGACCTTTTCCCTTGCTTCTTCAACATCTTTTTTTACATTCTGTGCAAATTTGTAAATAGAAGAGGGATTGGCATACTGCTCCTTTAAATAGGGTAACATCGCATCAAACACCCTATCATCCATCTTTGTAGTGGCATTATTATCAAGATAAATCATTTTACCCTCCCTTCAATTAAATCCTTCAAAGTGATATTTCTTAATTTCTCTTTAAGCATCTCACTCAAATTTTTCCACATCTCTCTATTTCTGCAATTTTCAGAAAGATTACAAATTTGTGGATTTTTTATACAATCGAGGAAATTCAAATCCTCATCCAATATTTCACATAGTTCAAAAATCGTTATTTTATCTGGTTTTTTCAAAATTTTATAACCGCCCCTTGCTCCCCTCTCACTCTCTATAATCTCATTTCTTTCAAGCACATTTGCGATTTGACGCAGATAAAAGGGAGAAACACCAATTTCACCTGCTATCTCACTTGTGCTCTTCTTCTCACCGCACGAAAGCGCCATCAAAAACCTTATCCCGTATCTCAACCTCGTCGATATCCTTATCATATCAATCATAATTATTCAAATTGTAATTTTGTCAAGTAATTTTTTTGAGAAAGGATATTATGTAGTTTGATATCTGGGGGTTTGTTTCGCCTTCGTTTATTCCGTGCATCCCTTTTAGCCATCGTAATTCTTTTATTTTTGATTTCACATTGCGATAAATGAAGCGTGCGCTTTTGGGATGGGCTATGTCGTCATCAACAGAATGCAAAACCAGAATCGGTGCTTCTATTTTCTTTACAACCTTTTGCGCATCTTTTATCATCTCCTGTATTTCTTCAAATTTATCGAGAGGAATATTGTGGTAAATCCCTATACTCGTTACCCCTTTTCTCTTTAGTATCATTTCTACAATTTTTACTGCGATTACTCCTACTTTTACAATATTTGTGTAAAATAAAGGTGTATCCCACATCAATAATCCTGCTACTTTTTCTTTTTCCGCTATTTTAAGTCCGATTATTGCGCCTATTGATAATCCGCCAACGAATACATCTTCAACTTCCTTTTTGAATGCTTTGAATTTCCTGTGGGCATCTGCTATCCAGTCAGCAGGTGAAGTCTGGAAAAGGTCAAAAGGGTCAACCCTGCCTTCCTTACCTGTGCCATGACCAGGCAAAACAGGGCAATACACCGTAAAACCAGCTTCATTCAAATCAACTGCTATGCCTTCTAATTCTTTTGGAGTTTTGCCAAAACCATGAATTAGTAAGATACCTTTAGTTCCTCCCTGTAAAAATATCTCACCGTCACATATCTGCACTTATTAAAATAATCGAGATATAGGATTGTCAATTATTTTATCTAATGTTTATCACTTTCTTTACGATTTCTTTTTCGCCTGTCTTCATCTTAACAAAATAGACACCCGGATTTCCATTCCATTCAAATGTATGTAAGCCCTTCTCAATTCTTCCTTTATAAAGAACTGCATGGCATCTACCGAGTACATCGTAAACCGAAAGATTTATATCCATAGCATAAGGAACAGAAATGCTCAAAATAATCTTGCCTTTTGATGGATTTGGATAAACATTTAGATTTAAATTTTTAATAGGTATCTCAAGCAGAGATGCACTTATAGAAAATGAAAAAGTATCGGATGTGCTCTTATTTCCTGCCTTATCAACGGCTTCAACAAACCAGTAATAAGTTGCATTACCAAGAGGTATTTCAATTTCTACTATCGTATCCTCGACTTCGACTTCTACTTGTGAAGTTTCTACATCAGGGCTCGTTGAAAGATGCATTATGTATTCTTCTGCTTCTCCCGACCATATTAATGTCACATAAGGGCTATTTAGGATTGTATCATCGGGTGGATATTTAAGTATCGGTGCAGGCGGTGGTGTGGTATCCACGAAGAATACCCTTTTCTCCGAATAATCGCTCTTATTGCCTGCCTCATCGTAAGCCCAGACACGCCACCAGTAAGTACCCTCGTCAAAATCAAGGGTTATCTTATTTACCTGCAGACCAGAAACATAAGAAATCAGGCTATCAAAGGCACTGTCGCTTGCGAATTCCAGATAATAGAAAACTTTTGTCCACTTAACTTCTGTCCATTTCAATGTGATGGATGTAATGTTGAACCATTGAGAATCAGCAGGGCTCAAAGGATAGGGTGCCAAAGGTGGAGTAGCATCAATTATTAATTTAAACGCATCTGTAAAGTCGCTTTCTTGTCCAACAATATCTATTGCTTTTACTCTCCAGTAAATTACGGTATCCGCTGTCGGTGGTAATGTATAGAATGTATCTGTGATATCTTTTATCGTTATAACATTATTTGTAAAACCGGAATCCGTAGAATATTGCAAAATGTAGTTTATTTTGCCGAGCACCTGTGGTCTTTTCCAGTGCAAAGTTGGTGTATTGTCGTTTATTACGCTTCCCGAAGCTGGCTCCGATAAAACGGGTTTCTCCGGCGGAAGTGCATACACGCTTCGCATCCAGCCCCTGCACATTTCAGCAAGGAACACAGCTTTATCCATTGCACAAATAGATGATGCAATAAAATCAAGAGTATCACATACAAAAGTTGAACCATCTGTGCTTCTTAAAAATAGTGAAATGTGGGCAGTATCGAAATATGCCATAAAAATATAACCCTGGGGCGAAAGCGTAAGCAATATAGGCAGGTCCGGGTTTGCACAGAAGTGTAGCAAAGTATCCATGTTGCCCGTAAGATTACATTTGAAAAGATAATAATCTGTGTCATTTGGAGTGAATATCAAATAAAGCAATTTTTTATCGCTGTCCCATGCAATTCTGCCTCCTATATTCAGAAATTCTTCCCATGTAAGTCCTTTGTCGTAGCTTACAAATGTAGTTTCACCGGAGGCAAAAACGGTATCACTACCTTCAAGATATTTTACTTTGCTGTTCAAAACCATGTTCCATGTTGCACCGCAATCATCGCTTCTTATAACTGCTCCACCAGCAAAAGGATAATTGTTTATTCTGCATATTACACTGGAATCAGAAGGCGACACCCACATATCTGCTCCATAGTAATAAGTTGTTAATAGCCCGAGAATGTCCGTCTTTTCAGCATATTCCCAGTTTGTACCGAAATCGCAAGTGCGATAAAAAACATAAACAGAATCCGGACTTATTGAGGAAGCTTTATAACATTTAAAGCCATTTGCGTATATGATATTCCCATTCTCTGGATAAATCTGTGCTATCATGTTGTTTTTTGGAGCAGATTCAAAGAATTTGAATTCACCATAATTGTAAACTCCATAAAGTAAACCTACGAACCTTTTTCCGAGCCCGATAAATGCAAATTTGTCATTAACACTTTTTGTCGCACTCCATTCATGGCAGTAGATCGCATAAAGTCCATCATTATTTAACATGAACTCACCGAAATCAGACATTACCATTGCTCCTGCATCTGTAGCAACCCAAACTTCACCCCCGCTATTGTAATCAATATCGCTGGAATGTGCAGTCGAATCAAGACACCTGAATTTAAATGTCGTTAAATCACAATAATAAATACCATGAGCACCGAGACTCACAGCAAGTAGCATAGTGTCTTTCCTAACTATCTCCATATCCTCAATTCGTTTTATACCTATTTCTTTATTCAATTCATCTTTGGGAACCAATTTGTGCCATGTCAATCCTCTGTCAGTGGAATACAGAATGCACGAATCGTTGAAAGGTCCTGCATCAAAAGAGATGTAAATACCTGCACTATCATATCTGTTCAACACGATATCCGTTGGATTTCCCATAAAATTTTTGGTAAAATAAAGAGTATCCCAGACGATTTTTCCCGAAGCAGACACCCCTCCCTTTAAAATCAAATTAACACTATCACCATAACCTACCGCAATGATTAAGCTGTCAAACGCAAAGAAAAAGTCAAGCTGTATGTCATCATAAGGATAAGGGAAATAGTCAATCATAGTAAAATCTCTGTAAGTTCCATCGTCATCGAATTCATAGAGATAAATGGTATCATTCATAAGAAGATATACACAGACGGTATCGCCCTTTTTATACATCTTTTCTTCAGATATGGCATCAGGCTCACCATTTATATTCCAGTCATAAAACCATGACATTCCTCCTGTTATTGAACGCATAATCCATCCATTTTGTATGAAAACAAAACTCCTTTTGAAAGATACTGACTTTATATCGCCAAACTTCCAGTGCTCAAGATTCCTTATCCACATGCCACCCTGATAATACCACTGGTCTCTTCCTGAAAATGCCACAACCTGAGAATTGTCATTCACTCCTATTCTGTAAATCGCACCACCTTCTATGCTTTTCCTTTCCCAGTGGAAATCAATCGCAGAAAGCGTCCCCCATGCAAATATAAACAAACACAACCACCTCATCTTACCCTCCAATTTAAGTATTTTAATGAAAAATTTCATTTGTCAACAAAAAATATTGACACAGATATTTTTTGCTTAAAATTATTGATGTTATGCCGAAAAATAAAAGGGGGAGTATATGGAGAAGGCTCTTTTAACAGGAAATGAAGCTGTTGCAAGGGGCGCTTGGGAGGCAGGTTGCAGAGTAGCGTGCGCTTACCCGGGGACACCTTCTACCGAGATACTCGAAACCATCGGCAAATATTACAAGAAGGATATTTACTGCGAATGGTCCACCAATGAGAAAGTAGCACTCGAAGTTGCTTTTGGTGCTGCTATGGCAGGTGCACGGTCTATCTGCGCGATGAAACATGTAGGTTTAAATGTAGCTGCCGACCCATTTTTCAGTGCAGGATATACAGGTGTAAAGGCAGGCTTTGTGATAGTATCCGCTGATGACCCGGAATGTCACTCATCACAAAATGAGCAGGATAACAGACATTACGGGAGAGCTGCGAGAATACCGGTGCTCGAACCTTCTGATTCACAGGAAGCAAAAGAATTCACAAAAATAGCTTTTGAAATCTCGGAAAAATTCGATACTCCAGTATTGCTCAGATTAACTACAAGGATAAGTCATTCACGAACGATTGTAAACCTTGAAGATAGAAAAGAAACGCCACCTCCTGAGTATAAACCCGATTTCAGAAAATATAACTTATTGCCGGTAAATGCAAGAGTAAGAAGAGTAGTCGCACAGGAGAGAATCAAAAAATTACAGGAATTTAACGAAACTTTCGAATACAACAAAATTGAATGGGGTGATAAAGATATAGGCATTGTAACATGTGGCATCGCCTATCAATATGTTAAAGAGGTCTTTCCCACAAAAAGCGTCTTGAAACTCGCAATGACCTATCCCATTCCACCGCGCCTTGTAAAAGATTTCGCAAGCAAAGTTGAAAAACTTTATGTAATCGAAGAAAGAGACCCATTTATCGAAGAGCAAATTAGATTTCTCGGAATTGAAGTAATCGGAAAAGAAAAGGTACCCATTATCGGTGAATTAAATCAGGAAATTTTGAGAAAAAGTTTTGGCTTAGAAGAAAAAGGAAATAAAAAACTTGCAGAAAAAGTACCTTCGAGACCTCCTGTTTTGTGCCCTGGTTGTCCTCATCGTGGTGCTTTTTATGTTATAAATAAACTAAAACTTTACACCACGGGAGACATCGGGTGTTATACACTGGGAGCCCTTCCTCCCTTAAATGCGATGGATACCTGCATCTGCATGGGTGCTTCCATAAGTAATGCTTTTGGACTCGAAGTTGCTTTAAGGGAAAAAATATGGGATAAACTTGTGGCAATCATAGGTGATTCAACATTTTATCATGCAGGGATTCCTCCTTTAATCGACCTTGTTTACAACAAAGGAAGGACAACGGTTATAATCCTTGACAACAGGACAACGGCAATGACAGGTCATCAGGAGCATCCTGGCACTGGCAAAACCCTAATGGGTGAAGATACGGTTGAAATAAAATTGGAAGATGTAGCAAAAGGATGCGGTGTGAAAAGAGTGAGAGTCGTTGATGCATTTAATTTGAAAGAAATTGAAGATGCTATAAAAGAAGAAGTAAAGGCACCTGAGCCCTCTGTAATCATAGTAAGGGGTGGATGTGCGCTCAGAACCCCTCGCAAACCTCCTTTAAAGGTAATCGAAGATAAATGTAAAGGTTGTAAACTATGCATAAAACTTGGCTGTCCTGCTATTTTCTTCAGAGAAGGCAAAGCTTTTATCTCTGATATTCTGTGTAATGGCTGTGGATTGTGCAAACAGGTTTGTCCATTTGGTGCAATTGAGTAGGAGGGGCTATGACATATTCCATTCTTGTTGCAGGTGTTGGAGGTCAGGGCATTTTGTTATCGAGCGACCTTATTTCGATATGTGCTATGGAAGCTGGTTACGATGTGAAAAAGTCAGAAGTGCATGGTATGGCACAGAGAGGGGGTGCTGTAGTATCGTGTGTTAGATTCGGAGAAAAAGTTTATTCACCTCTCATAACTCACGGTGAGGCAGATTTTATCTTATCTTTCGAAAAATTAGAGGCATTGCGATGGGCTGAATACATAAAAGATGGTGGAATTTTTATAGTTAACAATTTTGAATTCCCTACTCTTGCGATGAATATAGGAGATGAGGAATATCCCGAAAAAATTGAAGAAAAGTTAAAAAAATTCGGTGAAGTTTATATTATTGACGGTTTATCGCTTGCGCGTAAAGCAGGAGACCCAAGGGTTACAAATGTTGTTCTGTGCGGTGCACTCGCATTTATGATGAAGGAAAAAGGAATTGACCTCGGAGACGAAAACTGGCAAAAAGCAATTGAAAAAAGAGTTCCCAAAAAATATTTGGAAATTAATAAGAGTGCCTTTAAGATGGGATTTGATGCCATGAAAGAGATATATGAGGAATCTCAAAAAGAAGGGGGCTAACTTGGAATTCATAACAAGTTTTTCGCCCGAAGATGTTAGCGAAACAAGATATGATATTACACCTGCGAATATAAATCCCATAAATACTCCGAATGCCCCACCGAGCAATGAATCGAGGAAGCCCAGTTTCAGGAAAGTAAAAAATTTCTTAACAGAAAAACCTATAAAGTTTATCGCCAAAATCGTAAGTATGAAGATTATCAAAAAGGAGACAAGTATTGCGAGTTTCGGATTTGAGATTGGCAAAGCAGATGCAAGTTTCGGGGAGAATCTCACACCAAGGAATACTCCGAGTGCAATTCCTCCGAGTCCAAAAAGAGCATGCGTTATGCCTTTGACAAAATAATAAATAGCGAATACGAATATAATGACAAGCAAAAGTATATCGAGCCCGGACATCTTAAATTATACATATATGAGTATTTTGTCAACAAAAAATGGGGATAAAATTTATTCACACTGCTGACCTTCATCTTAAAGAAGATGAGCAAGGTTTCTCTGTCCTTCGTTTTATTATTGAAAAAGCGATAAAAGAAAACTGCGACGCTGTATTGATAGCAGGTGACCTGTTTGAAAGGAGTTCTTTTTCTATTGATTTAAAAGAAAAAGTAAAAGAAATTTTCTCGCTTGCCCCCTCTATCAAAATTTTCATTTTACCAGGTGAATCGGATGTTGACTTTTTCCCTGCGGATTACGGAGAAAATGTTGAAATAGTAAATAATGTTCCATTTTACTACAAAAAATTTAAAGATGTTGAAATAATTGGTGTGCCAGTTCAGGAAGGCTTTACTTTACGAGAAATATTATCGGACCTGAAAAACGACCCCCAGAGGTCAATTTTGCTCATTCATTGCACACTATTTCAGGAATTCGAAGTTTTTAAAGAAAACATCATTTTCCCTGTCTTACCAGAAGAAATCGCAGATAAATTTGGTTATATAGCTATGGGACATTATCACAAAGAGATGAAAATTTATCGCCTCGGTAGGTTCACAAAAGCAGTTTACCCGGGCAGTCCTGTAATGCTTCAGGATACAACAGGAAAAAGAAAAGCAGTATTGGTGCATATTGATTCTTTTATAAGCATTGAACCATTTACAATAGATACCCCGTATTTTTCTGAAAAAGAATTCTTCGTCCTTCCATCAGAAGAAGATGATGTATTACTAAAAGTAGAGTTGGAAGCAATGCAAAGTGATGCGAACAAAGTTTTGATAATCAGAATAAAAGGTGTTTATTCAAAAAAGGAATTTCGTGAAAAAATAGAAGAAATCGTTAAAAAATACATAACCGAATTTGCGAACATAATACTTGATTTTCAGGCAAAGCATTTGACCGAAATAAACGGCTATGCAATCGAGAGCTTTTTATATGCTTTAAAATCCCAAAATGTTTCCGAAAAAATTAAAATGAGAGCAATCGAAATGTTTATTAACGCTTTAAAATGGTGAAAATCAAAAAAATATTCATAAGAAATTGCCCTCCTCTTGAAGATGCAGAAATAGAATTTAAAAATCTCCATTTAATTTATGACAAACTCGATTACAGGAAAAATTTTTTATCAAATCTACTACAGGAAATCATTTTCCACAGATTTACAAATGTATCAGAGGCAATAATACAGATAGATTCCAAAGAATATACTTTCCCTTATGAGAAAACACTCGGAGAGCTTTTAAACCTTGCTAATATAAATTTGCCAGAAGTTTTAATAGTGAAAAGTGGTGACCTTATCACAACGATTGCATCGGGTGCTTTCTGGTTCAATTTGAAAGAAGCACTGACAGGCATTAATTTTGATACATTAAAAGAAAAAATAATGAAAAAATACTCCATCGAAGAAAATAGAATCACAAAGATATTATCCGAATTGCAGGACATCAAACGAAAGAAAGCAGATATAATCCTGTTAATGCAGGGAGAAAAAGAATTAAAGGCACTTGAATCACAATATGCTTTTATCAAACACAAATTGGCTCTCATTTCACAACAGGAAAGATATTTAAGATACAAAAGATTAAAAGAATTGTATGAAGAATGGAAAAGAGCTTACGAAAAATATTCTCAATATGAGAATTTAAAAGAAGATGATTTACAGAGATGGAATGAACTTGAGGAAAAAATTTTCAAAAAGAAATCAGAAATAGAAGCCCGCTCAAAAGAATTAATAGAAATAGGTGCAAGAGTCGCAGACCTAAAGAGAGAAGAAAGCGATAAAAGAGAAGAACTTCGTAAATTAAAGGAAATATTATCTACATCGAGAAAATGGAGAATAACAGAGCAAATTGATAGGTATAACAAATTAAAAGAAGAATTAACGAAATATACGCCAGAATATTTCTTCGTTGGACTTGGTGTTGCTTTATCCGGTCTTATTGTAAGTGCCTTTGGCATACTTCATTATGCCATCACGATACCCGGTGCTCTATGTCTCCTCACGGGTTTATTTATGCTGATAAGGCATGCAAGGGGCAGGCTAATAGCAGAAGAAGCTAAAGAAGTTGCAAAATTCCTCATGAAAAGTGCAAAAAACTTAAAATGGAATGGTGATACACCTGAATCAACAGTTGAATTCATCGAAGAAAAAGAAAAAAGAGCAGAAGAACTCGAAAAGGAAGAAATACCAAAAATAATGGAAAATCAAAAGGAAATGAATAAAAAAATGGAAGAAATAAAAGCAAAAACTAAAGAACTGGGAGAAGAATTAAGAAGATTAGAAGAAGACCTCGAAATTTTAAAACATAGATTGGGTAATATCCCAAAATCCGAACTGGCAAAAAAACTTGATGAAAAAAAGAGATTGAAAGAATTAATCAACAGCTTGACGATAGAATTAAAAAAGCATTTTGAAACTGATAAACCAAGAGAATGGGAAGCAAAACTCGAAGAGATGAAAACATCACCCCCTCAGGCATCTTTAAATATAACAGATAAAGAAAAATATGAAGAACTTCTGAATAAACTTCAAACAGAAATTGAGAAAACAAAAAGAAGAATGGAGGAATTGAAAAAAGAAGAGTGGATACCATCTGAATTCTACAAAATTTATCTAAAAGAGGGTGAACTCGAAAAAGAGCTCGAAGAAATAGAACTGAATAAAAAAGCACTTGATTGTGTTATAAAAACAATCGATAGTTTATCAAAGAGATTAAACGGGATAGTCGAACATGCTGTAAAAATTGATTTACAAAATTATCTCCCACGATTTACAAATGGTCAATATGTTGATATCGAAGTTGTAGATGGCAGGTTATATTGCAGGAGGTCAACAGGTGAACATGTGGAGCTATCTGCTTTGTCACGGGCAAATCAGGACTTACTTGCATTTCTCATAAAATTAACGATTGCTAAAAGATTATTGGGAAAAGGATTTTTGATACTCGATGATTCATTTATAACAATGCCACAGAATATGAAAAAAGATTTGATTAAATTTATGGATGAAATAAAAGAAGAATGGCAATTCATTTATCTATCGAGCGACGAAAATACGATGAAAATATTTAAAGAAATTGGTGCAGAAATTACTACAATATAAAGAAGCACTATATTATGATAAACTTGATTCAAAATTACGATGCAAAATTTGTGCAAGATATTGTGTGATAGATGAAGGCAAATATGGTTTTTGCACTGCAAGGAAGAACGAAAATGGCAAACTTTATCTTCTGAATTATGGCTTGGTATCCGCTATTCATCTTGCTCCATCCGAGCTAAAGCCGATTTTCCATTTCAAACCCGGAAAGATATGGCTATCTGTAGGAACTTATGGCTGTAATTTCAGATGCAGGGGTTGTCAAAACTGGGATATTGCGCATTTTAGATTCAGTAAAGAGAAGCCACTTGGCGAAATAATAATGCCCGAAGAACTTGTTGATATAGCGATAAAGGAAAATTGCACAGGTTTATCTTTTACCTACAATGAACCAACGGTCTGGTATGAATACACACTCGATTGCATGGAACTCGCAAAAGAAAGGGGTCTTCATACAAATTATGTTACAAACGGTTTTATGACACCTGAGGTTTTGAAATCTTTAAAAGGATTACTTGATGTCTTCCGTGTTGATATAAAGGGTAAGGAGAAATTCTATTCAAAATTGTGTCATTTAAAAAATTATGATGTCGTTTATAAAAATGCTATTCTTGCGAAAGAACTCGGGATGCATGTCGAAGTTGTAACGAATATTACTCCGGGGTATAACGATGATACCGATACTTTACGCTATATAGCGCGCTTTATAAAAAATGAATTGGGAGAGGACACTCCATGGCACTGCACACGCTTTGTGCCTCATCTTTATCTCTCACATCTGCCAGCTACTCCCGTAGAAACACTTGAAAAAGCATACAAAATAGGAAAAGAAGAAGGACTTAAATTTGTATATCTTGGAAATGTACCGGGACACCCATGGGAAAACACCTATTGCCCTGCCTGTGAAAAATTACTCATAAAAAGATTTAATTTTAGAATCCTTGAATATAATATAGAAAATGGGCGATGTAAATTCTGTGGAGAAAAAATACCTGTGTATGAATAGGGTTGACAGTAACAAAATATCTTTAAAATAAATGATGAACGCAGAAGAAAAATTCTGGGAGGCGTTGAGGAGATTATCGGAAGAAATCGATAGATTAAGAGAATCGCAAAAGAAAACAGATGAGCAGTTGAGAAAAACTGACGAACAGCTGAGGAGCACAGACGAGAAGATAGACAAACTGCGAGAAAGACAGGAGAAGACGGATGAACAGTTAAGGGATACAGACAGAAAGATTGAAAAATTACGAGAAAGGCAGGAGAAAACGGATGAACAGTTAAGGAAAACGGACGAACAATTGAGGAAAACTGACGAAGGGATGAAAGAATTACAAAGGCTCATTAAGGATTTATCAAACAATGTAGGTGGTCTTAATCGCTCGTTTGGCAAGATACCCGAAGCATTGAGCGAGCCACAGGTTGAAGAAAAGTTTGAAGAAGCAGGATTTAGGGTGCTTGGTGCATATCCCAATATATGGGGCAAATACAACGATAAGAAAAAAGAGATTGACCTCCTGATAAAGGCAAAGCGTAAGGGTAAATCTTATATAATCGTGGTTGAAACCCAGGTGCAGTTCAGAGCCAAAAAGGAAATAGATGATTTTATCGGATTTTTGAAAAAAGATTTCAGGAAATATTTTGACGAATATGCAGGGATGAAAGTAATAGGTTGCGTCTGTGCACTTAAATTTAGCAGAGGAGTTGATGAATATGCGATGGAGAAAGGTTTATACTGCATGAAGCCAGTAAAAGGCATAATGGGATTGATAAATCCAAAAAACTTCAAACCTGAAGAATTTTGAAAATGAATGCAGAGGAGAAATTCTGGGAGGCGTTGAGAAGATTGATAGAGAGACAGGAGCAGTCAGAAAGGGAGACCCGAGCTCTCCGTGAAAGCATAGACAAACTGCGAGAAAGGCAGGAGAAGACAGATGAACAATTAAGGAAAACGGATGAAGGGATGAAAGAATTACAAAGGTTAATTAAGGATTTATCAAACAATGTAGGTGGTCTTAATCGCTCGTTTGGCAAGATACCCGAAGCATTGAGCGAGCCACAGGTTGAAGAAAAGTTTGAAGAAGCAGGATTTAGGGTGCTTGGTGCATATCCCAATATATGGGGCAAATACAACGATAAGAAAAAAGAGATTGACCTCCTGATAAAGGCAAAGCGTAAGGGTAAATCTTATATAATCGTGGTTGAAACCCAGGTGCAGTTCAGAGCCAAAAAGGAAATAGATGATTTTATCGGATTTTTGAAAAAAGATTTCAGGAAATATTTTGACGAATATGCAGGGATGAAAGTAATAGGTTGCGTCTGTGCACTTAAATTTAGCAGAGGAGTTGATGAATATGCGATGGAGAAAGGTTTATACTGCATGAAGCCAGTAAAAGGCATAATGGGATTGATAAATCCAAAAAACTTCAAACCTGAGGAATTTTGAAAATGAATGCAGAAGGAAAATTCTGGGAGGCGTTGAGGAGATTATCGGAAGAAATCGATAGATTAAGAGAATCGCAAAAGAAAACAGATGAGCAATTAAGGAAAACGGATGAGGAACTGAGGAAAGCATGGGAGCAAGCGGAAAAAGAAATGAGAGAATTGCGAGAAAGACAGGAGAAGACGGATGAACAGTTAAGGAAAACGGATGAACAGTTAAGGAAAACGGACGAACAATTGAGGAAAACAGATGAAGGGATGAAAGAATTACAAAGGCTCATTAAGGATTTATCGAACAATGTAGGTGGTCTTAATCGCTCGTTTGGCAAGATACCCGAAGCATTGAGCGAGCCACAGGTTGAAGAAAAGTTTGAAGAAGCAGGATTTAGGGTGCTTGGTGCATATCCCAATATATGGGGCAAATACAACGATAAGAAAAAAGAGATTGACCTCCTGATAAAGGCAAAGCGTAAGGGTAAATCTTATATAATCGTGGTTGAAACCCAGGTGCAGTTCAGAGCCAAAAAGGAAATAGATGATTTTATCGGATTTTTGAAAAAAGATTTCAGGAAATATTTTGACGAATATGCAGGGATGAAAGTAATAGGTTGCGTCTGTGCACTTAAATTTAGCAGAGGAGTTGATGAATATGCAATTGAGAAAGGTTTATACTGCATGAAACCAGTAAAAGGCATAATGGGATTGATAAATCCAAAAAACTTTAAACCCGAGGAATTTTGATAATGAAAGTTGACAAATGGAACAATTCGGTTATAATAAAATGAGGATATTATGACAAAAATTTTGCTAAATAAAAAACGATGAGGGCTATCTGGAAAGGTTCATTGTCTTTTGCACTTGTAAATTTCCCGATAAAACTTTTCAATGCAGTATCATCTAAAACTTTAAAATTCCACAGCTTATGTCCCGATTGTCATAATCAGATAAAATACAAAAAATGGTGCCCCTATTGTGAGAAAGAAGTGCAAAAACCTTTAAAGGGATACAAAGTTGGTAATGAATTTGTTATCCTTGATGATGCTGATTTTGAAAGAGTAAAAATTAAATCAACAAAGGTAATAGAGATTCAAAAATTTGTAGATGCTGACAAAATACCCGAAATCATGCATTCAAATACTTATTATATTGCACCAGAAACAGGTGCTGAAAAAATCTATGTTTTACTTAGAGAAGTATTACAAAGAACAGGCAAAGTTGGTATCGGCAAATTTGTGCTTCACAACCGCGAACATGTGGTAAAACTCGCTACTTATGAATCTGCACTGCTACTTCATACCTTATTTTACAAAACAGAAATAAGACAAATACCGGAAATTCCAAACTTGATTCAAAATATAAAACTCAATGAAGAAGAAATAAAACTGTGTGAAGAAATAATAAACAGGATGTCTGTATCTGAAATAGATTTTGGCGAATATACCGACAAATATACAGAAGGTTTGCAGAAAATAATCGAAGCGAAATTGCAGGGCAAAGTTATAACCATTGAAGAAAAAGTAGAGCAACCAAAAGAAAGTTTAATGGATGCCCTTCGTGCATCACTTGAAGCCCTTTCCAGATGAAATACTATAAACCAATGCTTGCATATCCAGGGGATACAAAAATATTTGAAACAAAAGATTTTATATATGAACCGAAACTCGATGGCACACGAGCAATTTGCTATATTGAAGATGGAAGGGTAAAAATCTTCAACAGAAGGGATTATGAAATTTCTGCAAGGTATCCCGAAATCGTTGAAAATTTGAAAAAATTAAAGGTTAAAAATTGTGTGCTCGATGGAGAGATTGTTGTGCTTACAAATAATCTTCCAGATTTCTATAAATTACAGGAAAGGGAACACATTGAAGATGAATTCAAAGCAAAATTGCTTGCAAAAAAGTATCCTGCCACACTTTTTGTTTTCGATATAATTTACCTTAACGATGAAGAACTCATTTTATTACCTTTAATTGAGAGGAAAAAAATTTTGGATGATACAGTGAAAAAAGACGAACATATAGACCTTTGTATTTTCACAGAAGATGGCAAAAGATTATTTGAACTGACCAGAAAGATGGGTTTAGAGGGTATAATGGCGAAGTTAAAGCGCGGTTTGTATTATCCCGGAAAAAGGGTTAAAGAATGGCTTAAGTTAAAGCATTTCCAAACGATGGATTGTGTAATCTGTGGCTATACAAAAGGCAAGGGCAAGCGCGAAGGAGTATTTGGTGCGCTTGTACTTGGCACATTTGAAAATGGTAAATTAATCTGTCGTGGCAAAGTTGGCACAGGCTGGTCTAATGACTTTGCGAAATGGCTTAAAAATCAGCTTGATAAAATAAAAGTTGATAAGCCACATTTTGATTTCCCTGAAGAAGTCGTATGGGTGAAACCAGTTTACCTCTGTGAAGTGCAATTTATGGAGATAACAGAAGATGGCAAATTAAGAGCTCCCTCATTCAAAAGATTGCGATTTGATAAAAAACAACTTGAGTAATAAGAGGTTAATCTCTTATTGTTTTTTACGAAATCTAAGAAAGATTTTTCGACTCTCGTTTTTTGTGTTCACTAATATCACATATACTTTTTTATTTTCACTTATTTTAAAAGTAAACTCATGAGATACCGCAGGTCCAAAATCATACAAAGTTTCACACTCTCTCCCTGCTTTCCATTTGAAATAATTAAGTTCGTCTAATAAACCGACTGCTTCTAAAGATCCACCTTTAACAACAATAAATTGCCCTTCGTATTCCCCGGGAGGAATGTGAAGCATAAGAGGAGTAAAAGTAACAAATTCATCAAAAAGTCCGCATCCTTTAATTTGACAAACACATTGAAATTCTTCTCTATCACTAAAATTAACCTCGAATTCTGAAGTTTTAATAACAGGAAAAGAAGCATATTTTATTAAATTATCCACTATTTCTTGCGCTTTCCGCCTATTTTTATAATCCCCTTTCTCTTGTAAAACTTGAATAATTTTAATGATACCTTTTATCCATTGATTTAATATCTCTTTATTTTGCGACATTTCTTTATAACCCCACACTAACGGGTTAAATTCAGGCAGAGTAAAATCTAAGACATAAGGGAATTTTTGTTTCTCTTCTTCTGGCAAAAGTCTCTCGATATCTTCTAGTTTACTTCCTAGCACATTACACAACCACTCTAATGGTGTAAGTAAAACATCACATGAAATAATAATCTCTTCTCGTCCATCATCGTCTAAATCTTGTAAAGATAATCTACTATTAGTAAAATGCGACAACTTATACTCTCCTACAACAGGTTTTTCTTTTGGACCCCAATAAATTAGATAAAAACCGGATAATAAATTATTCTCTTGGATTTTTTTAATAAGAACAATGTCTAAGGAAGGCCATTTCAGTGTCTGCCATCGGCAATTAGTAAAGTCCGTATTTATTTCTTCCATTAATATTATTTTCCCATTATCGTCACGAATTATTAAAGTCTTTTGTGATATTTCAATTTGCTCCTTTTTTCTGTCTCCGTCTAAATCCGCATAATAATTTGTCACCCCTATTATAAACATTAAACATAAAAATTTCTCCATTTACCCTCCTTATTTTTATGAGGGGGAGGTGAGCCCTCCCCTATAAAGTTTTTATTCTTAACTTTCGAGTATCTTCTCTGCCTCTTCTTTATCGGCTTCCATTATGTAAGCGATACCCGATATTTCTGCTGCTTCTTTTGTCAGAGCTGCTATGTCATCCCTTGTTATGTATTCCAATGAAAACTTGCGACTACCTGCCATTATTTGACGCAGACCCTGAGCTATCCTCTGCATGTAAGTGTAAACTCCCAAAGCACCTGTAGGTATGCGCTCAAAATCTTTACCAAATCTTCTTCGCAGTTCAGGTGCAGTAACGAATATCTCATCAGGGGTATTGCCAAACCTCTGAATGTAAACAGGCACCCTGCCTTCCTGGATACGCTTCCCTATGGTCTTTCCAACCATAGCAGCTGTAAGCGGAGCCCTCGCCATTCCTATAAGTTTGAAATACGGAGCGCCAAGAGCAAGTCCCTTAAATATCTGGTCTTCAAAAGCAAATCCTCCTGCTATCGCAATATCAGGGACATATTCGCCTTTCTTTGCAAGTTTATCAACATATTTATAGAGCAGAGACCACAGCTCTACACCTGGCACTCCCCATTCGTTCATCATCCTCCATGGGCTCATGCCTGTTCCTCCTCCGGCAGCATCCACAGTCAGAAGGTCAATCTTTGCGATTGATGAATATTTCACTGCTCTTGCCAGATCCTGGGGTCTGTAAGCTCCTGTTTTCAAAAACACATATTTTGCACCTGCTTTGCGTAACTCTTCTACTCTTTTGACAAAACTTTCCTCTTCAACCATAGCAACTCTCGAATGACGCTCAAACTCCCTGAAAATACCTCGCTCAAATGCTTTTATAACATCTGGGTTATAAGGGTCAGGCAGCACTATATATCCTCTGTCTTTTAGCATCTGTGCACGCTTTAAATCTTTTATCTTGACCTCACCACCAATATCCTTTGCACCCTGACCCCATTTCAATTCCACTGCTTCAACTCCGAGTTTTTCTATAACATACTCGTGCACACCCAATTTCGTATCCTCTACATTTGCCTGAACGATAATTGCTCCATATCCATCCTGTTGCCACTCTTTATAAAGTTTAACTCGCATCTCCATATCTTTGGAATAAACCACTCTCCCGTTTTCTATTTTAGCTTCGGGGTCCATTCCGCATACATTTTCACCGATAGTAAGCGGTATGCCTGCGATTGCAGCACCAATAGCGAGACCCTCCCAGTTGTTTTTTGCGACAGCGGTTGAACCCATCGCAGAGATAATGATGGGGAGCTTAACCTTTATTCCTTTATCGCGTCCAATCCTTCTCTCGAGATTTACATTTGGGAAGATAGCTTTATCGGGGTCGGGTTCTATTCCTTTTGCACCCACACATGTTCCGAGTATTGTGAAGTGAGATAAATCAACAGGATATTCCTTTACACCTGCTGCAGTGATTATCCCGAAAGGCTGAGGATATATCGCTTCCGCACCCCTATAAGCAGATTTGCCTACCTCGCACATCCCTATACAGCCATCAACACAGGTAGCACATAGACCGCTTATCGGGACAACGGAGTCTTCGGTTCTATTTTTTGTTAAAGTAGCTGCTGATGCATTTAATCTCGAAAAAGACATCTTACCCTCCTTTTTTTCTAGGTTCTTCTCTTATACATGTTCCACATTCTCCTTTTAATCCCATGTAACATTGATAATCTTCATAATAATCAATACATGTTGGCTGTAATGCATTATAACATCTACCACATACAACAGAAGGAGGTTCCGGACCCTCGCATCTCAACTGGCATGCAGGACAAATATAAATACAGCCACCACATCTTCTGCAAATTTCAGATGTCTTATCAAAAGGCGTTGTTATCTTTAATTTACCTCCGCGATTTACAAAACCAATAGCCTTCGCCATCATCTGCTCTTCACATATTCTTACACAAAGTCCACAATATACACAATCTTCCCAATCGGGTTTGAACCTTGTTCTCTCGACCCCATATTTTGCTGCAAGGTCTTGTATTTTCTTCGATGTTGGACAACTTGCAAGCAGTAATTCGATTAGTACTTTTCTCGCCCGAATAACCCTTTTTGTAGCAGTCCTTACAACAAGCCCTTCCTCAACAGGATAAGTGCAGGCAGTTACTAGCTTTGTATTCTTACCTTCGCCTATCTCAACCACACATAATCTGCAACCACCCCATGCACTAAGCCCTTCGTGATAACAGAAAGTAGGAATCTCTATCCCCAGAAATTTCGCTGCATCAAGTATTGTCCAGCCCTCAGGGGCTTCAAAATCTATACCATCAATCCTTATTCTCGGCATATCCACCTCCTAAGTTATGACAACCGCATCATATTTGCACACATCATAACACATTCCGCATTTAATACATTTATCCTGTATTATGGAGTGCGGTTGTTTAGCTTCCCCTACTATCGCTTCTTGTGGACATACCTTTTTACAGGCCGAACAACCAGTACACTTGTCAGGGTCTATTGTGTATTTAATAAGTGCCTTGCATACACCCGCGGGACATTTTTTATCCCTTATGTGCGCAAGATATTCATCCCTAAAATATCTAAGAGTCGAGAGGACAGGATTCGGTGCTGTCTGCCCCAGCCCACATAAAGATGTATCCTTTACAACATTAGCCAATTCCTCCAAGGTCTCTAAATCTTCTTCTTTACCTTTACCTTCTGTTATATCTGTAATTATCTCGAGCATCTTCTGGATACCTTTTCTACAGGGCAGACATTTACCACATGACTCATCTTGTAAGAAAGTCAGGAAGTATTTTGCTACATCAACCATACAGGTGCTCTCATCCATCACAATCATCCCACCCGAGCCCATTATTGAGCCAGCCTGTGTGAGCGATTCATAATCCACTGGTAAATCCAGGAGCTCACTCGGAATACACCCTCCTGATGGTCCACCTGTCTGAACAGCTTTAAATTTCTTTCCGCCGGGTATTCCTCCTCCAATGTCAAATATTATCTCCCTTAAAGTTATCCCCATAGGAACTTCAATAAGACCCGTGTTTCTAACCTTCCCAACCAGAGCAAATATTTTAGTACCTTTGCTCGTTTTTGTACCTATTTTTGAGAACCACTCTGCTCCCTTATCTATTATCTTTGGCACATTTGCCCATGTTTCAACATTGTTTATAACAGTGGGCTTGCCAAACAAACCTTTCTCAACAGGATATGGAGGTCTTTGCCTAGGAGTGCCTCTCTTACCTTCAATGGATAGCATAAGTGCTGTCTCTTCGCCACAAACAAATGCTCCTGCTCCCCTTGCTATCTTTATGTCAAAACTAAATCCCGAACCTAAAATGTTCTCTCCAAGCAATCCAGCTTCCCGTGCTTGCTCAATCGCTATTGTTACATGCTCAACCGCAAGGGGATACTCGTTTCGAACATAAATCCAGCCCTCATTCGCACCAATCGCATAAGCACCTATTATCATCCCCTCAATTACGGAATGTGGATTCCCTTCGAGCAAACTTCTATCCATATAAGCACCAGGGTCTCCCTCATCCGCATTACAGATTATGTATTTGATATCGCTCTTTTGCTTTCGCGCCAACTCCCATTTCCTTCCTGTGGGAAAACCAGCACCCCCTCTTCCACGCAGTCCCGAAGCTTTTATCGTCTCGATTATCTCTTCGGGTGACATCTTCAATGCCTTTGCAAGCGATAAATAGCCTCCGCGCGCAAGATAATCCTCTATCCTCGTTGGGTCTATGAATGGATTATCACCCAAAAGTATTCTCATCTGTTTCTTATAAAAAGGAATATCCTTTTGATAGACATAGCGCTCACCTGTTACCTCATCTTTATAAAGCAATCTGTCTATTATTTCGCCTTTTAGCACTGTCTTTTCAACAATCTCTTTCGCATCTTCAGGTTTAAGATGCTGATAGAAAATTCCTTCAGGGAAGATTATCACATTTGGTTCAGCTTGACAGAAACCGTGACATCCTGTTACCTTAATGTCAATCTTCCCTTTTGCCTCTTCTTTAAAAGCTTCCACAACCTTTGTTGAACCCCTTGCGCGCCCACAAGTCCCAGACGATATTGAAATAAATCTATCCTTAGATTCGGCTCTCAACTTTGAAACTAAGGCTTCAAGTTCTTTTGAACTTTCTATTCTATTCATCCTTCCTCCTTTTCTATTCTTTTTATTAGCGAAAGTGCTTTCTGGGGTGTCATCCCTCCGTAATACTCACCATCTATCACAACAATGGGTCCTATAGCACAGCACCCAAGGCAATTAACCGTCTCTAATGAGAATTTCATGTCTTTGGTTGTCTCTCCCGGTTTTATCCCCAGTTCCCTTGAAATAGCCTCTACAATTCTTTGACCACCCCTTACATGGCAAGCAGTTCCGAGGCAAACAGTTATCAGGTGCTTCCCCCTCGGTTTTAAACTAAAAGCTTTGTAAAAAGTAGCAACACCATAAACATCTATAAGCGGAATCTGTAACCTGTCAGCAACCTCTCTCAGCACTTCCTCCGGTAACCAGTTGAGCTGAGATTGAATATCCAGTAGCAAAGGTATAAGGGACTCTTTCTTCGCACCATGTTTGCGAATTAAAGAGACAATCTTTTCTTTATCGATATTCATAATCCACCTCCATTTTAATTACTACCTTCACTTTAAATTTATAATCTTAATACCAGAATGTCAATAAAAATTTTCATTTTATTGCGAGGCGTAGCCGAGCACATTACATATGGGTTGTGAGCCAACACCCCGAGCAAGGCACTTTGTAGTTTTAAAGCGTATGGCTGGTTTATTTGACTTATTACGGGAAAGGCGTTCATAGAGCTACAGCGGGTTTGATTTTTGTTCATCTGGTTGAGAGGGTGATATCGCGTTTATTAAGGGTAAGAGAGTAAAGAAGCCACATCGTAGTCAAGGCTGTGCCTTGCGAGGGGTGTGCACGAGGGCGGTGGGGATAGGGAGGCGGGGCTAAAAATTGTATGGCATAATCTTATAAAACTGTCTTTTGCCAATCTTTATATAATATTCTTTGTCAAAAATTATCTCCATGTAAGGGTCTTTTATTTTTTCTCCATTTATCTTTACTGCTCCCTGCTGTATCAATCTGCGTGCCTCACTGTTTGATGGCACACCAAGTTCCCTTAAAAGCTTTATTATCCCCATCTTTTTATATTTCGGGACATATTCCGGGGCATCTTCCGGGAATTCTCTCTTTTTAAATACTTTATCAAATTCTTCCCTTGATTTTATGGCTTCTTCTTTTGAATAATACATTTCTACAACTTTTTGTGCCAAATCTGCTTTTATATCGCGTGGATTTTCTCCTTTTTTCAGTCTTTCTTCTATCTTTTTTATCTCATCTTCGTGTAAATCCGTTGTCAGTCGATAATAATCGAGTATTAAATCATCTGGAATTGACATTATTTTTCCGAAGATTTCTTTTGGTGGTTCAGTTATCCCTATGTAATTTTTGTATGATTTGCTCATTTTTAATTTACCATCTGTTCCGATAAGTAATGGCATCAGCATTATAACCTGTGGCTCCTGTCCCATCTGTAGCTGTAAATGTCTTCCCATTACAAGGTTAAACTTCTGATCAGTTCCACCAAGCTCCACATCTGCTTCAACCATCACAGAATCGTATGCCTGTAAAATTGGATAAAGAAATTCATGAACGGCTATCGGTATCCCTTCTTTATACCTTTTTTCAAAATCGTCTCTCTCAAGTATGCGTGCCACTGTCATCTTTGATGCAATCGAAATAAATCTCTCCAAATCCATATTTTCAAACCACTCACTGTTATATCGAATTTCAAGATTATCTTTTCTTAAAATTTTAAAAAGTTGTTCCTTATAGGTTTTCATATAGTTTTCTACTTCTTTTTTACTCAGTTGTGGGCGGGTTTTTGACCTTCCTGATGGGTCACCCACTCTTGCTGTGAAGTCACCCACTATCAAAACCGCTGTATGTCCCAAATCCTGAAACTGCCGTAGCTTACGCAAAACCACTGCAAAACCAAGATGAATATCAGGAGCTGTAGGGTCTATCCCGAGTTTCACCCTTAATCTTCCCTTTTTCTTTATCTTAGAAAGGAGTTCTTCTTCTTTTATTACTTCTGCTGTCTTTTCTTTTAAAATTTCTATTTGCTTTTCCGGGGGTATCATCTTATTTTGACAAATTTACCTTTAAAGATTTTGTTTCCAGATACAAGACGATAAAAATAAACTCCAGAGGACAAATTGGATACATCAATTTTTAAAGGATTTTCATCTTTTATCTTTAATTTTTTGACCTCTCTACCCATTGCATCATAAATTGTTATTTCACTTTCTCCAATCAAAGGCCCCATGAAAATTATTTTATTTTTTACAGGATTTGGATATACTTTTAAACTTATTAATTTCGTCTTTCTTTCTGTTTCTCCTGTTGTAACCTGTGCTATAACTTTTATTTTGTATTCGGGTTCACCTGGGTCGTTTGAATTTATAATTACATAACCTGTAGAACTACCTGTAATCTGAGAGAAGTCAACTTTTACTGGTAAATAACAATCTTCAAGATAAGAAAGTGTGCAACAAACATTATCCACGATTATCCATGGTGCATCTGTATTTACACCTGTTATTATTAAATCGGATTTTCCAAGATTCAAGATTATTATCGTATCAACCGAATCAACGCTTACAACGGTTGTACCTGAAACAAAGGAAACAACAGCTGCGTGGAAATAGTCAACATTGTCAAGATACCAGTTTGAACCATCACCGTACATATTTTTATAATCGGGTATCGTATCAAAGGATGTTGTCGGATAAGATGTATCCATCTCATAATTACCAATCCAGAAACTATTTTCAATATATAAAGGATTTGTTAAATCATAAATGTTCCAGTATATTGTATTTGCATTTATTACTTCAGCCGTTACTTCCATTGCACACAATCTCTCACCCGGTACGCCATTGTTATCTTTCCATACAAACAAACTGCATCCTTTTGATGCATCCGGTATTGCTGATACAACACCATGCCATATCTGATAAAGAGTGCAGGGCCGGGTTATCTCAAATCTCGTAGCTTCATAATAAGTGCGATAAGAGGCTTCCCATATAAAATAAGGCGGAGATAAAGGAGGCATCAAAGTATCAACTACGCCTTTTTCCAGTTTTGAATTACGAATAAATTTAATCTCATTGCCAATTAAATATTTCTTCTTTGTAGATTTTGCTTTTGAAGAAACTACTTTTTTAAAAATTAAACTGTCTTTATCAACATAGATATCAGGGAAATTATCAAGTCCGTAATATTTCATCGAGGGTTCTCCATAAAGATTAAATTCATAAATGTTTACCAGAGCAAATGTATCGTTATCCACATTATAATAAGTTGAGCGAGCATAAGCTAAAGCATCCCCCACTTTGTTTCCTGTATTTACGGTATCTTTTAATAATCCATAAAAGTAGTAGTAATCAAGTGATTGAGCGCCACCGTGCAGAGGGGTCTGCCAGCCAACAACCCCCCATGCTGCACGTGACGCACCAACAACACCCGAAGCACCATTACGCAATAGAGAAAAAGCAACATTATCCGCATTTTCCGGATAACCACACAAACAAGACATCAGGTAAACAAAAGAAGGATAATCATCATGTAAATTGCTGGCATCACCTGACACAAATGAAATTGGAGCAGTTATCTCAGCATCTTCTGGTACACCATCTCCATCGTCTGTTGCCCATACTTTGCGCGCAAAACTCGTAAGCCAACCATGGTGTACTTCGTGAAATATACCTTTCTTACGCCAATACTTCAAAATATTATCTCTGCAAACAGAATCTGTACACTCATAAACACTAGGATCAAGTCCTGCTTTTTCATACAGAGTTACACTCAAACTTCTACTGATTATTCCGGCTGATAAAATTTTCTCAATTAAAGTTGCTCCATCTTCTTTCGGATAGCCCGAAGAATTCTCATTCTGATAGAATAAAATTGCTCCTGCCTGTAAAGAACTCTTTTTGTATTCCTGCAAAAGCTCTGTCTCAAAACGCTTGATTTTTTCTAAAACTTCCTTTATAACTGAAGTGTCACTGTATGGAATCCTGCCAACCGCTATATCGGAAACTACATCAACATTATCCTCTGCATATTCACCGTAAAGCCCGTCTCCATCTTTATCCCAAGATTGTGAATCTGGCAAACTCAAATCAGCATAGTAAAGGTCTGTAGGAACTGGACTTTCCCACCACGCATTATCAGGACCATCTGCATCATTATCCCACGGACAACATTTCCTCATTGGAATAGTATTAATGTCTCCACATATCAAAAGATACTTTATACCCCAATCAAGATATTTTTCTCTCAAAAAATTCCTTATCTTCTGTGCAGTATCCACACCCGAATAATTCACAACTATGCTTTCAAGTGGCATCACATAAACATTAAAGCCGACACTCTCTTTATAATCAATAAAATCCTGCAAAGAAGATATAAAAGATGCTGGACAAATAATAACATAATCATAAACTTGCTTTGGCAAACTACCAGTATACCATTTAAAAACATCATCCCAATTTACGAATAAACTCCTCACTTCTTCTATATCTCCAAGATAATCCTTACCTTCTTTTAAGTCAAATTCTATTTCGACATCTATCCTATCTGCAAAATATAATTTATCACTCTGCGGGTCATAAGCAAATGGATAAAATTTCAAAGTAACAAATTTATACTGCCTGTATGAACCCCAGTTTAAAAACTCACCCAGTTTCTCGGGATAGAACTCTTTTTTCATTTCAATTTTCTTCAATTTATATCCTTTTAGAAGAGGAACCTTTGGCAATGTTTTTTCTATTCCAAATTTCTTTTCGATTTCTCTCCTTATGCCATAGAATTTCACATCTCTTACGACAGCTCCTGGTGGCAAAAGCACTCTGTAAACTTTACATGGCAACCTGGGGCGCCCGGATTCCGTAATATAAGAATAATCGCGTAAATCCAAAGTAAACTCAAAAGAAAATTTTAAAACTTCGGAATTTAAAGCAAAAGGAATTAATATCAACAAAAACTTCTTCATTATTACAATTTAATTAAAATTTGCAATTGTCAAGAAAAAATGTTGACATTTTCACAGGTTGATTAAAAATAAAGGTGCGTAAATTTATTTTATTACTTTTCTTTTGTGGATGTGTAAAAGATGCTGGTTTTTCTTTGCTAAAAGATAGAGCACCAAAGCCTCACATATTTTTTGTTAAAGCACAAATTGATACTTCTTTTTTAGATTTTAAAAACCCGGGAAATTTAACTTATTTATATTGCGGAAATACGAATGAATTCGAAGTAAGAACTTTAATGACTTTTCATTATCCCGATACCCAAAAACCCTCTCTTGTCTTTCTTTTTGTAAAAGGTGCTACAACTTCCTGCTCTGTAAATGTGCATATTCTAAAAACAAAATGGCATCCGAATAGAGTATCATGGATACAGCCTGACACAGGACAAAATTGGTCAGGAGGAAATTTCTATGAAACACCAATACTATCTTTCAAAATAAAAGACACCGTCACAAAAATCGAAATACCTCCGGATAGTTTTATGAAAATCTGCGATACAATATATCACGGAATAATTTTAATTCCAAAAGATACAAATTTAACTTACTTCCCGGCTGATAGTTTTTATTTTTTATGCATCAAAGGCACAGATACTATAAAATGTAAACCAATTTATCATACATCGATCGATACATTTAAAGCAGAACTTTCTAATAATTTAGTAAAATGCGGTTCACATTTGACAATTTGCACATTAAAAGTAAATACAGATAGCTTGTATCTCTATCCAAATTTAAATCAGGCAATAATTTATTTTGATTTCAAACTTTTAAAAGGCTACAAATTGACTTTGAGAATAAAAGGCAAAAATAGTTATTCCTCTTATCATTCTTTTAAAAACGGTGACACCATAAAAATAGATATTACAAGCGTAATTTCAGAGATAAAAGGCGATACTCTGGACAAAATATTAATAGAACCCTCTAAATATCAGTTTTCAATAGGAGAAATTGAAAATCCAAGGATAAAATTAATAATGACAGAAAGTCCGGATAGTTTATGATTTTAATTCTGTTAACATATTCGCTTTTTTCAACAAAGTGCGAAGGAGAAAAAATAAACTATTATCACAAAATCAAATTTGAAAATGTAAGAAAAATCACCCTTTCTTTCCTTTCTTATGGTGTCTTATTCGAAAAAGATGACAAAAAAACTCAAGATTTCATGTTCTCAATAAAAAAATTATCTTATATCAATCCAATATATAAAAATTTATGTGCTTATTTAATTTTTGAAAATGAGTATGACCACAGATTTTTTGTCCATTCCGATAGTTTTTCTTTAACAGAGAGCATAAAATATGTAACGGAAGTACAGGGCGAAGGAGGAGCTAATTTAATCGCGATGGGAATTTTCAATAAATTTAAAAATATAACTGTATTTGCTGATTTGGGATATTTATTTGGAATATCGAGAGAAATCTGGAAAACTAAGTTCGAAGCACCTGTATCTATAAGAGAAGCTATCGACACGATTAACATCAAAAAATTTGATAATTTTACTTATAATCTGGGATTCGAATTTAAAAAAGGAAGGCTTACGGTCGAGGGATGTTACAGAGATTTTGAAAATGATTTTTATTTAGGTGCATCTTTAAACTTTGATTTCTTATCCCTGTATGGCAGATACGGAAAATTTGATAAAATCTTTTCTTTATCTTTTCCTTGGTTTTACAATCTCACTGCCGGTGGAGGCATTAGAAACTGGGGAAATTTAGAATGCGAGGAAAGGTATCTTTTATTTTCGTTTGACTACATATTTATTGATAAAAAAGGAGGAATAATTTTACGGATAGAACCCGGCGAACGAGTATATCAAAATCTTAAAGAAAAATTTTTAAGAATAAATATCACCCTTTCCGGCAAAGAAGGATAAAGTGTTAAAAAAGGTTATGTGATATTGACCTTTTTAGAGATGGGTCGGAGGGAAGATAATGCTTGACAATTCTACATTTTATTTATAATTTGCGATGGAAAGAAGGAAAGAAATAATTGGTGGAATCGTTACTTTTATGTCAATGGCGTATATTATTTTTGTTCAGCCTTCTGTCTTATCACAGGCAGGTATGGATTTTGGTGCAGTAATGATGGCAACATGCTTATCTGCTGCATTTGCTACCCTTATGATGGGTCTTTATGCCAACTATCCAATTGCCCTTGCTCCAGGTATGGGTGAAAACTTTTATTTTGCATTTACGGTGATTCTTGGAATGGGGATTGCATGGCAAAAAGCACTTGGTGCTGTTTTTCTATCGGGTGTCATCTTTTTGATTTTAACTCTCGTAGGTATCCGTGAATTGATAATAAATGCTGTTCCTTCTTCCTTAAAGAATGCAATTGCTGCAGGGATTGGACTTTTTATCGCTTTCATAGGACTAAATCAGGCAGGCATTGTAAAAATCGAAGGAAATGTCATACATCTCGGAAGTATGAAATCACCTCCTGTTTTACTTACTTTATTTGGCTTATTCTTAATTTGTGTATTAATGAGATTTAATGTAAAAGGTTCGATTTTAATTGGTATGCTTGCCACGGCTGTTCTTGGAATAGCTCTTGGTTATCTTAAATTTTATGGTATTGTGGGTAAACCTCCTTCCATCTCTCCTACATTTCTCAAACTCGATATAAAAGGTGCGCTTGAACTCGGTTTTATAACGATAATCCTTGTATTTTTACTTATGGATATGTTTGATACCGCAGGCACTTTGATAGGAGTTGGTCAGGCAGCTGGCTTTATAAAAGATGGTAAACTGCCGCGTGCTAATAGATGCCTGTTAACAGATGCTGTTGGCACAATACTTGGTGCACTTTTGGGCACATCTACTGTTACAAGTTATATTGAGAGCGCTACAGGTGTAGCACAGGGTGCAAGAACAGGTTTTGCCAGTGTAATAACAGGCTTATTATTTTTAATTTCTATTTTCTTCTATCCACTTGTGAAAACAATCGGCGGCGGTATGGAATGGCAGGGAGCAATTTTTTACCCAGTTACAGCACCCGCACTTATAATCGTGGGATATTACATGGCACATACACTAAAAGAAATAGAATGGGAAGATATTACAGAAGCAATTCCTGCATTTTTAACACTTATCGGTATTCCTTTGACTTACAGCATTGCAGATGGTATGGCACTCGGCTTCATATCCTATTGTATAATAAAATTGCTGACAAAGAAAGGTAAAGAAGTTCATCCAATCCTTTATGTATTTGCAGGTTTATTCATCTTCAAATATGTAATCTTCTAATTTCATATTCCAAGAATCAATTTTGTGTTCAATCTTAAAATTTTTTCCAATCTGTTAAATTCTATTTTTTTAATTTCTGCGATTTTTTTAGCGCTTATTATTACATTTTTAGGCTCATTTCTTTCTTTAGGATTTGGTGCCAGCACAGGAGCATCACTTTCTAACAGCAATTTATCTACGGATATTCTCATCACAACTTTTTCTTTTTGATGTGAACGCACAATAGATGGCGGTATTGAGAAATAAAAACCATGTTGCGCACCTCTTACTGCATGAGATGCTCTGCCATCAAAAGCATGCATTATAACTTTCTTCGCCCCTTCTTCTATCAAAATATCAATTGCATATTTGCCTGCACTCCTTGAATGGCAAATTAAAGGTTTGTCTAACTCTTTTGAAAGTTTTATAAATTCCCTGAAACGCTCTTTTTGCAGTTCCCTTTTCGCATCATCTTTCTCCCAGTAAAAATCAAGCCCAACCTCACCGATTGCTACTATTCTATCCTTTTCTTCTTTTATCAAAGACAAAATTTCCCGAAATTCTTTTTCATCATCATTAACCGGGTCAAATCCTACACTTACAAGTATAACATCCGGGAAGCGTTCCTGAATGCGAAAAGATTTTTCTACCTCTTCTACATCAAGTGCACAGTCAACGATTTTCTCAACACCCGCTTTTAAAGCATCTTCTATTACCTTCTCTAAATCCTTATCAAATTCTTCATCATTCAAATGACAATGCACATCAACAAATCCCATTTTGTATCACTTTTTCATAAATTTTTATAAGATTTTTAGTTATTCCTTCTATTGAGAATTTTTCTTTAACATATTTTTTAGCATTATCCACCAGCTTTTGCGAAATTTCTTTATCTTCAAACAACTTTTCTATAGCATCTGCAAGTGCTTTTTCATCCTTCTCTGGAACAAGAATTCCTGTTTCACCATCTTTCACTATGTCAATAATTCCACCAACGGATGAGGCAATTACCGGCACACCATAAGAAATTGCTTCAAGCAATACAACACCAAGTCCTTCAGTATCGCCTCTCTTATCATGAATCGCAGGCAAGACAAAAATGCGAGCATTGCGATATCTCTCAACCAATTCACTTTCGCTCACAAAACCACAAAATTCAACATTATCCAGCTCTAATTTTTCTTTTAATCTTTTCAAATCCTCAAAAAGAGGACCTTTACCAACAATTTTTATCTTGTAATTTTTCCCTCTATCTTTTAAAATTTTTGCTGCTCTCAATAAGTACTCAACTCCTTTTCTTTCAACTAATCTCCCTACAAATAAAATTTCTTTCCTTTTATCAAATGATAAACTCTCTTTCGGCTCTGGCAAAGAACTTGCAAAAGGCACTATTTCAATATTCCTCAACTCACCTACCAGTCTAAACAACTTTTCTTTTGTATAACTCGAATTTACTGTTATGAAATCCGCTTTTTTAACCAAAAATTTTAAAATATGTTTAAATATGAAGTTTTTTTCTGCAAAAACAATCTCTGCGCTGTGGAAAGAAAATATCATTTTCTTTTTCTTTTGTAATTTCATTAAATAACCAAAAATGCCCAGAGGAAAGGGCCAATGTACATGAATAATGTCAAAAGCGTATTTTTTAGCAAATCTCAACGATTCTACAATGCCGAAGAATAAATAAAAAGGCAAAACAAGATAATAAAATTTATTTTCCTTTAATCTTTCGGGGACCGCACATTCGTGCGTCAATCTTTCGTATTTCTTGAAAAAATAACGAAATCTATAAACGAAAACATCTTTAATTTTACCAGATTTCAAACCACGATAAGATGAAGTGAAAATTTTAATATCTATTCCCCTCTCTTTTAACTTATCAATGAGTTTTACAAGCCAGGGAGTTATCACATCTTCTTCCTTTCTCCAGTAAGCAGTAACAATATAAACAACTTTCATTTCAGTCAATATAACCAAGCGCCTTTAATCTCCTGCATTTCTAATTCCTAACGCAAATTTCTCAAAATAATCATCAATAATAATTTATAAAACTCAATAACATGTCAAGGAAAATTTTTTATCATCAGCTTGACTTTTTGAAATTTAAATTACAATCTTATGTGAAAAATAAAGTGATAATTTTTGGATTAGATGGTGCGACTTTTGATTTTATTCTTCCCTGGGTAAAACAAAATAAACTCCCTTTTTTCAAACGACTTTTAGAAGAAAGTGCTTATGGCTATCTCAGAACAACAATCCCTCCTTTAACTCCCTGTGCCTGGACATCTTTTATGACCGGTAAAAACCCGGGCAAACATGGAATTGTTGACTTCCTCTGGATAGACCATAATTATAACGAAAAAGTTAGCTTTAACAAATCAAAAACATTATGGAGAATCTTATCCGAAAATGGTCTCAAAGTCATAGTCTGCAACATACCATGCACTTATCCACCTGAACCCGTAAACGGCATTTTAATTTCGGGATTTTTAACTCCTTCTTTAAAGTCAAATTTCACTTATCCTTTAAATTTTAAAGAAAGGTTATTAAAAGAATTTCCTCATTATTTTTTTAGAGAGAAGGTAAAATATTACGAAAACGAAAAAGAAAGAGAGGAATTTGCAGAAGAAGTTTTTAAATTGACAGAGCTTCATTATGAAGTTGCTAAATTTTTATTGAAAAACTTTGATTATGACTTTTTTATAATCAACTTTATGGGGATAGACCATATGCAACATTGGTTTTGGAGATTTTGCGATAAAAATCATCCAAACTTTTCTGAAAAATTATCAAAAAAACACGGTGACAAAATTTTTAAAATTTATAAATATATAGACGATATCTTATCGGATTTACTGAACATAATCCCCGATAATTCTTACATTATTCTTATGTCAGATCATGGTGCGGGTCCCTGTTATGGAACAATGTGCCTTAATTATCTTATGTTAAAAAAGGAGTTTTTAAAACTTAAAAAATTGCCCAATGTAAGAAGAAAAGAATTTATGTTAAAAATAGGCTTCTCACCTTTTTATCTTTCACGCCTTGCTTTTCACATAAAGAAAATTAAAGACGCTGTTGCAGTAAAAGATGTTGAAGGCAGAAAAGAAATAACTCAAAAATATGGTATCACATTGAAAGATATAGATTGGGAAAATACGCTTGCTATCGCGTTTGGATATTATAATCAAATTTATGTCAACAAAAAGGGAAGATTTAAAAATGGCAAAGTTGAAGATAAAGATTATGAAAAAGTACGCGAAGATATTATATCTATTTTAAAGTCATTAAATTTAAAGATAAAAGTATGGCGTAAAGAAGAGATTTATAAAGGAGAATTTCTTCCATTATTACCCGATATTTTCTTCTCCGCAGAGGATTTTGCGTATACTGGTAGTTCTTTTTTGATACCTTCTTTTAAACTTTTCATACCTTCCTTGACTTTCAAATCAGGAGAACATCGACTCTTTGGGATTTTCGCGATTACAGGACCCAACATAAAACATCAGAAACTTGAAAATATTTCTATTATAGACATCGCACCAACTGTACTTGAAATCTTCAAGATAAAACATAAATATCAAATGGACGGCAGGGTATTAGAAGAAATTTTTGCAATTTAGTTTTTTATTTAACACAGATAGCTAATAAAGATGCTACCTCTCTATCGATCTTCTCTACGAAATAATAATCTTCTAAGGTAACATCTGTTGGAAGATTCAAAGTAATGACCTTCCGGATTATTGTCTTCAAACCTGAAGGCATAAATCTCCACATCATCTTCAATTTTGAAGGCAATTTTCCACCTTGTCTTATTCTTTCATAATCCTTTGCTTTAGCAGTTCCTGTTAAACCAATAATTTTAACCTTTCTGAAATATTTTGATAATAATTCCTTTAATTCATCTTCAGTATATTCTTTTACATGTTCCGGATTCCAGGGTATATTTTCCACTTCTCGGGCTATTCGATTTGGTGTTGACAGAAAAAAGCATCCTTCGGATTTCAAAATTTCCTTTACGATTTCCAAAAATTCTCCCGGCTTCTTTAAATGTTCAATCAGCTCCATAGCAACTGCTATATCAACATTTGATTTTAATTGCGGTAATTTATCGATTAATTCATACACATTTACTTGATAAAAATATAACCCATTTCTAGAATACAAATTCTGTGCTTTTTGGATTACTTTTTTATCAATATCTATTCCTATAACTTCTTTCGCATAATGAGCTAAATAATAACTCCCATACCCCTCTCCACACCCGATGTCTAACACCGTTTTGTTTTTTACATAATCCTTTAAATAGCGGTATCTTTGCATATGAGAATAGAAAAGAGGCAATCTATCCTTCAAGTGTGAAGGAACGGTTAAGATAACATCATCAATTACGATTTTATTAGCGGCTTCCTTATTTTTGCTTACTTTCATCTCTCTATTTCAATATCAATATTTTCGTAAATTTAGTCTCTCCGCCTGCCCGTAATCCAACAAAATAAGCTCCCGCTTTTAGATTATCATTTTCAACATCCAAAATTATTCTATTTAGTCCTGCTAATGCTTCTCCTTCATATAATCGTTTTATTTCCCTTCCCATAATGTCGTATAATGTGATCTTCACATTGCTTCTCTTATTTAAAAGGTAGATTATATTAATTTTATCACCGCAAGGATTAGGATAAGTCGTAACACCCATTATTTCTCTCTCGCTGACCATAGTAGCTAATTCCACATTACCATTGCAAGCATGTACATTTGTAATCTCAATTCCATCTATAGGAACATCATTTACTTTTACTTTAACATACATTGTGTTGTTCCCTCGAGGTAATTTATAACCCCTTGAACTATAGATTACTACTCGCTCTCCTGATTTAACAGAATTGTAAGATATCTCCATCGCTTCAGCACTGCATTGAATATCTTCAATTTCAAGCTGAGAGGGATTAAAATTAAGATCAAATTGTAAACCACTTATATCTACTTCACTATTTATTTCTATAGGGATAACATAAATTCCTGTTTTAAGCGGAAGATCTCCTATAGAGATACTTATTCGTCCTTTTTCCCCTTTTCCCATTTCTTCACCTAAAATGAGACACACTATCCCAATGGCATCCAAAATGTTTATTTCTCCATCCCCTGACGGATATGGTATTACATCTGCAGCCCACAGCTCATATTCAGTTGGCGGATCTCCTATTCCAAGAATAATATTAATACATCTTACAACATCAAGAACATCTATTTTTCCGTCGCAATTAACATCCCCCTTTTTACCATAAGTGAAATAAATAAAACCATCTTCTGGCAACAAGTCCACCGGTTTTGCAAATGGATCACAAGCCACTACATCTTTTAAATGTAACAAAGTGCTATCGCCTATTTGGGCATTCGTATTACAAGTAAAGTAAAGTTTCAAAATGTAACCATCTCCAGGTAAAATACATTGATTAGATAAACTATAAAGTATCACTTTAAGCGAGCCAGGATAAATATGATAATTTAAATCCATTAGTTCACTTCTCAAAGTTAAACTTATACTATCTATTGATATTAACTCATCTTCAAATTGTAAAGTGAATTGCAACCCTCCTATACTTTGACTTGGATTTATAAGTCGCAAATAAGTAAACCCATTATCTCCCGGTCTACAATAATTATCCAAAACTACTAAACGATTCTCTGATTCGACCTGTGTTCTATAAACATAATCAAAATATCGATCTCCATTCTCCTCATGTCCTCCTGCAATATAAATATATCCTTTCCATAAACCCGACTGTAAAAAATGGGCTTTGTAAGGCATTACTCCCACCAATTTCCACTCTCCTAATGAATGATCTTCCTTAATCTCTGCACAATAAACTGAATCTATCTCTGACTGATTGGTCGATTTTCCTCCAAAAACATAAATTTTCCCATTATACACTAACGCCGTTAAACCACTCAAAGGTAGAGGTAAAGAAGTTGTTTCATACCATTCTTTTATAGTATGGTCATCTTCTATTTTTGCATAAAAAACTTTATTCTTTATCCCCACATTATAATCATAACCACCTATTACATAAATATAACCATCATACACAACACAAGCATGACCAACGACTTCTTCGGGCAAAGGTGTAGTTGTTAACCATTCGGCAACCTTTCCATCTTCTTCTATTTTTCCGTAAAATACAGTGTTCTTTGAATCAAACCAATTTCTCCCTCCTATAACATAAATATAACCATCATAGGCCACAGCATATCCATTATCTCGTGCTTCAGGTAAGTCTGCCATTCTCTGCCAAGGTTCTAATGAATGATCCCCTTTTATTTTCGCGCAATAACAATCATTGTAAAAACCATTGGGGCCTTGCCCTCCTATCACATAAATATAACCTCCATAATGAGTAAAGGAAATTCCTTGACGGCGTGACAAAGTTTCTGTAAGTGTCCACTCCAAAAAATTCCCGTCCTCCGTAATTTTAGCATACCACACTTTCCCAGTAGTTTGGTAATCGCCAGTAAGTCCACAAAATGTATACACATAATCATCCACTATCACAAAACCAAATTCCGCTTGAGGCTTTGGTAAATCGCGTGTCTCAAGCCATTGAAGTGATAATAAAATTACCCACCACATTTTCCCCTCCTTACTACATTTTATTCAAAAAATAAAATTGTCAAGTTTTTTTCAAATCTCATTTAATCATAAAAATAATCGCAAAATAAATGAAATACATTGACAAAATGGAAATATAGTTATAATCAATAGATGCAAATGTTTAAAAATAAAAAACTTTTGAGAATAATAGGTCTCATTTTCATTTTTTTAGCTTTTTTCTTCCTTATTAAAACTTTTTTGAAAACATGGAAAGAAGTAGATTGGAGCACGATGGAAATTAAATACGAATTTTTCTTTCCCGCTATTTTCTTTAATTTCTTACAATTCTTAATCAGTACCTTTCTATGGTATTTTTGTTATTGTCATATTTTGAACCTTAAAATCAAATTTAAAGAGCTTTTGGCAATTAACATTATATCACAAATAACTAAATATATTCCCGGAAAAATCTGGTCTCCTGCAAGTGCAGTTATATTAACCACCAAATTAGGGGTGCCAATTGAGCAAAGTATAAGTGCCCAAGTATTTTTGACATTCCTTTATATTTTCTCGTCTTCTATATTATCACTTATTCCAATTTTAATTTTCTTCTCCAAAACCAATTTGTTTTTACTTGTTTTAATAATATCTTTAATTTGCTTTATCACACTTCATCCATCAATTTTCAACAGAATAATAAATTTAATTTCCCTGAAACTCAGAAAAAAAACGATTAATGTAAATTTCTCTTATAAGGATATCTTATATCTTTTCTTCCTTTTCATTTTATCTTTATTCTTTCACAATATAGGATGTTTTTTTATGCTAAAAGCATTCTTTTGGAATCTTATAAAGTTTAAACAAATTTGGATTTTTATCGGAATAAACACCGCTGCTTTACTTATTGGCTTTATCAGTCTGCTTCCAGGTGGCCTAGGGGTTCGGGAAAGCATTACATTTTTGGGACTAAAATCACTTTTTCCGACTTCAATCGCAGTATTGATGAGTCTTTTAATAAGATTATGGGTGGTTGTGTATCTTTCTTTGTTTTTCTTTATCTTTGGATTGAAATTTTTGAAGAAACATTTGTGAAATTTTTATTTTATAAAATTGGAAAAATTTTGTTGACATTTTGGTATTTTGAAGATAATAATAGGATATGGCGCATGCCTATACACCTGGGCTGATAATTGCTGAGGAATTCCATGTAAGGAAAGAACGAAGATTACCCATTAAGGGTCAGGTCGTTGTATTTGTTGCCGGCAAAGTAAAAGCAGAGGATGTTGTTGCGAGGACACAGTTACCCGGTGATGTCGAGCCACTTAATATAGCGGGTATCCTGGGGGTGCCCCCCTCTGATGTGCCCCAGTATTTACTTAAAAAACCAGGTGACCCCATTAAAAAAGATGAAGTAATAGCAGAAATCAAAAGCTTCTTCGGGCTATTTAAAACTCAGGTGAAATCTCCCATTGATGGAATATTTGAAAGCTATTCTACGGTCACGGGACAGGCGATGCTCCGTCATCCCCCTATGCTCGTTGAAATTACGGCTTACATCGATGGTGTTGTTACTGAGGTTTTTGAGAACGAAGGAGTTGCTGTTGAAACCGATGCTACATTCATTCAGGGAATTTTCGGAGTAGGTGGTGAGACAACAGGAATTTTAAAAAGGGTAGCCGATAAACCATCGGATGTTATAACTGCCGAAGATATTTCTGAAGATGTTAAAGGCAAAATTTTAATAGGTGGTGCACTTGTTACCGCTGACGCTCTTAAAAAAGCTGCAAAACTGGGTGCTAAGGGCTTTGTAACAGGTGGCATTGATTCAAAAGATTTAAGAGAATTTCTCGGTTATGATATTGGAGTAGCAATTACAGGTAAAGAAAAAATTGGCTTAACACTTGTGGTTACCGAAGGTTTTTCAAGAATGACAATGATGGAAAGAACTTTTAAACTTTTATGTCAGCATGAAGGCAAAAAGGCTTCGATGAATGGCGCAACACAGATAAGAGCAGGGGTTATAAGACCGGAAGTAGTAGTACCCCTTGAGGAAGTGAAACCCAAAAAGGAAAAAGCGAAAATTGAACAACAAACAGGGATTGATATTGGAACGAGAGTAAGAATTATAAGGGAACCTTATTTTGGCAAGATGGGTAAAGTGGTTGCTTTGCCACCTGAATTAAAAGACATTGAAACAGAATCAAAGGTTAGAGTTTTAGAAGTAGAACTTGATACAGGTGAGAGAATTACTTTACCTCGAGCAAATGTTGAAATTATACAGGAGTAAAAAGTGAGGGGGTATGAAAATATCAGCGGTAGCAATTAAAAGCTGGCCAATATTCCATGGCATGACCGAGTCGGATATTGAAGAGATACTAAAAATATGCGAGATTGTGGACTACAAAGCAGGTGACCAGATAATAAAAGAAAATGGCTTGCCCGTTGCAATGTATATCCTGATAGAAGGTGAATGCAAAGTTACAGTTAGTCAGAGTGGCAAAGAAATACTTGTTGCAACAATCGGTCCAACTGAAATTTTCGGAGAAGTTGGATTTGTTGATGATTACCCGAGGACTGCAACTGTTACGGCTACTAAACCTTCAAAAGTTTTATTACTTAGAAAAAGCAAATTTGAGGAACTCGTTGAAAGAAATACAAAACTTGGTTTCAAATTGATGAAAAATATAGCATATGTTATTGCAAAAAGATTGCGGAAAGTAGATGAAAAATTGAAACAATTACCGATGTATACTTAAAAGGAGGTAAAATGGACATTGTAAATTTATTAAAGGGTGTAAAAACTTTTAAAGGATTAAGTGAAAACGCACTCAAACAAATTACAGATATTGCAGAGATAAAGGAATATAATGAAGGTGAAGTTATTTTTGAACGCGGTAGTGAAAGCGATTCTTTATGTATTCTGGCAGAAGGTCAATGCGATGTAAAAGCACCACTGGGCAACTACACAGAAATCACAGTTCATCCATTAAATCCCGGAGATATATTCGGAGAAATAGGCTTCCTTGATGGTAAGCCACGCTCTGCTACTATAATTGCAAAAAAGAAGGCAAAAATTATAAAAATTCATAAGAAAAAACTCGAAGAATTAATTGAAAAGGACAAAGAAATAGGTTTGATATTGTTTAAAAATTTATCAAAAGCACTTGCAGAAAGAATAAGGTCAACAACAGAACATTTTCAGAATTTCTATCTGAAAGCCGAAATCTCCTTCATGCAAAAATTATTCTGATATTTCCCGCAAACAGGAGGTAAAAATGGGCGAAAAAGCAAAGGAGTGGATTAAAAAAGATACAGAATATATATCTCCATCTTACCTGCGTCCTTATCCCCTTGTTGTTGATTATGCGAAGGGAATGTATGTATGGGATGTTGATGGCAAGCAATATCTTGATTTCACAGCAGGGATAGCGGTTTGTGCAACAGGTCATTGCCATCCCGAGGTTGTGCGCTCAGCAGAGGAGCAAGCGGAGAAACTAATCCACATGTCCGGTACAGATTTTTATTATCCTTCACAGATAAAACTCGCTGAAAAGCTTGCAGAAATTGTACCCGGTGCACCCAATCGAAGGGTCTTTTTCTGTAATTCTGGTGCAGAAGCGGTAGAAGCAGCCATAAAGCTTTCGCGCTGGTATAAGCGCCGTCCTTACATAATTGCATTTTACGGGGCTTTTCACGGAAGGACATGCGGGGCTCTTTCTTTAACCTGCAGTAAAATTGTGCACAAAAAATTCTTTTCACCGCTTTTACCATGTGTAATACATACACATTATGCTTATTGTTATAGATGCCCTTTTAACCTTAAATATCCAGAATGTGATTTTGCCTGTGTATCTTTTATTGAAGATGAGATTTTTAAAAAATTAGTTTCTCCTGAAGAGGTTGCTGCTGTTTTTGCAGAACCCATCCAGGGTGAAGGCGGTTATATAGTGCCGCCACCTGGCTTTTTTGAGCGTCTTAAAAAACTTCTTGATAAATATGAAATTTTATTTGTTGATGATGAGGTACAGGCGGGTATGGGCAGAACAGGAAGGATGTTTGGAATAGAACACTGGGATGTCATCCCCGATATTGTTTGTATTGCCAAAGGTTTAGCATCTGGTTTTCCTATTGGTGCGATGGTAGCGAGAAAGTCGATTATGAGCTGGGAAAGGGGTGCTCATGCATCAACCTTTGGTGGCAATCCTATCTCGTGTGAAGCAGCTCTTGCAACGATAAGATTGTTAGAAAATGGGCTTGTGGAAAATGCAGAGAAAATGGGCAATTATTTAATTGAGAAATTGAAAGAAATGCAAAAGAATTATGAAATTATGGGAGATGTAAGGGGAAAAGGTTTGATGGTAGGTGTAGAGCTTGTGAAAGACAGGGAAAAGAAGACCCCAGCAAAAGAAGAGTGCGATAAAATTCTGCAAAAATGCTTTGAAAAAGGATTATTACTTTTGAGTTGCGGTGAATCGGTGATAAGATTCATGCCACCTCTTATCGTTGAAAAAGAACATATCGATAAAGCACTCGAAATTTTTGAGGAAGTTTTGAAATCCATTTGATTTTCATTTGATTTCCAGAATTTGCTTTAGGGAGTGTTTATATTCTTTTAGTAAAATGCGATAGGACTTTGCACCTATTTTGATTTTCTCAGATTTTAGAGACTGATAGTGTGGAACTTTTTTCCAGCTTTTACTAAAAATAACACACTCTATTTTGCAAATGTTATTTTTAATTCCGGAATTTTCAAAAATTGTTTTAAAATTGTGTGATATAAAATTAATAGTATTTTCAAATTTCTCTTTTACTTCGCGTGGATGAATATTTCTACTTTTTAACTCCACTAATACTGCTATTAACTTACAATTTCCTATTAAAATTATACAATCTACTGATTTTTTATCTGCAGGTAACAGTGTATCCCCTTTAATTATTTTATATTTATACTTCTTACCTACTCCGATTTTAATTTTCGTTTTTCTTGTTTCTTTACATTCTTTAATAATATAATTTTTATATTTATCTTCGATTTTCCTTAAAATTTGTTTACATTTCATAAAGAAGTATCTTCTTCTTTTAACCGTTCTATTTTTATTAACTCTTCATATAATTCTTTGTGTACCTTCACGAATTCATCTTGAGGTATTCCTTCGTCTTCATTAACTGCTATTTTCCGTATTATAAAACCATTTTTTGATTTACTATATTTAAATAAATAAACTGCAACTTGTTTGGAAGGTAAAATTTCTTCTTTCGTGTAACCTATCTTTAATAATTTTTCCTCATCCAATTTGCTTAAAATAACTAAATTATTAAATTGAGAAAGTGAATGCTCACTGTGAGTGGTAATTAAAAATCGTAAATTTTTTCTCATTAGTTTCACTATTAATTTACTCAAAACTGTTTGAGATTTAGGATGTAAATGTGACTCTGGCTCTTCCAAAATTAGATAAGTCCCAGGATTTACATTATACTTCAACAATAAAAGCAATGGAGCTAATTCTACTATCTCTGAAGAACACAGCCATAGTGGTATTTCCTTTGAATTAAAAGAGTAAACAATTTCCGGTAATAATTTTTTTTGTTTTTGCTTCAATAAAACATTTCCTCCTATTAAATTTTTTTCCATTTTTTCCGCTAAATCTCTTATCTGACTTTCGCGCTGTTCATGTTTTATTCCAACATTAAGAAAAGTAAGCTGAGATAAAAAATAACGAATAAGATAAGGTAAAATCGGAATTCCTTCTGTTTTATCTCTCTTTCTAAATAACGGCGGAGTTATATATAACTTTGAAGTCAAAGGTTTATATGCCAAAATTAACCCTGAGCGTTCAGCGGGTAAATATTGAAAAGGTATGACAAATTCGGATAAAAGAAAATAAAAAATTGATTGAAATAAAGCAACTTTTAAAAAAGTTCGGTCCATTCTCTTAGGGTTTTTAATATAATTCTCACCTATTTCTAGAACACAATTTTTACATTTAAAATTCTCGCAAGCATAAGTGAGACCCATTAAACTATTATGAGGTGCTTGTTCCAATTTTATAAAATTATTTAACTTATCATAATTGAGCTTATAACGCGTTACTTTCATTTTTTTCAAACTTGCGTTTATTTCAATTTCAACCTCAAAATGTGAACATTTTATTCCAATCTTTCCGGTTTTTGAGTTAACATTAATTAAATTAAAAATCTCTTCATTAAATGTCATTTCAATTGCTTGTTTAATCTTACTAACAAAAATTTTTTTGATGAAAAGATCTAAATTTTTGTTGCTTTCAAATATTTTAATCTTTTCCATTTTACGAGTGAATTTTAATTCACCGCATTTTGTCATAAAATCCTCTACTAAAGCATCCAATACAACTTTTTCTTCCTGTGGAAGTTCATCTATGTCCAATATCATTGTTTCTTTAATTTCATTCATCAATGTAAAAAGTGAACCCACAAGTCGAGCAGCGTATGTTTTTCCAGCGTTATTTTGTCCAATAAAAAGCGTTAGAGGTTTTAAAGTAAATTTTCCTTCAACTATTGGTCCCAGATTCTCAATTTTAATTAAAACTTCCGCCATCAATTAATTTATAGTAAATTTGTCATTAAGTCAAGAAATATTTTTAGCACAGCCCATTTGCGTTATAACATTTTTTTACGGGTATGCACTTTTAAAAGCGTTATATGGTTAAAAGTGGGGTTATGCGTGGGCTGTGCAAGGGGGAAGGTGGGGACTGGGAGGAGGGGCTAAAAATTATAGGTATATCTCTGTTTATAATCCATAAATCCCATTTGTAAGGTAGGGGTTGATTTTCGCATAATAACTTAAATTCTTCATAGGTAAATCTGTCTTTTTTTCTTTCAAATCTTACTTTTTCGGGTGCGTCAACTACGATTATCATATCGAATAGCTCTTCGAGCCTCCATTTACCTATCAATGCACAATCCACAACCACAACAGGATAAACACTTTTTGCAATCTCTATCTCCTTTATTAATTCACAAATCAAAACAGGATGAACTATTCGGTTTAATTTCTTCAACTTTTCTTCATCTCTCAAAACAATCTCTTTTAGCGCTGGACATTTATAAACTCCGAACTCTTTTAAAATTTTCGCTTTTACTTCGGGAAATTCCCTAACTTTCCAGCCAATTTCATCTGCACTTATTACCTTTGCACCCATTTTTTTGAAATATTCACAGATAAAAGTTTTGCCTGCTCCTGTTTTGCCTGTCACAGCTATCAAAAATCCATTAGCCATTTTATCCTCTCTTTCGCATAGTTTAACTCATCCTCTTCTTTTATCTTCCCATCAATGCGCGCTGATAGAACATCGTCTAAAATTTGCTTAAAAAGAGGAGAAGGTTTTAAACCCATCTTTTTCAAATCTTCACCCGTTATCTTTAATCTAAAATCTTTCAATTCTTTTAAAAATTTCTCTATTTTCTGTGTCACATCTTTGAAATTTGCATAAATATAACATAAATTTGGCATGGGCACATCTTTTAAACAAAAATATATTTCACTATTTGATTTTGCTCTTTTCAAATTTTCTGCTCTACTAATGTCTTCCTTTAATCTATTTGCACATTTCTTCTCATAATATTTGGGCTCATACAAAACTGGCTTTTCTGGATTTAAGAGAAGCATATAGTAATAAAACCATTTATCTTCTTTTATCTTTGCAATCTCTATGAATTTATCTGCCATTTTAAAATTTTCTTCATCACATAATTTGAGAGAAAGTAAAGAGAGAATACCGTATTCTTCCAGTTTCTTTATCATTTCGTATCTTTTTTCTTCTTCCAGTATTAATTTTATTTCGTTTCTTATTCTTTCGGGTGTCAATAATTTAATGTAAGACACTGCTTCTTTTAATAACTTTTCTGTTTTTTCTTCTATTTCGAAAGAAAACCTCATTGCAAATCTTACAGCTCTGAAAATCCTTGTTGGGTCATCAATAAAACTTTTATCGTGTAAAATCCTTATCTTCTTTGCTTTTATATCATCAATTCCTTTAAATGGGTCTATTAATTTCTCTTCTTTAATATCGAGTGCTATTGCATTTATTGTGAAATCTCTTCGAAAAAGGTCATCTTCTATTTTGCCGAAAGATACTCGGGGTAGAACCGCTGGTGATGGATATTCTTCTTTCCTTGTCATTGCAAAGTCAATCCTGAAATCTTCTATCTCAATGGTAGCGGTGCCGAATTGCGGATATCTTGTTATTTTGCCTTTTAAAATCTTGTTTAATTTTTGGGCAAATTCTATTGCATCTCCTTCAATGCAAATATCCAGATCTTTTTTCAGATTTTTACCCATAATTAGGTCGCGTACAGGTCCTCCCACAAGGAAAGCCCTTGTTTTTTCTTTTTCACACAAATTTTTTATTTCATCAAGGATTTTTTTTATTTGCGGGTCAACGATGGTGATAATCTTTCCCATTCATAAACTATAGGTGCTACTATGAAAATTGACGAATATGTTCCAACGATTACTCCAATTGTTAGTGTCAAAGCAAAATCGCGAATAACATATCCACCAAAGATTAAAAGAGTAATAAGCACAAAAAGGGTTGTGAGAGATGTAATAACCGTTCTGTTCAACACCTGATTTATACTCATATTTATTATATCAAATATCGGCTTTTTTCTTACAAATCTGAGATTTTCTCTAACTCTATCGGATAATACGATTGAGTCATTTATTGAATAGCCAATGATTGTTAAGATTGCTGCCATTATCGCGGGTGTTATTTCTTTATTTAGTATTGATAGGAGACCTATTGTGATTATAACATCGTGCACTAATGCAAGTATTGATGCCACTCCGAATCTAAAATTAAATCTTATTGAAATATAAATTAGCATAACGATTATTCCGAAGAATACCATCCAGAATGCCCTTTTTCTTAACTCTGCTGAAATCATCGGACCTATTGTTTTTACCATCTCGATTTCCGGTTCTTTATCTTTCAATTCTTCCTGAATTAGTTCAGCTATTGGGGTTTCTTTTTTTCCTCTTATTAAAAATTTATTTTCTCCTGCTATTTCCTGTATTGATACATCGCGGTATCCTTTATCTGCGAAAATTTTCCTTATTTCTTCGATATTTACTTTCTTCCTGAATCCACAGGTTATTATTTTACCGCCTGTGAATTCCACACCGTATCTTAAGCCTTTATGTGTGATTATTGATACAACTCCTGCTATTGCGAGTGCCAGTGATAAAAAGTAGCAGAATTTACGGATGCCAAGGAAATTTATATTGATACCTTCTGGAAAAATCCTCAACATATCAAAAAGAATAAACAAAATGTGAGTTTGTCAAGGATTTGTTTGAAATTTTTAAGTGAAATTTATATTCCGTCTGTGGTCTCAGAAACTTTGTACTCTTTTAAGGTCTTCTCATATACGATTTCTATTTTCTCTACATTAGTTGAATGTGGCTCAACATAAACTGGCATTTCTTTTTCCTCGAATTTTTCGTTTGGTGAATTATACATCATCTTTATCTGTCCGAAAGGCAAAATATTTATAGAAATTTTTATGTTTTCAGCCACAACTCACCTCCTTTTATATTTCTTCAACCCATCGGGTGGCAGCTGCAATCCTATATTTATGTTTATTTGAGGATTTGGTGGTATGTTCCTCTTTTTCCTTAATTCAATGTTCGTTTTGAATACATGTAATTTTTTTGTACTTTCGATAATCGCTATAGGTAGGTCTTCTATCTGATGTTCGTCCTTATCTTTTAGAATAATTTCTGGATGAATGGGCTCTCGGAGTTTTAGAAATTCTTCATATTTTAAATACAATTCCCACATTAGATTTTCGAGTTCTTCATCGGAGTATTCCACAGGGAGTCCTATATCTTTTGCCTCTCGCCTACCGATAGCGTGTCCGTGAGAATAAATTTTTTCTGTCAATGTTTCTATAATTGTAGATATTTTTTCTTCATCAAGTTTCTCCTTCCTTGAAGTTAGAAGTTTCCGTGCTACAAGTCTAATGTGATGATGCTGTCTGTTTACACTCCCTAATGTTAAAGGACCTATCTGGTTGATTAAAGAGCCTAATATATTTGCCACGGCGTCTTGATCATTGATATTTGCTCGTTCTTTTACAAATGATAAAAATGAGTTAACATCTTCAACTGCAATTTCCTGAGGTGGCACTGCAGTTTCACCTATTGTGGCTTTAACCAGTGTAGGATCAATAGGTCCTAATTCTGCTTTCTTTCCCATTATAATATTATCTGCACCCATGGATAGTAAAGTAGCGGCACTTTGAGCTCTATATGGTATCAACACATTAAACTCGTCACAAAATTCTCTTATCATACTGACAATTCTCCATGGCACGCTTACATCTCCACCTCTACTATACAAAAAGAGGTCTATGTGTTTTTTATCTTCAGTGAATTCTAAACTTAGCAAATGGTCGTATAACGGTCTTACAGCATCTTCCGCAATGCGCGCACCTAATGGATGTCTATCTCCTGTGAAATACACTATAACTTTACTTTGCCTTTTTTGCTCTATTTTTTCTATCAAGCCTTTACGGATAGATTTATTTAAATCTTCTTCTATTCCCATCTTTATTAATTTAATCAAAAACACTTTTTGTCAACTCATTTTAGTCAAAAATTTACATAAATTAATGCGAGCGTAAGCGAGCCTGTTACATATGGGTTGTGAGCCAACACCCCGACTGAAAGGAGGGGTGTGCACGAGGGCGGTGGGGACTGGGAGGCGGGGCTAAAAATTTAATAACTTAAATAAAGGGTTATTCCTGTTCCTTTCAATACTTCTGAATTTTCGGGTGGCGATGTCCTTACTACATGGTTTGAAGGCAGGTCGCTTTCTACATATTTTATCCTTTCAATTCTGAAACCTTTATCGAGTAGAAGCTCTATTGCTTTCGCAGCAGGCAATCCCCTTACAAATGGTATAACAACTTTCTCATATCCTGCACTTACTATCAAATGCACTTCTCTTCCTTTTTTTACTCTCTTTGTTGGCAAAGGTTTTTGTGATATTACATAACCTTTTGGTACCGTTGGGTCATATCTTGTGGTATCGACCACTGGCACGAGTCCTGCACTTTTCAGTATTTCTCGTGCAATATCAAGTGGCTTGCCACACACCTCCGGCACTTCCACCACAGCATGTGCGCGTGTTAGCCAAGGCATCACAATGTAATTTGCAATTATTAGACCTACAAAAAATGTCCCTGTAAATATCAATGCAACTGCACCAAGTAATTTCAAGAAGTTACGCATTTTGCAATACACAAACAAAATGCCCAAGATATCCCTTAAAAATTTTTAAAAAACACCAGCCAGTATCATCGCAGATTGTTCTAACATCATCGGGTGATAACAAAAATAAATTAAACCAGTCACCTATTAATCCCTTATATTCTGCACGCAAATGTAAAATGCCATCTTTTGCCTCGGGAAAGTGCGACGGCTCTGTTGAAGAACCTATCAGAAAGCCTCCCTTTTTTGTTATCCTCTTTATCTCTTTAAAAAGCAATAAAGTATTTTTGTAATCACCGCAGATTCCAAAGCCATTTCCCAGCAATAAAACTGTATCGAACATATTTTCTTTAAAGGGCAAAAACGGAGCTCTGCCACACACGATTTTAACACCTCTATTTTTTACAATCCTGCAAATCGTATTATTCATATCAAATGCTATTACTTTTATTTTTTTCCTCAAAAGATAAACAGAATGCCTGCCTGCACCACAGCCAATATCGAGCGTCAAACCCTTTGCATATTTCAATGCTTTAATTTCCTCGGAAAGAACACCATCATAATATAATGCAATTATTTCTCTGTCAACAATTCCGCTTTTTCTTCTTACAACAAATTCTACATCCTCACCATTTATAAAATCACAAATCGCCTGCGCGAATAACTCGTAACTATCCATTAAAACGGAGTAAAATCAATATCTTTACTTAATCTTTCTATAAATTTTGCGAGTAATTTTGCAATATTTTCAAGGTCTGACAATTCGAGCACCTCCACAGGTGTGTGAATGTATCTGCAAGGTATTGACACCAGACCCGCTGCTACTCCTGCTCTCGTAAGCTGTATAACATTTGCATCGGTGGGAGTCCCTCTTTCTATTCCTTCAACCTGATATGGTATTTTCTCTTCTTCTGCTGTTTTAATCAGCAGCTCAAAAACTTTCGGATTTATATTTGGTCCCCTTGCGATTACTGGACCCTTTCCGAGTTTTATCTCGCCTATTTCCTTTGCATCAACGGTGGGATAATCTGTAGCAATAGTTACATCAATTGCAATACCTACATCTGGCTGTATACCGTAGGCACTCGTTTTCGCACCCCTTAGCCCTATTTCTTCCTGAACAGTGGCAACCCCATAAACTCCTGCTTCTATTTTTTTGCCTTTTAATAATTTTAAAACTTCGCTAACAACAAATGCACCTGCTTTGTCATCAAAACCCCTTCCCATTACTCTCTTCTCATTCAGTTTCTCGAATTTAACTGCTGGTACAGCAGGGTCGCCAATGGATACAAGTTCTTCTGCTTCCTTTTTAGACGCTACTCCTATATCAATCCACATATCCTTAAATTTCACAACCTTTTCTCTTTCTTCTGCTTCCATTACATGGATGGGCTTTTTACCGACAGCTCCTATTACTATTCCTTTTTTACCTTTTATCATCAATCTTTCACCGGGCACAAGATGGCGGTCAACACCTCCTATTGGCTTAAAGTAGAGAAAGCCTTTATCATCTATGTATTTTATCATAAAACCGATTTCATCGATATGTCCTGCAAGCATCACTCTTGGTCTGCCTTCTTTATTCAGTACAGCTATCGTATTACCGTGAACATCCGTGCGTATTTCGTCGCAGTAAGCATTTGTACGCTCTTTCCATATCTTTACTGCGTCTCCTTCAAAGCCCGATGGACTCATAGCATCACATAACTTCTGTAAGAATTCTAAACTCTCCCTATCCATTGCACCCCCTATCTTTGAGACCTGCAAATATTCTTATAAGGACAACCACGACACCTATATTCATCTTCACAATCCGCTGGATATTCACCAGAAAATATTAATCTCATATAATTTTGTAACTTATCTTTCGCTTCTTCTATCTGAGAATCCAATACAAAGCCATCAGAAAGTAATTTCAACTTTATTCCATCATCATGTATAAAATAAAAACCAAAATTCAACTTTTTACCGGGATATGCTTTTGATAACAGATAAAGATAAACATCGGGTTGCGTCATCTCCTTCCATATCCTTCCTCCTGCTCTCGGTGAAGAATGCTTGTAATCAATAATCTGGATACCCCGTCCATAAATACCATCAACTTCATCAATTCTATCAACTTTACCTTTTAACTTTATCTTCCTTCCATCGAATTCAAATTTTTCTTCAAACCATTTTTCTGTTGCTATCACTTTAAAAGGAAATCTATACCGACGACGCTTCTCTTCTATTAAAAATTGAATCAGCAAGGGTAAAATTCTTTCAACCTGACTGCTCAAAAGATATTTATCGGCGATTATTCTGTCTCTCACGGCTTCTTCTATTTTTTTATCAATCACTTTTTTCAATTCATCCTCATCAAAATCTTCTCCTATCATATCTCTGCATTCATTCAACACTTCATGTATTATGCTTCCTCTATCGATTAATCTCATCGATGGCTCTGCTATTAACGGCTCTTTTATTTTCATAAGCTTTCTCATGTAAAATTTAAATTTGCACTGTACCAGATTATCAAAATCCGATGCCGATAACTCTTCGATCTTTATCATATCTAATGGAATCCTGGCAACATTTTCTCTATTTGCTCTTTTTATTATCTCACTTACATTTTGAAATTCAAATATTTTCCCATATTCTCCATGCAAATAACATAAATTTTTCTCGACATCGTCTTTACAAAATGCTTTATCAATTGAAGGCACATAAGCGAACTGCATATAATCATCTTCTTCTTTATCTTCACGCAATCTCAAAACAGCCTCAATAAAACCAGATGGTAATAAAGGTCTACCTTCGCTATCCACAGAACTATAAGTTAAAAAAACTTTCTCCCTTGCAGTTAAAAGTGCAAAATAAAAAAGTAAAGGCTCTTCCTGATGTCTCCTCTTTGATGTGCTGAATACATTCCTCTTAAAAATTCTGTTAATTTCTTCTTTAACTTCATCTGCAAGATATGGGCTTTCATAATGTTTCTCCGGGAAAACTCCGTCGTTCAATCCTATACAGAATACAACTTTGAATCTTAATCCAACAGCATCGTAAACATTTAAAACCTTAACACCATCAAATTTGTGCCAGTCAGAAGGCAAACTTATATCCTTTAAAGCATAGCTTAATGTATCAACAAAATCCTGCAATTCAAAATCATAATTAAAAAGCCTGTAAGATAACAAAATTCTTTCGAATACATTCATAATGTTTTCAACAGCGATAGCATCTTTTCCTTCGAAAACTTTATATTTATCCACAATTTCATAAAACTTTTTTCTAAATTTATTCACGGAATTTGTTTTTAATTCTTTCACATCATCTATGAACTTTTTGATAAATTTTGCACAATTTTTTTCTTCACGCCTGTTTATATCTGCTTCCAAATCTGTATCTGCTTTTTTTCTTCGTCTACGCATTATCTCTGATTTTTCACAATATTCCTCATAACACTCCCAAAAAGTTCTGTGAGAATCACGAATATAACCCGTTTGCAGTAAAAGTGTCTCTATAAAGAAGTTAGAAGGCTTATTTTTCAAGAAGTCCGAGCTTAAAATCTTACGCAAAGCATCGCGCTCAAAATCCTTATCAGGAAGTGATAAAAGTTCTATCAAAAATTTAGTCAAAGGCAAAACTATAAGTGGTAAACTTCTCCTGAAAGAAAAAGGTATCCCCCATTTTTTAAATTCCCTGTCAATAACAGGACCATAAAGCGTCATATTACGGACAATAACAGCGATGTCATCAACATTATAGCCTTCATCGATCAACTCAAGTATTTTCCTTGCGACAAATTCCACCTCTCTAAAAATTCCTTCGCATTTTATTATTTTTACGGATTTCTCTCCTTTATACGGCTTAAAACCTTCTTCTTTCAATCTATCGGGTGTTTTGAAAATGTAGGCAAAAATATGCTTTAACTCTTCTGGATAATCTTCTTCTGGCATTTCAAACAAAGGATTTGGGTCTATTGCTGTGAATCTTTCTCCGAGTTTCTCAAAGCTGCGGATGACCGGCTGGACAAAACGGAAAGCATCTTCACGCCATGGGTCATAAGGAACACGCACAAATAACCTGCCACCACGCTTTGCAAGCAGTTCACCGAGTTTGAAAATGAATTGCAACTGCATATAAGTGGGATTATAAAAACCTTCAAAAATTATCTCATCAAGGTCAGGAGGAAATAAATCTTCGAGATTTTCATAAATTATCCTCTCTTTATCAATATGGTCAATGAAGCCCAATTTTCCTTTCAATCTTTCATATCGTTCATAAACATCTGCTATCAACTTAAGATGTCCCCCTATTTTCTTTGCTACTTCTTTCAGCTCGTATGGCGTTATCATCGCCTGCTTTAATTCTCTTATGAATTCTATCATCTGATGGGCTCCAAATTCTTTCCCCATCTTTTTTCTTATTTCTTTAACAAGCATGTATTCCATAAAATCATGAATAACTGGCTTTTTTTCTTTTAATTTTCTATAAAGAAATTCTATAAATTCTTGAAATGTAACTATCTGCCAGCCGTTTGCATTTCCTATTTTTCGCAATTCATATTCTTTCCTTATTGTATTTGGCACTATTTTCATTCTATTTTTATTTCGTAATCTATCTTTGCTGTCTTTTTGAGCATAGCTCCAACAGAGCAATATTTTTCCTGTGATAATTCAACTGCTTTTTTTACTTTTTGTGGGTCTAAATTTTCGCCTTTTAAAATATAAATTAATTTAATATCTGTAAAAACTCGTGGATGTTCGATTTTTCTTTCTGCCTCTATTTTTATTTTAAAATCTTTTACATTTTGCTTCATTTTCTTCAATATTGCGATTACATCCATAGCCGTGCATCCTGCTTCTGCTACCAGCACCAGTTCCATTGGACATGGACCTGCGTTTTCACCGCCGTATTTCGGTAGAGAATCCATAAGAATTTTGTGACCGGTTTCTGTTTGAGCTTCAAATTTCATTCCACCGCACCATGAAAGCTCTGCATACATAATCCCTCCATACTTCTATTTTACTCTATCTGCAGTAATGTCAAGGTTAAATCACAATTAAAAGGTGAAAATTTCTTTTAAATCATTCTCTGACAATATTTTTTCTTGCCATTTTTAAGAAAATTTTTGTTTTCTTAATATCTTTTCGGAAAACAAGCAATAAAAATAAAATAATTTATCGGGTTAAATCACAAATTGGTGTCCAGCCTTTTACTTCTTTTACTTTTACCCTTACGAAATCACCGATTTTAACCTCCCCCCTTATCACGCAAACTTTATCCTGACGGGTTTTGCCACGAAAATCGCTACGCTTTGCTTTGCCATCAACGAGCACTTCAAATTCTTTTCCTTCCATCTTCTTATTTATCTCTGTTGTTATTCTGTTCTGTAAACCTATCAAAATTTGCAGGCGTCTTAATCTTTCTTCTTCGGGTACTTTGGGCTCAAGTTTCACAGCAGCTGTCCCTTCTCTTTCCGAATATTTAAACATAAATGCATAATCAAATCGCACTTCTTTTACAAGATTTAAAGTTTCTTCAAAATCTTTCTCCGTTTCTGTTGGAAAGCCTACGATTATATCCGTTGTGAGGGCTAAATCTGGAATTGCTTTTCGCAGTTCTTCTACAAGTTTCAAATATTCTTCAATTGTATATTTCCTATTCATAAGTTTAAGTATACGATTTGAGCCTGATTGCACAGGCAAATGTATTTTCTCACAAATTATATTCCTGTATTTTACCATGACTTCGATAATATCCCGTGTGAAATATTTCGGATGGGAAGTTAAAAATCTCAGCCATTTAACTCCAGATTCCTTTGCTACCATCTCAAGCAGTTTCGCAAAATTAACCCCATTGTATTCATACTGATTTATAGATTGTCCGAGCAAAGTTATTTCTTTCACCCCTTTATCTACCAATCTTTTTGCTTCCGTAAGGATATCTTTATAAGGTCTGGAGATAAGCCTTCCTCTTACATATGGCACAATACAGTATGTGCAGTAGTTATCGCAGCCACGCATAACAGGAAGGAAAGCGGATACCCATGGCTGGTCTGCATAAATACCCGCGTAATCTTCTTTTTTCTCATCTACACATGAAATTTTTTGTGCACTTCTTATAAGTTGAGGTAGCAATCTATAATTTGATGGTCCTATTGTAATATCAGCGCTTTTTATTTTTTTTAGTTTTTGTGCCATGCAACCTGCTACAACTATTATTAAATCTGGATTTTTCTTTTTGAGACCAGAAAGCACATTTATCCTGCCGAGTGCACGCTTTTCTGCATGTTCACGCACACAACATGTGTTAACAATAATAACATCAGCATCTTTGGGAGAAGAAACCTCTTGAAAACCTTCTTTCTTCAAAATAGAGGCAATTAACCTCGAATCATAAACATTCATCTGACATCCATAGGTTATAATGTGGAATTTCATAATATTAAATTAACATCAAAATTGGTTTGTCAAGTTGTTAGATGAAAATCACATTTGTAGTAGCAGATTTCATTTTTTCGTCAAAAGTTAAAACGCTTGCCCTTTCATTTGATGCTATGTATAGTAAGAAAGAACCAACAAAGGATAATTTATCTTTATTTGCTTTTTCAAGAGTTTCTTTAAATTCATCTCCAATAACCCAATAAATGCGGAAATTTTCAAATATCCATTTACCAGCCTCTTTTGCTTTATCTTTTCCCATTCTTCGCCATATCAATGCAAGTGTTTCTATAAGCACCTCTGAGATTATCCATAACTCCCATTCATTATCAAGACATTTTTTAAATTTTTCAACTGCTTCTTGATGAAAATCATCGGTTTTTGATAGATAAGCATAAATTGCAGAAGTATCAACAAATACTTTCATTTGCATAACAATTCGTCATGTTTTATTGATGCTCTTTTATCTGTATCTTCGAATATTCCTTGCATTTTTAGAAAGTTTTCTCTTTTTGCTAATTTTTCAGGGTCAACTTCAACATAGAGTGGTGAACGCCCGGGTGACATTGCCACTCTAACTCCATATTTTAAAGGAATTATTTTTTCGGGTTTACCTTTTTTAAAAACTTTTTTGGATTTTCTTTTTGGTGGAAAGTTTTTGAAAATCTTGTTTAGCAGTTTATCGCAAGCTTTATAAAAAATGTCATCGCGTTTATCAGCAAAAGCAAGTTCTACCAAATATCTTAAAATCGTTTTGTCTCTCTCATTACTTTTATCTTTTATAAATTTTTCTATCTCTTTTTTTGCCATTTTCAAGAATTCTTCAGATTCTATAAACCACAGAGGTTCTCTTTCACTATGTGTCTCTTTTTTTCTTAATAATATTTCATAAATTTCTTTTGATAACGCTTTTATCTTTTCGGGCTCTTTTTCGAACTCTCTCTCAACTATTTTAACTATTTTTTCCTTATAATCTGGCATACCTTTTCACTTCTTCGCATCTCCCAGTTATAGAAGGGACGATAAATGTTATTTATTATTACTTTCATTTTACTCTCTTTATAATTTAATCCGTTAATCTGTATGTCAAGGGATATTTTATTAGAAATAATAGTATAGCCAGATGTTAAATGTCCCCCTTGTGAACATATCAAAGTTATATTGCCATGGATATTCCCTTTCACTAAACTCGTGTTTTTGGGTCTCTTCCACTGTCGTATAATCAGAATAAAATTTTACTCTCCTGATATATCGGCTCCTCTCGTATATATACCTTGTCTTTGATAACGAAAAAACATTTACCTTAAGAGAGATTGAAAATTTGCGTTTATTTATTTTAAAATAGTAATCGGATTTCAAATTTAAAGAGATGGAATAAATTTCATTTTTATCCTCATCTGAAGATGTGGTTGAAACCGTATCCCAGGAGGATGTCTTTTTTCTCTCTTTCATTAAAATTCTCCCTTCTTTTATCGAATAGCTGGGTGATAAGCCCATTGCTAATGAAAATGACCTTTTTACAAATATAATCTTAAAAAGTTCAAAGCCCGTAGAAAATAAATTTGCTTTATATTCTTTTTTTCTAAAAATAAATTCTACCGTAGTATCTGTTACTGTAAATGTATCATAAATATCATTAGAATAAGTGATTGCTTCCACTGCTACGCTATCTCCATGTGTCCATTTTTTATATGCCACATCAAAACCGAGCGATATTTTTTTAAATGGACGATATAAAATTGTATACTCTGATGGCAGATAAGCAGCAAATGACTGAAAGAGATCAATTAAATACGGCGATACATATAAATAACTCCTTTGAGAGAAAGCACTCGATAAATTGACTCCGAACACTAATTTTCCTTTAACTTCGTCAAAAGATAAACTCTGGAAAGCCAACCCGATTAAAAATAACCCCATCATTAATGGTTAAAAATCATTTGTTAATGCTTTTTTAAAATTTTTGCAAAGTCAGGGTCGTATTCTTTTAACTTTTCTATTTGTCTATCATACCAGCTCTTTGATTTTCTAGCGAATATATGTCTCTTTGACGATTTACTTTCTATATCAATGTGCACATTTTTGGCTGAATTTTTCGCCCAGAAATATCCTGTGCCGTTACCTGTCACATTTCCTCCTATAGTGCGACCTATCCATGGGCCACTTATTGCAGTGACTGATATCTCTCCACTTCCATAAAATACGCTATCAACATATGCTGGGAAAAGCCTTTTTGCTGGAATTAAAACAGAAGTGCCTGTTTGTTCGATTGTGGTATCAAAGTCAAACCAGTCCTCATAACCACTTGTATCACGATAATCGTACCATATAGAAATACATATCTCGTAATAGTCTGCACCAGTAGCTTCATCCCAACTTATATTTAAATCTTTATTTTGATGCAAAGTATCATCCTCGCTGGGTGAAGTTATCTCAAAATCACCCGGTAATGTCACTGTTGCCTCTGCTGTGCCATCAGAGTGATAAACCTTTAGCTTTAATTCTTTACCAGGTTCATAATCGCATTTATCCTTAGACCACTCACTATACCAACCGTACTCTCCCCAACTATAGTAATAACCAAGTTTGAGTGTATCATCGTTTATCGTAACTACCGGCACCAAACGAGTACCATCAACTTCAACATACGCTTTTGTCCGTCTCTCGTCATCCCCATAATAACTTCTATTAACATATCCCATAATCGCTGTTCCGAAACTGATTGTTGTAGCGCCTTCCTCTTTTTTACACCCGTAAGTGGCTCCGAGCACCAATGCCACAACCCCCACAATTTTAACAACATGCTTCATTACCCCCTCCCTTTTATTGAATCATAATCACCCTATGAGTTTGTCAATAAAAATTTTTAAAAATTTTTATTTTACTACGGACAAAGGCAAATTATTATCAAAATCGCCGTCTAAATCCGGGTTTTGCTTTCCTGCTGTTGCATTTCTCACCCTTTTATAAACCCAGTTGTATAATTCTCTCAGACGAACAAATCCATCCCTATCTGTATCTGCCGAGCCCCGTAACCCTTTTATCAAATAATAGGTGAAAACGCCGTGATTATCCCATTTCTCTCCTTCAAAGGATACTTCACCAGCACTTGAGGCAGACATCACCGCCAAACTCCTGCGTGAAAGCGCAAGCTCTTCTATCAACTGCGAAACAAGATAATGTATCAATCCTCTCTTTAAACCGATTTCATCAATAAAACCACCAGAATGACAGGCATCTATGAAGAACACAATCTTACCTGCACGCGATAATTTAAGCAACCGTATAATATCCGAACTCGGAATGCCTGTAGCTGCTATTTTATCTGTTTCCGCATCATAGGGCAAAAAGTATAACTCATTGGCATAAGGAATACCGTGCAAAGCAAGATAACAAATAACCATGTCATCTTTTCCTGCTCCTTTTAAAACCTTCTCAAAAGCATCAACTATATTTTTTCTGCTCGCTTTTTTATCTATTAAAAACCATATTTTATCAGGTGTAGCCCCGATAAACGGACTTTTCACAAGTTTATAAAAAGAAAGAGCATCGTTTGAAGCAGCCTTTAAGCGCAAGGATTTTTCCCTGTAATTTGAAATCCCTATCACTATCGCCCAAATGGTAGGCAAAGAAAATTCCCTTCTGTCAATTACAAATTCATAAGAAGATTTTAAACCTTCCACATCTTCCGCTTCTATCCTCACATAATTTCTGCCTTCTCTTAACTTTATCTTCTCACTTATTTTATAAACTTTGCCAAAAATTTTCTTTTGTTTTAGTACCATGCCTCTTACTTCTTTTTTATTAAGGAAAATTTTCACATCCTTTATTCCCTTATCATCGAAAACCGCTCCATAAATTTCGTAAAATTCTTTATCTGTCTTCACATAAGAATCTTTTGGTTTGCTTATGGCAATTATTGGTGGGTTTTTCAAAAATATTCTGTAATATCTTATTTTTGGCTTTTCTTTTAAAATTTTGATTTTCTCCAGATTTTCTTTTCTTATCCATCCCGATAATCCTTTTTCTTCTATTTTAACCCATTCACCCATTTTTGCGGAAATAACTATATTTTGTCCAGAATCAATTTCTGCAATAACAGGTAAGAAATCGCCTGCACCTGCATAAACTTTGACCCTGCTTTTTGTTCTGTAAAAATCTTTCACTTTCACAATTTTTGAAGGACGCATTTTTACAGGTAATTTTATATTAAATTCCCTTTTTATTCCCCAGAATTTATCAAAAATTTCAATTTTTAGAGGGATTTCTTTCCCTTTATATGCTGGTTTGCATGAAAAATAAAATTTTGCTATTTTAACCTCCTGCGGATAGATTTTGCCAATTTCTTTTTCGGTCTTTGTGTGAAATTCAATATTTTTATAGTTTTTTGGTTTTATTTTAATTTTGACATCTCTACCTTCACCTGCACCTATATTTTTTACAAAAACATAAAGATTTATTCCTTCACCAGGTTGCACTATTCCATCGCCATTTCCCGGCTGGTCTTTAACCCTGTAAATGCAGGTAAAATCAGGATGTGGTAAACCCTCAACATAAATTTCTGTTCCTATATCCTGTGGATAATATCCATTATATTCTGTGAATTTTATTTCCAGAGGTATTTTTTGGGATTTTAAAGTTTCAGGTATTTCACAAATTAAAGATTTTGTGATTTCTTCTCCGGGTTTTAATCTTCCGATTTCAAATTTTAAACCATTGAATATTTTTGACCTCGATTTTACAATTGCTTTTAAGCCATAAAATGTTCCGTCACCAATATTTTTTATTTTTAATTTCAGTAAAATTGACTCTCCTGCTCTTATGTGGTTACCGGGAAGTATCTGCAGGTCGCACCGAGCATAAGGCGTGCCACCCGGTTCTCCATGAAGATCGAGCAAACTTAAAACTTTAAATTCATAAATCGGGCAAAAATCAACATTTTTAACTTTTAAAGTATAATTACCAGAAGGAGCATCTTCATCAATCTTTATCCTGACAGGAATTGATACCGCTTCACCAGGTTCTAACTCTTTTACTCTCTTCAAAACAGAAACTTCTGCATGATTTAACAAACTGCCTTCAAGAATCAAAGGAAAACTCTCAGATTTTAGATTCCCTCTATTCTCAATTTCTATATTGAGCATTTGATATTCTCCTGCTTCGAGTACTTTCTTTTTTGCATATATTTCTGCATATAATTCTGGCGTATATTTTTTTATTTTCAAAGACCTTATCTCACCGAGCATTATTCCTGCTGATAAGAAAGGAGATATTTTTCCTTTTGTAAACTCTGCACCTGCTGATAATTCACCCGATATAACTCCTTTGCAGAACCTAACGCTTAAATTTGCTCTCCCTGTTTTCAATGTATCAAAAGGCTTTTGTAAATTTTGTGTCGCCCATCCGCACAGAGATAAATTTAAAAATGTGGAAAATTCGATTTGACCTGTTTTAAATGTTTTACCAAAAAGTGATAGGTAAAGATTTACAGGTAAAAATAGGAATTTCTGACCAGAATCTATAAATGCTTCGCAGATGGAAGTGCCGATGCCTATCCCGGGAAAACCAGTACCCACGCTCATTCTTCCTGCTTTTATTTCTTTTTGATATTGATTTGCACCCAGATAAATGTAATCAAAGGAAATCCAGCCTTCGGGTTTATACTTTACCTGTAAAAGCAAAAAAAATATCCACATCATTTATTATTCGATTTTAAATTTTACAACTTTATTTTTTTCGAGATTTTTTATTTTGAGAGATATTCACCTTTCGAATCTTCCGCAGCAGTGTTTGTATTTTTTACCGCTACCGCATGGACATGGGTCATTTCTTCCAACTTTTTTATGTGGTCTCCTGTATGGCTCTGATGTGGTACCAACAGGTTGTGGACGCTGAGGTTCTGCTGGTTTCACCCCAAGTGCCTCTGGTGTAAGGTCTGAAAGGCGCTGTACTTCGGGCTTGTATGCAACCATTGGACGCTTTTTCTCTTCCTCCGGTATAATAAATCTTAAACCAAATAAATGCCTTATAGTTTCTCTGTTAATCTGGGACAATAATTCTTCAAACATCGCAAATGCTTCATGCTTATACTCTACAAGGGGATCACGCTGAGCGTATCCCCTTAAACCTATCCCTTCTCTCAATGCATCAAGTTCATAAAGATGTTCACGCCACTTCCTATCAAGAGTGAAAAGTAAAACCTGTTTCTCCAGCTCTCTCATATTCTCTTCTCCAAGTTCTTCTTCTCTTTGCTTATAAAGTGCAAAAATTGTTTCTTTAATTGTTCGCTCTATTTCATCTCGCTTTTTCTCAAGTAATTTTTCTTTCGGAACAACTATATCAACAAGGAATACATCCCGAATCTCAGAAAGCATTCCTTCAATATTCCATTCATCCGGGTCTTTTGAACTCAAATGTTTGTCAAAAATTTCTTCGAGAGTTTCCTCTATCATCTCTTTTACTCTCTCTTTTAAATTATCTTCTGCAAGAATCTGGTCTCTCATCTTATAAATCGTTTCTCTTTGTTTATTCAACACATCGTCGTATTCAAGTAGATGCTTTCTAATCCCAAAGTGAAATTTTTCCACTCTCTTTTGTGCATTTTCTATTGATTTTGTAACCCATTTATGCTCTATTGGCTGGTCATCTTTCATTCCGAATCTTTCCATTATCGGTATCATCCTGTCACCACCGAACAATCTCATCAAATCATCTTCAAGGGATACATAGAAGCGCACAGAACCTGGGTCGCCCTGTCTTGCGCATCTACCAGCGAGCTGAAGGTCTATTCGCCTTGCTTCGTGCCTTTCCGAACCTATTATATGTAAGCCACATTTTGGTTTTTCTCTGCATTCTTTTTTACATTGATTACGCCATTCTTTGTTTTTTCTTTTCTCTTCATCAGGACAATTATCGCATCCCACAGTTTTTTCGAACTCACAGTTTATACAGCATTGTTTGCATTTCACAACTCCAGGTCCCAGTTTTATATCTGTTCCTCTTCCTGCCATATTTGTAGCAATTGTTACTTTGCCTTTTTGACCTGCCAGTGCAACGATTTCTGCTTCCCTCTGGTGATGCTTTGCATTCAAAACTTCGTGCTTTATGCCCCTTCTTTTTAGCATCCTCGATAACATCTCTGACACTTCAACCGATGTCGTTCCAATTAAAATTGGTCTCCCTGTTTTGTGGACTTCTTCTATTTCTTTCATTATTGCTCTGTATTTCTCTCTCTTTGTCTTATAAACTTTATCATCAAACCATACTCTTCTTACTGGCTTATGTGTCGGTATTTGCACCACTTCGAGTTTATAAATTGTCCAGAATTCTTCTGCTTCTGTATGCGCTGTTCCTGTCATTCCTGCCAGTTTTTCATACATTCTAAAATAGTTTTGCAAAGTTATTGTGGCAAGAGTTTGGGTTTCTTCTTCAATTTTTACACCTTCTTTTGCTTCGAGTGCCTGATGTAAACCATCCGAATATCTTCTTCCTGGCATCAATCTACCTGTAAATTCATCAACGATTATCACTTTGCCATTTTGCACAACATATTCAACATCGCGTTCAAACAGGGTATATGCTTTTATAAGCTGGGTTATGGCATGTGCCCTTTCTGCCTTCTCTGCATATTCTCTTTGTATTCTCTGTTTTTCAAAGAATTTCTCTCTTGGTGATAAATTCGGGTCTTTATCTACTTTTTTCAGTTCTGTTGCTAAATCCGGTAATTTGAAAAATTCTGGGTCACCATGGGCTAACTCTTTTCTACCCATCTCCGAAATATTCACAGTATGAGCTTTTTCATCTATTGCGAAATATAATTGCTCATCAAGTTCATGCAGTTTTTTCTCCCTCATATATTCTGCTTCAACTTCTTCTATAAGGCGTTTGATTCGTGCTTCCTGTTCCAGCTTCATTAACCTTTTGTGTTTGGGCATTCCTCTTTTTGCTATCAACAATTTTTTACCTGCTTCTTTTTCTTTACCTTCCTTTAATAAGCGTTCGGCTTCTGCTACTATTTTGTTTATCAAATCCCTCTGTAATGCTACAACTCTTCTAACTCTTGGGTTTAATTTTTGATATGTTTTATTCAAAACAGATTCAACAGGTCCTGAAATTATGAGAGGGGTTCTTGCTTCGTCAATCAAGATACTATCAACTTCGTCAACGATTGCATAATGATGACCACGCTGTACTTTGTCTTCTAATCTCAAAACCATATTATCACGCAAATAGTCAAATCCAAATTCATTATTTGTTCCATAGGTTATATCGCAATTATACTGGGGCTTTCTGTCTTCCGGTCCCATGCCCATTTGTATCACGCCAACGGTCAATCCGAGAAGTTCATAAACAGGTCCCATCCATTCTTTATCACGGCGTGCAAGGTAATCGTTTACAGTTACAAGATGACATGAGCCCCGAGGTTTTCCATCCACCATGAAATCTCTTTCACCTTTAAGACCTCTTGCTCTGTGAATAACAGCGTTTAAATAAAGTGGCATGGTTGCTACGAGTGTTTTTCCTTCGCCTGTTGCCATCTCTGCGATTTTACCCTGATGCAAAACTATCGCTCCAAGCAACTGCACATCATAGGGAATCATATTCCAGTCCCAGAAATGTCCCGTCACCTTCCATTTTTTACCACAGAGTATCTCGCATGCGAGTTTTACAAGAGCATAAGCTTCATAAAGTATTTTTTCATCGGGATTTTCACCATCTGCAATTCTCTTCACAAATTCTTCCGTCATCCAGAAATCTCCTGCTTCTTCCTGTGTTTCTCCAGAATATCTTGCTACTACGAGTTTTGCACGCTCTTCGAGTTCGTTTCTCAATTTCGTGTCATTCCTTAATTTTTCGTAGATTTCATTTATCCTTTTTACCTGTGGCCATAACTTTTTGAGTGCACGCTCATTGGCTGTGCCAAAAATTTTGGTCAAAAGATTTAACATCTTGCCCCCCTATCAATAAATTTAATTAAATTTTTATAAAGTCAAGCTTAATCTTCTTTCCACACAGGATACATAACTTTTCCTATGAATAAAATTGTCCCCGTATAATTGTCAAATATTACAAAGACGAAAGGCCTGTTTACATAAAAATAAGGTGGAAGAGACACAATTAAATCCATCACTGTAACAGCAGATGCCTCTGTGCCTTCTTCATCCACCTGAATGAATGTCGCATGGATTGCTTTTCTTATCCAGGGACATAATGTATCTTCAAATATATCTTTAAAATTTGCTTTTCCTGGAGTAAACGCTATTCCCATACCAAGTGAAGTTAATGCTTCTTTCATAGTGTTATCATACTTACATTTAATTTTAAATTTTGGAAAGTAAATGTGTACGGTGCATTCTGTAAAATCGTTGAGCCATCTTTCCCAATTTTCAGAATTCATATTATTTATAACAGTATCAATGTTGCTCTCTGGTAGAATTACCATCATATTGAAATTTCCGTTACCATAAGGCAGGATAATTGCATCGAATTTATCTTCATCCAAATATTTGCAATATATTTTTTGACGCATCATATAGCATGGGATTTTGCCTGTGGGAGAGTAAAAAGTATCTATGAAAGTGCTTTCTTCTGGAAATCTGAAAGTCCATATTCCTTTGTAATAGAGGGCGTTTACAAGAACCATTACATCTTCAGGGTCTATGTAATCCACAACATCTTCTATTTTGCCATTTGTTTCCGTTTCTATCCAGTTATTTATCACATCTTTTGCATTCGGGTCGCCAAAGTTAAGAGCTGTGATTTTTGCATCAAAATATTTCTCACATGTGGATTTGAACTTATCTCTCACTTTTAAATCTTCTCTATACCATATTGAGTTTGCGATGTTTAACTTCACTCTGTTATCAAGTTGTGGCAATAAATCTTTTATCTTTCTGTAAGTGTAGTTTATTTCGTCATCTGTAAGTCCATCAAATCCAAGCACATTTTTCATTGCCTTTTCCGTGCTATCCCTTGCGCCATTGAGGAGCATACCCAGTGCCATTGATGCGCTTAAAGGTGATATCACAATATTCGTATCGCCCTCAATTTTGTTTATCTCCCTGAAAAGATTAAAGCCGAATTCGTTGAATCCATCCACTATTTCTGTATCGGTGAGAGTGAGTTTAGGAAGTCCTGTCTCCCTGCATCCCCAGAAACAAATTAAAATGAGGATAAGATAACGCATCTTACCCCCTATCTTCTTTCCACACAGGATACATAACTTTGCCTATGAATAGAATTGTCTTTGTGTATTTGTCAAATATTACAAAAATGAAAGGTCTGTTCACATGAAATAGTATGGGAATCCTATGTATTACGCGTTTCTCGAGAACAACCGAAGTTGCAGCGACTGCTTCTGTGCCTTCTTCGTCCACTCTGATGAATGTCGCATGCTTTACCCTATCTATCCAGATTTGTTCATCGGTAATGTCTCTAAAATTTGCCAAAATGCGAGAAAAAGCTATTTTCATATCCAGAGCTTTAAGCACATCGTTTAGTTCGTATTTACACTTAATTTTAAATTTGGGTAAATGTACTTCTACTTCTCTATCTTTGAATTTCTTCAATAAATCCTGCCATTTCTGTGGATTAAACAATAAAATTATGTCATCAACATTTATTTTTTCATGCGGAAGGATAATCATCATTTCAAATCTCTCTTTATCCTTTTTACCGTACGGCAAAATAATAGCCGAAAATTTATCGTCAGAAAAATATTTACAGGTGATTTCCCTTTTCATCATATAACAGAGCATTTTACCTTCAGGAGTATAAAATGTATCAATATAGGTTTTTTCTTTGTCAAATTTATAAGCCCAAAGTCCCTTAAAATAAACAGCGTTAATCAAAAACATCACATCAAGTGGTTTTATAGTATCTACTATTTTTTCAATCTTTCCTCTCGTTTTTCTTTTAACCCAGTTATTTATGGTATCTTTTGCCCATTTTTTAGTAAAATCTAAATCTCTTATTTCTGCATCAAAATATTTCTTGTTTACTTCTATGAATTTCTTTTTCACTTTAAAACCTTTGCGATACCATATTGAATTTGCCACATCCATTGTTATTGCAGAATCCCTCTTTAATAAACTATCTTTTAACTCTCTGTAAATTTTGTTTATTTCATCTTTTTTGAGATTTGAAAATCCCAAGACATTTTTAATTGCTTTTTCTGTACTGTCTCTCGCACCGTTAAGCAACATACCGAGTGCCACTGATACACTTAAAGGTGATATTACCACATTTGTGTCTCCTTCAATCTCATTTACTTTTTTGAATAGTTTAAAAGTAAATTCGTTGAATGGAGAGGAAATCAAGTTATATAATATCAAAAATAAAAGCATCATCGCCAGTATTGTGGATTTTCGCTTTCCAAAATTTCGCCTTTGATTATTATTTTATCCTTACTGCCAAGTATCCTCCTCAATGTTTTTATCTTCTTTTTCAATGACTTTAATTTACCAAATTTCTTCATCAATATTTGAAACTACTACCGCCTATGAATTCTCTGAGGATAGAAGTGGGTGGCACATCTGTTGTTTCTATAGGTAAAAAGTGTGATAGGAAATCTTTGAGTAACTGTGCTTCTTCGTATTCTTTCATATCCTCCGGTATTTCATCGAGTAAAGGAATAACAAATCTTTTAAGAACTGCAATCTCATAAAGTAAAGCGCTGTTAAAAATTTCGTCGGCATTCTCCTGATGCGGAAAGATATATTTCTCCTCTGCTTCCCTCACCGTACTCCACATTCTCAATGTATCACCTGCTCTGTGTCCTCTGTAAAAATAATCTCTTACTATTCTGCGTAAGAGTCGTGCATGGGATGTTGAAATCCTGTTGTGGTCATCAAGATTTAAAGGTGTTAAAGCACTTACATAAATTTTAAAAGCACATCTTTCTAATTCTTCGCAAAAGATGGGATTTAAAGCATGTATCCCTTCGATTATAAGAATGCCATCTTTTGGCAGATAAAAAGGTTTATTTCTCCATTCCCTTTTTCTTGTTGTAAAATTGAATTTTGGCAAAATTACTTCTTTGCCTTTTAATATTTCTTTTATTTGTTTTTTGAAAAGCGGGATATCAATGGCTTCTGGAGCATCGGTATCGAGTGTGCCATCGGGTTTTCTCGGACATTGCTCTGATGGCAAAAAATAGTCATCCATAGAAATTATAAAAACTTTCCTTTGATTCACCATCAATTGAATTCTTAATCTTTTTGAAAAAGTTGTTTTACCTGAACTTGAAGGTCCTGCCACCAGAATCACCCTTTTTCCTGTTTCAACGATTTTATCTGCGAGATTTGCTATCTTTTTCTCATGCAAAGCCTCTTCTATTTTTATGCAATCCGATATCTCACCTTCAACTATTTTTTCATTAAGGTCGCCAACATTTCTTATACCGAGTATTTCTGCCCAGTGTTCAGCTTCTTCGAATGCTTCAAAAAATTTCCTTTGCTCTTTAAACTTCTCTTCGAATAAAAGCAAAAATCCAGGGGGATAATATTTTAACATGTAAAAGCCAATCTTTGAGAAATCGCGGAATGGCGGGAAGAAAAGATAATCATAAACATCGTCTATACCATAAATTCTTATTTTTTCCCGTTGATTATATTTTAAAAGTTTTACAACATCATTCCTTCCTTCATTTTCAAAAAATTTAATGGCTTTATCTTTTTCTAAAATTTTGCTTGAAATTTTTTTATTCTGGCACAATATTTCTTCGTATTTTTTGCACAATTTTTTGAAATTATCTTCTTTAAGCTTGAAATTTTTGATTTCGCAATAAACTCCTGTTGAATACGAGTGTCTTATTATCAATCTTGCTTCAGGTGATAATTTTTTCAGTATGTAATATAAGAGGAGTAAAAGTGTTTTTTCTTTTTTTCTTTTATAAACTTCCATCTTTTATTGTAATCTTTATTTTAATTTGTCAATGTTTAATTGCGAGCGTAGCGAGCATATTACATATGGGTTGATATGTCAGCCCATTACGGGTTTTTCGTTATAGCAGGGGTTTCTGGCTTTATCTGCTGTCTGCGTATTTCAGCTGGAGTAGTGGGCTGACTTAATCGGGAAGGTGGGGACAGCGGAGGAGGGGCTAAAAATTACTTGACATATAAGAGAACCGATTAAACTTAAAGATGTTTTTGGCACTCCTTATATCGATTTTTCCAGAGATGAAAGATTTGATGCTCAAACAAAAGGAATTTCTTCCAAAAATCTATCAAAATTATTATAACTTATTGCGGAAAAATCCCGAGCTGAGAGAAATTTTGAGAAAAATACCCAAAAATAGATTGAAATTTGCCCGTAACTTAAGCAAAAAATTAAAGCAAGATGAAGCCGAAACCTTACATATTATTGCCATTCGTGTCGAATTTTTAAAAGATACTTTTTCGTTGACTTTTGGAAACGGATTGATGTGTGATACACCGAAATATTCGATGTATACAGGTGATGGATATCACAACATTTTGTATTATGACCCGCCTCATGATTCCATTTATTTCCATTATTTGATGGTTGCTTTACGCAATTATTATCAGGATATCAGTTATGGCAAAATTTATATAACATGGGATATTGCACCAAAGGGGCTCGATACTGCATATCAATTACCTCATGAGATGGCTTATTATGGTGATACTTCAAATTATGCCCTTGGTCTTTTTATGCTGGTTCGTGATGCTATACTTGCATGTGATGCTGACCACAATTTTCAGGTAGGCAAATATGATGGACATCTAATTTTTCACGCTGGATGCTCATGGCAGGCACAGGCAGCTTTTGGACTTACACCCTACGATATTTTAACAGCTTATATACCATATTCTGAATATTTCCCGCCGATAATTACAAAAGAAGGAGACACCGTTTATGACGCTATAATTCTTCCGGAATCCAACTGGTATTATGTTGCTTTTGGAATGCAGGGAAGTATGTTTCATGAGTTCGCCCATCTACTTGGCGCCGTTGACCTTTATGATATCTCTTATATGACGATTGGCGTGGGTGCATGGGACTTGATGGGTACGGGTGCCTGGAATATGCTGGGACATGTGCCCTGCAGGCTGTGTGCATTCCACCTTGAATATCTCGGTATAGTGAAGCCCAAAGTTATAACCAGAGATACTGTAATATGGGTGAAAAGATTATCACTCGCTCCTGACATTTATAAAATACCTGTAAATGAGAAAGAATATTTCCTGATAGAAAATAGATGTGCTTATATGCCGGAAAGTCTCGAAAGTACAAATCCAGATTCAAATGCTTTTAGAGTATGGAAATATGGAGTACTTGTAGATGTTAATGACTGGGATGTTTCTTTGCCGTGCAGTATTAATACATCGGGTATTGCTGTATGGCATATTGATACGCAAAAAGTTGCCATTTATGATGATTCAAATACGGTAAATGTTGGCAGTCCCAAGGGAGTTGATATGGAAGAGGCAGATGGTGTTCAGGATTTTGAACTCCCATGGTATGAGATATCTGACTGGGATGCTGCACTTGAAGGTACACAATGGGATTTATTCTACAAGGGAAACGCAGATAGTTTTTCTTATTACACAAATCCCAGTTCTGCTTCAAATGATGGCGCTAATTCTTTTGTAAAAATGAAATTCGGAGAGATGGGCGATTCTATAAAAGTTGAAATAAAATTTGAATTTGTAAAATCGGGCTTCCCTGTTTCAAATCTCGGTAAAGTTGATATAAACTCTCCTGTTCCTTTTGACTATGACGGCGATAATTTAGATGAAATTTTACTGATAGCAAATAAAGACAGTATCGGAATACTTTATCTTTTTGATTACAAAAGTGGTTTAAAAATTGATACATTGTTAAAAAATTTCCCTGTTTCTTTTTCACAAATTGCAATAGGTGATATTGATGGCGACAATCATGAAGAAATTGTATGGGGAAGTACAAAAGGTTTATGTGTTTATGACAGAGAAAAAGACACCCTTTATCTTTTTGGGATAAAAGAAGGGGTTTATTCTGTTCCTACGATTTACGAAGGATTTGTAATTTTCGGTGCAGATGATAACAAATTGCATTGCGTATATCTTGAAAATGATAGTTTAAAAGAAAAGAAAGGTTTTCCAGTGGAAATAGGACACATGATAAGGGGTTCTGCGTGTTGTATCGGTGATTCTATTTTTGTCCTTTCGGGTGATGGAAGATTATATTGTGTATCTTTATCCGGTAAAATCTTATTTAGAGTTCTCAAAGAAAATTTGATGTTTACCGGTTTCAGTCCCGTTGCCGTTGATATAAATGGTGATGGCGAAAAGGAAATAATTTGCGTAACCGGTACAGGTGATGTTTACGCAGTCAAATTAAACGGCGAAATTCTATGGCACAGACAGATTCCGGAAAATACTTATGAATATGCATGGCTATCCACATCTCATCCTGTAATTGCGGACATTGATGGCGATTCTTTACCTGATATTATTTTTACTGCTGGCAAAAAATTGTATGTTTTAAATCACAATGGTGCTTATCTAAATAATTTCCCGATTGAAGCAGATACCGGCTGGATTATTTCGACACCCATAATTTATGATATTGATGGAGATGGTGAAGTTGAGATTTCTTTTGGTCTTTCAAAAGGAAAATTTACATCATACGATGCTAATGGCAAATTGCAGATGTTTTTCCCTGTAGAAACCGGCACTCCCTGTTATTCTTCTCCCTGTATCTGCGACTGGGACGGCAATAAAAAAGCTGATATTTTCTTTGTCTCGGACACAGGTAAAATGTGGTGCATAGAATTTAATGGCAGTTACAAAAAAACAAAATGGTTCACAATTTGCAAGAATTTATCACGAAATCCTGTAATCGAATGGAATTATCCGCAAAAAGAATTTGTATTTACAAAAGAAAATTTTTATATTTATCCAAATCCATCAAAAGACGGAAAAATATTTTTGAGATTAACATCGCCTTCGAACGGCAAAGTAGAAATCATGATTTTAACCATCTCTGGTGATATAAAAGCGAAATATGAAAAAGAAGTTTTAAAAGGAATAAATGATATTCCCCTATCCCTTAATCTGCCCGATGGCTTTTACATTGCACGAGTTAAAGTGCCTGATGGCAAATGTGGTTTTGCCAAATTTGTAATCGCCCGTAAATGGAAATAATACCCGTTGCTTTCGATAGTCTGGGAACAAGGAGTATGTGCACATTTATAAAATCAGATGATATAAACATTTTAATTGACCCTGCGGTTGCTCTTGGACCAAGAAGATATGGCTTGCCACCACATAAAAAGGAACTCGAAAGAAAAGAGGAACACTGGAAAAAAATAAAAGAATATGCAAAAAAAGCAGATTTGATAATAATAACACATTATCATTATGACCATCACAATCCAAATTATCCCGAACTTTTTAAAGACAAAATTTTATTTATAAAGCATCCTGAGAAAAACATAAACCGCAGTCAATATGTGCGTGCAAAGCGCTTTCTGGAGCGAATTGAGGGATATCCAAAGGAGATAAGAATTGCAGAAGGTGTGGAAGAAAAATTTGGAAAATTAAGGTTAAAAATATCACAAAGTGTATGGCATGGTAACGATAAAAGATTGGGTTTTGTAGTGGAAATTTTTATCGAAGAAGATAAAAGATTTTTGTTCACATCGGATGTTGAAGGACCTGTTACAGATGAACAAACTTTATTTATTCTTGAGAACGACCCCGATATTATTTTTTCGGATGGTCCCATGACCTATCAGCCACAGGTTTATGATGAAGAAACTTTAAAGAAGGCAATTGAAAATATAAAAAAGATAATCGAAAAGACAGGAGTAAAAAAATATATTCTTGACCATCATCTTGTAAGAGACCTTGAATTTTCTCGTAAGATAAAAGAGATTTTTGAAGTAGCAGAGCAAAATGGCTGTGAGATTATGACGGCTGCGAAATTCGGTGGCTTTGAAGAAGATTTCCTTGAAGCACACAGAAAAGATTTGTGGAAAGGAGAAAAATAACTTGACTTTACAGTTCTTTAATTAAAATAAATGATGAAAAGAGATTTACCTTTGACTCCACAAGAAGCAATTGAAAGGTCAGAAGAATATTATAACAACGCCAAAGAAATTTTAAAAGATGTGGAAATAAAATTTGGGATTTACACTGATGGCAAAAAGGTAAGGGAAGCATGTGCAATGGGTTATCTGTCTGCATTGACCGCAATAGACGCATATCTGCTGAAAAGAGGTAAAAAGCCAGAAGAATTGCCAACATCTTTTGCGGAATACAGAGAGGTGGTATCAAAAATGCCTTACAATGGAAAGCTAACAGCATCTTTAACCGCAGTTTACCAGAACCTTCATGTGCTCGGATATTACAGAGGCGGTATAGAAGTAGAGATGATTAAATCTGGCTTCAAACATGCAAAGAGAATAATCGATACAATTAAGAAACTGGTATGATGAAGAGGGATTTGCCCTTAAATCCTAAAGAAGCGATTGAAAGGTCTGAAGAATATTACAATAATGCGAAAGAAATTTTAAAAGATGTTGAGATAAAATTTGGTCTTTATACCGATGGCAAAAAGGTAAGGGAGGCATGTGCAATGGGCTATCTGTCTGCATTGACCGCAATAGACGCATATCTGCTGAAAAGAGGAAAAAAGCCAGAGGAATTGCCAACATCTTTCGCGGAATACAGAGAGGTGGTATCAAAAATGCCTTACAATGGAAAGCTAACAGCATCTTTAACCGCAGTTTATCAAAATCTTCATGTTTTTGGATATTACAGGGGTGGAATAGAAGTAGAGATGATTAAATCTGGCTTCAAACATGCAAAAAGAATAATCGATACGATTAAGAAACTGGTGTAATGGAAAGAATACTGCTTGTTAGGACGCATGCGATCGGAGATGTATTGCTGACAACACCGGCTGTAAAAGCTGCGAGAAAAATTTATCCAGATGCAAAAATAGATTACTTAACAACAAAATGGTCAAAAGAAGCAATAACTTTAAATCCTAATATAGACGAAATAATAGCAGTGGATGACGATGTTTTTTTCTCAAAAAATCCTACAAAAATCATCAAATTGGTAAAAGAATTGAAAAAAAGAAATTATGATAGAATTTATGCATTTCACAGATCAAAGAAAATCCATCTTTTATGCAAGTTAATAGGCAATAAAGTAACAGGAATATCTGATGGCGATTTTAATCCTTTTCTCGATGAAAAAATAGTTTTAAAAAGGGAAAACAGCAATTATGTGGCAGATGATTATCTAAAAATGTTTAACATTGAAATTGAAAATTCTTCTCTCGAATTTTACTGGAGCAAGGAAGATGAAATTTTTATTGATAATTTAATTGGTGATTTAAGGTTTGTCTGTGTAGCACCTGGTGGTGCACATAATCCTGCGGAAAGCGTCTGGCAAAAATTGTGGAAGATTGAGAATTTTATAAAAGTAATTAAATATTTGAAAAACAGGAAGGAAAAAGTTATAATAGTGGGTGGCAAGAGCGATGAAAAAATTTGTAAGGAAATCGAAGAAAAATGCGAAATTTTAAATCTGTGCGGTAAATTAACTTTAAAGCATCTCGGAGTTTTGTTGAAAAGGAGTAAATTTTTATTAACAAATGATAGTGCACCCCTTCATATTGCTGTTGCGGTAAATACTCCTGTTATCGGGCTTTTTGGACCCACATCCCCTGATGTGCTTTTACCCAAAAGAGAAAACATTATAGCAATAAGGAGCGATGCCGAATGTAGCCCCTGTTATGTTAACCGCAGATTTAAAGGATGTAAAAAGCCAATTTGTATGGATATGATAACCACTGATAAAGTAATCTCCGTAATTGAGAAGAAATTCTATTAAAATTTTTAATGCGAGCGAAAGCGAGTAAGGCACTGCCTTGACCACGCTGTGGCTTTATAAACACCCTTCCCGTAATGAATCACAAGTACCTTGAGAGGGGTGTGCACGAGGGCGGTGGGGACAGGGAGGTGGGCAAAAAATATTTGACAAATAAATAATTTGATTAAATTTAGAGATGAGATTCGATGGTAGAAATTATGATGAACTGAGACCCCTTGAAATCATAAAGGATTATTTAAAGGATGTTGAAGGTTCGTGTCTTATAAAACTTGGCAATACCCATGTTATCTGTACTGCTACTGTTCAATCAGGTGCGCCGAAATTTGCGAAGGACCAGGGTATTGGCTGGGTTACCGCGGAATACAGGATGATACCGAGAGCTGTTCCCGAGCGCCTTCCCCGTGACAAAATAAACGGAAGGTCAATAGAGATACAGAGAATTATAGGAAGGTCTTTGAGAGGAGCATGCGATTTATCTTTACTAAATGGTTATACAATATGGATTGATTGTGATGTGATACAGGCAGATGGTGGCACAAGGGTTACTTCGATCATCGGTGGTTTTGTTGCACTTTATGATGCAATTCAACATATGTTATCACTTGGAATGATTGAAAAAAGTCCCATCAAAAAATTCATAGGCGCTGTAAGTGTGGGTATTGTGGAAGGCAAACCTATGCTTGATTTAACTTTTGAAGAAGATTCAAAAGCAGATGTTGACATGAATGTCGTAATGACCGAAAATTATGAGATTATTGAATTACAGGCAACGGGAGAAGGAGGAACTTTAAAAGAAGAAGATTTAAAATTAATGCTTGAACTTGCCAAAAAAGGAATAAATGAAATAATAAATAAGGAAAAAGAAGTCCTGTGGTTGAAGCGTAGTTAATCCACCTTCAAATGCCTCTAATAGTTTTTGAAAGAAAAGTTCGTGCTGGTGCAGGAATGCGTCTTGACAAATATTTACATCAAGTAGGACTCGGACTCTCTCGTACACAAATCCAGAAATTAATAGAAGAAGGCAAAGTACTGGTAAATGGCAGACCTGTAAAACCCAGTTATACTTTGAAAAGAGGAGATGAAATTTATGCAGAATACGAAAGAAAAGAACCTTTAAAGATAGAACCTGAACCCATTCCCCTTGATATAATTTATGAAGATGATTACATAGTAGTTGTGAACAAGCCTGCTGGTATGGTTACGCACCCTGCGCCCGGCAATCTACGTGGCACCCTTGTAAATGCGCTTTTACATCACTGCGGCTTGGCAAAAGCAGATAGTATCGCAAGACCAGGCGTAGTCCATAGACTTGATAAAGACACATCGGGAGTTATTGTTTTCGCAAAAGAAAAGATTGCCTTATCAAATCTTGCAGAACAACTGCAAAAAAGAAGAATGAAAAAAGAATATTTAACATTTGTATGGGGAAATTTGCCACTGGATAAAGGAATAATCGATGCTCCGATTGGCAGGGATTTTATCGATAGGAAAAAAATGGCAGTAACACCTCTTTTATCCAAAGATGCTATTACCGAATATTTTGTTGAAAAGCGTTATAAATACATAACATTTGCGAGGGTGCATATTTTAACAGGCAGGACACATCAAATAAGGGTACACATGGCGCACATAGGGCATCCTGTTGTGGGTGACGAAACTTATCAGGGTAGACAGCGCTTATCGGGTATACCCCATGAATTTTTCGAAAAGGTTTTAGAAATTATGCAAAGACAGGCGTTGCATTCACATAAACTTGGTTTTGAACATCCTGTTACAAAAAAATGGATGGAATTTGAAGCTCCTCTTCCAGAAGACATGAGAAACTTAAAAGAGTTTTTGGAGGCACAAATTAATTGACAAAACTGTAAATCGATTATAATGGGCTAAAAAGGAGGGATTATGGCAAGGATTGAGGACTATGAATTGCCGGATGACCTTTATTACCATAAAGAGCATTTCTGGGTAAGAGTAGAAGACAAAAAAGCTGTTGTGGGCTTTACTGACTTTGCTCAAAAAATGGCAGGTGAGATTAGTTTCGTAGAATTGCCCGAAGTTGACCAGGATGTACAAAAAGACGAAGTAATAGGTTCAATCGAAACAGGTAAATGGCTTGGAAAAATTTACGCACCACTATCTGGTACAATCACAAGAGTAAATGAAGAGTTAGAGGACGAACCCACTCTCATAAACGAAGACCCATACGGTAGAGGATGGCTGTTTGAAATGGAAATAACAAATCCAGATGAACTTAAAGAATTATATAAAGGAGAAAAAGCTGTTGAATGGCTTAAGGAAGAAATCAAAAAATATAAAAAATAGCAAGATGTATTTGTTTAACCTCGGATATCTCGAAGGTTTTGATTCCATGACAGTTTTCCATGCTCTTGCGCGTCTCGGAATAGAAGGATTGTGCATCTGTTCACCTGCATCGCCTCAAATAAGTATAGGATACTTTCAGGATGCGGAAAAAGAAATAGACCTTGAAATGTGCAAAAAACTTGGCTTACCTTATATGCGTAGAGAAGTGGGAGGAGGTGCGACTTATCTTGACCAAAATCAAATTTTTTATCAAGTTATCCTGAAAAAAGACAATCCATTATTCACAAGAGATGTTTCAAAACTTTTTGAAACTTTTTCCCAGCCTGTGTGTGAAATGTATAAAGAATTTGGCATAAAGGCACAATTTAAACCCATTAATGACATTGTAACTGCAGAAGGTCGCAAAATATCAGGCGAAGGCGTTGGAGATATTGGAGAATGCATAGTATTCGTGGGAGGTGTCCTTCTTGATTTTAATTATGACACAATGGTGAAAATCTTAAAAGTACCTGACGAAAAATTTAGAGATAAAATTTACAAATCTATGAAAGAATATCTCACAACGATGAAAAAAGAATTAGGTGAAATACCAGATAGAGAGGAAATTGTAAAAGTATTAATTGAAAAATTTGAAAATCTACTCGGAAAACTAACACCTGCAAAATTAACTCCTGAAATTTATCAAAAAATGAAAGAAGTTGAAAAATATTTAACATCTCCCGAAATGATTTATAAAAAGACGATGAAAAGATTTGAAGGAGTAAAAATCAAAGGCGGTGTTGAAATTATCTGGGGACTTCACAAAGCAAAAGGCGGACTCATAAGGACAGCACAGGAAGTAAAGGAAGAAAAAATCGAAGATGTTGAAATAACAGGAGATTTTACTTGTTATCCAAAGGAAGGATTACAAAAGATTGAAGAAAATGTTAAAGGTGTGAAGAGAAAAAGAGAAAAAGTAATGGAGAAAATAGAAGAAGCAAAAGAAAAAGGAAAAATTCAAACACCCGGAGTTGAAGTAGAAGATTTTGCTATAGCTTTAAAATTATGATAGGGGTATTTTTTGGATGCACAACAAGGTCCAATGAATATTTGGATGCCAATCTCAACACTTTTCTTAAAAAGATAAAGATTAGTTTTTTACCACTTGGCAGAGAGTTATGCTGTGGTGCTCCTCTCCATCTCGCAGGCACAGAGCATGATTTCAAAGAACAGGCAAAAAAAGTAAAAGAAGAAATTGAAAAACAAAAATTAAATTTAATAATCACAACATGTCCTCATTGTTTTACAACTCTAAAATATGAATATTCGAAAATTGGAATTCAGTTAGAAAAAGAAGTTTTACATATCACCCAGTTTATTAAAAAAATGATAGATGAAGGAAACCTGATTTTCCAGAAAAAATTGAATAAAAAAATATTATATCACGACCCATGCTATATCGGGAGGCAGAGTGAAGGTATTTTTGACGAACCAAGAGAAATCTTACGAAAAGCAGGCTATGAGATAGTGGAATTTGATTTAAACAGAGACAACTCTATTTGTTGTGGCGGAGGAGGTTTATTGCGCGCTTATTTACCAAAGTTATCGGTTGAGGTATCAAAAGAAAAATTAATAACTTATGGTAAAGAAGCCGATTTTGTAACAGCTCCCTGTCCTTTTTGCTATCAAAATCTAAAAGAAGGTGCAGAAGGTTTAAATTATGAGGTTAAAGATTTTATCGAAATTTTGCTGGAAGCATTATGAAAAAGTTCACAGAATATAAAAAACAGATTTATAAAGTTATAAAAGATGAGTTTACACGAACGGCTTTAAGACGGGCGGTATCGTCTTTTAGAAAAGCACGCGATGAAGCTCTAAAAATGTTCCCCTATGTCGAAGAAGAAAGAAAAAAATTGAGAGAAATAAAAGAAAAAGTATTGTCAAACCTCGAATATTGGATTGACAAAGTAATGGAAATTGCAAAGAAGAATAAAGTCAATGTTTATTTTGCAAAAAATTCATGTGAAGCCCTTGAAATAATTAAAAATATCGTTGGTAATGGGAAACGAATAGTAAAGTCAAAATCCATAACCTCAGAAGAACTTGAACTAAACAAGTATCTCGAAGAATGGGGAAATGAAGTTTATGAAACGGATTTGGGCGAATTCATAGTGCAGTTGTTGAAATCCCGTCCGATGCATATTCTTACGCCTGCTGTTAATGTACCAAAAGAAAAAGTTGCAGAATTATTTTCAAAAGTAGCAGGAAAAGATTTGCCATCCGACCCTGTAAAGCTTACTCTTTTTGCACGCGAATATTTGCGTGATAAATTTATAACTGCAGATGTTGGAATCAGCGGTGCAAATGTTATAACAGCCGATACAGGTTCAGTATTTTTAATCGAAAATGAAGGTAATATAAGATTTGTTACAAATGCTCCTCCTGTTCATATTGTCCTTTGTGGTGTTGAAAAGATTTTACCTACTTTAAGGGATGGTATGCTCTTTGTTGAAGTTATCTCACGCTATGCCGGTTACCCTGCAATGACCTATGTATCCATAATTTCCGGTCCTTCAAAAACTGGTGATATCGAGAAAACGGTCGTTTACGGTGCTCATGGTCCCCGTGAATTACATATAATTTTACTTGATAACGGTAGATGTGAAGTTGCGAAAAATGATGATTTGAGAGAATTTTTACTTTGTGCAAGATGCGGTGCATGTATGTACGAATGCGCAGTATATCCTATAACAACAGGATACTGGGGATATAGATACATGGGAGGAATTGGTATCCCATGGACAGCATTTATAGCAGGAGGTCTCGAAGAAGCTGCTCCACTTGCTTTCACCTGCACACTTTGTGGTAGATGTAAAAAGTATTGCCCAATGGAAATAGATACCCCCAAACTTGTTGAAAAAATAAGAAAAATACTTTTTGAAAAAGATTTGATACCACCTTACATCAAAAAAATGGTAGAGGAAATCAAAGAAAAAGGTGTTCCTTATTAGGGGGTAAAATGGAAGAAATGATTGAAGTACCGGTTAAGAATTTAAAAGAATTCACAAAACAGTTCTTTACAGGTCTTGGATGCACCGAAGAAGATGCAGAAATTTCTGCTGATCTTCTAATAGCAGCTGACAGAAGAGGAATAAGTTCACATGGAGTCCAGCGTCTCAAAAGATATTACACTTATGTAAAAGAGGGACGTATTAAACCAAGGTACGAATTAAAAATTATAAAAGAAACACCCAACACTCTTACAGTATCTGGAGGATTTGGTATGGGTCATCCTGTTGCTTATAAGGTTATGAAAATGGTAATAAACAAAGCAAAAGAAACTGGAATGTGCTTTGCAACTGTAAGGGAATCAAATCACTTTGGTATAGCAGGTTATTATGCGATGATGGCGTTGCCTTACGATATGATAGGAATAGCGCTTACAAATACCGAACCTATTGTTGTGCCTACACATGGCAGGACAGTAGCTATCGGCACCAATCCCATTTCGGTAGCTGTACCTGCTAAAGAAGAACGACCATTTGTACTTGACATGGGCACTTCTACGGTAGTGCGTGGCAAAGTTGAAATCTATGCAAGATTAGGTAAAGAAATGCCAGGAACATGGGCTGCAAATGAAGAAGGCTATCCAATACAAGACCCTGCAAAAGCCCTCGAAAATATAAAAAAGAGAAAAGGAGGAGGATTACTTCCTCTTGGTGGCGCAGAAGAAGAAACAGGCGGTCATAAAGGTTATGGCCTTGCCGTTCTCGTTGATATTCTTTGTGGAGTATTATCTGGTGGTGCCTTTGGTGCACTTGTAGCGCGTGACCCAAAATCTCCACCCAACATCTGCCATTTCCTTGGCGCTATAAGAATTGACCTATTCTGTGAACCTGAGGAATTTAAAAAGAGAATGGATGAATTCATCAGAATGTTAAAAAATACCCCAAAAGCAAAGGGAAAAGACAGAATTTGGATACACGGTGAAAAAGAGTTCGAGGCAGAGGAACGCCATAGAGAAAAAGTGCCAGTCTACCGAAATGTATTGGACGAAATTAAAAAACTCGGAAAAGAACTTGGAGCAGATATCTCGCTTTTGCCTTAATTTTTAACTTTTTATTTTCTTAAACCCAGCTCCTTTATTATTTTTCGATATCTTTCCGGGTCTTTTTCCATCAAATATTGTAACAATCTTTTTCTCTTGTTAACCATGGCGATCAGTCCTCTTCTCGAGTGTATATCCTTTTTGTGTTGCGAGAGATGTCGTGTAAGGTTGTTGATTCTTTCTGTAAGAATCGCTATCTGCACCTCAGGTGACCCTGTATCTTTTTCGTGTAATCTAAATTTTTCTATGAGTTCTTTTTTCCTTTCTTTTGATATCGACATCCCTCCCTCCTATTTTATCCTTCTAACAGCAAGCAGCGCAATATCATCGAACAACTCCTGCCCCTCAGAAAACGCTAACACTTCATTTAATATCCCTTTTAGAAACATGTCAATATCAAATTTTGAATATTTTACTATCGCATCATAAAACCTTTTTTCTCCGAATCTTTCCTTTTTCTTATTTCTTGCATCAACAACACCATCAGTATATAAAATAATCATATCTCCCACTTCAATATTAAAATCCACAATTTCAAGGGATTTTATAAACTCATTGTGATTTACTATTCCCAGTGCCTTACCTTTGGGTCTTATAAGTTTTACTTCGTCAGCCTTATAGGGCAGGTGTATCATTGGTTTATGACCTGCATTTGCGTAAGTTATTTTATGATATTCCTGCTCCAAAACTCCATATCCCATTGTTACGAACATAAAAGGTGGAATATCCGAAAGTAACTTTCTATTCAAACCATCTAACAATTCTTTTATGTTTTGCGGATTTCTTGCATAGTATAGGATAAGTGCCCTAACTTCTGACATTACTAGAGTTGCAGGAATTCCTTTACCGCTCACATCTGCGATGACAAGTCCATAAAGATTATCCTGAAAAGGTATAATGGCACAATAATCTCCTCCTACTTTTTCTGCCGGAAAAACAACAGCATTCGCCTCATAATATTCATTTTGCAGTTTATATTTCGGCAAAAATGTATCCTGAATCCTGCGAGCAACTTCCATCTCGTGCTTTAACCTCTCTGCTTCTCTTATATCATGCAACATCTTCCTGACATCCTTTATCGTCTGATCAAACATCTTCGAAATATACCCTACTTCATCACGAGATGCCACTTCTACAGAACGGGAAATGTCACCCAGGGCAACACGCTTTACGCTCTCCCTTAAATAACGCAATGGCTTCGTTATAAGCCTCAAAGAAGGATACGATAAGCCATAAAGAAAAAGGATACTTAAAAATAGAGCCCAGTTATAAAAAAAATCCAACAGAAAAATATAAAGTAACAAAAGTGAAAACCCAACATATATCCTTATTTTAAACTCAAGGGTAAATTCTTTTTCTCTCAAACATTTAAAATACTCAATAGCCAGTGCTATCACTATTACAATTGCAGGGATAAATTTCTCCATCACATTTTCGCATAAGGTAAAAATAATCTTTCGTATTCATCCTGTGCAAATCTATCTGTCATTCCAGCGATATAATCACATACTATCTGCTCAGGTGGAGCATCACCGCATCTCTTCTTAAAATCAGGTGGAATTTGCCTCATATCCGAAAGATAGGTCGTAAAAAGAGCTTTAACATAACGCTTCGCTTTATTCTGCATCTTTACAACCTTATAATGAGTATACAAATTTTCGTATAAAAATTTCTTTAACTCATTTTGATACTCTGCCATATCTTTGCTAAATTCCACAAGAGGCGGCAATTCTCTTACCTTTTCAACAGAATCTACATTATGTTTTTCGATATTCCTAAGAGTAGTATTTATCACATCCTCAATTTGAGCAGAAATGAGTTTTCTTAAAGTTTTCCGAATACAAAGTTCAATATCTTTCCCTTTAAGTTCCTTTTTAACTTCATCAAAAATTTCTTTCCAGATTTTTACTTCCTCCAGTTGTTCAAGTTCGATGTAGCCCGATTTCAATCCATCATCTATATCATGGACATTATATGCGATTTCATCTGCAAGATTTATAATTTGTGCTTCTATCGTTGGCGATTTATCAGGTTCAAATTCTTTTAATTGAGATATATCCGGCTTATCATAAACAGTTACATGTTTAACAATTCCTTCTCTTACTTCAAAAGTAAGATTAAGTCCATGGAAATCGGGATAACGATATTCGAGCACATCCACTACTCTTAATCCCTGCAAATTATGTTCAAAACCATTTGGCATAAGCTCGTTTAATGCTTCTTCACCAGCATGTCCAAAAGGTGGATGTCCTATATCATGTGCAAGTGCTATGGCTTCGGTAAGGTCTTCATTAACCCTGAGTGCACGCGCAATAGTGCGAGCAATTTGAGCAACCTCAATCGTATGCGTTAACCTTGTCCTGTAATAATCACCTTCATGATTGACAAAAACCTGTGTTTTATATTCCATGCGCCTGAAAGCTGTGGAATGTATTATTCTGTCCCTATCTCTCTGATAACATGTCCTGTATTCATATTCTTCTTCGGGATATTTTCTCCCCCTAGAATATTTAGCTTTCATAGCATAGGGAGCCAGAACCTTTTCTTCTAAATTAAGTAATTCTTTGGAGGTCATATTGATAAAGCCTCACAAATAAGCTCTGTAAAATATTTTACCTCTATACCTGTGAAATCTGGATAGTTTTCCTTTATAAAATCCTGAAAGTTCTTAAGATTATAATGGCAAAGCGGACAGGAGGTTATCAAAATTTCTCCTCCCCTATCTATTGCGGATTTAAGTATCTTGTGAGCCCTCTCAATAACGAATTCCTTTTCATTTACAACCTGATAACTTCCGCAACATTCATTCATAAATGGAAACTCAACGGGCTCACCGCCTATTGCTTTTATTAAATCGGATAATATATGGGGATTCTCAGGGTCATCAAGCGCTGCTTCTTCGGGACGCAAAAGCATACATCCATAATAAGGTGCCACTTTCTTACCTATCTTTTTCTTCACCATTTGCCCCAATTTATCGAAACCAAATTCTTTTAACAAATGAAGACCATGAATTACCTCAACACCTCCATCATATTTCGTTTCCTCTTCATACATCAAATCGTTTATCTTATCCATCTTTTCTTTATCTCTTTTCACAAGTAAATCAACTCTTTTAAGGGTGTTGTAACACATAGAGCACATACACAAAATCTTATCTGCCCCTTCTTCCTTTGCTCTTATCAAATTTCTGAAAGACGCAACATGAAACATAACATTATCAGAAGCAAGTGAATAAACTGTTCCACAACAATTCCATCTATCGAGTTCTTTTATGTCGTATCCTAAATACTTAAAGAGTTTTTTCGAAGTCTCATCAAATTCTTTCGCATCTGATTTTAAGGTGCATCCAGGATAATATAAAATCTTCTCACTCATGCTGATAACTTTCTTTGCGCACTTATCAAAGCAATTGGTGGCAGGATTTTTCTTTCATCTTCCTTTATTTTATTCAAATGCACATGGTCTATATTTTCGCGTAATTTCAACAATCTAACGGCTTCAAACACACGGGCAAGGTCAATTCCCCGGGGACACCTGACAGTACACATAAAGCAACTTGCACAAATCCATATCGTTTTTGAATCAATTACCCTCCTTACATTGCCCATCTGTAAATACCTTATCGCCTGATTCGGAAGCAAATCCATTGCAGAAGCAGAAGGACAACTACCAGAACATCTACCACACTGATAGCACAACATTATGTTTTGCTCAGATATCTCTTCTATTCTCTTAAGCTCGGAAATGTTCAATCCTAAATTCATCATCTATTTTAATCCTATTCCCAGAATGTCAAGTTATTTTTGAAAAAATTTTCCGCTTGACATTTTTAAATTTCTTTTAAATTTTCAAGATGAAAATAAAAGCAGATTTGCATATCCACACCTTTTATTCTCCCGATAGTATAATAACATTTCAAACCTTAATAAAAATTTGTAAAAGGAGAAAGATAAATTGCGTTGCCATCACAGACCATAACACAATTAAAGGAGCTGTAGAATTTTCAAAAATTTCTCCGCTCAAAGTTATTATCGGTGAAGAAATTGATACGAAAGATGGCGAAATTATAGGCTATTTTTTGAAAAAAGAAATCAGAAAAGGTTTAAGTGCAGAAGATACTGTTTATGCTATAAAAGAACAAGATGGTCTTGTGTGCATTCCCCATCCTTTTGACAAATTAAGGGGCTCTGCATTGAATCCCGATAAATTAATGAAAATCATTGATGATGTTGACATAATCGAAGGTGTAAATGGCAGGGTTTTTAAAGAGCTTGATAATGCTCTCGCAATAGAATTTGCGGTTGCTTATAAAAAGCAGGTATCCGCAGGAAGCGATGCACATACAGCACTTGAAATCGGTATCGCAACAGTAGAACTTGAAGATTTTAACTCAAAAGAAGAATTTTTAAAAAACCTTGAAGATGCTAAAATTTATAACAAAGTAAGTCATCCCATTGTCCATATTTTTAGCACGGGAATTAAAATTGCGAAAAAAATATTAAAATGACAGACATCATCATTGTAACCCATAATTCAGAAAAATTCATAGAACATTGTTTGAATAGCATTCCCAAAAATTACAGAATAATCATAATAGATAACGCTTCAAAAGATAAAACAAAAGAAATTGTCAAAAAATTTGAAAATGTAAAACTTATCGAGAATAAGAAAAATATTGGATTCACAAAGGCGGTAAATCAAGGGATAAAAGAAACGCGGTCGGAATTTATTTTATTATTAAATCCGGACATCATTGTATTAGGTGACGCAATAAAAAAGCTTGAAGAGTTCATGAAAGTACATCCGGAATGCGGAGCGGTTGCTCCACAGCTTTTAAATCCAGACCTCACAATTCAAAACTCATGCAGAAAATTCCCAACACCATTTAACATATTTCTGGAGTTCATGTTATTACCGCGGATTTTTAAAAAACTTTCTCTATGGAAAATGGGATATTTTAAACACAATAAGTTATGTGAAGTAGAACAACCAATGGCATCTGCTATCATGATAAGAAAAAAAGTTTTCAAAAAGATTGGATATTTCAACGAAAAATACAAAAACTATGTCAGCGATGTCGATTTTTGTTACAGAATGAAAAAGGAAGGTTTTAAAATTTACTTTTATCCTGATGCCAAGATGATTCATTATCTTGGTAGGACGATGAAAATGTATCCTTTAAAATCTGTAATAGAATTACATCATTCGCTTTATAAATTTTTAAAGGAAAATTACGATAAGAAATTTTTATTGATTATCGACGGATTTCTACTTTATTTCAGCATGTTGATTCGTGTATTTTTCCTTTTATTTTTTAAATTTTTCAAGAATATCTTTCGCTGTTTTTTTACCCGATAACAGCATACCGGCGAATATCGGACCCATTCTTGGACCACCATATACTGCGTTGACTGCCATACCGGCTACATAAAGACCAGGGACTACTTCTCCTGCTTTCTCGACAACAAACTTTTCTCCTTCTTCAGCGTTCATAGGACCTTCTCCTTTGATTATCTTCTCTCCCATTTTCTTCTCATACAGTTTCACAAGCTGAGCATCATGTCCTGTTGCATCAACAAGTGCTTTACATAGAAAAGAAAGAGGGTCAACATGCAAGCCAGATGCAAGAGCAGAATGCCAGTTCACCACAACACCGCATACCTCCTTATTTTTTATCACTAAATCTTCAACTTCTATGAGATTTAAAATATTTACTCCTTCTTTTTTACATTTTAAACCGAGCCCGCAAGCAAGTTCAATTGCATCAACAATCAAATATCTATCTTTCTCTTTATATTTTACGCCTATTTCTTCTAAAATCCCAATCGATTCTTTGCTGAGTACAGTTTTATTAAACATCATACCGCCACCCCATATCCCTCCTCCTATTGACAATCTTTTCTCGAATACACAAACCTTTAGTCCTCTTTGAGCAAGAGTATAAGCACATGTCAAACCAGCAGGACCAGCGCCACAAATTATAACATCAACTTCTAAATTATTTCGTAAGGAATAAAAATACTCCTCTATTATAAGGCGGGAAATTTCTTTTTCTATCATTTTATTGTATCACAACAAATTTATACGATTTCCCACCCGTTCTGCAAATATAAATCCCGGGCTTAAATTCTCCGTTTATTTTCAAGATATATCTATCTCCGGAGATATTCACCTCTTTTATCAATCTTCCTGTCATATCGTATATCGTTAGTTTGCCTTTTAATCCGTTAAATATCACATAATTTTTAGCAGGATTTGGATAAATATTTATTTTATTGAGGGAAAGTTGTTGCAATGCTTTGATATTTTCTTTTGCAACTTCGATTCTTATCTCATGTAAAACAGGACTCCCGATATCCGAAACTGCATTAAATTCGACCATATACTGAACATATCTGTGATTAGAATTTACAGATGCAATTACCGAAAGGTCATCACCGCACTGCAACTGCGGACACATATCCCAATCCATAGCATCGGACATATCAGGAGTGGAGCCCGTACGAACTTTAACCACAGGATTACCTGTCGCCCTAAAATAAATTTTGCCATAAGGTGTTTGAAGAGGTCCCCTATCGAAAACAGAAGATTCAAAATAACCGAATTGATGAAAACCAGAGCAATACATCCATTCTTTACCCGCAACCAGTATCAATTGATTTGGCAAAATAAGCAAAGACAAAGGCGAACCAAGATATGAAAAATCTTTGCATAAGCTCCAGTTAACATCCTTTTTGTATAACCTTCCTGCGTCTGACAGAGCATAAAGCTTATCATCAGCGTTTTTAATCAAAGAGATTATCTCCTGCTCCGGTATAGCAGAAGTTATTTTAAATGTATCATTAATCAAAGTAAGGATACAGGCAGGTTTACCAGTTGCTATTATTTTGCCATCATATTCTGTTATTATGTTTATCTTTTCAACAGTATCAGGTAAAGGATATTTTTTCACACTACCTGCTAATATACTGTAAATAGTATCTGTTTTACAGCCGACAAATATTGTTTCTCCCTTTGTGTAGATAGCTGTTATTTCGGATGGCAATTGAGCGAGCTCCTGCCAGACATTATCCTCTTTTAAAACTTTACCGCATGCTGTTCCCAGCAAAATTTTATCATCAACTGTAAGCCCTGTAGCAGTCACACTAACATTCAATGTATCACATGGAATGTAACTAACCCATTCACCATACTCATTCAGATATAAAACAGGATTAATAGTATTGGATGTAACCGCAAATAATTTTCCTGTTTTCTTAAATAGCAACCATTTAACTGTATCATCAACTTCCCAGTATCCATCCCATGATATACCATTGTTAAACGAGACCCATATTTCACATCCTGTACAGCAGAACAGAGCCTCATCTCCTGCTTTTAAGAAAGTTAGTCCATCTGCAGGTGGTCTAAGCTTAACCCACACTTCGTCGCTTGCTTTCAGCATAATGTCACCCACTGGCAAGCCCTGCACATTTATCCCAATGAGATATTTATTCGTATCAGACCACATAGATTGGTAAGGACCACCCGACCAGTCTGTTTGTAGCCACTGGAAAGCAAGAAATATCGCTATTATCATGGCACCCCCTTTTTAACGCATCCAGATTATCTTTGATAAGCAAACATTTCTACCCGATTGAACTTTAATGAAATAGATTCCCGATGGAACCATTACTCCTTTACTATCTTTTCCATCCCATCTTAATATCTTTTCTCCTGTCAGCATCCCATCGAACAATGTCCTTATTTTCCTGCCAGCTATATCATAAATAGCAACCTTCACATTTCCCTTTCCTGCAGGTAGCAATCTTATATTAACAAAGTATGAAGCAGGATTTGGATACACTTCTATCCTCTTATCAATTGCAACTTTCTTTTCTTCGAGCTCAATTGCCTTCTTTTTACCAGTAAGTGCAAGTACCAATGAGTCTTCTGTAAATGTCGTTAAAACTTTTAAACCTGTTCCTCTCCAGATTGCAGTCTCAGCTTCGGGTATCATAAATGTATCAAATGCTACAACGACAGATTCACCCGGGAGAAGCTCAACCAATCTCTCAGATGAATACATCCACAACGGCTCAATAAGGGTATCTTTCCTCTCAGGTGAAATCGAATCAATCGAAGGGTATATGTAAAGAGTATCATGATATATGAAGAAACCTGTAAATATAATTTCTGCCCTCGCTGTAAACTTTAGCGGTCTGTCACCTGCATTTTTGTACATCACTTTAGGAACAATAGGCACCCCAAAATCAGTGGTATCAACAAAATGCAAAGCATAATTATACAATTTAACCGTGTCCAGAGAGGTAAATGGCATTATCACCGTATCAATAGTATCATTCGGTAACAAACCTTCTACATGTTTCTCAACAATTTCACCTTCTCCTATCACCGGCAAATCTCCTACCTGTCCAACAACTACAGGATTCACAGTGTAATTATAGCCATCCTCTGAAGGATCTATGTCCCTTAAAGGATCAAGGTCCTGCTGGAAAAGAATATAGGGTTTATTTTCCGATTCTGACCAGCATGCTGATAAGAACCATTCTGAAAGTTCAGGAGTATTTGAAATATTGAATTTCGGACTCCATGTCCTGCCCATATCCGTTGAGAATGCAAAGTATATCTCTCCAATAGCAACAGTATCCGAACCCTGAAAACCATATTGATGAAACGGTGGCTCTATCCAGAAGCAATATAGAGTGTGGGTTCCGGGGTCTTCCACGAGAGCAAAATGGTGAATTATATTACCCCAGTAGAAAGGATATATCCCGAAGCTCCATGGTAATTCTCGGGAAGGTGCAAAATTATATGCCACCATGTAAACAGAATCTGTCTTCTCATAATAGTGCCAGAGAACACTCGACCATACACTTACATAGTATCTTCCAACATCCGGCAAACTCGATGCAGGTTTTCCGATGAATAGAACATGTAAATAACCTTCGCTATCGAACATCGCATATACATCGCCATCGAATGCATTTATAAACCCTTTCAGGGTATAAGTACCTTTGCCTCCTTTCATCTTATTTGTTATATCAACTTTATCTCCCCATGTAAGCCCACCATCATTCGAGATTTGATAATACACATGCACATTATAGGGGTCGAGAGCAGTATCGCATCCTGCATACACCAGTGCCATAACACATGTATCTTTCCTAGCACATGGAAATGCTCCTCCCAGAATATAAGGATATTCGCCCATTTCAATCCAGTCTATAAATCCTCCTCCACCCATCAACAGATCGACATTCGCCCAGGTGTACAGTGTTGGTTTGGGAGGGTTCTGAGCATAAAGTGTTGCTGTAAGCACAAGATTGTTATACCCATCAACGGCTATACATGGCCAGATATATTCTGTGCCAGGAGACTTCGTGTAATGTTCATCAAAAATATTCGAACCAGGCCATAGATTAATCGCTACACCTGATTGATAATAACCATCCTGCTTCACATGTGCCGATACAACCGTCAAACCAGCGGTATCAACTTCTATATCACCATAGCCATTTTTTGCACCGAAAATCTTTATCCCAGCAGAAGTATCCACACCACCACCATAAACCCATGACCCTTCCTCCGGATTATAATAATTCCAGGTCATTTTTCTATCAGGATAAGAAGGTGGGCTCTCAAATCCTCTCATCCACAGAACATGTATCCATCCATTTTTCCTGTCGTAAACTATTCTTTTATTATAAGGACCCGGATTCCATTGCCAGTCATAAGCAGTATATCCAACTGTATCAACTTTCAAGAAATAGGGATATGCATTTTCACCGAGTTTAATATTGGGATGATACGGCTTCACACTTTTCGCTTTATCAACCGCACCCATACTCGGATATTCGGCTTTCGACATCATTCTCACTTTACCCAGTAAATCCCTGTCTACAGGCATTATTTTTACAACATACATTAACAACACAAGCAACATATCCCCCCCTTTTTTATTTCAATTTTACAAGTTTCAAAACTTCCTCCCTATTACCACATTTTATCTTCAAAAAGTAAATACCGGGACTTAATCCCTTTAAATCCCAGATTATCTCTTTGCCTGAAAAATGCTTCTCTTCTTTTACACCTACAAGCCTGCCAATGTTGTCATATAACTCCAGAGTCAGGTTATTTCCCACTTTATTCTTAAACCTTATTTTTACAACATCCCTAACTGGATTTTTATAATAAGCGACGAATTGCTCCTTTTCTCTTTTTTCTTCTTGCTTGATACCTTCTTCTTTTAATATCCTCTCAAGAACATCGGCTACAGAATTATATCCGCTACCAGACCTTATTCCTTCCAGACCGAATCCAAAATAATATAAACTATAATCGCCCTCGTATCTCACAGCTGCAACTCTACCTGAGCCGTAAACGAAGCAAGTTTCAGAGCCAACAGGTATCAATGCATCTTTATCACGCTGACCAACAACCACTAAATTTAGACCCTCACTAACTGAATTCCCCTCAACACCATAAATATAGTATCCTGATTCATCTCCTGGGTCAAACTCAGCTTTCAAATAATTGCGATAAAAATCCGTGTTACCAATATCATTCCCTATGTTCCTGCCACTCAATACAAGTGCACCACCGCCATTTAAATATTCTTTCAAATCAATTGTATCTTCCGGCTCCAGTGTAGTTAAAGAATCACCCCCTGTAAACCATATTACAAGTTTATATTGTTTAAGAAGGTCACCCAATCTTCCTTTTTCCCTGTTATAAATATCAAATTTTACCTTCAAAGAATCCCTGAGTGCGGATATGTAAATATCTTCGCCCGAACTTTTATCATCATCAACGAGTAATATATCGGGATAGCCTATTTCCAGCTTAAATGTATCTCCTGCATTTTCGGACTGAGGTGTCACAAAATAACTAAGATAAAACTCCACCGAATCTACAAGGGTATCAATTATGGTGAATTTGAATTCAACTGTATCTTTAAAACCGGCATCCAATCTTCCTATTTTAACTATTGAATCGATCATTTTAATTTCGGGTCTCTCTGTATGTAATCTCACTTCCCCTGAATCCACATCCTGCCATATTTGAGCATTCTTTAAAATAATCCTCAATAGCACAGTGTCACCAAACTCGGGTCTGCCATTACCATTACCCATAGATGAATCATCAACATTGAAGCCTATGAGTTTTAGCTTTGAGTAGATAAGAGTTGCTATCGCCCTATATACATTTAACCTTCCGCTCCCCAATTTTCCTGCATAATCAGGATTTAGATGGTCAATCGAATCTGCCGTTAGTTTTAAGTGTTCAAATATAAATTTGTTATCTGCCTGTGGATAAAATGCTTTCAAAAGCCCCGCTGCTCCCGTCACAAATGGTGCAGCCATCGAAGTACCATCCCATTTGACATAGCTATTATCATAAACTGTGCTCAAAATTGACACACCAGGTGCAGAAATATCAATGGTATATCCATAATTCGAAAACCACGCCTTATGATCTGAAGAATTTGTAGCCGCTACAACCATTATAGTATCGCCCATTATAGCACCTGCTTCATTTAAAGTATCAAAAAACACATTATCATTACCAGCAGCTTCTATGAGCAACACACCTTTAGAATATGCATATCTGCAAGCATCAAGGAAGTAGCCCACAGTATCCGTGCCCCAGCTCATATTAATTGCAGTCGCACCTTTATCAGCAGCGTATATTAAAGCCTCTTTACAATAATCAAGCCAGACCACACCACCATACACCGAATCAGCTGCTCCCACTCTCAAACACATTATCTTGCATTTAAAGCCAACACCCGCTATACCCCTATCATTATCAGCTACAGCACTGGCTATCCCTGCACAATGCGTTCCATGTCCTCCAAAATCCATAGGGTCATTATCGGGTATCCAATAATCCTCGCCCGATACTGGATTATTCGATTCTCTATTTACCCAGTCCCAGCCTATAAAATCATCAGGAAGTCCATTACCATCGTCATCTATACCGTTCGAATCATCTTCAACATCCCAGACAACCCCATCCCCATCGATATCCTCACCGGGATTAACCCATATATTGGTAATCAAATCAGGATGATTCCAGTCAACACCGCCATCAGGTATAGCAAGTATAACTTCTTCTGAGCCCTTACAGATATCCCATGCTTTATCTGCCATTATCTTAAAAATACCCCATTGCTGTTGAATAAAAGAATCAGATGGTATATAGCGTAAAGGCGCACAAACAATCGGGTCAACTCTTTTTATCCCTTTCATCTTCTTCAAAATTTTTTCAGCAAATTTATACTTATCTGTTGAAAACTTCATAGCATACCACAAATCGAGCCCATATTTCTCACCAAGCTCTTTATCAGCATAGAAACGAAACATCGGATATAAAGTATCGGGATGAAAAACCTTGTAAATTGAATCAAGCAACATTTCCTTTTTCTCCCTGAAATCTTTATCGATTTTAAAAGCAATTCTATCCTGCAATATCCATATTCCGATTAGAAATAAAATCATAATTCAAAATTTACAGCAACTCTATGGATATAACCGAGATACTTATGCTTTTGAACAGTATAATCGATACCCATACTTGAGCCAACATTATATCCTATTCCAGCACCGTATTCTATCAAATCTTTTCGGGTAATTCCTGTTCTTATTTTCATATTCCCGAGAACTGCTTCCAGACCAACAGCATAGGTAGTTGGCTGATCATTCTGATGCACAATCTCAGCATCCACCGTTACTTTAGGACTTGAAAGCACATCCACAGCAAACCCTCCCTGAAAGCAGAGAGGCATAGGGAATGATGTAGAAATATATGTCCACGAAAAACCCTCTTCGGTTTCTTCTGTCAGATTCTCGCCCCTGTATCTGGTATTCGGTCCAAAATTCCTTATCGCATAACCAAACCTCAAATTGCCTGCAAGTCCTGTGTTGTATGTGCCACCGATATCTATCAACCATCCTGTCGCTGTAACTTTATAAATGTTCAGACTATAAACTTTTATCGTAAATCCCGCATTAAATTTATCTGTCAACCTCCTTGCGTAACTTATACCGAGTGCATAGTCGTTTGCAGAATAGTAATGCCCGGTACCTTCCTGTTGCTCCTCTGTTGTAATCTCAATCTTACCCGAAAAAGAAGCAATCATACTTATACCAACCGCTCCTTCTTTGGATGGGCTCACAAAAGCTATATCTGCACCTGTTATCCCGGCAAAAAACTTATTGCTCGTTAAAGATACACTCTTCCTACTTACAAGCGCTATACCTGCGGGATTCCAGAACACAGCCTGTGGACCTTCTGCTATCGCAGTAAATGCACCACAGAGAGCTGTAGGTCGAGCACCTGCTCCGCGCGATAAGAACACACCCCCTGACCTGCCAGTATAGGCACTCAATACCCCTGGAAAAATAATTAATAACAAATACTTCCTCATAATCACCTCCTATAATCCATTAAATACCTGAATCCTGCCGTTACCTGTATCACTTACATAAACTTTACCATCTTTCACCATTATACCGTGGGGATTCTGGAACAATCCTTCAGCTGTGCCTCCTGCTCCCCATCTGGCTATCCTTACTTCTTTGTTAATGTCATAAATCTTCACAGCATCTTCATCTAAATCTGTAACATAAATCTTATTCCCGTCTATTACAAAAGCAAATGGCGTGGTAGAGAGACCCACTGAAAAAGAGTTATAAATATTTATGTAAGAGTCAGGGGAGTCATGTATATTCACATATTTTTCTAATTTACCAACACCTCTTCCTGCATATTTCTTTAATATCCAGATAACAGTATCTACATACTCGACATCGTTAATCTCACTTATCACAGCTGAATCCATTATTTCTTTATTATGTAAGTTGAAAATGTACAATTTTTGTGCATCCGCATCAACAACTGCAAGCATACTATCTTTTACTGACATACTCCTGGGACGCAATTTCCTTTCACCCTTTGTAATTTCACCTATAATCTCACCCTTTACATTAAGCATAAATACTTTGAAATCACTAAGGTCACTTACAAAAATAGTGTCACCGAGCACCTCAATATCCCATGGTCTCTTAAATCCTTCCCACCTGCCAGCATACTCACCATTTTCAAAAATGTAAATGTAGCCACCTTCTTCATCGGCATCAGCCACAAGCAAACTGTCACCAAAAAATGCAAGCCCTATTGGCTGATTCAATACTCCTTCACCTATCACCTTATCGAATTTTGATACCAGTTCTAACTTCAATGTGCATGCCTGAGGCGAATATTTACCATGGACATTCATAACCCTAACAATGACATTGTAAGTACCAGGCTCAACATAATAGTGCGAAGCTGTTATCTCCGCTTTCATGGGATTCTTAAAAGAAGTCCTCCATTTCTCACCATCTCCCCAATCGAATTCTGCACATAAAAGAGAATCACCAGGATCCGGGTCACTTGCTCCACCTTCAGCTATCGCTACCCAGTACTCCGTCTTGCTGAACATTATGGTATCTGTAATTGTATCTATACCTGTGTTTTTAAACTTAATCGCATCCCTTTCAAGATAGGGTGGTCTATCATAATATAACACATTTAAAGTCTCAGATGCAAACCACCAGTTACAATCCCTCGCTTTTACCACAACAGGTAAAAAGACATCAACATCCCTCGTTGCAAAACTATGATAAAAAACAAACTCCTTGCCACTGGGCAAATCAACTACCTTCCAGTCTTCTACTTTGCCATCACCCCATTCTACCATACAATTCACACTATCATTCTCCGGGTCAGTTATCTTCACAACTAATTTATATTGGGTGCCAACATAACATGTTTCCCTTGCTTCCACAAAATTTATCACAGGAGGCTTACTCACAGGATATACTCCCACCACCTGAATTTTTGTCCATTCGGAAATCTTACCATGATAATCCTTTGCCCTGGCTTTAACCGTGCAGATACCTGTAGATTGATAAACATGCTTCATCTCCACCATCTTACCATATTCAACAAACTTACTCCAATCACTTATCTTACCATCGCCCCAATCAACCTGAAAAGACAAACTATCAAATTCTGCATCTTCGGCAGAAAGGTATACATTTAGAGTTTCTCCAACATGAGTGTAATCTTTCATCAAGCCAGTGATATTTACAGGAGGATATTCTGTTCTTTTGAAACACCCCCAGATTACTAATCCTAAAATTAAGCCTATATACAATTTCTTCATATCCCCTCCTATTTAATTATCGCAAACTTACCGACCTTCCTTTTTCCATCAGGAGTAGTTATTAGATAAATATAAAGTCCACTGGGAGCTTCAAATCCATCATCCGTCCTTAAATCCCATGCATGTGCACCAGGACCCCTATCTTCCTGCCTCAACTCCTCAGGTGACGCTCCACTCAAAGGTCTTATCGTCTGCTCCTTATGCTCTATCGTCTTTATCAAAAGACCAGCTGCATTAAATATCCTTATCGTGCACTCAGAAGGCAGACCCTGGAACCATATTTTCCTTTTTTCAACACTTTCATCCCAGCTCGCTTTAACAAAGTAAGGATTGGGCACTACCCTCACACTGTCAAGTGAGTAGCTTTCTTTTTTAATCCCGAATTTCGTTGGCACAAGTATAAATTGAGTTGAAGGTGTCAATCTATTCAATGTATATAAATAGAATACAGTTCCACTATCGGGTAATGGCGGATATTCTTCGCCCGCTGGCGTCGCTCCCTTCACAGTATCCCATTTCAAACATATCACCCAGTTATTCGGATAATTATCGGTGAATATACTACTATCAGCGTATATGTAGATAGCATCAAGATTGGGGTTTAAGATTTCGGGCTGAATTTTATTGTAAAACCAGAAATAAGCAGGCTTATCGTCTGTTACATCCCACACTGTGAAGAAACAGGGATTACCCCTTGTATCCTTCTCCGACCATGTATCGCCAACAAATCTTATCTCATACTCATGCAAAGGATAATATTTATCTACATTTTTAAGATCATAGTTAAACTTCCAGCCCACACTCTTTGACCAGTGAGAATAAACTGTGTCTATTACTTTCTCGGTATCAATCTTACAGACTCTGCACGCCGCTAACCTGAATACTATTCCTTTTGTTGGCGGTAATGCCTTGAAATCAAAATCTGTACATCTATCCACTATCGTATCACCCGATTCTTTCCCTATTATGCTCCAGGACTCTATCTTTGTGGTTTCTGTAGGCGAAGTTTGAAACACCAGCAACAATGTTTCCTCGGGCATATCAAGGGGATTTGCTACAAAAGCTTCGAACCTTACATCTCCCATTCCTTTTATTCTCTCTAATCTTAATCCCGGTTTCTTCAAATCCGCTGGCGTTTCCATCGGGATAGCCCAGTATTTTGTGCCTGTCTTACCTGATTCCATAGAAGGAATACCATAATAGGGCAACTCCCTGCTGTAAGAAGTAACACAATAATAGTATTTCTTACCATTCACAACATCTTCATCAACATATACATAGTTTAGCCCTGTTTCCTGACCCACGGTATAGCCCTTAAAGCTTTTCACTTCAAAGACATCCCCTGGATTCGGCGAAATATCGGCAGGCTGAGATGGATTATAAACACCATCTTTTATTATTATATAAAATCCATCAATGTAGATTTTAGCTCCCGAAACATAACCCGGGTCAGAAGAATATGGCTTATTCGTGTTCGGATCTATTATACAATAATCACCTATTTCATCATCAATTGCATCAGGATTATATTCATAAAGTATTCTCTCAGTTTCATTATAAATTTTGAAAGAATTCTTTGACTCAAATGTTATCGTGTATGAATAAGTCCCAAGTATTGTGTCAATCTGCGCCAATAAAATTTGGGCACTCGATGTTCCCTTTAAATATCCCACAATAACTGTATCTTTAGTCCTGCTTCCTTTTTTATCAAATTCTGCTAACAATTCCCATGTTCCTGGCAAACCTGATTCACTTTTGTAAACTCTATAGCCCTCAAATGTTTTTTCTCCGCTCATAGGACAAACATAGCTCTCCGGTTTATTATCCCATGCTATTATAACTTTCTTATCCAGTGGCGTGATCCAGACATCAGGCGAAGGAGGCGGTGCAAACCCCACATACCCATTCTCAAACTGCTTCCTCGCCATCTCTGCTCTTTCCTTCAACTCATCGAGAGTAAGCCCCACAACCAAAGCAACAGTAAAAGATATCTCTTCACCCGGTTCCAGCACAGGATAAGGACCTGTTGATTGTAATTGCCTGATGTCAAAAGGATTATTCCATACCATAAATGCTGTATCAGACAGGAATAAGTATTTTAAAGAATCGGTTCTATCTTCGTCAATATCATGCCCATAATGCCACACTTTAAATCCCGTCATTCCCTTATCACCCGGTGTCTCACAGAAAACACATCCAACATACCCAGCCGGTGTCTCCCAACCGGGCTCAAAACCATCGGAGTCATAGGTATAACCCAAATCAAGTTCTTTATCGTATCCAGCTAAATCATCCTGGGCACCTTGACCCTCTTCAGAAACTTCAGAACCCACATCGTTATCCATAAATACACCACAATAAATATTCTTCAAAGGAAAAGGATTCATATTCCTTATTCTCCAGTTGATATAAACATAGGCGTTATTATAATCATAATTCCATGAGTATGTTCTCTGCTCTATCCTTATCCCCATCCCCCATTCATCATAAGGTCCTGCATCCCTCACCCAGAGCACGGTTGCCTGACCAGCTGGTATCCAGTCGCCCGCACATGCATAAGTGTCCTCAAGGGATATTATATCACCTGTATCCACCTCCATACCCTCTGGTCTTCTCCTGTTTATTGTAGTATCAGTAAAGGGCCAGCGCGCCTGATAGGAAGCAGGTTCTTCTCCCTGCTGAGCAAACAACAGATTGCCTTCACCTTCATAGCCATATCCAACAGGTATCACCTGGTCGCTGAAATAGAGACCCAATCCACTTAAATCCTTGCCACCCAAATTCTGTGCCTCATAGCAAGCCATAGCACCCAGATCCGAATAATAGGCACATTTGCTGACATTTGGCTTCCATACAGTATCTGAACCTGATATCACAGGATAAAGCGCACCAACCCACAATCCATAAGCCCAGATATAATATTGACCTGAACCAGCAGGATATTCTCCATTTAGACCGAGTGGCATATCAAGAGTTTCAAAAGGAAATGTACCATCATAATATTGCCATGATGGGGGTCTTGAAAATATTCCTCCCTGCAGAGTATTACTTATGCAAATATCCCTTAACTCACCTACCCCTGTCCATGCTACAATCCACCAATCCGCAGGCTTATCCCAGACCCTTGTCTTATCACCAGTAGCATGATACGGCTCAGTGAACCTCAATTTCATCTCGTATTTACCATAGAGCAGGAAAGAATAAAGCAAACCTGTTATTAAAAACAATCTCCTCATAGCCCCTCCTTAAATTGATAACCTTATACCAACTCTTATTAATCTCCTGTTCATGTAATGATAAGGATTTGTTACATATATTTTCCAGAACTCTTTCACAGCGTTATACCACTCTTCAGGTGATTCAAAACCATAATCTTTATAATACCTCGAATAAAGTGAAGGCTCATAAACAGGTGCAGCTCCATTATCATCGGGCAAACCTGTCGTTTCATAAACATCAGCGATGTTCAAGTTATTGGTCATATTCAAAATATCAGCATATAACTCCATTGGCAGCTTAAATTTATACAATTCTTTCCTCAATCTTACATCTATTTGCCATGTAGAAGGTCTCCTTTTTGAACCCGGAGCAAGTGGATTGCCTTTCAGGTCTTCGGGTGTATAAGGTGTGCCCGATTGGAATGTCCAATCCAAGTTTATGTTTAAACCGCCGAGTAACAGATTAAATTTAGGATAATCTATCGGGAAATAAAAGTTTATATAACCCCTGAATGTGTGTGGCACTTCAAAATCCAGTGGAAACTCCATCTTCGGTAATTCCCTTGTCGTCAGCATATATCTCCTGTAATACTCATCGGATTCCGAACCTGTACCCCTTGCCGATTGATATTCATAACTTACCTCAAAACTCGTCTGTATACCGGCAAAAGAGCCAGCTCTCTGTTTCAAAGTAATCTCCATACCTTTAACTTCTGCAATATCTCTTAACAAATAAATTGTGTACTGGGCAAGACGCTTACGCCAGATTGTTCTAACAGGACGGCTACTTAATAGATTCTTGACATCTTTAAAGTAAAAGGCAATAAGTCCTTTGAATTCCGGTGAAAACGCATATTCGTATCCCACCTCATAAAGCACCTGGCTCTCTGGTGGCAAGTTTGGATTGCCTATCAGCGGATATCCGCAGGTTATATCGGCGTATAAATTCTGATAAAGGTCTTCAAGATTTACATGCTTAAAGAACCATCCATAATGGGCATACATCTTTGATTTCTCTGTCACTGCATAACTTATTCCGAATCTCGGTGAAATCTGCCACTTGGGCTTTACCCATGCCCTACCAGAATCGAGATTCTCAAGATCAACATAGAATTCGGACATAGGATGGAAGAAATCTATCCTTAAACCAGGTTTCATTGTAAGGTCTCCGTACTCTATCTTATCCTGTATGTAAGCAGCAGCAGATACAGGTTTTTTACTATAATGGTCGGTATAAGGGTTCTCATTTGCAAAATATACCTCTGTCATCTTAACATTATAAAATCTTACCTGACCCCCTGCTTTTATAGTATGGAATCTATTAGGAGCATATGTCATTTTGAAACTTATTTCATAATGTTTATTCATCCTATCATGCCAGTAAGGATAAGCATACCAGCCAAATAACACACCAGATGGCCATGCCCAATCAGGTCCCCTGTTGTATCTTATCATATACATATTACCACTGGGCTCCATCATTTCACGGGTAAATGTAGTGTCTTCTATCAATTTTACTACATCTTCGATATATTTATCGAGATTAAATTTATGATAGAAAATAGCCGTATCCCCTTTCATTAACACAACTGTATTCCACACGGTATCAAGCGTATCTGGACGCAATGTCCAGTGATAAGAATTTACCTCATACCACCTGTCGTTCAAAGCATCAACAATATTTGGCACAGAAGTAGTCCAAATCCATCCTTTCTCCGGGTCCCATTTACCCCAATTTAGCACATTTTCATAATAGTAATAATATGCTTTATCAGCACCCCAGCCTTCTTTCCATTTCCTCCAGGCAGGGTCCCACCAGCCCTGAGATACCGCATAAGAAACCCAGGGCAACCTCTCTGCTATAACCTTCCATTCACTGTAATGTTTCCCATTAAACCCCGCTACATGATAATGGGTGTTGAATAATCCAAAGGTAAAATAAAATTTTAACTTCGCAGAAGCAGAATATGTCAGATTCGCATTTAGTCTATAACTATCATGAGAATATAATGGAGTATCCCTTAACCAATCTCCCCATGAAAAGTAATGAATATACCTGTGCCATACCCTTTTACCATAGCTCCCGGATAGCTTCAATATCAGTTTCTTCTCTTTACCGAAACCCCTTTCCCATTTAACGGTACCAGAACCTCCATACCTTCTTTCATCACTATGAGGCAATCTCCTTGGTCTCTTATATTTAAGCAACTCGTTGCGATAAAAGTTCCACATTGAAACAGAATCTTTTATCTCATACTCAGGAGAATCAAACCAGTTACCCTGCAAGAAGAAAGTGGAACCCTTACCAAGGAACTTCAATGGACCACTCAAAACCCATCCAAGTTTATTATAGCCACTGTTATAAGGTCCAAGGAAGACATCACCATAATAGTTCAATCCAGCCATCAGAATCGGTGTACCTGCTTTGGTAACGATATTTGCGACACCAGAAAGCACCTGTCCATATTCTGCATCAAAACCACTTTTTATAAGCTCCATTTCTTCAATGGCTGCGTTATCGATTATCTCACCAGCTTCACCTGTAAAAGGATCATTTACCACTACACCATCAACTATGTAAACGGTTTCTCCTGTTCTTCCGCCTCTTATGTGAATCTCTTTACCCGCTCCCCTCTGTATCGCTACAACTCCAGTGGATTTAGCTATAACATCGTGATAATTGGTAACGGGTTTTTGCTCTATCTCCTTACTTGTAACACGACTCACTGATGCAGTTACATCCCTCTCAACAATGGGTCTTTTCGCAGTAACAACTATAACCTGACCTTTCACCACCTCGGGCTCGAGGTAAAAATCCAGAGTATAAGTCATATCCGCAAATATCCAAACACTGTCAACACGCATCTTCGAATAACCCATACGAGATGCTTCAACAGTATAGCAACCGACCGGGATATCTATTATCATGTAATTGCCATTCTTATCGGAAATAGCTCCTATCCCTGTGGGCTTGCCATTACGCAACAATGTTATTGAAACATATCCCAGCGGCTTATTGGTAGATTTATCATAAGTCCTGCCAACGAGTTTACCAGTAACCCCTGCATACGCCGTCCAGCTCATTACACATAAAAATGCAATCGTTAAATACCTCATACTCCCCTCCAGCTTTTTTATAATCCATCTGTGAGGTTGTCAAGCTAAATTTAATTTCAAATTTTTTTTAATTTCTACTTGACAATTTCAAAAATCGATTAATATAGTAATGCTATGGATAAAAAATTTCCATTCCCAACTTCAACGGTAAACCAGTTGATAAATACCCTGGAGAATATTCCACCTGAAGGTATTACTTCGGATGAGCTTTGTGAGAAGATGAAATGCACCAAAAAAGATTTAAGTAAAGTTATCCCCTTCTTAAGATATTTAAATCTCATTGATATTAAAGAAGGCAAAATAATTTTGACAGAAATTGGCAAGGAATTTTTAGATGCTCCCGAAAAAGATAGACCCAAAATTTTCAGGAAAGCGCTCTTAAACAGTGTTTTTAAGGACCTTCTCAAATTACTTGATGGGAAAGAGTTTACCCTCTCCGAGCTTGCTCACTTCTTCAAAAACAAATTGAAAAGCAAAGGTAACTTAGCGGTTTTAAAAGGTTATGCTGTGAAGCTCCAAACATGGCTCGATTATGCTGGTATCGCTACAAAAAAGAGAATAGGCAGAGAAGTAAAAAGATTTTTTAGTTTAAAAGAAAAGGAAGAAGAAGTTCCGAAGGAAGAGAAAGTAGAAGCAAAAGAGAAATTTGATAATAAATTTTTCTATGAACTGGGAAAATTGATAGGCTATATTTATGCAAAGTCCGAGAAAGAACCTTTTTTATTGAGCCAGATTGATAAACTTGCTGAATTATCGAAGGAAATTGACAAAGAAGGTATAATTGCTGAGTTACTCAATGTTCATAAAGAATTGTTTAAGGAGCTGCGGGAGCCTCGTATTTTCATTGCAGATATTCAATTGCTCGAAAAGAAAATACAAAGCTCTTTAAAATGAAAATTGGGGACCTTCGGTGCCCATACCGTGGGGGACACACCCGAACCCATTCCGAATTCGGTCGTTAAGCCCCACAGGGCCGATGGTACTGCACCCGCAAGGGTGTGGGAGAGTAGGTCGGTGCCGGGGGTCCCTTCACTCAAATGAATAAGAATTTTAAATTATCAGAAAGAGCAAAAAAAATACCCGCTTCTCCGATAAGAAAACTATTGCCTTATGCAGATGAAGCTAAAAAGAGAGGAATAAAAGTATATCATCTGAATATCGGACAGCCAGATATCCCGACTCCAGATGTATTCTTCAAAGCAATAAAAGAAACGAAAGAAAAAGTGATAGCTTATGGACCATCTCAGGGATTACCCATCTTACGGGAAGCAATTGCTGAATATCTAAGAAAGAATAGCATAAATGCAGAGCCTGATGATGTTTTCATAACAATAGGCGGTAGCGAAGCAATTCTTTTCTCTTATCTCCTGACATGTGATAAGGATGACGAAGTTCTGATACCCGAACCCTGCTATGCAAATTATATAAGCATTGGTGCAATGTGCGAGATTAAACTCATACCAATAAGGACAACAGTAGAAACAGGCTTCCATTTGCCACCCGCTGAAGAAATTAAAAAACTTGTAACGAAAAAGACAAAGGCAATAGTGCTAATATCTCCAAACAATCCCACGGGTACCGTCTATTCCGAAAATGAATTAAGGGAAATTGTCAAAGTAGCAAGAGAATTTAACCTTTGTATAATTTCCGATGAAGTTTATAGAGAATTTACCTTTGATAACATTCATCATACGAGTATCTTTCACATAAAAGAAGCAGAGGATATTTCGATAATGATTGATAGCATTTCCAAGCGCTTCAGTGCATGTGGTGCAAGGATAGGTTTTATCTTTACGAAAAATGAGAAATTCAAAGAGGCATTGTGGAGGATACCGCAGGCAAGATTGTGTCCCCCTACTCTTGAGCAATATGGGGCAACCGCCTGTTTTAAAGAATTTCAAAAAATAGTCCCAAGGATAAAAGAAGAATTCGAAAGAAGGAGAAATGTAGTTTATGAGGAGATTTTAAAAACAGATGGCTTATTTACCCAGAAACCCGAAGGCGCTTTTTACACAGTTGTAAGATTACCCGTAGATGATGCCGAGGATTTTGTAAAATTTATGCTAACAGATTTTAATGTCAATGGCAAAACAGTAATGCTTGCACCGGCAAACGGCTTCTATGTGTCTAACCGTGGTAAAAACGAAGCAAGAATAGCCTATGTTCTTGAAGAAGAAAAATTAAGAGAAGCGATGCAAATTTTGAGAGAAGGATTAAAAAAATACAGGCTCAAGACTCAATAAAATATTTTTTATCCTCTCAGCCGATTTGCCATCCCACAAATAATATCCCTTTGTCTTTTTAACTTTTCCTCTTAAAATTTTATCCACCTCTTTTTTTAACTTCTCTGTTGTCTTGCACAAAGTATTTGTCCCCAATCTTATGGTTATCGGGCGTTCTGTGTTGCGACGCAGAGTTAGACACGGTACATCGAGAAACATCGTCTCTTCCTGTACGCCACCCGAATCTGTAATAACAAACAGGGCATTCATTTCAAGATTTAAAAAATCAATATAACCCACAGGCTCTATTACATATATATTTTTTAATAAAGAAGAAAGACCAAAACTTTTGATATTTTTCGAAGTCCTCGGATGAATCGGGAAAACTATCTTTACTTTCCTTGCGATTTCATTTAATGTTTTTAAAATTTTTTCTAATTTCTCTCTATCATCAACATTCTCCGGGCGATGTAATGTCAAAAGGCAATATTCTTTTTCTTTTAAACCTAATTTTTGTAAAATTTCCGATTTTTTTATTTTTTCAAAGTTCTCAATTAAAGTATCGATCATGACATTACCAACCAGAAATATTTTTTCTTTCGGGATTCCTTCTCTTAACAAATTTTTATCGGCTTCTGGTGAATGGGTAAAAAGTAATTGTGATATTGAGTCTGTCAATTTTCTGTTTATTTCTTCTGGCATTTTATCGTCAAAAGACCTGAGCCCAGCTTCTACATGGCAGACGGGAATATGGAGTTTCACAGCTGTGAGTGCAGCAGCAAGAGTAGAATTTACATCACCCACAACCATCACCCAATCGGGTTTTTCCTTAAAAAGTATTTTCTCAAATTCTATCATGACCTTACCTTTTTGCTCTGCATGAGTACCTGAGCCTACTCCAAGATAAAAATGAGGTTCAGGAATTTCAAGGTCTTCGAAAAATTTTTTCGACATATTGAAATCATAATGCTGACCTGTATGACATATTAAAAAATTGACCCCCTCTTTGTGCTTAAATTGATTGTAAATAGGTGCGATTTTCATAAAGTTGGGACGAGCACCAACTACTCCTATTATTTTCATCGTGGGAGGCGCCGGGCGGATTCGAACCGCCGCATAGTGGTTTTGCAGACCACCCCCTTAACCCCTTGGGTACGGCGCCGAGCGGAAGACGGGATTCGAACCCGCGACCTCCTGCATGGCAAGCAGGCGCTCTACCGCTGAGCTACTTCCGCCCTAATATATTATATCCAAAATCTTAAATTGTCAAGCTTAATTTTCATAAGAAATAATTTAAAAATAAACATTCTGTTAACTCATCTCCCATTTTTTCACCCATTCTCTCGGCAACAAGATAATATCTCAACGCAGGTTCATAATACCCCTCTTTATAGAAAAGGTCTCCTATCATTCTCAACAATTTACCAGACCCCCTCTTTTCTGCAGCTATCACAAGAAAATCAACACTAAAAAGCGGTACCCCATCCGCACCTGCAATGGATAAACTCTCACGAGTGTGCGGAAACAAATTCGATAAAAACAACCAAAAAGAAACTTCATCCTCAAATTTATTACCAGTCAAACTCTCAAAATACTCTTTCACATATTTAAATCCCTTTTCTTTGTACTTAACAAATCCCAACAAAAAATCTATTTCGAAAGTCCTTTTTTCCGATTTCGCCATCGATAAATATAATTTTGCACTGTTTATATTACCCATCGCCAAATTTATTATTCCACACCATTTTAAATTTTCATATCTTCTTTCTTTTAAACTTTTTTGCACTGCATCCAGCGCCATCTTTAACAAAACTTCTCTTTCTGCCACTTTACGCAACGCAGCAAAATAATATGCTTTACACAAATTTAAATAAACATCCTCTTTTTCTTCAATAGCTTTAATATCTTCTTTTTCAATTATTTCACGCATCTTCTTTCCCCTTTCCTCAAAGGTATGTTCTTTATGCGTCCGCAGATAGCCCATTTCTGCTATTTCTTTCCTTTCTTTATCATTTTCAAGATAATAAGAAATCAAATCCAAAAAATTTTTGGGATTAAAAACGATTATTTCTTTTTTATCTTCAAAAATATCTTCAAGTCCATCTAATTTTTCTGTAAGTAAAAGTGCCTTACTGCCTGTTGCTTCAAACACTCTAAAATTTAACTCATTCAAAATCGCTTCGTTTATCACAATTTTCGACTGATTGTAAATTTTTCCAAGTGTATCCCAATCAATCCTTTCTTTATCATCGGTACCAAATAACTTTATCTCAAATTTTTCTGCAATTCTTTGTAATAATTTTTTCCTTTTCAATCTATAGAAATTTACCTTTCCACAAAAACTTATATCGTAAATCTTTGGCAATCCATAATCTTTAAAAAATTTAGTTTCTGTTCCCCAGGGTATCCAGAAAGAATTTAATCCTTCTCTCCTACCCTTTTCTGCAAAGGATTTCTGAGTAAAAAACACCACATCGAATGATTTCCCGTAGTATTTATGCCAGATATAATTGAGATGTACATCAATCCCATAAAATACTTTTTTAACGGGTATTTTCTCAAAATTTAAAGGAAATTTTCTCTTTCCAAGTTCTTCTGCAATAAAAACTATGTTGAATTTTTTATCGGAATTTTCCCATATTTTCGACAAATCCGGATTTTTACCAGAAACATAAAAAACATCACACCCTGCATATTTTAACATCTGACCCACATAATAGTTACCGCAAAATAGAATTTTCACATAGAGTTTAAAGCAAAATATATATCAACTAAATATTTTCCGGCAGCTTAATTATGCCTTCTTTCATCATCAGGTGTATTTCTTCGCGTGCTCTTTTTATCCTCTCTTCTGCCATTTTTCTTAATTCTTCTTCTGTTCTCTTTATCCTTGCTACTCCCTGTTCTATTGCTTTCATTCCGCAAGCCACTGCTTCATCAACAAAAACTTCCCATTCATCCATCCGCGGTATGATATAATCTTCGCTTAAACCTTTTTTCTCTGCACTTTTTGCAAGCGATTCTGCAGCCGCTATGCACATCTCATCGGTTATCGTTCTTGCCCATACATCGAGCACTCCTCTGAAAATACCGGGGAATCCCAGGGAATTATTAATCTGATTTGGAAAATCAGACCTTCCTGTTGCAACTATTCTGGCACCTGCTTCTTTTGCTTCCCATGGCCATATTTCGGGAATCGGGTTCGCTTCCGTAAATACTATGGGCTCTTTCGCCATCATTTCAATCCATTCCTTTTTAATGGTACCTGGACCCGGCTTTGAAGCAGCTATCAATACATCTGCTCCTTTCATCGCCTCTGGTATGCCACCTGTTCTGCCTTCGGCATTCGTATGCGTGCAAACCCACCATTTCTCTTTGAATTGTTCTTTTTTCTCCTCAATGTCTTTCCTACCCGGATGTAAAATTCCTTTTGAATCGCACATTATTACATTTTCGGGTTTAACCCCTGCTTTTATTATCACGCGTAAAATACAAATATTTGCTGCTCCAGCTCCCACCATTGCTACTTTTATCTTATCAAGAGGTTTACCCACAATTTTACATGCGTTTATCAGACCTGCACAGGTTATGGCAGCTGTCCCCTGCTGGTCATCATGCCATACAGGTATTTCCATCTCATTTCTTAGCCTCTCAAGAATATAAAAACATTTCGGTTGCGCTATATCTTCCAAGTTTATTCCACCAAATGTAGGCTCCAGTGCTTTTACTATCTCGCAGAACTTATCCGGGTCTTTTTCTCTTATACAAATCGGAAATGCATCCACTCCTCCCAGATATTTAAAAAGTAACGCTTTTCCTTCCATTACAGGCAAAGCAGCTTCCGGACCTATATCACCCAGACCGAGTACCCTTGTTCCATCTGAAACAACTGCAACGAAGTTCGCTTTGTTGGTATATTCAAAAACCTTCTCAAAATGCTCCTTTATATCTTTACAGGGTTCCGCTACTCCAGGAGTATACCATATTGCAAAATCATCGAATCCTCTGATACAACATTTCGCAGTCACTTCAATTTTACCCTGATAGAATGGGTGCAGCTTTAATGCATCCTGTCCCGGTTTCTTAGCCTTTGCAAGCAACTCCTCAACTGTATATTTTTTCTCCATCACCCCCTCCTTAAATTACTTTTAATTTAAGCCATATACCAGTTTGTCAATATATTTTCTTGACAAATATAAATTTTCATTAAAATCGCAGATGATAGTTTTTTTAATATTTTTTGATACTTTAACCTTTAAAAGCTACTTAAAAACAGCAGATTCTCTTTTTATCTTCAAAAATTACTCTCTGTCAATTCTCTATTATAGAAAAGCGCTCGAAATAGACAGCACTTCACCTATTGCTCACAACAACCTCGGATTGGCTTATAAGGAGAAAAAATATTTATCTCTTGCCGAAAAAGAATTTAAAAAAGCAATAAAATTCGCACCCCTTTTTTACAAAGCTTATATAAATCTTGGAAATCTATATTTTGAGCGAAAAAGATTTTCCGATGCTGAAAGTTGTTATAAAATGGCAGAACGTTTAAAACCCAATTTCCCTGACCTTCACTGGAATTTCGCTTTATTTTATGAAGCAAAAGGCGACACCATGCTCGCTGTAAGACACTGGAGGAAATACATTTATTTAAAAAGAGAAGATTTCGATGCATCCGTTAAATTCGCAGAAGATAGAATCAAAAAATTGCTAAAAAAATGATTTTTTTATTATTTTCTTTGAAATATTTATTTGCAGATACAAAGGATGCAAAATACTGGAAATTCAACAAAAGTTTGCGATGGCAAAAAGCAGAAATTATCGAAGTTCATAAAAACTATTCAGAAATAAAAAAAGCAGAGTTAAAATATTTCTTTTGCAAAAAGGTTGAAAATGGTGAAATAAAAAATAATAAAAAAATTTGTTATCTTATCGCGTATCATAGGTTTACCGATTTTCCTTTAAACGATTATGAAACGACGCCCTATCATTTTTATCGTCATATTGATTTTTTTGAAAAAAGGGGCTTTGAAATAATACCCTTAAAATGGCTCATCGATGCACTTTATACTGGTAGGGACGACTTCCTGCCCGATACTTCAGTTGTTATAACAATCGACGATGGATATAGATGTTTTTTCAAAATTTACGATTTTGTAAAGAAAAGAGAAATTCCTCTTACTCATTTCATTTATATAAATTTTGTGGAAGCACCAGGGGGCTTTAATTGGGATGAACTACGAAAATTAGCAAAAGAAGGTTTTGACATTCAATCACATACAATCTCACATCCCGACTTAACAGAAATAAATAATAATAGATTGCGAATAGAATTAGAATTATCGAAAAAATGGCTCGAAGATGAACTTGGTGTAAACATTTATGCAATTGCCTATCCTTATGGTGCAGTTAATCAAAGGGTGGAAAGAGAAGCGATTCTCGCAGGATACTGGGCTGGTGTAACGATATATTGGGGATATAACGACCTCAGGGTAAATCCAATGAGACTACGGCGCTTAGAAATCTTCTCACACGACACTCCTCAAATATTATCACAGAAATTGCTCCAATCAAATAATTATATGCGTGAATATTACCGCAATAAATGGACATTTTAAATTATGAATAAATTTTTATTGACAAACTGATATTTTACTTAAAATTGGGGATGTATGTAAGTGTTTCGCCTCATATAAGATGGCGTAAGACGACTTCAAGGATAATGTGGCTTGTGGTTATTGCTCTTTTACCTGCTTTTGCGGGTTCTATCTATTTCTTCGGTTTAAGAGCCCTTTATTTAACACTTATTGCCTGTGCTTCTGCACAATTTTCTGAATGGCTTTGTTTATGGGTTCGTCGTAAAAAAATAACATTTGATGGAAGTGCTATTCTAACCGGCATCCTGTTAGCATTCAACATACCTCCTAAATCTCCATGGTGGTTGCCTGCTGTTGGCTCTGCTTTCGCCATAATAATAGCAAAACAATTATTCGGAGGACTGGGGTTTAACATTTTGAACCCAGCACTCGCAGGAAGAGCTTTTCTAATGGCATCATGGCCACTTATTATGACAAAAGAATGGATGACACCTTTGAGACCCGCTGGAAGCACAATGAGTGGCTTACCACAAATGCAAATCTCACCCAAATATACTCAAATAATAACATCAGCAACTCCCTTAAAGGTTTTAAAATTACATTCGAATATCCCTGCAATTGCCAAAAATTTAAATTCATTGAACACAATAAAAGCACTTTTCATCGGAAATGTAGGTGGCTCACTTGGTGAGACATCTGCACTGCTATTACTGATAGGGGGGCTATTTTTGATTTTCACAAAGATAATCGACTGGAGAATACCCCTTGGATATATTGGCACGGTGTTCGGTTTTACAGGAATTTTATATCTTACAGGAGTAACAAAAGCTACTCCTCTTTTTCACATTCTTTCTGGTGGTTTATTTTTGGGTGCATTCTTTATGGCAACTGATTATGTAACATCTCCTGTTACCAAGAAAGGCAGATGGCTTTTCGCAATAGGATGCGGTATCATTACGGTTATCATAAGGTTATGGGGAGGTTATCCCGAGGGTGTGTGTTATTCTATTCTTTTGATGAATTGCGTTACTCCTTTGCTTGATAGGTCAACCCGTCCTCGTCGCTTTGGAACATAGGAGGGGGTATGCAGAGACAGATGATATTAAGTTTAACAATTGTATGCGTTGTATCCTCATTATTACTTGCAGTTGTCTATAAAATAACGAATCCCAAAATTCAGGAAGATATAAGAAAAAAGACATTGCAAAATTTAAAAGAAGTTTTTCCGGATACTTTGAGGTATGATGATAAGGTTATAGTTTTCAAATCGCCTTTAAGTTTTAAAGAAATTGTTCGGGATAGTGTGTGGGCGGTTTATGACGCTGATGGCATGAAAGTGGGTATTGTTTTCCGATATGCGAAGCGTGGCTATGGCGGTCCTGTTCCTATTCTTTGTGGTCTGACACTTGATACCGTGGTTACGGGGGTGCGTCCTGCATTACCTGTTGAGGGCTTAAAAGAAACACCTGGTCTTGGCACAAAAATTTTAGAACCATGGTTCAAAAATCAATTCATAGGTAGAAAAGGAAAAGAAGTGAGATTAAAGCGTGATGGTGGTAAAATTGATGCTATAACAGGTGCAACCATATCTTCGAGAGCAGTAGCTGACGGAGTTTTTGAAGGAATTGAGAAATACAAAAAATATTTAAGTAATGAAAAGCAGTAAGTTGTGATTTTATGTTTTTTGATAAACTTATCTGCACAAATTGAAATTTTGCCTTCAGGCTCTTTACCTATTATTTTAGATAGTGATACTGTCCCTGGCACTCCTTTTTATGTAAAAGTCAAAATTAGAGAAATTGTCCCTGATACTTATAAGATAGGCATCTGGGTTTATGGTGGTGCCGGTGATATCTGTGAGTGGTGGGACCCCTGGCTTTCATCGTGGCGTGGCTGGTATCATACATCACCTGCATTTACAACAGAAAAAGAATCATTAACTTTTATAATCCCGGTCAGGATAAAAAAATTTCCAGAAGCAGGATACGATTACTATATAAAATTTAAAATTGAACAAATTAGTGAAGGTGTAGAAGCCACATCGCAAATATACGATTATGAGGGATTCAATTTAATGAATATGCGGACAGAAGGAGGCTGGATTTGTGGTAAAACTTCAAAATCAGGTTACTATGTGCTTGTAAAAAGGAATGACACCGTTTTTGGATTTGTTAGAGCAGAAGATAATGGAGTGGATGAAGGCAATCCTTCTCTTTCTGGCTATTTTATCTGTGCTGTACCCGCGGGAAATTATGATGAGATAGAAGTAAGAGATACTAATTTTAACATTTTTTCAGAAAGTTTTGATATACCACCGCCTTATTCTGTATCTGCAGGTGATACAACTTTTGTCTCATTCTTTGTAAATGTCGATTCACTAAAAGTTTCGCCACAAAATCCCATTCCATATATGCCATGCACTTTGAAAATTTTTGTAAAAAATCCATTCGAAGCAGAAGTTACACTAAAAATCAGAATTTTCGAAGATACAACCTGGGATTATAAAGAAGATGTTTTTCTCGATAGTTCTTCTCATAAAATTTTTGCCTTATCTGATACAATTTTATCGTGTATTTTGAAATTGCAACAGGGAAATCGCATTCTCATAATTTATGCTGATAATACGAGATTTAAAAAATGTATCAAAGTAGGAAACCCTATTGGCGAAATAGTGATAAACGAATTTTTGCCTTACACTTCTGATTACAACGAATTCATTGAAATTTTAAATCGCTGGAATAAACCCATAAATCTAAAAGGATGGTGGATAGGTAAAGATGAGCCTGATTTTCAGATTAAAGATTCCATTGTATTAAATCCAGGACAATTTGCTGTTTTATGTTCTGATAGAGCAGATTTTAGAAAATATCAAATACCTCAAACCGCTATAATCATTGAGTTCGATGATTGGGCTGAAAGTTATTTACCGCAGGCTGGAGAAATAAGAATTTATATGCCCGATTCCTTTGAAATAGATTATGTGAGATATACCATTGACCTTGGCAGTCATTATGATACATCGGTTGAGCGAATAAATCCAGAGATACCTTCTCTTGATAGCACAAACTGGGGATTGTGCGTCCATCCACTGGGAGCTACCCCCGGCGATACAAATAGTATCTATGCAGGGTTTAAAGTAAAAGAATTAAAGTTAGAAATAGAACCAAAAGTTTTTAATCCAGAAGACCCCACAAAATCTCGCATATTTATATCCTATAAATTGCCATTTGTGAGAGCTTATGTAAGATTATTTATTTTCGATGTAAGGGGTCGTGTTGTCAGGAAACTTTGTGATGGCACACCTTCTGGTGCAAGAAGTATATATCTCGAGGATGGAAGCGTTATTTATAGCCACATATGGGATGGAAAAGACGATAAAGGAAGGAATTTACCAATGGGACCTTACATAATTTACTTACAGGCACAGGATATGGATTCTAAAAAAGTAGTATCTGCCAGAAAAACCTGTATCGTAATAAGAAAATAATCATTTTAAGTCTTTAAGAAAAGGCTTTAACACATGGTGAAAAATTGAGAGTATAACTGCACTTACAATAACCGCTAATGTCACATTCCAGGAAAATCCAGTAAGAGCTACACCAAGAGCGGTCCCTGCAGCCGGTGGATGACGCACCCCTACAACTACCATCAGAAAAATGGATAAACCAACAGCCAGAGAATAAACAAGAATAGAATGAAAAAGGGTAACCTGCGGAATAAGAGAGCAAAGCGAACCGCACAGCAAACCTATTAAATGCCCGCCTATAACATTTTTCGCATTTGCTACAGTGCTCTTTGGAGTTATAAAAACGATAAAAGCAGTTGCACCAATGGATGCAATAACAACCTGATACTTTATGTTCAAAATAAGCAAAACAACAAATAAAGAAAGAGTAGCTAAAAAACTTTGCATTAAATAATTTTTCCATAACTCTTTAAATTTCTTCATTCTATCACCCATATCCCAAGATTCTTTAATTCTTCGATAACTTTTTCAAGTTTTTCAATAATTTCATCTCTTGTCTTTCTTATATCCCAGGGTTCGGGTACATTTAAAACTTTTATCTTACGATGAACATCAGGACACATTTCCAATATTTCATCTTTATGCATCTCTTCCATACAAATGATTAAATCTGCCCATTCTATCAGCTCTAAATCGAGTTTCTTGGTTCTGTGATGCGATATGTCAATTCCTATTTCTTTCATTGCATTAATTGCAGATTGGCTTGCACCCTGTGTTATCGGCATTATTCCACATGACCCAACATCTAAAGATTTCACATATTTCTCTTTAAGATAATAATGGGCAATGGGACTGCGGTCTTTATTTGCTGTGCAAACAACCAATATCCTTAATTTGCCATCATATTCTACTTTTTCTCCTGATATTTTGACAATTTCATAAACACCAACCCTTCCCCGTCTCAAAATTTTGAAAGGTTTTTCCGAAACTTTTAAGACAGTCGAAGGAAGATTATATTTTGTTTCACCTCCATTTATCACATAATCTACTTTCAGCTTTATTTCCTTTGCCGAACGCGGTGGAGCTTCACCCGAAGGATTTGCACTTGTAGTTGCAAGCGGATTTTTATAAACCCTAAGAATTTCAAGAATTTCTTTATTGTTCGGAATCCTAATTCCTATTGTTCCGTCTTCTGCTTTTATTGGACATTCTTCTTTAGCTTTAAAAATTAAAGTCAATGCACCCGGCCAGAATTCATCAATTAGTCTTTTAGCACCTGCTGGAATTTCTTCTACATATTTCCCGAGTTCTTTTTTATCGTGAATGAATAAAATCAGAGGCTTTCTATAATCTCTTCCCTTTAAACCGTATATTTTTTTAACTGCTATTTTATTTTGGGCATCTGCACCTATTCCATAAACCGTATCTGTAGGAAATGCAATAATTCCTCCTTTTTTGAGTATTTCTATTATCTCCATCTTAGTTTTAAAAAACTCAAGGATAATTGTAACACCTTTGTATTGAAAAAGCGTGCAGTCAAATGTCCTGCCGGTATCCAGCAAAGAGGTGGATAGCCAAATGCTTCCCATGTTTCATAAACTGCTTTCCTCGGAATTACTTCATCGAAAAAAGCATTAACCATTAAAACATTTCTTGGATTATTCCTGTAAGCGTAAGTTAAAGGGTCAATATAATACCATGACCATCTTGTCTCATGCACTTTTTTGTCTCTATAAACTTTATCGAGATATTTTTTGTAATCCGAAAGAATGTAAAGGTAATCCTTTTTCCCTATTCCTCTTTTTTTAAGCCATCTTCTAATTGCTCTTCCTGCAAACCCTTCCCAGACAATTCTGTGTATGTGTCCTGCACCAAGAAAAGAAATACCAGCAGAATAACGCAAATCAACACCCATCAATGTATTCAAAATTATTGCTCCTAAACTTATACCAAAGCAGGCAATTTTAAATCCTTCTTTCTGAAAGAAATCAGCAAGTGACATGAGGTCAATAATCGCCTGTCTATAAGCTTCGTAATTCTGTCTTTCGTTCACTGTGAAAAACAGCTCTCCTGACCTGTATCCCGAAGGGGTTCTTTCCCTATGATATGGTAAAACAATTTGCACAGTATCGTATCCTTCCTTTCTAAACTGCACGGTGAAGTAGCAGGGATAAGTGCATTTTGGTCCGTGCCAGCCGTGAATTAAAACGATTACTTTATTGGAATTCTTTCTATGCCACAAAGCAAAAACTCTGTTATTCTCCGGAAAAGAAGTTTTTAAAGCACTTTCAAATTCAATCAAATAGGTATTAAGCCCCCATTTATCGAACTTTTTTATCCTATAGTTTTTGACCTTTTGATACTGAAATATTTCTTCTGGTTCAAATGTTGATTTCTGCTCCGACATATGCTTTTATGAAATTATCTTCCCATTCTTTTCCAAATAATTTCATCGCTGTATCCCCTGTGCAATGAGAAGGTGCTATTTTTTCCACACCTAATTCTTTTAATTTGTTTATAACTTTATAAATTTCCTTTCGCGAAGTATGAAAAAGATGGAATCCCCCCATCAATAAATAAATTTTTTCATTTAATTTTTCTTTAAACAATTTTGCGATGTTTTCTACTCCTGGATGTGCGCAACCTGTAAGAATTACAAGACCTTTTTCTGTGCGTATGCAAAGGGATTGCTCTTTCACCCATCTACCCATCTCGCCCGATGTGTAAACATTTTCCAGAATTTCCGAAAAACTTTTAATCTTTTGAAAAATTCTAATTTCCGGATTTTTCTTCAAAATCGCATTAATTCCGCCTGTATGGTCATAATGGGAGTGTGATATAAACAGATATTTTAACTCTTTGGGATTTATTTTCAAAATTCCAAGATTTTGTATTAAAATATTACCGTCGCTTCCTGTATCAAACATCAGTTTCAATTCGGGAATTACAGCAGAGTATCCCCAGCCTGTTTTCAGAAGTTTATGACCCGGATAATTATCGAAGGCAATTATGATTTTCATCCCATAGTTTAAACAAATATTGTAATTGTCAACAATTTTCACTTGACAAAGTACTATTTTGAATAATAATTATTGTGTGCCCCCGTAGCTCAACTGGATAGAGCATCGGATTTCTAATCCGAGGGTTGGGGGTTCGAGTCCCTCCGGGGGCAGGAGGTATTATGAAAGAAAAATATGATGTGGTAATAATTGGAGGAGGTATTTCAGGGCTCACATGTGCTGCATGGCTTTCGCGTAAAGGTCTCGAAGTATTGCTCATTGAGAAAAACGATAGAGTGGGAGGATTGTGTTCTACATTTAAAAAAGGAGAATTCTTATTCCATCCCTGTGCATCCGTAATAGCCGGGTGTTCAGACGGCTTCTTACCGAAGTTATTTTCGGAGCTTAAATTAAAAGATATCGATTTCATCCCACTGCCATCGGTATTCAAATATGTGATACCAGGCTACACTGTTACGGAGGATAGGGATACGGGTAGTTATGTAAATCGTCTGAGCGAATTGTTCCCCAAAGAGCAGGCATCTATAAAATCGTTCTTCGAAGAAATGCAACATATTTACTCTGACCTGGAGAAAGTTATACTTGCTGATGACAGGATAAATTACGGAAAAGTTAAAAAATCGCCTATAACAAAATATACAGGTAAAACATTAATTCAGGTTATCAGGAAGATATTTAATTTTAAGGATGAAAAATTAATATCTTTACTTTGTGGCCTGCCTGCTTCTTTAATGTGCTTACCACCCGAAGAAGTATCCTTTCTTTCTTATGCCTTTTTCGTTATGCAATGGCATAATGGCGGATGTTTTATCGTAAAAGGAGGCATTCAGAACCTTGCAGATGCCCTTAAAGGAAGCATTGAAGAGCATGGCGGAGAAGTACTTTTATCGAGCACTGTTAAGAAATTGTTAATAAAAGATAAAAAAGTTTATGCTGTCCGCCTTGAAAATGGAGAAGAGATACAGGCAAATTATTTCGTATCCGCTATCAATCTTTATCACCTTTATTTAAATTTACTTGGGATAACCAACTCCGATATGGATACCGTTAAGAAATTGCGAGATGCTACTTTGCCTTATTCTATTTTTGGGGTATGTGTTGGCGTTGATGCTAAAGTAGTGGCTGATGCTGAGCCTGCATACCATTGTTATAGCCCTGCTTATAATTTAAGTGAATGGTATTCCACCATTGAGAAAAATATGTATTCCATTGATGCTCAAGTAATTGCTAATGCAACTCTGGTTGCAGATTCTTCGCTTGCATCCAGTGGAAAAGCTACTCTCACTCTTTATCTACCTGTTACCTATCAAACAAAAGCCAGCTGGCCCAGTTTGAAAGAAAAAATGGCAGATGTCCTGATAAAGAGAGCCGAAAAATTGTTCCCAGGAATTAAAAATGCTGTCTCTGATTATATGGCATTTACACCTATTGATTATGAAAACTGGATTTTGAGCGAAAAGGCATCACTTACTGGCTTTGCTGAAACAGTTAATCACTCACTTGATAGAAGATTTGCTCATAAAACAATTTATGATAATTTGTTTACATGTGGACAATGGACACAACCGGGAATGGGAATTAATTCTGCAATCTACTCTGGCTTAACTGCAGCCAAAATTATTTTGCAAAAAGAAGGTATTGACCCACTTAGAGAATTAGGTTATTAGCGGAGGTGGCGGAAAGGTAGACGCTCTGGACTTAGGATCCAGTGGGGTTTTCCCCGTGTGGGTTCAAGTCCCACCCTCCGCATCATTTGAAAATAACTATCTCTTCTTTTAGCTCTATCCCAAATTTTTCTTTCACTTTATTTTTCACAATTTGAATTAGTTTATAAATATCCTCTGCTTTTGCTTTCCCTTTATTTATAATGAAATTCGCATGTTTTTGAGACACTTCTGCATCACCTATGCTTAATCCTTTACAACCAGCAAGTTCTATCAACCTACCTGCAAAGTTGTCTTCTGGATTTTTGAAGATACAGCCTGCACTTGGAAAATCCAAAGGAAATTTTTTTCGCCTTTCTTTCAAAATTTCATTTATCATTCGTTTTATAACCTCTTTCTCTCCTTTCTCACATTCAAAAACTACCTCAATTATTACCTTTCCCGTATTTTTGAAAATACTTTCCCTGTATCCAAATTTGCATCTTTCTTTTGGTATCTCAAAAATTCCTTCCTTTGTTGCATATTTCACTTTTAATATTTTATCAGAAATTTTCTTCCCTTTAAATCCTGCGTTCATTGCAGTAGCTCCTCCGATGGTACCTGGTATTCCTGCAAGAAATTCAAACCCTTTTATTTCGTTTTTTATGCAAAAATTCAAAAACTTTGTAATGGGTAAGCCTGCTCCTGCGGTTAAAAACTTATCTTTCAGTGTTATCTTCGAAAAATAAGGATATTTTATTAGCAGAAAAGGGGTTTTTTCGGCACTTTTTAAAATCAGAACATTTGAACCTCCTCCTATTACATAAAATTTCTCAACTTTCTTTAAAAATTCCATCAAATCTTCTTCGTTTTTAGGCTGAAATAAAATTTCAGGATTTATTTCTGTTCGGAAAGTAGTTATGTATTCCATCAAACTGTTTCTTTAATTAAGGCGATGATTGAACCTATTATCAAACTTATCAAGGCAGCGATTAATAAATTTAGCTTGATGTTAGGGACGGCGGGTTTCTTTGGCAAATAAGGTTTATCCAGCACTTTTGCCATTGGATTTATAGCCGTTAATTTTAATTCTTCATTTAATTTATTGAGAATCTGGGGATAAAGATTTGCTATTGCAACTGCCACATCAGGGCTTTCGTCTCTGACCCTTATTTCAATCACACCTTCTTTTGTTTTCCTTATCCTTGTTCTTTTTCTTAAAATACTAACAGCACTTCTAATTTCTTTGCGATTATAATGTTCTTTTAAATTCAATTTCTTTACGATTTCTTCGCAAATTTTGTTGCTTTGAAGTAATGCGAGTATCATTGAGACAGAAGGTGAAGGTATCTCAAATGATGTAAAATATGGGATAAAACCCGGTGATGGCAATTTTTCAGAGGACGGAGGCAAAAGTGAAATGCGTGCTTCATATAAAGGTGTCATCTTTTTTGAGATTACAAATGTTACTATTTCGCTACCTATAAAAATAGTTAAAATAAGTATTTTCCTTTTCCACAATATTCTCCAGATATCTATAAGTGTTAGTTCTTTTTCCATTTATTTTTTAATAACAGCTATTGCGAGTGCTATATCTTTCAGTAAAGCAACCCACTGGGTTACCATATCCAATATGGATTTCTTTTCAACGAGATAAGGCTTCGGAGGCACAACTATTATATCACCTGGTTCAACTTTTTGACGCCTTCCTCTTATTACTTTGCCCGATGCCTTTATAACATACACATCTTTTTTTAAAGCATCAGGTGTAAAACCTCCTGCCAATTTTATATAATGTAAAGCAGATGAACCTTCTGCATAGGAAATTATACCGGGCTGATAAACACAGCCTATAACCTGAATATAATTAGGTTTTGACGGGACATGTAAGCTGTCGCCATTTTCCACTATCACATCAAATTTTTTCTCCTTTCTCATTACTTTCTCCAAATCAATAGCAACCCTTCCCTTTCCCGCAAATGCCTGTAATTGCTGTAAAAATTTCGTTTTCATAAATAAAGTATATTCCTTCCTTCGTTTTTTTAACGGGTCTCTTTCTGTTTTAATTTCTTCCTTTAGTTGCGTAATTTCGGATTGCAATCCCGCGATCTGGGGCTTTACAAAAACATTTACATATTTTTGTGCAACTTTGCGATAAAAAACAGCACCTTTTAAATAAGCATTGGGTGTAAAACCACCAGCTCTCTCAACAACCTCGGAAAGATGTGTACCACGCGGCACAAAATATACCCCTGGTTTATTAAATTCACCTGTTAAAGTAACTTTCACAAAGTCAGGTAACGCATATTTTATCTTCTTAAATGAAAATACATAAATACTGTCATTATCATTCAAAGGCAGTATCGAATCTTTCATCAAATTTATAAAAAATTTCTCCCTTTCGCCTTTTTCATTGTATCTGAAAAGCAAAGCAGTTTCATAATAAGTATCGTATTTTAATCCCCCTGCTTTTTTTATCAAATCGGAAAGTGTAAGTCCTTTATTGAATTCATATTTTCCTGGAACATTAACATTACCATCTATGCTCACAACATGTTTCATCTGTAAAGGCAGTTTTTCAACTACTATGATATCCCCATTCTGCACCTTAAATTTAGAGAAATCCGAACTCTTAACTTCCATCATTTCTCTGGCATTACCTTTTTGTCTTATAACCTTCACAAAATCTCTCATGGCAAAAGGTGAAAATCCGCCCGACATTTTTATCACTTCTGATATGGTTTCGCCTCCCCTTAGCTCGTATATCGCTGGACGCTTCACTTCTCCTGTTATACAGACAACTTCCTTCAAAGGCGGAACAAATATTACATCACCATTCTCTAAAAAGATTTTTTCTATCGATTTCCCGTGAAGTAAAAGGTCATAAAGGTCGATTTTTTCTCTTTTACCGGCATGAATATAAACGATGTCTCTGAGAGAACCTGTTTTCTTTATCCTTCCTGCATAAAGAATGACTTGAGTTAAATCGTATGTCGCAGGTAAAAGATGATAACCAGGAGAATAAACCTCACCCAGAATAAGAACCGAAATATTACGAATGCCCTCAAGTGAAACATCAACACCTATATTGGAGTAAATACCTAAAAGCTTGTCCCTTATAACCTTTTCAGCCTCATTCAAAGTTAAACCAGCAACATAAATGGGACCCGTGTTCGGTAGAACAACTTTCCCTTCTTTATCTACCGTTAAACTAAAAGTTTGATTAACCTTACCCCATACATTCACAGAAAGGCGGTCATCCGGACCCAATCTGTAATCTTCGGGAACATTATAAGGAACAGGAAAAATCTTATTTAATTCAAAGATATCATAACCAAATTGAAATACTTTTACTGTGTCAAATCCCAATATTTCTGAAAAAGATTTCTCAACTTTTGATATCTCTTTTAACCTCTGGATATAAATCGTTTCGGCATAGAAAGGTCTTAATTGAATATCGGGGCTTATTTTTTGAAAATTTGATATTTGAATTAATATAAAAAATAACATTTCCTATGCCGAAGGGGGGACTTGAACCCCCACCCCCTTGCGGAGACAGGGTCCTGAACCCTGCGCGTCTACCAGTTCCGCCACTTCGGCACTATCTGAAATTAACCTCAGCACCAAAACCTACTTTAAAATCTAACCTCCCTTCGTTCCTGCCCTTAAAATAATTTATCTCAAAAATCCCTGCTCCCGTTAACTGACGATTTATCCTGTAGTTCAACTTTAAGTCAACACCCGCTGTCTTCCTGTCTTCCATTACTGTCCACTTCATTTTGCTATTATTATTTAAATCACTTCCTCCCTTTGTCAAGCTATTTTTTTCAGCTTCTTCACCGCCTCGAAGCTGGTATTTGCGGGATAATGTATATTCACCTGACAATGTTAAATTCACAACATTTTTCAATCTAATGTAGCCAAAAAATGGCAAATGTATTCCCTTGCGAGTATCTAAAGTCCTGCGAGTCGAGAATCTAAAATTAAAATCATAACCCTTTGTCCTGTTAACCATACCATAGGAGGAGAATTCCCCTTTTTCCAAGGAGTAATTAAAAGAGAAATCTACCTCTATACTTTTTATAAACCGAATCCTGGGTGACACACCCGTTGTAAAGGTCTTTTCTACTCTCTCCTTCTTTTCTGTCTCTCTTGTCCTCTTTATTAAATATCCGAGTGAAATACCCGATAAGGAAATACGCTCCACCATTGGCAAATACTTTGACAATATTTGAAAATAGCTGTCATTGAGACCCACATCTATGCTGAAATTATGTGTTATTATCTTTGTGGGTGATAAATTTGCTCTCGTCTTGCTGATTTCCTGTGAATAATCGTAGGTAAACGACAATCTGTTAAAAATTAACCATTTTTTAAATTCAAATCCCTTTACCCTGATTGCGCGCTTCTTTCTCTGCGGAAAATTAATGGTATCGTAGTCATAAGGTATCTCATCTTTAAACGGATGAAATTTAAATATCCACCATTTTTTATCAGCTTTTAATGGAAAAGCAATCAAACCATCTATTTCCCTGAATTCCTTTCTCCTCGATAGCTCGAAACTAACCCCATTCCAGCTTAAATGTTTTTCAATAAATTCACCTGCAAAAGGTATCCACTTCATCACTTTAAAGACATCAAAATAAATATCAGCCTTCCAGTTTACATTTTTATTTATGCGTGCAACCGGATTTTCGATGTCTTTAACTACGGTATCTACATTTGGAATAGTTGCTCTCCTTTTTAGAGTCAATGAAATGTTTAATGAAGGTGAGAGACGAATTAGGGTAAAAACGGGGACCGATAAATTGATAGCAAGGTCTTCTTTTGTATCGGGAATCCACCATTTTATTATCCTGCCCCATTCTTCGTATTGCCTTGGTCTAACACGCAAATTGATAGGCGAAGGAATATCAGGCGAATATCTTGCAGAAAAACTCGCTTTCTTATCACCCAGTGATGGAAATTTTAAACTAAAACCTAAACTCGGAATATTGCTGACCTTTATCTCTTGTTTTACTGTCCTTTTAAATTTCTCACCTTTATTCTTATCTAAAACATAAGAATACGAATATGATAAACCTCTGCTTTTCATAAAAGGTAATTTAAAAGATAAAACACTTCCACTTAATGAATAACTATAAGAAAACTTATACCCATTTCTTTCTTCTGTAAAACTTCTTCTTAAATCCGCACGGCTGATATTGAATATCGGTAATGAAAAGGGTTGGGTTATAGAGAAAAATTTTGAATCAATGTCTGTCTTGTATTTTTTCCTCTCTTTTAAAGGAATTTTAATATCACTTTTCGGGAGATATGTTGGTATTTTTACACTTTTTTTGTAGTTAAATCTCGTTGTTATTTCTTTACCTCTTACAGGTATTTTCAATGTTGGAGCAATTTCAATTTCCCTTTTTGCTATGTGAGCAGGTTTACTTCCTATTTTTGAGAAATCCGCTGAATTATCCGTATATTTGGCGGTAACGCCTATGAGATTTTTAAACATGTTCAATTTCAATGTCGTTTGAATTATCTTTCCTTTCCTCACTCTTGGGGAAACAAGCGTTAACTCATTGACATAAACCTCTGCATCGATTGGTTCTGTCTCATCGTTAAGCAATTCAAGTTCCATAAATTTTATCTGGCTTAGAGAAGGATTGCCTTTCTTTATGAAATTCCCGCTCGTATCTTTTTCGACTGACTTCAATCTCGGAAAAGAATCTAACGGTATAACCCATGGCTCATTCCAGTCATTCTGAACCTTTCTTGTATATGCATACCAGTCGTTTTCACCCGTGCAGAATTTAATAACGAGTCGCCCCCTGTTACCTTTTACATAAACCCTTGCTTCGTTGTAATCCATTAAATCTCTCGGATTATTAAACCTTAACCTGGCTACACCTTTATGCCCTGGCAGTAAATTCCTTGCCCTTAATATAAGAGAACCTTCAACTTCCCTTCCCATGCCTATTACACCTGTCTCACGGGTACCCTCGATGCCCTCTGGTGGACGATAAAGCGTATCTTCCTCTGTAGTAACGGCATCTATCTCAAACTCACCTCCAAGGCTATCAGAAGGGAAAATCCCAAGATTAACCCATTTCGGAGTCACTATGCTAAACTCCACTATCTCAATTTTATCACCAGGTTTTAAACTATCGAACCATATTCTCAGGAATTTTATACATCTCCATGTAGGCTTGCCAACACTATCTGCCTCTTTTAACGGCACACGATATAGTTTCCAGCCATGACTCTCTTTTAAATAATTTTTGTTTAACTTCAATTTAAAAGAAAAATAAGATGGCTCTTTTCCGTCAAGTACCCTATCTTTATCAAGGTCCTCTGAATCTATTTCTTTATTTCTCTCTGTGCCGTTTATCCTCAAATAACCTTCTTTTTCCGAGAAATCATCGTTACCATCGTCCCTGATTGAATCTGGCAAATCTGGATTGAAATCAGCATCATTACCTGCTACACCATCGAGTCCAACATCTTCACCTGCATCGAGCATCCTGTTTTCATTCTTATCCTCTGTATCCAGTTTATTATTCGGTGGAATTAACCTGCCCGAGGCATCTCTCCTTACAATGTCCTCTGAAATCTCCCCACCCACATCTATATGCATTATTGCATCGCAATTTGATTTCGCCCAAAACTCAATGTAGGTTGCCTCCTTATAATCTTCTCCTGCGGTGGAAATGCAGGTGAGCAGGGATGTCCAGTGATAATCATAATTGTCATCATATCGCCATTTTTCTGTTATCGTATCGGGCAATACAATACAAAGAGGTGTGCGCGTCTCACCACCGTAATACCCCGGATAAAACCATTTATAAAGGGGCTTCTCCTTTTCTTTCTTTGGATTATACCATATAACCTGGGCAAAGTTCCAAAGTCTCTTACCGGGAACACTACCGCATATCCATTTTCTGTAAAATAAATTTATCCTGTCTTTTATCAACCCTGCATCCATATCATCTATGTATCCTGCACCTCTGGTATTCGGATTGTAAAATGTATATCCGCCTTGCATCGATATTTCCATATCTGCGAAAGATGCAGTGAATTTCTTCTTAAAGAACATTTCTGTTCCAAACAATCTAAAAGGTGCTGAATAAAACTTGGGCTTCAGCTCAAGAGGTGGTGCTGTCTGCGATAAAAGTGTGAAACCAAAATCACCTGTCCGGCTTACTCCCTGTATGATAAATAACTGCTTGGCACCTATTTGAATAAACTGTTTATACCTGTAAGTAACTTTAATTTCAGCATTGGGGGACATAGCTTCTTTATCATAAATCACAATCTCTCCTGTCTCATAATCTATGGAATAATCTTTGCCCCTTTTTAACTCCCTGCCGTTTAAAATTACTGTCTCGGAACTATCTTCCACAGGCACATTCTTTAATCGTATCTTTTTAACTTCTTTTGGTTGAAATTTTATTTTTATCGCATACGTGGGTTCAAAATCGGTAAAATCCTGAATGTTATAAATCGTATCCGGTGGTGATAACTTCTCAAAGGGTTTAAAATCAGGGAAATATAAAAAGCCATAATCAAAATTAACATACTCTATTTTGACAGCATTCTCATCCCCTATTCCAAGTAGTTCTCTGTATTTAATTCCATTTTCATCTCTTACTTTTAAACTTTCCTGACCTGCTTCTGTCCTTATTATTTTATAAACCTCAACATCAAAATTTCTTTCCTCAACTGGTTCGGTTGAAAATTGATAAATGTTTTTTAACTCATACTCCCATGAAATGTAGTCCACATAGTTTGTGCTCCTATCCCTCCTTATAACAATTAAATTGGTAAATGTGTCTCTTACCGGATAAAAACTTCCAACGGTATCTATCTTTGAACCATCCTGATAAATGTAGGTTACAGCAAGCCAGTCAGATGAAGAGAGCGAAGTTTTCAAATATAATATCTCTCCTACATTGCTCGGCAACAATTCATACTCTTCCTTTTCCATCTCTTTCACCATCATTAACTTCTCATCTTTCTCACCTTTTTTGCTCCAGTCCACCAGTATCGCTGGATATGTAACATCCTCGGGATAATAACTTGTTGTAAACACACGACAATCTATAATCGTAAAATTGGAAGAAATTTGCTCATTGGGTTTCAAAAGGAAAAATTTATCTTTAGTAAATTGATAATCGTATAATAAAACACTATCTATCCTTGCTTTACCAGTGAACTTCTCGGTCTTGAGCTCCGATCTCTCCAGTGCATAAAATATCCACAAATCTAAAGGTCCGAATTGCATCTTAGATTGAAGACCAAACATCCCTCCCATGCCAAGCGCAAGATTGCCCATCACTTTCGGGCCATAAAGCTGAGACGGTTTTATATCGCCTCCGTTTATAGTTTTTATTATCTCATGTTCCAGCCCCTCATATCTTATCTTAACCATATTCTGCCATGTGAATTCCCTTTTCGCATCATAGGATATATCCGTGTGAATCTTTTGCCCAATGGTACCCCTTGCCCTTAGCTGCATGTCATGATCCATCCACATATTTGTTGTCATTTTAGAATATTCACTTAATTTCTCGCCAAAAGGCTTTGTGCCCTGCAAACCCATATCTACCTTCACAAGTCCCCTTTCAACTTTTAAATTACCACCCTGACCGATAATACCAACAATCGGAGAAGGTAATTGAAGCGGTAAACTTATCTGCAAACCACTTATACGCGGTAGAGATTTTAATTCAGCTCTCCACCTGTCAACCAGAGCTTCACGAAAACTTGAATAAAGTAAACTATCAGAAAAATTACGAAAAGATAAATAACTTACACCAATAAGTAAAGTATCATAATAATATTCTTTAACCAAATAATCGTTTTCGACATCTATTTTTATGTTATTTAAAGCAAACAGAAAAATTAATTTCAGCATTCACATCAACTTCCATACCCCTCCTTCTTACACTAATAAATTAACCAATTTCAATTATTGTCAAGGTCAAAATTAAATTTTTAGTGAATTTTGACGAATTTTTTAATCAGTTTTTGAGATTCGGCATCTATGTGCAAGAAGTAAACTCCCTGAGGTAAATGTTTAACCCTCATTTTTATAATGCCATCGCCCGCATCATACAGAGATTTTTCTTCCACCACTCTACCCGTTACATCGTATATTCTGAATCTTACTTTTATTTTATCAGGTAAGTAATACCTTACAGTCAAATAATCTCTCACGGGATTTGGCATCGTCCTGAATTTCACCTTGTCAAAGTCAAATTTCGATTGCACACCTCCTCTGCAGACATGTTCCATCGCAGAAAGCAAAACATAAGCTGTATGAAAACCGGTAATGGCAAGATTATAGCAATACCACTCAATCCCTAAAATCTGCATATCAGGTGCAGGAGTGTTATAATAATCCCTTCCTTTCTTTATCGCTTTAATCGCCAGCCTGAAGAGACTGTCACGGACGGTGTTTGTGAGATTTACTTCCCTCATCTTTTGCAGTGTCAACAAATCGCATGCTTCAGCAAGTAAAAAGCTCCAGCTCCTCAAACTATCAATCTCTCCATTCCGACCTTTACCTCTTATTTTTAGCAACCTCGCAGCTTCTTTCATCTTAAGAACCGATTTGTTAATTCTTATGAAAGTCCTGTTTACACAATGCCATGAATCACTAAATGTGGATTCGGCAAACACAAGCTCTTTTATCGCACGATTTAGCTTATTTCTAACACATCTCATATCAACTTCCATGTTCTGCAGATTTTCTTTAACATATCTAACCCTGCACAAAGGAGGGAATTCCTGCCTGTAATAACCCGCTGATACGAATATAAAGCTCAATTTTTGAGTGTGGGGAATTGTATCAAATTCAATATCCAGTCTCTCGCCTATTCTCAACTGGACAAATGTTCTATTTGTATCACAAAGTTTATCTTTCATTTCACCTTCGATTGAATGCTTTGCACTCTGCGGATAAATCAATGTTGGGGTTATGTTTTCTGTGACATTACATGCAACGATTTCATCGAGTGCGAATGCACACGGATAATTAACTCTAAGCCAGAGATAACCCGATTGACCCTGAGGCACATGGATAAGCAGATAATGAGGTGCGGGAATTTCTCTCTGATAGAAAATCTCACCTTCCGCCATAACTTCAAATTGCACAGGAGGATATGCTCCCATAACTCTCTCGCATTGATAGGGTGCATCTTCCGGGAAAATAACTATATTGCCCGCTTCTATCTCTTTCTTTATCGCCTCTGGTGACGGAATTTCTTCGGGAGGTATTTCGGGATATTCCGGAGGTCTCGAAGGAGCTTCCAGTTGATTCGTGAACCTTATTGCGATATCCTCTCCCATACCAGATATATCGAAGCAGACAAAAAGCACATCTTTTTCATCACCTCTGTATCTCCATCCATCAGCATATTTTACAAGTGAAAGAACACTTTGACCACATTGATTGTAGCAGAATAAAGGATGTGAAATTTTATCATAACCAAAAATCTTGCCTGATGATGTTAAACCAATTTTCACACTCTCCGGATGCTCAACGACAATTAATGCTACACCATCAAGATAAACCCTATCACGGTGACCTTCAAAAATTGTAAATTTATATTTGCCTGAGACAGCAGATGGGCTAAATCGAATCGGATAGAAATCAATGAAATAATCCCTGAAAGGATTCAAAATATTATTTTCCACAATGTAAATTGAATCTACAAATGTTGCGAGGATAGGACAATGTGATGGTTTTTCCGGAGGAGATGGTGATGGTGCAGGTATTTCTTCTGTTGAATAAAATTTTATCTCGTAGGGTGCTTTATCTCCCCGAGTATATGCGACATAAATTTCATCATCTTTTATACCGATTTGCGGATGATAACAGTTTGTATCGCCCGATACAGTTTGTGGTGTTTCCCAATTCTCGCTGCCTGCATCCCATTTTGCAAGTTTTATTCTCCATATACCTCCTTCTTTTTGCATCCATACTAGACCTTTTTCCGCAAGTATTTGAGGGAAATTAGAAGAATAAGAAGGTAAATTTTCAAGCCGATGAATTATGAAAGCAGGAGTGTATTCTGGCTCTGGTTCGGGTTCCGGTTCGGGAGATGCTATATCATCCGGCTGTGGAGGAATGTAAGCCAGAGTGTAAGACGATGTAGAAGCCGACTGATAAACTGGTTCGATCAATGCCCAGTAGATTGTATCATCTTTGACCCATGAAAGCCACAAATCACCCGAAGATGAAATATCCATAGAAGGATGTTCTCCTTTTGACACAAACATTATGGTATCAATCACGATACTGTCACACACTCTGAAACTCATAAATCTATTCCATGGCATTTTCCTAATCCTTGTAAGGAATAGAGAATCATTAACGGAGAAGGCAATAAATACAAAAGAATCTTTCACGGCAATGGATGGCGAAGCAATATAATGTCCTGTGTCAATTTCTACAATGCCAATTTCTTCTCTTGATGCTATTTTGTATTTTCTGTAGTTATAAAGATAAGTCCCGGGAGCACCTGATGCTCCATAAACATCTGCAGGAAGTTTTGTGCAATCAATGTAAATAAGGCTCCAGCTCCGTCCACCTGTAAGTGGCACGGATAATTTTTCAACAGTAAGATAAGGTCTATCGGTGAACCATAGTGAGGGAGTTGAAAAATATTTGCGTGGATAAATATTTATCGTTATAGTGTCAACTGCCCTTATTTCGTCCGGATAATATGTTTTGATTTTAAGATATTCTTTATTTCCTTCGGTTTCAATCCATGCATAAGAGTATTGCGAGACACATGCAGGGCATCTGCCATTTTGCAATGGCTCTTCTCTGAAAGGAGCATTTAGGTTTTGAGATAGCCATATTTTACCCTGTTTTGTGAACATAAGCACAGGAGGGTCAAACTTCCTGTTGTTATTGGCAAATAATGCCTTGTCAACATCGCTCCACACGGGGATTGAATATTCCTCGGTATATACCGTATCCGAAGCAATTTCATAATAGGGGTCGGGCTCTACCATTATTTTTTCGAAACAATACAACCGAAATTCATATTTCCTGTAAGGCTGTGATGCAAATGTGTAATTTTGAGTATTTGATGACAAAAATACTTTTTGCCATGAATTTTCTCCTTCTTCTTTCCACATCAATACACAGTAATCTTCGTATTTTGAGTTGTCTTTCCATTTTAATTCAATTTCATCATAACCTATTGCATCGGCTGTAAAATCAGAAGGTGCATTTGGCTTCAAATATATGGAAGTGGATTCGTATGCAGAGTATAGTGTTTCGGTTGTTGCATAAAATGCACATAATTTTAAAATATTTGTTCCAAGCAGTAGTTCTATAGTTGTATCCGAAGTATTTGCAGGGAAGATGATTTTTTCTCTGACACCATGTTCACGATTAAACCATTCAAGCAGATATCCCGTTTCGTAATTTGATCTGTCGCACCATTTTAAATTAACTGTGGCTTCGTCCAATGGCACTGCAACGAAGTTAGAAGGTGCATTGGGAACCACTTTTGCAGATGTATCACAGGGCTCGGAATAAATCGTATCCCCATCTCTCTCCAAATAAATTGCCTTTACTGTGATATGCCATTTGCCGAAACTGAGTGAATCTGTGATGTAGGAGAAAGAGTCTGCGGGCACAAAAGCAGAAAAGAAATCACCATCGGCAGGCTCTCCGGGATAGAGATGCCTCTGCCCATAGATATAAAATCCATTATGTAATTTATCATAATCCCACTCTATTTTCAATATTCGCTCAACGATTTGATGTGCTTTTAAATCATTAACAGGATAGAAATAATTGGGCTGACATTTTACGGAATCGGAAAATGCAGAAGCATGCCCCTTATCATCAATTGCCCTAACCTTAAAGTAATACTCTTTGTGGTAATCAAGGTTATCAACAATTGCACAGGTAGTATCACTAACGGTATCAACCTGCCAGTTATTACTCATAACCTCTTTATGCCATATTTCGTAACCTGTGTTCTTTCGAGAGTTATCGCACCATGTTAATTTTACATTGCTGTAATCGATGGCTTTTACTGCAAAATTAGTTGGCTTTAATAAAAATACAGGAAGGTCAATTTTTACTATGTTTGAGTAATGTGAGAGTGCATCCACATTCTCTTTGTAAGCTCTTACCTCAAATTTGTATTCATGCCCTGTTTCAAGTGTAATATCGCGCTGAATATAATAATCCCTCTTCCACGAATTAGGCGTAGGGATAGTAGTGAGCAATGTAAAATCACCACCATCGACTGAATAATAAATTTTCCAGTGAGATTCAAGATTTGAATTGTCTTTCCATTGCAAACGAATTCTGCCAGCCTCTGGGTCAAGAATCTGTGCAGTCAAATTCGAAGGAGGGTTGAGTTTGCCATAGACTTTAACTATGCGAAAAGAAGCTTTATCTTGCAATACCCATCCTGAACCTCCGTAAAAACATTGACCCGTCTCGATAACTTTGAAAAGATGTATTCCATTTCTTTCAGCAAAATCTTCTCTATCTTTATGGGTATGTCCAGCGAACCATCCTAATATATTCGGGCAATAATTATATTTAATTAAGGAGTCCGCTATCCTGTTATAGTCTTCAGCTGAAAAAGAATCCCACCACCATAAGAATTCTCCTGTTTTTCGAAATGGATGGTGTGCAAATATTAAAACATTCTTTTTATTAACATGATTCATTAACCATTCATAATTACCCCCGTTTCCCCACAATACTTTTGCAGTGAAATTTTTAGTACCTTCCCATACAGTTGGAGGGTAATCATGATGATTAAAATCTAAACAAAGAAATCTTTTATCTTCAATTTCAAAATAAAAATCAATAAACCAATATTCCTCTCCTGAATTGGGGTCATATACCGGGAGTTCTGCCATCTCGCAATTGCATTCCTTTAAAATTTCTTTAAATAAATTATAATAAACATATTTAAACACATCATAAAAAAGTCTTTGTTCTTCAGAAATAGAATAGCCACATACTCCTACATCATGATTCCCTCTTAATGGTACATAAAATAATCCTTTTTCTACAAAGCCCTCCAATGTATTTATATTGTTTAATATCACTTTTGCTGTTTCTAATTCTGCGATTTTACTTGTATAAGCAATATGGTCACTATGAGATAAATCTCCCAACACCATTAAGAATTTGGGATCTAAATATTCATAATCATCCAGTATATCATTAATGTAAACCAACATCTCACGCAATTGTTTTTTATGTGAACCTGTCCGCGTTACATGTGGATCCGTGATTATAATAAAAGAATAAAGAAAATCTCCGTTACCTACTCTTGTAAACCTAGTAAATTCGCAATCCATCTCAATTAACCTATCGGACTCCTCTTCAGCAGGTATTTTTACCACTTTGAGCCATTGATGTCCCATTTTTACAGCAACTATATAATAAGCCACACTATCATAATGATAGGTCGCATAAGTAACTGAAAATGTCGCTTCTCCATTTTTTGATGTATATTGCGATCCTATGTACTTTGTGGCCCATATCCTACCTGAAATATGACGAGATACATAAAGATGCACTTTTATATCCCTCGCAGTAGGATAGATCCGGATAGTTAGATTATATCCAAATACTTGTACAGAAATCAGCCACATAATACAACAATATTTTTTCATTTTAACCTCCTTCCTATACTTAGTTTAACTCCAGCACCGTAGTAAATAACAGTGGACGATGTGGTAATAAATATAACCTCAGGATGAATTATGGCACAAAGTTTGTACATCTGAAAATTATACATAAATTCTTTACCCAATGATAACTTAACACAGCTTTCTTCTGGTAACATGCCGACAGCAAAGGATAAAGGTTCCCTCCCTGCTCCTATATAAAATAAACTTGTCCCTATTGTTAATAAAAAATTCCGCGACAATTCAAGAGAAATAGATAAAGGAATAACTTCAGCTACTCCTCCAAATATTCCAGCGAGTCCTATCTCGCAAATTGCTCCTCTTGTGTAAAATTTAAAATTTAAAACTTTAAAATCCCACATAGGACCAACTTTGTCCTCTGTCAATATATTGTAGCCATAGCCATTAAAACCACCCGTTTCCCAAAATTCCAGAACTACTTTTTTCCAGCCTTTTCCATGTAAATGTAAGTAACAGCACACGCCTAATATTATCAAAAAAGTCCTCATTTTGACCTCCACCCTATACTCATTTCAAACCCTCCTATTAAATACATTTCCCCTATTTTATTAAATTCCAAAAATGGACGAAATTCAACGAAACTATTAGAAATATATTTTAGTGCCCTTTTGCCTATTCTCGCCCTTATACAAAGTTCCTTTTCTCTATAATAAATCCAGAATAACATTCCGAAAGTATAACCATTCTCATTTGAGGCAATTAGACATAAACTTGTCTCTAATTCCAATATGAGATTAAAGGGCAGTTTATAACAAAAAGAAATAGGAATAATTTCAAAGTAATGGGAAGATAGTGTGAGATGTCCTATGCTTAAAATTGTTCGTTTAAACTCAAATTCTGTGTTTAAAAGTCGTAAACCGTAAGCCCTTTTGAACTTAAATAACTCACTGCTTTCCATAATCAATGTTCCTCCCCAAAACTCAATTAGCTTAATTTTTGCTTCTTCCGGTTTAAACTGAAGCAGTGCTATCAAAATCCACAACATTTCATTATTCACTTATAATCCACCAAGGTTTTACATAGCCATACTCTTGGAAATTCGTCTTTTATAATTCCTACACCATCCGCAAGCCATAATCTCCTTACCACTCTTTCTTTATAAGAATAGAAATCCAGCCTTACACAAATAAATGTACCGGCAGGAGTAACTACAGTCTCTTCAGTGTCTGCCACTACGATAACAAGGCCCACTTCACTTCTCGGATATAATAAATAATGCCAAGTGTCACCTACTATTATAGGCAATTTCGCAAGAGTACACGCCAAAACTGTATCAAATTCTTTTTCAATATCCGAACGCAGCTCCAATATCTCATTCGGAGTATTAGAATAATAAACAGTTTCTGGCTTGATAGAATAAAGATAAACAGAGAGACCACCTTTGTTCGCAGGAAGCGCCCTGCAAGTCTCAATATATGTAGTCTCTACCAACAAAATAGTGTCTCCGAAATTAAATCCTTTTTTCACCTCATAAACCCACATTCTATCAGATGCCAGTGGAAAATATTCAGCCTCAAGTACGTTTAAAAGTAACGAGCCTATTAGTACTAAACCCCTTTTTGCTATAAACTTTTTAATTTTTCTTACCCCCGCCAAAACCATACTCCCTCCTTTTTACCATTTTAATCACCTTTTTTTTTCGTCAAGAGGAAATTTGATTTTATGATGCGAAGCAAATTTATACTCTCACCAAAATCTCCCAGACTTTTATCAATTTTTATCACTGCGTATTTCCTCATATTTTCAAGGCTTAGAAATCTCATTTTTGTAACAATTGCAAGGAATTGTACAAAATTGACCCCCTCTATATTCTTCCCCGAAAAGCGGAGATAAGAGTCTTAACAGCTATGCAACCCATTATAATCCCACTCTATTTTTAATATTCGCTCAACGATTTGATCCACACTTAAATTACTAACAGAGTAAAAGTAAAAAGGCTCGCATTCAACGGAATCGGAGAACGAAGAAAAATTTCCTTCATTGTCAATCGCCCTCACTTTGAAATAATAGGTTTTATGATAATCAAGATTTGACATAATTACAGATGTTGTGTCACCAATAGTGTCAACCTGCCACTCGCCACCAGCAGGCTTATACCATATTTCATAGCCCGTATTCTTCTTTGAGTTATCGCACCACTCGAGTTTTACTTCGGAATAGGATAGGGGAAAAGCAGTGAGTGAGGTGGGTTTAGCGAGAAGGGTATTTATTTTGATATATCTGCCATCGTAAGACCTTCTTTTACTTTGTATAACTTCAAGATACAAACAACCTTCCCATTCAAATAATTCAGGTATATTTAGAGGATATTCGTATATACCTGGCCGTATTTTAAAATCGGTTGCTATCAGACTATCCTTGAGATAAAAGTTAACATAATACTCGTAAAATCCAGCAGTTGAGTATTTCACTTTGCATTCGCTTACATCTGTCCATTCTTCATTTTCTGCAGGTGAAAGTATATTGACCGACCATGCCCCTGTGATATTTATTTTCACCTGGTCATAATTAGAATGACCATCACTGAAGACCCTAACCACTATATAAACTGGTGAGGCTGTTACTTTTGGAGTAAACGAAAATGTGTCTGTCCATGAAGGCGAAGGATTGGGATTTGTTATCTCTGCTATTGTATCAACGAATGGGCTGTAAAATCCCAGATATCTGCATTCTATAATTGCGCTTGTGAGATTGTGCTCATAACATTCAGGGGTATCGCACCATGCTTTAAACGAGA